>NZ_CP077089.1:362500-1042500 GCF_014268445.2 Pseudomonas tensinigenes
CCGAAACCGGGCGATCTATCCATGGGCAGGTTGAAGGTTGGGTAACACTAACTGGAGGACCGAACCGACTACCGTTGAAAAGTTAGCGGATGACCTGTGGATCGGAGTGAAAGGCTAATCAAGCTCGGAGATAGCTGGTTCTCCTCGAAAGCTATTTAGGTAGCGCCTCATGTATCACTGTAGGGGGTAGAGCACTGTTTCGGCTAGGGGGTCATCCCGACTTACCAAACCGATGCAAACTCCGAATACCTACAAGTGCCGAGCATGGGAGACACACGGCGGGTGCTAACGTCCGTCGTGAAAAGGGAAACAACCCAGACCGTCAGCTAAGGTCCCAAAGTTATGGTTAAGTGGGAAACGATGTGGGAAGGCTTAGACAGCTAGGAGGTTGGCTTAGAAGCAGCCACCCTTTAAAGAAAGCGTAATAGCTCACTAGTCGAGTCGGCCTGCGCGGAAGATGTAACGGGGCTCAAACCATACACCGAAGCTACGGGTATCACCTTCGGGTGATGCGGTAGAGGAGCGTTCTGTAAGCCTGTGAAGGTGAGTTGAGAAGCTTGCTGGAGGTATCAGAAGTGCGAATGCTGACATGAGTAACGACAATGGGTGTGAAAAACACCCACGCCGAAAGACCAAGGTTTCCTGCGCAACGTTAATCGACGCAGGGTTAGTCGGTCCCTAAGGCGAGGCTGAAAAGCGTAGTCGATGGAAAACAGGTTAATATTCCTGTACTTCTGGTTATTGCGATGGAGGGACGGAGAAGGCTAGGCCAGCTTGGCGTTGGTTGTCCAAGTTTAAGGTGGTAGGCTGAGATCTTAGGTAAATCCGGGATCTTAAGGCCGAGAGCTGATGACGAGTTACCCTTTGGGTGACGAAGTGGTTGATGCCATGCTTCCAAGAAAAGCTTCTAAGCTTCAGGTAACCAGGAACCGTACCCCAAACCGACACAGGTGGTTGGGTAGAGAATACCAAGGCGCTTGAGAGAACTCGGGTGAAGGAACTAGGCAAAATGGCACCGTAACTTCGGGAGAAGGTGCGCCGGTGAGGGTGAAGGACTTGCTCCGTAAGCTCATGCCGGTCGAAGATACCAGGCCGCTGCGACTGTTTATTAAAAACACAGCACTCTGCAAACACGAAAGTGGACGTATAGGGTGTGACGCCTGCCCGGTGCCGGAAGGTTAATTGATGGGGTTAGCTAACGCGAAGCTCTTGATCGAAGCCCCGGTAAACGGCGGCCGTAACTATAACGGTCCTAAGGTAGCGAAATTCCTTGTCGGGTAAGTTCCGACCTGCACGAATGGCGTAACGATGGCGGCGCTGTCTCCACCCGAGACTCAGTGAAATTGAAATCGCTGTGAAGATGCAGTGTATCCGCGGCTAGACGGAAAGACCCCGTGAACCTTTACTATAGCTTTGCACTGGACTTTGAATTTGCTTGTGTAGGATAGGTGGGAGGCTTTGAAGCGTGGACGCCAGTTCGCGTGGAGCCATCCTTGAAATACCACCCTGGCAACTTTGAGGTTCTAACTCAGGTCCGTTATCCGGATCGAGGACAGTGTATGGTGGGTAGTTTGACTGGGGCGGTCTCCTCCTAAAGAGTAACGGAGGAGTACGAAGGTGCGCTCAGACCGGTCGGAAATCGGTCGTAGAGTATAAAGGCAAAAGCGCGCTTGACTGCGAGACAGACACGTCGAGCAGGTACGAAAGTAGGTCTTAGTGATCCGGTGGTTCTGTATGGAAGGGCCATCGCTCAACGGATAAAAGGTACTCCGGGGATAACAGGCTGATACCGCCCAAGAGTTCATATCGACGGCGGTGTTTGGCACCTCGATGTCGGCTCATCACATCCTGGGGCTGAAGCCGGTCCCAAGGGTATGGCTGTTCGCCATTTAAAGTGGTACGCGAGCTGGGTTTAGAACGTCGTGAGACAGTTCGGTCCCTATCTGCCGTGGACGTTTGAGATTTGAGAGGGGCTGCTCCTAGTACGAGAGGACCGGAGTGGACGAACCTCTGGTGTTCCGGTTGTCACGCCAGTGGCATTGCCGGGTAGCTATGTTCGGGAAAGATAACCGCTGAAAGCATCTAAGCGGGAAACTTGCCTCAAGATGAGATCTCACTGGAACCTTGAGTTCCCTGAAGGGCCGTCGAAGACTACGACGTTGATAGGTTGGGTGTGTAAGCGCTGTGAGGCGTTGAGCTAACCAATACTAATTGCCCGTGAGGCTTGACCATATAACACCCAAGCAATTTGCTGACCTGAAAAGGCACCAGATTGCGGTGTGTGAAGACGAAACGAACCGAAAGTTCGACTGCACTTAAAAAAGCAGCACAAAACACCGAAAGCCATCACTTACCCAATTTGCTGAAGCGAGGCCACTTGGCCACGACTCAGTACCCGAATTTCTTGACGACCATAGAGCGTTGGAACCACCTGATCCCATCCCGAACTCAGCAGTGAAACGATGCATCGCCGATGGTAGTGTGGGGTTTCCCCATGTGAGAGTAGGTCATCGTCAAGATTAAATTCCGAAACCCCAATTGCGAAAGCAGTTGGGGTTTTGTTTTAGTAGAAACATCCGTTTTTGCTGGCTTGTTACCGTGTTGACGGGCCAGATACAGAATTTCTTGACGACCATAGAGCGTTGGAACCACCTGATCCCATCCCGAACTCAGAAGTGAAACGATGCATCGCCGATGGTAGTGTGGGGTTTCCCCATGTGAGAGTAGGTCATCGTCAAGATTGAATTCCGAAACCCCTGTCTGCTAACGCAGACAGGGGTTTTGTCATTTCAGGGCCTGCAAAACCAATGATCAAACAGCTTTACGTACTTTGCTGATACGTCGAGCCTGCCATTTGCGCCACCAGATGTAGACGCCAGTCCCCGATAAGCCTGCAATCAAAATACCTAGCAACGCGATCATTACCTGACCTGTAACTCCAATGATCCGTCCTCCATGTATCGGTAGCTGCAACCGATAAAACTGCTCTCCCAGCGTCCCCTGTCCTGCAATCTCCTGCCCTAACAAGCGCCCGTCCGTACCATGAAAGAACAACCAGGATTTGCCATGGGCTTCGGTGTCGTGCTGTCCAAATCCTGCGCCGTAGAAGTTGTACTCAAAGCTGTAATACAACTCCCCGATTGCCGCCGTCAGTCCTAACCTTTTCCCCTCCTGCAACGCCCTCTCATATGCCTTTTGATAGCTCAATTTCGTCACCCCCAACTCTGAGGTGGGCATTCGCCCTCTGGCTTCGTAGACGCTCGGCTCAATTGGCGAAAACAACGACACCGCAGGCTTGAACACCTGACTCGGCAAGTTCATGGCCACGCTGCTGACGGCGATTGGCAGCAGCAACAACCACAACCACAATCCTCCTGCGCGATGCAGGTCGAAATTCAGCCGATAGGCATGCCCACCCTTCACTTTCCAGGCTTTCGACCACTTCTTCCAGAACGGCTTTCCTCGCGGCAATGTCAGCCATAGCGCAACGAAGCAATCGATCACCCAGGCAATCGCAACCAACCCCATCAGCAATAATCCCCAGTTACCCGGCAATGTCAGGTTGTAATGAAACTCGAGAATGAAAGGGACAAAGTTCTCCCGCTGAAAACAGCACTCACCCCAGTACCGCTGACCCTTTTGTTCAGCACTCACCGGGTCCAGATAAAACACCTGATTACGTTCATCGAACGGCTTGCCGGTTGACGGATCATTACGCGGTACCATTGCAAGCAACGCAGTGTGTCCAGCTTCACTCGGGTACTCCATGTACCAGACTTGCAACTTCGGATGTGCAGATTGCACCGCATCAACCAACTCGCCCGGTGGCAGGCGCGAACCCTGTGCAGACGCCGCGTAAAACTGCGGATTCAACCATTCATCCAACTCATGATTGAACGCGAGAATGCTCCCGGTCACGCCGGCGAGTAGCAAGAAAATTGCGGTGGCCAAGCCGATATAGCGGTGCAACAACACCAGAAACGCGCGCATGAGAATTTCCCCATAGAAACGACAAAGCCAGCCCCTGAACATTCAGGGGCTGGCTTTTTTATGCACAGGACAAAAGGCTTAGAACTGGTAGCTGACCGTCGCCGCGACGTTGCGCTCTTCGCCCATGTAGCAGAAGTTCAGACTGGCGCAGGAGGCGACGTAGGACTCGTTGGTCAGATTGTTCGCATTCAGACGCACATCAACGCCCTTCAAGCCAACTTTGCCCAAGTCATAACCAATCGAGGCATCGAATAATGTGTAGGAGGGCACCTTCAGGGTGTTTTCCGCATCCGCCCAACTGTAGCCGACATAACGCATGCCGCCGCCGAGTCGCAGACCATCGAGTGCCGCGCTGTCGAACTTGTAGTCCGCCCACAACGACGCCATATGACGTGGCGCCTGCGTTGGTGAGTTGCCCTTGTTCTCGATCACGTCGGTCGGGGTGCTCAACGTACTGACCATCGACTTCGAGTATTCGATATCAGTGAAGGTGTAGCTGCCGAGGACTTTGAGGTTATCGGTCAACTGCATGTGCGCTTCCAGCTCAAGACCTTGGGAGCGCACAGCACCGACCGCGCGATAGAAGTTTTCCTGCGGCAGTTTGGTTGCCAGGTTTTCCTGATCGATGCGGAACAGCGACGCGGTGAACAGGTTGTCAGTACCCGGTGGCTGATACTTCAAGCCGACTTCCCATTGTGTTCCGTCGGTAGGAGCCAGCGGGTTACCGGCGCTGTCGGCGTAGGAGTTAGGGTTAAACGATTCGGAGTAGCTGATGTAGGGCGCCAAACCGTTATCGAACAGGTACAGCGCGCCGGCACGGCCGGTGAGTTTGGTGCGGCGATCATTGATCTCTGTGCCAACCGGACGTCCGGCCTCAGCGATACGGTTTTCGTCCGACGTCTCGACCCAGTCCTGACGCAAGCCCAGCGAGAAACGCCATTTGTCCATCTCGATCAGGTCTTGCAGATAAACCCCGGTCTGTTCCAGACGGCGCAGGTAACTGGTCTCGCCATACATGTCGATCGCCGAATTGCCGTACACCGGATCGAACGCATTGATCGCTGCAAGACCGCCGCTGGTCCAGTCGACCACGGTTTTACGCCGCTGATAATCCGCGCCCATCAGCACAGTGTGTTTGGTCGCGCCGGTGAAAAATTCAGCCTGGAGCATGTTATCGACGATAAACGCATGCAGACGCTCATCTCCGCCGGTGTAGTAGCGGTTCAGCTCGTTGCTGGTCGGCGAGGTCCAGCCATAGGCGTAGACCTGATCCATGTTCACTTTGGAGTCGAGGTAGCGGAAGTTCTGCCGTGCGGTGAAGATATCGTTGAAGCGATGTTCGAATTGATAACCGAACGATTGCTGATCACGCGAGTAACCATCGATGCCCGGCTCACCTTCGAAGAAGTGTGGCGAGATGCGGTTGCCATTGCGCTGATGGATCGTGCCTTCGGCCGGCACTCCGCCGTGGTAGCCACCGTCCGGATCGTGTTGCAGATAAGCCTGCAGGGTCAGCGAAGTGTCTTCACTGAAATCGATACTCAGCGTTGGTGCCAGGGCGAAGCGCTTTTCCTTGTTGTGGTCGAACTGTGTGTCGGACTGATCCGTTAAGCCGGTCAGACGATAGGCAATACGCTTGTCGTCATCGACTGGACCGCTGAAGTCAAAACCGACCCCGCGCTGACCTTGTGTGCCGACCGTCGCTTGAACCTGGTGGTAAGCCTCGTACAGCGGTTTCTTGCTGGTCAGCGCCACCAGACCACCTGGCGAACTGCGACCGTACAGCACCGACGAGGGTCCCTTGAGAATGTCCACGCGCTCAAGGAAATATGGGTCGACTTGCATGGTGCTGTAAGTGCCGCTGTCGCCCATCGACTTGAGGCCGTCAAGGTAGATGTTGTCCACCGAGCCGTCGTTGAAGCCGCGCATTGCCACGTAGTCATAGCGATGAGTCGCGCCGTACGGATTGGTCAGCACGCCCGGGGTGTAGCGCATCGCTTGCGAGACAGTCTGCGAACCCTGATCGTCCATTTGCTCGCGAGTGACTACAGACAGGCTTTGCGAAGTTTCCAGCAACGCGGTACTGGTCTTGGTGGCGATCTGGCTGTGAGTGGCGTTGTAGCCATCCATGCTGCCCAATGCGTTGCCGAGGGCGAAGCCTTTAATGTCGGTGGTCGGCAGGGCCAGTGCTTCGGTTTCAGCGAGCGGACGCAGGACGTAGCTGCTGCCGTCCTGGCTGACCGCATCCAGACCCGAACCGCCGAGCAAATGGCTCAGCGCCTGATCGGTCGAGTACTCACCCTGTACACCTGGCGATTGCAGTCCCTGAGTTTGCTGCGGCGTCATCGACAACGTGATGCCAGCCTGACGGGCAAACTGATTCAGCGCCTCACCGAGAGGGCCCGCAGCAACGCTGTAGCGGTGGTTGACTTCACTGCCAGCGGGAGTCGCCGCCATGCTTATAGCAGGCATCACAACAACGCCCAGTGCCGTCGAAAACAGCGCAGCCCTGATGGCGTGGTGCAGCAGTCCCGATTCGGCAGTGAAATTCGGAGAGTTCTTACAGGTGGCGCGGACAGTCATTGTAGGTTTCCGTAGGCAGTCGCGAAGGCTGAGTTGAAGTGCTTACTGACCAAGCCGGACTTGCTGCAAAAACCCGCCAAAAAATTTCAGACCGCACGTTCCAGGGTCACCCACCAACGCGTGCGATAGCGCAATTGCACCGGCAACGTCTGCGGCAGAATCGCCAGCAGTTTGTCGGTGTCTTCCAGACGGAATACGCCGGACAGACGCAGCTCCGCCACTTGCGGCGCACAGTTCAGGAAGCCCTGCCGATAACGCGCGACTTCCGCGAGAAAGTCGCCCAGACGCATATTGCGTGTGACGATCAAGCCATCGATCCAGGCGCCAGCATCCATGTCCAGCGTCGGGGCCGGGCGTACCTGATGGCGGTCGATCAGATAACTCTGCCCGGCGAGTGCTTCTACCGAAGTGCCGCCGGAGTGGATGGCCACCTGGCCCTGGGTGACGCTGAGCCGTGTGCAATCATTGTCCTGACGCAGGATGAATCGGGCATGGACCGGCTCATAAGTGCCGTGACGGTTTTGTACCCGCAGCGGCCGATCAGTCGGCGCGCCCTCGTCGGCGCCACCACACGTGACGATGACTTCACCGCGAGTCAGCTTGATCAGGCGCTGTTGCGCCGTGTAATCCAGATCCACCGCGCTGGCAGTGTTCAACTCGATCCGGGTACCGTCCGGCAACTGGAAGCCGCGCCGCTCGCCCGTCGCGGTGGCGTAATCGGCACTCCATTGCTGCCACGCGGCATTGTCCTTGGCCAGCCAGGCGGCGGAACCCATCAGCAATGCGCCAGACAATAGCTTCAACGCCTGTCGCCGGCCCAAACCCTGCGCACTGTTTTCAAGGGTGTTGAACGCCACTTGCGCACCGGGTACTGCGCGCAGGTTGTTGCTCAGTTCGGCTTGCAGCGACTGCACCCGCTGCCAGGCCAATTCATGTTCATGGTGTTCGGCGCGCCACTGTTCACACTGGCGGTTCAGACGCGGATTACCGTGATTGTTGCGCAGTCGCAACAGCCAGTGAATGGCCTGCTTGACCACCTGTTGCTGCGGCTCGGTGCGGCGGCTCAGAGAAAGATTATCCACAGGCATCAGCTTTCGTACCGCAACACATAGCAGTGATACAGCGCATCGGCGACATAACGTTCAACCGAACGTAACGACAGGCCCATCTGTTCGGCGATCTGCTTGTGGGTCAACCCTTCGCACTGCGCCAACAGAAACGCCTGACGCACTTTCGGCTTCAGTCCTTCAAGCATCCGCGCAATGCTCTCCAGCAGTTCGATCACCAGCGCCCGGGCTTCGGCACTCGGTGTGTCGGCTTCGGGTAAATGGGCGATGGTTTCCAGATAGGCGCGTTCGATTTCTTCGCGGCGCCAATGATCGATCACCAGCCCACGCGCAATCGTGCGCAGGAAGGCGCGAGGCGCTTTGAGTTCGAGACGTTCGGTGCGTTGCAGCAGGCGGACGAAGGTGTCCTGAGCCAGATCGGCTGCATCCGCCGCATTGCCCAGCCGTGCACGCAGCCAAGCGTTAAGCCAGCCGTGATGACTACTGTAAAGCGCCTGTACTGCAAACTCAGGTGAGGACATGAACGCGAACGTCACAAATGATAATTACTCGCATTGTCATCAAGGGTTATGAAATTTGCAACTGTCACTCGAGCATTGCCCCTAAAAAACATACCGGCGAACGCTCTGGCACGCCGTTCGGCGGGAATCCTTCAGAAATGCCATCCATTTCCCGCTCAGCCCTAAGATTTCTCCGACACGTGCCGACAGACTGGTGAGACATGCGTGCACCAAAGTAGAGCAGCCTGAAGAACGCTGCCTGCGCTGTACATGGAATGTTGCATCCGGAACGCATCCCCACTTTTCGCATAAGAAGTCCCATGAAATGAATCTCAAGTTCAGCCATAAAATCCTGTTGGCCGCCTCGGGCGTCGTGGTCCTGGCGTTCGCGCTGTTCACCCTCTACAACGATTATCTGCAGCGAAACACCATTCGCCAGAACCTCCAGTCCTCTGTGCAGCAGGCCGGTGATCTGACCGCCAGCAGCGTGCAGAACTGGATGAGCGGGCGGATTCTGGTGCTGGAAAACCTCGCGCAGAACGTTGCCCATCAGGGTAAGGACGCGGACTTCCCGGGTCTGGTCGATCAACCAGCGTTCACTTCGAACTTCCAGTTCACCTACGTCGGTCAGGCCAACGGTGTGTTCACCCAGCGCCCTGACGCGAAGATGCCGGACGGCTATGACCCGCGTCAGCGTCCTTGGTACAAGCAAGCGGTTGTCGCCGACAAAACCATGCTGACGCCGCCGTACATGGCCGCTGTCGGTGGCCTGGTAGTGACCATCGCCATGCCGGTGAAAAAGAACGGCGAGCTGCTCGGTGTGGTCGGTGGTGACCTGAGCCTGGAAACCCTGGTGAAGATCATCAACTCGGTGGACTTCGGTGGCCTCGGCCATGCGTTTCTGGTCAGCGCCGACGGTCAGGTGATCGTCAGCCCGGACAAAGACCAGGTCATGAAAAACCTGAAAGACATCTATCCGAACACCAGCGTACGCATCGAGAAGGGCAACCAGAACGTCGTGCTCAATGGCCAGGAACGCATTCTGTCGTTCACCCCGGTCAGCGACCTGCCGAATGCGCAGTGGTACATCGGTCTGTCGATCGATCGCGACAAGGCCTACGCTGCACTCAGCCAATTCCGCACCTCGGCACTGATCGCCATGTTTGTCGCCGTGGCCGCGATTGCCTTGCTGCTGAGCCTGTTGATCAATGTGTTGATGCGTCCGCTGACCACCATGGGCCGTGCGATGCAGGACATCGCTCAGGGCGAGGGCGACCTGACCCGTCGTCTGGTGGTCGAGAGCAAAGACGAGTTCGGTGAATTGGGCAGCGCGTTCAACCAGTTCGTTGAACGAATTCATGCGTCGATTTCCGAAGTGTCGTCGGCAACCCGTCATGTGCATGACTTGTCGCAACGGGTGATGGCGTCGTCCAACGCCTCGATCGTCGGCTCCGATGAACAAAGCGCGCGCACCAACAGCGTGGCTGCCGCGATCAACGAGTTGGGCGCCGCCACTCAGGAAATCGCCCGCAACGCCGCCGATGCTTCGCAACACGCCAGCGGCGCCAGCGAGCAGGCCGATGACGGGCGTCAGGTGGTCGAGCAGACGATCCTGGCGATGACCGAGTTGTCGCAGAAGATCAGCTTGTCGTGCACGCAGATCGAAACCCTGAACGCCAGCACCGACAACATCGGCCACATCCTCGATGTGATCAAAGGCATCTCGCAGCAGACCAACCTGTTGGCGCTCAACGCCGCGATTGAAGCGGCGCGTGCCGGTGAAGCCGGACGTGGTTTTGCGGTGGTGGCGGATGAGGTGCGTAACCTCGCCCATCGCACCCAGGAGTCGGCGGAAGAGATCCACAAGATGATTACCTCGCTGCAGATCGGTTCGCGTGAAGCGGTGACTACGATGAACGCCAGTCAGGCGTCCAGCGAGCAGAGCGTGGAAGTGGCCAACCAGGCCGGTTTGCGTCTGGTCAGCGTGACTCAGCGCATCGGTGAAATCGACGGGATGAACCAGTCGGTGGCAGCGGCGACCGAAGAGCAGACCGCCGTGGTGGAAACCCTCAACGTCGATGTTAACCAGATCAACCTGCTGAACCAGCAGAGCGTGGCCAACCTCAATGAAACGTTGAAGGATTGTGATGCGTTGTCGCAGCAGGCCAATCGCCTGAAGCAATTGGTCGACAGCTTCAAAATCTGATTTTTCAGATTGCAGACCGCGTTATCGTTCTTCGCGAGCAGGCTCGCTCCCACAGGATTTTTGGTTGAACACAACATGTGTGAACACCCGATACCCTGTGGGAGCGAGCCTGCTCGCGAAAGCGGTGGTGCAATCACCGCAAAGCCGAAGCCTTAAACAAACAGCCTCAGCACATTCCCCATCGCATCATCCGCAAACCCCTGCACAAACTCCTTGAACCCCGGCAACGCCTCTTCACCCCCCGAAGCAGGCTCGGCAATGATCGTCCACGTCGCCCGAGACTTACCCGCGCCCAGCGATTCGACATTCATCGCCGCCCACAGATTCGCCACCCCCAACGTGTTGTAAATCGTCGTCCAGGTCATGCTCCGCGTGTGCTCATCGCGGGAGTTGAGTTGTTCAACCACCACGTTGCCATCCTTGAAGCATTTCTTGCGCAGCGAGGACACGCCTTCGCCGATTGTTTCGATGTGCGACAGCGCCGGAATGAAACGGTCGAATCCGCCGAAATCGCCGACCACCGCCCAGACCTGCGTCGCGTCTGCCGGCACTTCTACCGAAGACACAACGTGGCAGCCATGCGGGTTTTTGATCAGGGTGTCCGGTTGCAAATTGCTCATGGTGTTGCTCCTTTTTGATGGATCAGATGAAGTTGATTTCTTTCAGGTAGTCGCAGCCACGACGCAGCAGCGCCGGGGATTTCTGTGGGTAATGCGCGCCCATCTGCTGGACGCCGGCTTCAGCGTTGGCGTGGCCGATCAGGGAGATGTCGCCGATGTCTTCCTCAAAGCCGTTGAGGTAGAAGCCGAGCACGCCGAACAGCGCGTTGTCGGCGTCAACCCGGCCCAGTTGCTGTTGCCAGTCAGCGACGCTGACCAACGCGAACTCGCTGCCGGTTTCGCGGAACGAAGCAACGTAGGCGTCCCAGCTCAATGGTTCGGGGTTATGCAGGTTGAACACCGCACGTTCCGGCGAATAACGGCTGGCGTGGAAGGCAATGAAACGGGCGAGAAAGTCCACTGGCATCAGGTCGAAATTCAGCGCGAAGGCTGGTACCTGGCCGAGCTGGATCGAGCCTTTGAGCATCAGCATCAAGCGGTTTTTGTGCGGCTGACAAACGCCGCTCAAGCTGTTGAAACTGATGTTGCCGGGGCGATACAGATTGACCCGTACGCCGCGTTCCCGCGCTCGTTCGAGGATGCGCTCGCCGACCCATTTCGACAGGTTGTAGCCGTTGCGAATGTAGATCGGTGGCGTCAGCGCGGCGGGCAGTTCCAGCACCCGTCCCGCATCATCGACCGTGCTTGAAGCCGACAGCGTCGAGACGAAGTTGAAGACCTTTTTGCTCCGCCCTTCGCACAGCCGCAGCAGCGCGAAAATCGGCTCGACGTTGTCCGCCGCCAGCGACTCGTAATCGAGGACGTGATTGACGTTGGCGGCGTTGTGCACCAGCGCGCCGAACTCGCGATCCAGGCGTTGATAGTCCTCGTCGTTCAAGCCCAGTTGCGGACGGGTAATGTCTGCCGCGTAAACGCGCACCCGGCTCAGATCCAGATGCTCCAGACGGTTTTCCCGCAGTGACTCGGCAAAGCGTTGCGCCGCCGTTTGCCCGCCGCCATCGCGCACCAGACACGCGACTTCGCTGGCGCCCCAGCCGAGCAGCGCTTCGACGATGTGCACGCCAACAAAGCTGTTGGCGCCGGTGACGATGACCTTGTGCACATCGCCCATGCGGCTGATCGGCAGCGGTTCGATTTCCAGCGCACGCTCGGCGTCGGCCATGGCTTGGACGCTGAGCACCGCGCTGTCATCGGTGCCGCGCACCAGCGTGGCGAGTTTGATGATGGTCGGCAGTTCGATGAAGCGATTGATCGAAATGCTGCGACCGAATTCCTCACGCAAACGCAGCAACATGCGCGACAGCAGGATCGAGTGGCCACCGAGATTGAAGAAGCTTTCGTCGGTGGATATATCGCTGTTAGGCAGCTCCAGCAACTCTGCCCAAATTTCCAGCAGCAGTGCTTCATCAGCATTCGCCGGCAGGCATTTCGGCTCGCTGTCTTGCACGCTCACCGGCAGTTGCAGCAGCGCTTTGCGGTCGACCTTGCCGTTGCTGGCGAAAGGCATGTTCGGCAGTTCGGTCCACGCCACGGGTTGCATGTAGTCGGGCAGAAACTGCCGGGCGTGGGCCTTCAGCGCTTCGCGCGCGGTGTCCGATTGCGGCTGGGCGAGGAACGCCAGAATCCGTCGCTGACTGTCGATCACCACTGCGATTTGCCGGTACAACTGGCTCTCGCGCAGGCAGCGTTCGATCTCTTCCGGTTCGACCCGGAAACCGCGGATCTTCACCTGATTGTCGCGCCGTCCACACAGCTCGATACCGTGCTCGCCCCACCTGGCCATGTCGCCGCTGCGGTAGGCGCGCAACGTTTGGCCGTCCGGTAATTGCAGGGTCAGATAACGTTCGGCAGTCTGCTGAGGGTTGTTGAGATAACCGAGGCAGACACCGGGACCAACGATGAACAATTCGCCGACGGTGTTCTGCAGCACCGGTTGCAAATCGTCATCGAGAATCAGCACCTGACTGTTGGCGATTGGCGCACCGAGGCTGCGGTTGCTGTCACCCGGTGTGAGCTGGCGTGCGGTAATCAGCACCGTGGCTTCGGTCGGTCCGTAAAGGTTGTGCAGCGTGCCCTGACGGGTCAGTTGCTCGATGACGAATGGCTCGCAGACATCGCCGCCGGTCATCACTTGCACACCCTCCAACTGCTCCAGCGGCAGGATGCTCAACAGCGCTGGCGGCAGGAATGCGTGGGTCAGTTGCCGGCGGCGGATCAGCGCGACCAGTTGCAGCGGATCGCGCCGTTGCGTGTCGTCGGGCACCACCAATTCGGCGCCTTCGAGCAGGGTCGGGAAGATGTCGATCAGTGATGAGTCGAAGCTCAGCGATGAGAACTGCAAGACCCGACTTTCTGTCTGCAACTGCACGTAATCGGCGTACCACGCGGTGAAGTGCGCGAGGTTGGCCTGACTGAGCAGCACACCTTTTGGATGGCCAGTGGTGCCTGAGGTGTAAAGCGCCATGCACGGCGCATCGAGCTCTGGGCGTTGGCACATCAGCGGTTGGCTCAGATCCGCGTCTGCGCTGGTGATGTGACTGACATCCAGCCCCGCCATGGTTTCGCCAAGCGGATGCTCGCCATCATGCAGCAACAACAACGCGCCCGAGTTTTGCAGTATGTATTGCTGGCGCTGCAACGGATGACTCGGCTCCAGCGGCAAATACACCGCGCCGCTGCCGAGGATCGCCAGAATCGAGGCGAACAGCGCCGGGCTTTTCGGCAGGCAGATGCCCACCACCCACGGTTGCGGATGTTGCTCGAGCAAGGGCTGCAAACGCTGCTGGATCGCGCGACCGTGGGCGTGCAATTGCCGATAGCTGATCGACTGTTCGGCGAGGTGCAGTGCAGGTCGTTCGGCGTGGAGGATCAGGCTTTGTTGCAGACGCTCGATCACCGGGAGCTGCGCCTGCTTCAACAGCGCCGGATTGGCCGTGTCATTGAGGCGATGGACGTAAGCCAGGCTGTCGAGAAACAGCAGGTTTTCCATCCGCTCGAAATCCGGTGCCGGCACAGATCCGGCCTGCAGAAGATAATCCGCATCGCGGGAGAAGCGGCTGACCAGCAACGCCACTTCGTCCACCACCTGGGTCAGCACCCTTTGCCGCAGAGCTTGACCGTTGCCGGACGGCTCATCGCCGATCGGTACACGAATGATCAGTGACGAGCCGAGGAAGCACAGCAGATCGAGTGTCGGTAAACCCGCCGCGCTTTGCGCACCGACCCCCAAACGCAGATGCAGGTGCGGGATGGCGCAGAAGTCGCCAGCGCCAATGAAGCCATCGTCGATGATCAAATCCACCGTCGATGCCGCAACGCCGCTGCGCTGCAATGAGTGACCATGTTGTTCGAGTTCCTGCGCCAGGTCGGTCATGGCCTGGCTGGCGCCAATCAGCAAAATGTCGAGACGTTTCATGTCGGCCTCCTCATCAAACCAGGTAATCGCGCAAGGCGTGCTGCACGCACGGCGTGTCGAGCAGCGAGCTGTTGTGGAAGAACTTGACGATGTTGCCCACCAGCGGATGGTGGCGATTGATCGGGAACGCGAGCCCGGTCATTTCATCCCTGAGCGAACGGCGCGTGGTCTCGCTGACCGGCAGTGTGTCGATCAGGCGCAGGTCGAAGGCTTTCTGAATATCGTTGGTCAGGTAATGGCCGATGAACACCGGCAGAATCTGCGCGATGGTTTCGCGATCCGCCGCGCTGGCGGTGTGCCAATAGATGCGCACCATTCGCGCCCAGAAACTCGAATGGCGACCCTCATCGAGCAAGTGATCGGCCATCAGGCCTTTGATCGATGGCTTGACCGAGTCGTCGCGGGCGAACGCGGCGACATCGCCGGTCACGGTGTTTTCGGCGATGGCCACGCAGATCAGTTCCACCGCGCTGCGCAGGTGCTCCGGTGCCAGCGCTACAGCCGCAGGAATCGCCCGGCTCAGTTCGATTTCATCGGGCAACTGAATGGGTTCGATGCCAGTCATCGCTACCGTTTGCTGCATGAAATCCATCGCCACCAAGGCGTGGTAATCCTCGTCGACCACCACGGTCATCGCGTCGTAACGACAGGCAAACGGGAAGGCCACGGCGAAGCGATTCTTGGCGATGCTGCGCGCAGTCTTGTCGACGATCTCGGTCTCGAAAATCACCACGTCGTTGATGAATTTGTACAGCGTCTGCACCAAGGCGAAATCTCGCTGCTGCGGGCACTCGCGCAGGAAGGTTTCGCTGAGCACCAGTGGCTGGCGGCTGAGCGGATAGATCAGCCGCTCGTCGTCTTCGAGCACGCGCCGCGGGCGGGTGCGGATGGTCGCGCGGTTCTCCCAGGCGTCGGCAAAGGATTGATAGTCGGTGGCGTTCATTGGGCCACCTCCGCCAACGGTTCGCGCATGCTCAGGCGCAGGCCGTCCCACAGGGCGATACGGCTCTCCACGGCGGCGATGGCGCTGGCGTAGACCTCGGCCTCGCGCTGCGGATCGCCGTCGACCAGACGCTCGAGCAGGTGTTCTGCCGCCGGGCCGTGATCTTCGGAGTCGACCTCGATGTGCCGTTCCAGGTAGTAGCGAAAGGTCGGCGCCTGTTCGATGCCGATGCCCCAGTCGTCAAGAATGCGCTGGAACATGGTCGGGATTACGCTCTCGCGACCATGTAGAAATGCTGCCGCCACGCTGTGTCCCGGTGCATGCAGGGCGGTGCGCAAGGTGTCACGGACAAACTGCGCGGCGGCCGGATCAACCTCGACGCTTTGCAGCGCGATGTCATAGCTCACGCCTTCCTGTTGCAGGGCGACAAAGCGCTCTACGGCGGTGGTACTCGCGCCGATTTCGCGCATCGCATCCAGGTACAGCTCGAAATGGCTGTAATGCCCTTCGGTCAGGCGATCATCCGACTCTTCACCCAAAACGATCTCGTTGATCAACCGGGCGGCGTGAGGATCACGCGGCGGCAGCCACGGCAAACGCGTGCAGGTCAGTTCCTGCTGCAGGCGTTTGGTCAGCGACATGAAATCCCAAACGGCAAACACGTGGGTTTCCATAAAGCGACGCAAGACCGATAACGAAGTGATCTCGGAAAAGATCGGGTGAATACTAAGTTCGGCTTTCTTCAGGGCGAGTTGGTTCTTGGTGGGCATCATGATGTCCTTTATCGTTGATATGTAATGGAACTGCTCGGGTAACTGCGCAATCTGTAAAACTACGGCTTACTTGTTTTCTGTCGGCGGACGACAGCCTTCCTTCCTGATGGGTAAGTGCGGACCGGTATATCTGTGACATGGCTTCATGTCTGCCCATAAGGCGCTGCTGTTGTACCGCAGGCATTGGGTGGGTGCCGAGGTGAAGGGTGAAGTTCAAACTTGGCGAGGAAAAACTAATACGCCGACAAAGTATTTAACAAGTACATTTTTAATTATTTTAAGTTTGTTGTTTTTTGAAGTTGAGTAGTTCCGATAAAACTTTTTGCTGAAGTTTTATTTGGGCGTAGTTGCTCCTTTCGGCGAATAACGGCCAAAATTGATCGACAAGAGTGAATGCCTCACTCGAAGCAACTTTCCAGTAATAAGAGTTGAATGATTTAAAAGGGCGGAAGTTGGCCGTGACCCCGCGCCATGACTTCCTTTTTCCCGTGGCAAGGCTCCTTCCGTAGGTTCCTGGTGCGGGGACTGCGCCGTCAGGGCGGCGCGTCGCCCGTTCTTTATGGGGTTGGCCGTTCAAGAGTGCGGGTAAATGAGCGCCACGGCTATTACCGATTCGTCATCGGCACGGTGCAAATTTTGAGCTGAGCGGCGCAGGGAGGTTAGAGCGGGCAGGCGGATCCGCCCACCCGAGGGCTGGCAGATCGCTTGGGGATTTGTAAGAGAGTGATTCGCGGAGGGTGCGCGCTCAGCGCGCGGCTTTGCGGCTTTGTGCGGCGGGGGTCGCGAGATAGCGGGTAATCACCTCGACGCCCCGATTAAGGTGCTGCTCGAGGAGTTTGATTGACAGTTCAACGTCACGATCCTGCACGGCTTGCAGCATTGCCCGGTGATCGTCCTGGGACAATTTGCCCAGGCCCATGGCCTCAAGGTTGAAGCGCAGAAAACGTTCTTCTTCGTTGAGTCCGTCTTCGACCAGTCGCAGCAAGCGTTGGTTGGGCGCCTTGCTGTACAGGGCCATGTGGAACAAACGGTTGAGCCGGCCGATTTCCGTGTAGTCGTGTTGCGCCTCCAGTTCTTCGATGTAACCGGCGGCGCGAGTGTGATCGGCAGCGGTCAGCAACGGAATCGACTGGCGCATGGCTTCGGACTCGAGGAGGATGCGCAGCTCGTAGGTTTCGGTCGCATCGCCCTGAATCAACGGCGCAACCACCGCACCTTTGTGCGCGGTAACGCTGAGCAGTTCCTGGGCTTCGAGCTGGCGCAACGCTTCGCGCACCGGCATGCGGCTGACGCCGAACAGATCGGCCAGATCCTGCTGGCGCAGCGCCGTGCCGCAGGGCAGACGACCATCGAGGATTGCCGAACGCAGGGTTTCTTCGATCACCGACCGGGCCAGATGCGCAGGAATCGGTCCATCGACTTTAATGCTGTGCAGCGGTTTGGGCTTCTGTGTCACGACTACGCACCCTGTATGTCGGCCTGATTTGGATCCAAATGACACTAGTGATTGCTCTACAGGTTGTCAAACCTTGTAAAACATCGTGGTGCCCAATGAAGTTTAGCGCGCCGAGGATGATCTCATGGTGCCATTGTTTTTTGCCGGGCTAAGCTTCACCATCAAACGCTTTCCTCCCTGCCCTCTGGAAACCTGTTGTGGCGGTATGTTTCGCGATCCCCCGGACACTGCGCTGGCTAGGCTGCGCACTGCTGCTGGCCGGCGTCATGCTGGGCGGTCTGCATGCCGATTGGGATTTTTCCACGATCAGCCGCAAAGCCACGGCTCTCTATGGGCCACTGGGTGCCGGGCAGCAGCGCATCGATGCCTGGCAGAATCTGTTGGCTACACAGAAACAAGTCAACGAGATGGAAAAGCTCAAAGTAGTGAACCTGTTTTTCAACAAACAGGTGCGCTACGTCGAGGACATCGATCTGTGGCACGAAGTCGATTACTGGGAAACGCCCATCGAGGCGCTGTGGAAAGGCGCCGGCGACTGCGAAGACTATGCGATCGCCAAGTATTTCAGCCTGCGCCACCTCGGGGTTTCCAGTGACAAGCTGCGCATCACCTATGTCAAAGCGTTGCGCCAGAACCGCGCGCACATGGTCCTGACTTACTATGCCACCCCCGATGCCATGCCGCTGGTGCTCGACAGCCTGATCGACCCGATCCAGCCGGCGTCGCAGCGAACCGATTTGCTGCCGGTCTACTCTTTCAATGCGGAAGGGTTGTACCTGCCGGGCGCCAAGGGCAACAAGAAGGTCGGTGATACCAAACGCCTGTCACGCTGGCAGGATGTGTTGAAGAAAATGCAGGCCGAAGGTTTCCCGGTCGAGACGACTAACTAGGAGCACGCGCTCAGATGTCTTTGTTCAAACAGCTGTTGATCGCTATCTGTCTGTTCCTGGTGGTCGCCTTCACCGGCAGCTTCATGGTCAGCCTGGAAAGCTCGCGTACCCAGTACGTCAACCAGTTGCGTTCCCACGCCCAGGACGCCGCGACCGCGTTGGCCTTGTCGCTGACGCCGAATATCGACGACCCGGCGATGGTCGAGTTGCTGGTCAGCTCGATTTTCGACAGCGGTTACTACGCGAGCATCCGCGTGGTCGATCTGAAGACCGACCAGACGATTGTTGAGCGCAACGGCATTCCGGCCGTCACTAATGTGCCGGACTGGTTCGTCAAGCTGATCGGCCTGGAACCGGCCGGTGGCGATGCGCTGGTCAGCCGTGGCTGGGAACAGGCAGCGCGGGTCGAAGTGGTCAGCCATCCGATGTTTGCCGTGGCCAAGCTGTGGCAGAGCGCGTTGGGCAGCCTTGGCTGGCTGCTGATCTGCGGTGCGATCAGTGCCGTCCTCGGTGCGCTGCTGCTGCGCCGGCAGTTGAAGCCACTGGATTACATGGTCAAGCAATCCCACGCCATCGCCCGCCGCGAATTCCTCAGCCTGCCGGATCTGCCGCGCACGCCTGAGTTGCGCCGTGTGGTGCAGGCGATGAACCAGATGGTCGAGAAGCTCAAAGCGCTGTTTCAGGAGCAGGCCGAGCGCAGTGAAAAACTGCGGGCCGAGTCTTATCAGGACAACCTGACGGGGTTGGCCAACCGGCGTTATTTCGAGATGCAGTTGAACAATCGCGTGAGCAACCCGGAGCAGGCCAGCTCCGGTTATCTGCTGCTGTTGCGGGTCAAGGATCTGGCCGGGCTCAACCAGCGTCTCGGTGGCCAGCGCACCGATGAACTGCTGAAAGCAGTTGGCGAACAATTGTCCCGCGAATGCGCCAAGTACCCGGAAACCCAGAATCTCGTCACCCGTATTCGTGGCGGCGAATTTGCAGTGCTGGCGCCGGGGCTGGTTCGTGAAGAAGCGCTGCAACTGGCGCAGAACCTCGACAATGCCTTGAGCAGTCTGCATGCCACCGGCGCGACCGACGTCGCGGCTGTGGCGTCGATCGGCCTGGCGCCGTTCACCCACGGCGATTCGCCGCAACAGGTGCTGACACTTGGCGATCAGGCGCTGGCGCAAGCCGAAGGGCAGGGCGAGCAGAACTGGGCCTGCATCGATCAGAGCCTGACGGCGGATGTCGGCGACGATCACCATGCCTGGCATCGCTTGCTCGATCAGGCCTTGAGTCAGCAGCGTTTCGAGCTGTATTTCCAGCCGGTGGTGGCTGCCGACGACACGCAACTGGTGCTGCATTACAAAGTGCTCTCGCGCTTGCTCGATGATCAGGGCCAGACTATTCCGGCCGGGCGCTTCCTGCCGTGGCTGGAGCGCTTTGGCTGGACCGCGCGGCTGGATCGCCTGATGCTTGAGCGCGTGCTGGAGCAGATGAAAGAGCATGAAGATTCGCTGGCGCTGAACCTGTCTTCGGCGACCTTGGCGGATCCGCAGGCGTTGAACAAAGTCTTCGAGATTTTGCGCGCGCATTCCAACCTCGGCGAGCGCCTGACCCTGGAAATCGGTGAGGAGCAATTACCGGAGCAGGCGGTGCTGGAACAGTTGACCCGGCGCCTGCGCGAACTCGGCTTCTCGCTGAGCCTGCAACGCTTTGGTGGGCGCTTCAGCATGATCGGCAACCTGGCGCGGCTGGGGCTGGCGTACCTGAAGATCGATGGCAGTTACATTCGCGCGATTGACCAGGAGAGTGACAAGCGGCTGTTCATCGAGGCGATCCAGCGTGCGGCGCACAGCATCGATCTGCCGCTGATTGCCGAGCGGGTCGAGACAGAGGGGGAGTTGTCGGTGATTCGTGAGATGGGTTTGTATGGGGTTCAGGGGCAGTTGTTGGGTGAACCGAAGCCTTGGCGCTAACTCTTTAAAGTCGAGTCGTCAGTGGCGCTGCTTTCGCGAGCAGGCTCGCTCCCACATTTGGAATGCATTCCCCTGTGGGAGCGAGCCTGCTCGCGAAGAGGCCTGAACAGCCGATGAAAATCCTGGATCAGATCAACCCGCCCTCATCCTCATCAATCAACTGACTCAACCCGCCCAATGCTTCCCGCGCCTGTGTCCGGTCCATCAACTTGGCCTGAGCCGCCGGTGGCAGGTCGGTGACGCGGATCACGCCTTTCTGGGTCAGCACCTGAATCAGGTCGTCGAGTACCCGAATCATTTCGAAGTCGCTCTGCTTGAGCTGTTTCAGGCTGGTTTCCACCACTTCGTTGGCGAACCAGGCCTGGATTTCATGGCTGTCGGCCGGCAGGGTTTCCGTGGCCTCGGCGTAGGCCGCGGCTTCCACGCGAATCAACAGACCTTGCGCATCGCGTTGCACGTAAAACATTGAGCATCCCTCAGAAATGAACCAGCGTCATGCTGTCAGCAGCATAGCCAACTGCGCGCGAGTATGCGGGGCGGCGGCGCAATCGTCACCGGTCCGGTCAGCACAAACGTGACGGCCACACCAGAAGGGCGGCCGTTTTTGTTCACGTATCAGCTGTTGTTGTGGTCGACCTTGATGGTCGGATCGCTGCCGGCAATCAGGTTGTGAATGTTGGCACTCGACCAGTTGTTGCCTTCCAGTTTGATCGTCACATCCGGGGTTGCCGCAGCGGCGTCGCCCGAATTGAACTTGCCTGCCGAGCTGACTTGCAGTGACGACGTGCCGTCGACCGTGGTGATCTTCAGGAAGTTATCGATGGTGCTACCGGTCTCGCCCTGCAACAAATCACGCAGGTCGATGCGGTCGCCTTCGCTGGCCTTGAAGTCCTTGATCACGTCGTTGCCGGTGTCGCCCGCCTTCCAGACGAAGGTGTCGGCACCCGAACCACCGATCAGGATGTCGTTGCCCTGACCGCCGATCAGCGTGTCGTTGCCGGTGCCGCCGAGGAGGATGTCATTGCCTTTGCCGCCATCGAGCCAGTCGTTGCCGCCCGAGCCGAAGAGGATGTCATTGCCCGCGCCACCCAACAGCGTGTCGTTACCGTCGTGCGCGCCGGAGACATCGAACGCCTGATAGTGCTCGGTGATGTATTGGTGCACGTTGCTGGTGGTGACCTTGCTGACGTCAACCCCGGTTTCCTTGGCCACGAACGCCTGCATCGCCTGATAACCCTCACCGGCAATGCCGTTGAAGCTCACCAGGTCGCCGAACAGGATGTCATTGCCGTCGCCACCGCTGACGGTGTCGTTGCCCGGCATCGTCGCTTCGGTGTGGCCGATGATCGAGTTGGCCAGATCCTTCGGATCGATGTTGGTCTGCGGCGTTTTATCCGAATCGTAAGGCTTCAGATCGTTGAGGCTGACATCGTTGTTCAGTCCGATAGCCTCGACGTTCGACAGACCGCTGAGCAAGGCAAAGCCACTGGTCGAGTTACTGGTCGTTGACGAGTTGGTGCTGTTACCGGTACCCGCCAGACTCGACAACTCATAAGTGCCGTCGCCCTGAGCGTGGATGGTGCCCAGATTAGAGCTGCTCCAGCCCCACCACGAATTGTAGGTTTGCAGGGTTACGGTGCCGGCGCTGTTGATCGTCAACGCATGGGTATTGTCGATATAAGTGCTGAAGGTATCGCCCGGCTTGTAGTTGCTGGTTTTCACCACATCGTCGAGCTTCACGTTGCCGTACAGCGTCGGGTTGGTCTGCTCGCCGCTCTGGTAGTAGGTCGGCTGGCCGTCGGTGATGAAGTACGTGAGGTTCTTCGCCCCGGTGTTGGCCACCGCGTCAGCGCTCTGGAACCAGTTGGCCGTGGTCTTGAACACGTCCTCGTAGTTGGTGCCGCCGCCGGAGGCCATCGAGTCCAGTACCGCTTTGAGTTGCGTCAGTGCGTTCGGGTCGTTGAGGTTCACCGACACCGACTTGTTGACCTGGGTATCGAAGTCGACGAGGAAGATGTTCACCGTGCCCGAATTGCTGCCGCCCAGGCTCTGCTTGAGGCTGTTGAACACCGAGGTCAGCGAGTCTTTGGCCGCGTTGAGCGACGACGCGCTCATGCTGCCGGAGCTGTCGACCATGAACGCGATGTTGTAGTTGGTGCCCGGCACCACGGTCAGGCCACCGATGTCGGCGACGATGATGTCGTTGCCATCGGTGCCGGTGACAGTATCGTCGCCCGAGGTTGCCACAACAGCGTTGTAGACCGCCGGCACCACGGTGACCGGAATGGTCGCGGTGCTGCTCGCCGAACCGCCGACCATTTCGGTGGAGGTCGAGGTCACGGTCAGGTTGAACTGGCCGTTGTAGTACGGCGGAGGGGTCACGGTCAGGCTGCCGAGGTTCCAGCCGGTGACGTTGGCGTCGCCGCTGCTGGCGGTGACGGTGAAGGTATGCCCCGCGCCATCGCTGAGCACCGAGCCGACCGGCGCGCCGCTGATCTTCACGCTCAGGGTTTCCGAGCCGTCGGTGTCAGTCAGCGCGGTGGTGATTGCCGACAGTTTCACCGTGGTGCCTTCGGCGCCGGTGTTGAGTTTGTAGCCGTCGTAATAGCCTTCGCCGTTAGTGCCGTGCAGATCGGAGACGGTCACGCCCGAGTTCACCAGATCCTTCACGCCGGTGTAGATCGGTACGCCGGCGCTGCTCAGGTCGATCGGCGTACTGCCGTTGACCGACAGATTGACGTCGTAGCTGCCCGGGCCGCTCTGGTTGTGGTGGTAGATGTCCAGGGTGTAGTAGCCGCTGGTGGTCGGGGTGAACGAACCGTTGAGGTTGCCGCCCACGCCCCACGTGGTCGATGCCACATTCTTGCCACCAATGGTGACCAACAGGCTGTCATCGCCGATGCCGCTGAAGGTGTAGGTCTTGCCGGCTTCCAGATAGATCAGGCCCGAGGTCTTCGACGCTGTGCCGGCGGTCACGCTGCCGTCGGACTGCACGTTGTTCACATTGGTGCTGGTGTTCGGAGTGCCAGCGCCGTCGATGACGTTTTTCAACGTGGTCGAATCCGCGCCATTGCCGTTGGTGCCCAGACCCGCCAGGCCGGTCCAGACTTCCTTGATCAGGCCGGTGGACTTCACGCTGTTGTCGGCGACGCTCACGGTCGGTGCATCCGCCACCGGAGTAATGTCGATCTTCACGGTGCCGGTATTGCCCAGCAACTGGCCGTCGGTTGGCTGGAACTTGATTTGCGCGTAGTCAGCCTGGTTGTTGCCCAGACCTGTGCCACCGTAACCGTTGACGCCCGACTCGTTGGCATCCGGCAGGAAGCGCAGCTTGCCGGCGTCGATGTCAGCCTTGCTGAAGGTCTGGTTGTTGGCGACGTCTTTCCAGGTCGAACCGTCCAGATACTGCAGTTTGCCTTCGCCCGGCAGTTGGGTGATTTTGATGCCGAGGCTGCTGGCCGGGCTGTCGACGTCGGTCACGCCGAAGGTTGACCAGCCGAGCACCAGCGGGGTGTCTTCGGTACCGGTGACATTGCTCGGTGCAGCCACCGGAGCGTCGTTGACCGCTACCACGTTGACCGTGGTGGTCGCGGTGTTGGAGTAGTTGCCGCCATCGGTCACGGTCACGGTGATGATCCGTGGCACGGTGCTCGGGTTTTCACTGCCGTTGGTGAAGCTGATGTTCTTGATGGCCTGCATGTAGTCGGCCAGTGTCGCGTTGCCCGACAGCGTCAGGGTCACGGTGCCGTTGGTGCTGTTGGCATTGATGGTGATGCCGTTGACGCTGTTGCCCAGATTCAGCGCATCGCCGTCCTGACGGTTGGTCAGAACCACAGTGGCACCGGTGAGCATGGTGCTGTCCGGGTCGGTGATGCTGATGTCGGTGTCGGCAATCGACACGCCCGCGCCCGGGGTGTTTTCGGTGAAGGTCACCTTGTAGTCGGCACCGGTGGCGCCGCTGGAGTTGTTGGCATCCAGGTCGAGCACCGGCGGCGCATCGTTGTCGATGATCGACGTGCTGACGCTGCCGTTGGTGCTGCTGACCGCAAGGTTCTCGAAGTTGCCGCCAGTGGCGGAATCGATCTTGACCACGAAGTTCTCGGTGCCTTCGGTGATCTTGTCATCGATGGTGGCGACATTGAACTGCGCGCTGCTCGCACCTGCCGGGATCTTCACGGTGTAAACGCCAGTGAAGTCCGAGCCGTCGGCGGCGGTACCGCTGTAGACGATTTTCAGGGTCACTTCGGTTTGTGCCGGGTGGTTCAGGCTGACCGTGTAGCTGGCGGTCTGGCCTTCGGTCACCGAGCTGCTGCCGGTGATGCTGACGGTGGTGGTGTCGACGGTGTCAGTGACGCTGGTCACAGCTGGCGTGGTGTTGGTCACGAGGTTTTCGAAGCCGCCGCCATTGGTGCCGGTGATGGTCGCCTGCACGGTGCCGGCGTCTTTGTAGACGTCGTCAGCCGGTGCAGGAACAGTCACGGTGCCAGTGGTTTTGCCAGCGTCGATGGTGATTACCGAACCGTTGCTGAGGGTCACGGTCACTGGCGAGCCAGCGGCGTTGGTCAGGGTCGCGGTGTAGGTGATCTGGCCACCTTCAGCCACGGTGCCGGTCGCGGACAGCGTCAGGTTGGTGGTGTCGACGGTGTCGGTCACGGTGGTGCTGACCGGGGTCTTGTCGGCCACCAGATTTTCGTAGTTGCCGCCCGTTACGTTGGTAATCGAGTTGGTCAGCGGTGCGTGACCAGTCAACGCATCGTTTGGTGCGGCGGTGGTCACGGTGCCAGTGGTTTTGCCGATGTCGATGGTGATGGTCTGACCGTTGGCCAGGGTCACGACAACCGGCGAGCCGGTCACGGCTGCACCGACAGTGGCGGTGTAGACAACGTTGCCGCCTTCAGCCGCAGAGCCGGTCGCGGTCAGCTTCACGGTGGTGGTGTCGATGGTGTCAGTCACACTGGTCACGGCCGGAGCCGTGCTGGTGACCAGGTTTTCGAAGCTGCCACCGGTGGCGGTTTTGATCGTTGCCTGGACGTTGCCGGCGTCTTTGTAGACGTCATCGGCTGGGGCTGGAACGGTCACGGTGCCGGTGGTTTTGCCGGCGTCGATGGTGATCACGGCGCCGTTGGACAGGGTGACGGTCACTGGCGAGCCAGCGGCGTTGGTCAATGTCGCGGTGTAAACAATCGAGCCGCCTTCGGCCACGGTGCCGGTCGCGGACAGCGACAGGTTGGTGGTGTCGACGGTGTCAGTGACGTTGGTCGAAACCGGCGTCTTGTCGGCAACGAGGTTTTCGTAATTGCCGCCCGTGACGTTGGTGATCGAGTTGGTCAGCGGCGCGTGGCCAGTCAACGCATCGTTCGGAGCGGTGGTGGTGACGGTGCCAGTGGTCTGGCCGACGCCGATGGTGATGGTCTGACCGTTCGACAGGGTCACGACAACCGGCGAGCCGGTAACCGGTGCGCCTACGGTAGCGGTATAGACGACGTTGCCGCCTTCAGCCGCCGACTCAGTGGCGGTCAGCTTCACAGTGGTGGTGTCGATCGTGTCGGTGACGCTGGTCACGGCCGGAGTCGTACTCGGCACCAGGTTTTCGAAGTTGCCACCGGTAGCGTTGCTGATCGTCGCCTGCACGTTGCCGGCGTCTTTGTAGACGTCGTCGGCTGGCGCTGGAACGGTCACGGTGCCAGTGGTTTTACCGGCGTCGATGGTGATCACGGCGCCGTTCGACAGGGTTACGGTCACTGGCGAACCAGCGGCGTTGGTCAGCGTAGCGGTGTAAACAATCGAACCGCCTTCAGCCACAGAACCGGTCGCACTGAGCGACAGGTTGGTGGTGTCGACGGTGTCAGTCACGTTGGTGCTGACCGGGGTTTTGTCGGCCACGAGGTTCTCGTAGTTGCCGCCCGTCACGTTGGTGATCGAGTTGGTCAGTGGCGCCTGACCGGTCAGCGCATCGTTCGGTGCGGTAGTGGTCGCAGTCCCCGTAGTCTGGCCAACACCAATGGTGATGGTCTGGCCGTTGGCCAGGGTCACGACAACCGGCGAACCGGTGACTGGCGCGCCGACAGTCGCGGTGTAGACAACGTTGCCGCCCTCGGCTGCAGTTGTGGTTGCAGTGAGTTTTACGGTGCTGGTGTCGATCGTGTCGGTAACGCTGGTCACGGCTGGAGTCGTGCTCGGCACGAGGTTTTCGAAGTTGCCACCGGTGGCGGTGCTGATCGTCGCCTGCACGGTACCGGCGTCTTTGTAGACGTCATCGGCTGGCGCTGGAACGGTTACGGTGCCGGTGGTCTTGCCAGCGTCGATGGTGATCACGGCGCCGTTGCTCAGCGTCACGGTGACTGGCGAGCCAGCGGCGTTGGTCAAGGTCGCGGTGTAAACAATCGAACCGCCTTCAGCCACCGAGCCAGTCGCGCTCAGCGACAGATTGGTGGTGTCGACAGTGTCGGTCACGTTGGTGCTGACCGGGGTTTTGTCGGCCACGAGGTTTTCGAAGTTACCGCCGGTCACGTCGGTGATCGCGTTGGTCAGCGGTGCGTGACCGGTCAATACGTCGTTTGGCGCGGTAGTGGTCGCGGTACCGGTGGTCTGGCCAACACCAATGGTGATGGTCTGACCGTTCGACAGGGTTACCACGACTGGCGAACCGGTTACTGGCGCGCCGACGGTTGCGGTGTAGACGACATTGCCGCCCTCAGCGGCAGTGGCAGTCGCGGTCAGTTTCACCGTGGTGGTGTCGATGGTATCGGTAACGCTGGTGATAGCCGGCGTCGTGCTTGGTACCAGATTTTCGAAGTTGCCACCGGTGGCGGTACTGATCGTCGCTTGCACGGTGCCGGCGTCTTTGTAGACGTCGTCGGCCGGTGCCGGAACGGTCACGGTGCCAGTGGTTTTGCCGGCGTCGATGGTGATCACGGCGCCGTTGGACAGGGTTACGGTCACTGGCGAGCCAGCGGCGTTGGTCAAGGTTGCGGTGTAGACGATCGAGCCACCTTCAGCCACCGAGCCAGTCGCGCTCAGCGACAGATTGGTGGTGTCGACAGTGTCGGTCACGTTGGTGCTGACCGGGGTTTTGTCGGCCACGAGGTTTTCGTAGTTACCGCCCGTGACGTTGGTGATCGCGTTGGTCAGCGGCGCGTGACCGGTCAATGCATCGTTTGGCGCTGCGGTGGTTGCGGTGCCCGTGGTCTGGCCTACACCGATGGTGATGGTTTGACCGTTGGCCAACGTCACGACAACTGGCGAGCCGGTTACCGGTGCGCCGACGGTTGCGGTGTAGACGACGTTGCCGCCTTCAGCCGCCGACTCGGTGGCCGACAGTTTCACGGTGGTGGTGTCGATGGTGTCGGTGACGCTGGTCACGGCCGGCGTTGTGCTCGGCACCAGATTTTCGAAGTTGCCACCGGTGGCGGTGCTGATCGTGGCCTGCACGGTGCCGGCGTCTTTGTAGACGTCGTCGGCTGGTGCTGGAACGGTCACGGTGCCGGTGGTTTTGCCGGCTTCGATGGTGATCACCGCACCGTTGCTCAGCGTCACGGTCACTGGTGAACCGGCGGCATTGGTCAGGGTCGCGGTGTAGACGATCGAGCCACCTTCAGCAACCGAACCCGTCGCGCTCAGCGACAGGTTGGTGGTGTCGACGGTGTCGGTCACGTTGGTGCTGACCGGGGTCTTGTCGGCCACCAGGTTCTCGAAGTTGCCACCTGTCACGTTGGTGATCGCGTTGGTCAGCGGAGCGTGGCCGGTCAATGCGTCATTCGGCGCAGTGGCGGTCGCCGTGCCGGTGGTCTGGCCGACGCCGATGGTGATCGTCTGACCGTTGGCCAGGGTTACGACGACAGGCGAGCCAGTGACGGCTGCGCCAACAGTGGCGGTGTAGGTGACGGTGCCACCTTCAGCTGCTGACTCGGTGGCGGTCAGTTTGACGGTGGTGGTGTCGATGGTGTCGGTGACGTTGGTGACGGCTGGAACAGTGCTCGGAACCAGGTTCTCGAAGTTGCCGCCGGTCGCGGTCGAAATGGTTGCTTCGACTTTACCTGCATCTTTGTAAACGTCATCCGCCGGCGCTGCGACGGTCACGGTGCCGGTGGTTTTGCCCGCTTCGATGGTGATTACAGCGCCGTTCGACAGGGTCACGGTGACCGGCGAGCCAGCCGCGTTGGTCAGCGTCGCGGTGTAGACGATCGAGCCCCCTTCAGCAACCGAACCCGTCGCGCTCAGCGACAGGTTGGTGGTGTCGACGGTATCGGTGACCGTGGTCGAAACCGGGGTCTTGTCGGCCACGAGGTTTTCGTAATTGCCGCCAGTAACGCCGGTGATCGAGTTGGTCAGTGGCGCCTGACCGGTCAGTGCATCGTTCGGTGCAGTGATGGTCACGGTACCGGTGGTTTTGCCGACTTCGATGGTGATGTTCTGGCCGTTGGCCAGGGTCACCACGACTGGCGAGCCGGTCACTGGAGCGCCCACAGTGGCGGTGTAAGTGACGGTGCCGCCTTCAGCGACCGACGTATCAGCCGTCAGTTTGACGGTCGAGGTGTCGATGGTGTCGGTGACTTCGGTCACGGCCGGAACGGTGCTCGGCACCAGGTTTTCGAAGTTGCCACCGGTAGCGGTGGAGATCGTTGCTTCGACTTTGCCGGCGTCTTTGTAGACGTCATCTGCCGGAGCTGGAACGGTCACGGTGCCGGTGGTTTTGCCGGCTTCGATGGTGATCACCGCACCGTTGCTCAGCGTCACGGTCACTGGTGAACCGGCGGCATTGGTCAGGGTCGCGGTGTAGACGATCGAGCCACCTTCAGCAACCGAACCCGTCGCGCTCAGCGACAGGTTGGTGGTGTCGACGGTATCGGTGACGTTAGTCGAAACCGGAGACTTGTCAGCCACCAGATTCTCGTAGTTACCGCCGCTCACGTTAGTGATCGCGTTGGTCAGCGGAGCGTGACCGGTCAGCGCATCGTTCGGTGCGGTGAAGGTGACGGTGCCGGTGGTTTTGCCAACTTCGATGGTGATGTTCTGGCCGTTGGCCAAAGTCACGGTGACCGGCGAACCGGTGACTGGAGCGCCGACAGTGGCGGTGTAAGTGACGGTGCCGCCTTCAGCGACCGACGTATCAGCCGTCAGTTTGACGGTCGAGGTGTCGATGGTGTCAGTCACTTCGGTCACGGCCGGAACAGTGCTCGGCACCAGGTTTTCGAAGTTGCCACCGGTAGCGGTGGAGATCGTCGCTTCAACCTTGCCCGCGTCTTTGTAGACGTCATCGGCCGGGGCTGGAACGGTCACGGTGCCAGTGGTTTTGCCGGCTTCGATGGTAATCACCGCGCCGTTCGACAGGGTCACGGTCACTGGCGAGCCAGCCGCGTTGGTCAATGTGGCGGTGTAGGTGATCGAGCCGCCCTCAGCCACAGAACCGGTCGCGCTTAGCGACAGGTTAGTGGTGTCGACGGTGTCGGTCACGGTGGTGCTGACCGGGGTCTTGTCGGCCACGAGATTTTCGTAGTTGCCACCAGTGACACCGGTGATCGCGTTGGTGATCGGCGCGTGGCCGGTCAGCGCATCGTTCGGTGCGATGAAGGTTACGGTGCCGGTGGTTTTACCGACTTCGATGGTGATGTTCTGACCATTGGCCAGGGTTACGGTGACCGGCGAACCGGTTACCGGAGCGCCAACAGTGGCGGTGTAAGTAACCATGCCGCCTTCAGCCACGGAAGTGTCGGCTGTCAATTTGACGGTCGAGGTGTCGATGGTATCGGTGACTTCGGTTACGGCCGGCACAGTGCTCGGCACCAGGTTTTCGAAGTTGCCGCCAGTTGCGGTGGAGATCGTCGCTTCGACTTTGCCCGCGTCTTTGTAGACGTCGTCTGCTGGTGCAGGAACAGTCACGGTCCCGGTGGTTTTACCAGCTTCGATGGTGATTACCGCACCATTCGACAGGGTCACGGTGACCGGGCTGCCAGCTGCATTGGTCAGCGTCGCGGTGTAGATGATCGAACCACCTTCCGCAACGGTGCCGGTCGCCGTCAGCGACAGGTCAGTGGTGTCGACAGTGTCGGTGACATTGGTCGAAACCGGGGTCTTGTCCGCCACCAGGTTTTCGAAGTTGCCGCCGCTCACCTCGGTGATCGCATTGGTGATCGGCGCGTGACCGCTCAATGCATCGTTCGGCGCGATGGTGGTCGCGGTGCCGGTGGTCTGGCCGACGCCGATGGTGATGGTCTGACCGTTAGCGAGGGTCACGACCACAGGCGAACCGGTCACTGGCGCGCCGACGGTTGCGGTGTAAGTCACGCTGCCGCCCTCAGCCGCCGACTCGGTCGCGGTGAGTTTGACGCTGGTGGTGTCGATGGTGTCGGTAACGTTGGTCACCGCTGGCACGGTGCTAGGCACCAGGTTCTCGAAGTTACCGCCGGTTGCATCCTTGATCGTCACTTCGACTTTGCCAGCGTCTTTGTAGACGTCATCGGCAGGCGCTGGAACGGTCACGGTGCCGGTGGTTTTGCCCGCTTCGATGGTGATCACCGAACCGTTCGACAGGGCCACGGTTACAGGGGTGCCGGCCGGGTTGGTCAGGGTCGCGGTGTAAACGATCGAGCCGCCTTCAGCCACCGAATCGGTCGCGGTCAGGTTCAGGTTAGTGGTGTCGGTGGTGTCCGATACCGCGGTGTCGGCGGACTTGCCGTCGACCGCGAGTTTTTCGTAATTGCCGCCAGTGGCGCCATCGATGGTCACGCTCAGCGAGCTGCCGCCGGCCAATGGGCTGTTCGGTGCAACGAAGTTCACCGAGCCGGTGGTTTCACCGACAGCGATGGTAATGGTCTGGCCGTTGGACAGGGTCACGACAACCGGCGAGCCAGTCACTGGCGCGGTCACGGTCGCGGTGTAGACCACGGTTTCGCCTTCGGCGACGTTCGCCGTGGCAGTCAGTGACACGGTGGAGGTGTCGATGGTGTCGTTGACGGTGGTGACGGCCGGGGCAGTGCTGGTGACGAGGTTTTCGAAGTCGCCACCGGTCGCGCCTTTGATGGTCGCTTCAACGGTGCCGGCGTCTTTGTAGACGTCGTCTTTCGGTGCGTCGACGGTCACGGTGCCGGAAGTTTTGCCGGCCTCGATGGTGATCACCGAACCGTTGCTCAGGGTTACGGTGACCGGACTGCCAGCGGCGTTGGTCAGCGTCGCGGTGTAGGTAATCTGGCCGCCTTCGTTCACCGAGCCGGTGGCGCTCAGCGACAGGTTGGTGGTGTCGACAGTGTCAGTGACGGTGGTGCTGACCGGGGTTTTGTCGGCCACGAGGTTTTCGTAATTGCCGCCGGAAACATTCGTGATCGCGTTGGTCAGCGGTGCATGGCCAGTCAGCGCATCATTCGGTGCGGTCGTGGTCACGGTGCCGGTGGTTTTACCCACTTCGATGGTGATGTTCTGACCGTTGGCCAGGGTCACCACAACTGGCGAGCCAGTGACTGGCGCACCGACCGTGGCGGTGTAGGTGACGGTGCCACCTTCAGCTGCCGACTCGGTGGCGGTCAGTTTGACCGTCGAAGTGTCGATGGTGTCGGTAACGTCAGTAACTGCTGGCGTGGTGCTCGGAACGAGGTTCTCGAAGTTGCCGCCGGTGGCGTCCTTGATGGTCACTTCGACTTTGCCAGCGTCTTTGTAAACGTCATCGGCTGGCGCAGGAACCGTCACGGTGCCGGTGGTTTTGCCCGCTTCGATGGTGATCACCGAACCGTTCGACAGGGCCACGGTGACCGGGGTACCGGCCGGGTTGGTCAGGGTCGCGGTGTAAACAATCGAACCGCCTTCAGCCACGGTGCCAGTCGCGGTCAGCGACAGGTTGGTGGTGTCGACAGTGTCAGTAACGTTGGTTGAAACCGGTGTCTTGTCGGCTACCAGATTCTCGTAGTTACCGCCGCTCACATCAGTGATCGCATTGGTCAGCGGGGTGTGGCCGTTCAACGCATCGTTCGGCGCAGTGGTGGTCACGGTGCCAGTGGTTTTACCCACTTCGATGGTGATGTTCTGACCGTTGGCCAGGGTCACCACAACTGGCGAGCCAGTGACTGGCGCACCGACCGTGGCGGTGTAGGTGACGGTGCCACCTTCAGCCGCTGACTCGGTGGCGGTCAGTTTGACGGTGGTAGTGTCGACGGTATCAGTGACTTCGGTCACGGCCGGGACAGTGCTCGGTACCAGATTCTCGAAGTCGCCGCCGGTGGCGTCCTTGATGGTGACTTCGACTTTGCCGGCGTCTTTGTAGACGTCATCGGCTGGCGCAGCGACAGTCACGGTGCCGGTGGTTTTACCGGCCTCGATGGTAATGACCGAGCCGTTCGACAGGGTCACAGTCACCGGCGAGCCAGCCGGGTTGGTCAGCGTCGCGGTGTAGATGATCGAACCGCCCTCGGCGACCGAGTTGGTGGCGCTGAGCGACAGGTCAGTGGTGTCGACGGTGTCAGTGACCGTAGTCGAAACCGGGGTCTTGTCAGCCACCAGGTTTTCGTAGTTGCCGCCGCTCACACCCGTGATCGAATTACCCAGCGACGCCTGACCGGTCAACGCATCGTTCGGCGCGGTGAAGGTCACGGTGCCAGTGGTCTTGCCGACTTCGATGGTGATGCTCTGACCATTGGCCAGGGTCACCACGACCGGCGAACCGGTGACCGGCGCGCCGACAGTGGCGGTATAGGTGACAGTGCCACCTTCAGCCACAGTGGTGTCGGCCGTCAGCTTCACGGTCGAGGTGTCGATGGTGTCAGTCACTTCGGTCACGGCCGGGACAGTGCTCGGCACCAGATTTTCGAAGTTGCCGCCAGTCGCATCCTTGATGGTGACTTCGACTTTGCCTGAGTCTTTATAGACATCATCGGCAGGCGCCGGAACGGTCACGGTGCCGGTGGTCTTGCCCGCCTCGATGGTGATCACCGAGCCGTTGCTCAGGGTCACGGTCACCGGCGTGCCAGCGGCATTGGTCAGGGTCGCGGTGTAGGTGATCTGGCCGCCTTCAGCCACAGTTCCCGTCGCGCTCAGCGACAGGTTGGTGGTATCAGTGGTGTCGGTGACGGTGGTGCTGACCGGGGTTTTGTCAGCCACGAGGTTTTCGTAATTGCCGCCGGAAACGTCGGTGATCGCATTGATCAACGGTGCATGGCCAGTCAGCGCATCGTTCGGTGCGGTGGTGGTCACGGTGCCGGTGGTTTTGCCGACTTCGATGGTGATGTTCTGGCCGTTGGCCAAGGTCACGACGACAGGCGAACCGGTGACTGGCGCGCCCACGGTTGCGGTGTAGGTAACGGTGCCACCTTCAGCCGTCGACTCGGTAGCGGTCAGTTTGACCGTCGAGGTGTCGATGGTGTCAGTGACGTCGGTTACGGCTGGGGTGGTGCTCGGAACGAGGTTCTCGAAGTTGCCGCCAGTGGCATCCTTGATGGTCACTTCGACCTTGCCGGCGTCTTTGTAGACGTCATCGGCCGGAGCTGGAACGGAGACAGTGCCGGTGGTTTTGCCGGCTTCAATGGTGATCACCGAACCGTTGCTCAACGTCACGGTCACTGGCGTGCCAGCCGGATTGGTCAGCGTCGCGGTGTAAACGATCGACCCGCCTTCCGCCACGGTGCCGGTCGCAGTCAGCGACAGGTTGGTGGTGTCGACGGTGTCAGTAACAGTGGTCGAAACCGGGGTTTTGTCGGCGACCAGATTTTCGTAGTTACCACCGCTCACCTCAGTGATCGCATTGGTGATCGGCGCGTGGCCGGTCAATGCATCGTTCGGTGCGGTGGTGGTCGCGGTGCCGGTGGTCTGGCCTACGCCAATGGTGATGGTCTGACCGTTAGCCAGGGTCACGACCACAGGCGAACCGGTCACTGGCGCGCCGACGGTTGCGGTGTAAATCACGCTGCCACCCTCAGCTGCCGACTCGGTCGCGGTGAGTTTGACGCTGGTGGTGTCGACGGTGTCAGTGACGTCGGTTACGGCTGGGGTGGTACTCGGAACGAGGTTCTCGAAGTTGCCGCCAGTGGCGTCCTTGATCGTGACTTCGACCTTGCCGGCGTCTTTGTAGACGTCATCTGCTGGCGCAGGAACCGTCACGGTGCCAGTGGTTTTACCGGCTTCGATGGTGATCACCGAGCCGTTGCTCAAGGTCACGGTCACCGGCGTGCCGGCCGGGTTGGTCAGCGTCGCGGTGTAAACGATCGAACCGCCTTCCGCAACGGTGCCGGTCGCCGTCAGCGACAGGTTGGTGGTGTCGACGGTGTCAGTGACAGTGGTCGAAACCGGCGTCTTGTCCGCCACCAGATTCTCGTAGTTACCGCCGCTCACATCAGTGATTGCGTTGCTCAGCGGGGTGTGGCCGTTCAACGCATCGTTTGGCGCTACGGTGGTTGCGGTGCCCTCGGTCTGGCCAACACCGATAGTGATGGTTTGGCCGTTGGCCAACGTCACGATCACTGGCGAACCGGTCACTGGCGCGCCGACAGTCGCGGTGTAGGTAACGGTGCCACCTTCAGCGGCAGTCTCGGTGGCGGTCAGTTTGACGGTGGTGGTGTCGACGGTATCGGTCACGTCGGTGACGGCCGGAACGGTGCTCGGCACCAGATTCTCGAAATTGCCGCCGGTGGCGTCCTTGATCGTGACTTCGACTTTGCCGGCGTCTTTATAGACGTCATCAGCGGGCGCCGGAACGGTCACGGTGCCAGTGGTTTTGCCGGCTTCGATGGTGATCACCGAACCGTTCGACAGGGTTACGGTGACAGGCGAACCCGCTGCGTTGGTCAGGGTTGCGGTGTAAGTGATCTGACCGCCTTCAGCCACCGTGCCTGTAGCGCTCAGCGTCAGGTCGGTGGTGTCAGTGGTGTCAATCACCGTGGTGCTGACCGGGGTTTTGTCGGCAACGAGGTCTTCGTAATTGCCGCCGCTCACGCCCGTGATCGCGTTGGTGATCGGTGCGTGGCCGGTCAACGCATCGTTTGGTGCAGTGGTGGTCACGGTGCCGGTGGTTTTGCCGACTTCGATGGTGATGTTCTGACCATTGGCCAGGGTCACGACCACAGGCGAACCGGTCACCGGAGCGCCAACAGTGGCGGTGTAAGTGACGGTGCCACCTTCAGCCGCCGACTCGGTGGCGGTCAGTTTGACCGTGGTGGTGTCGACGGTATCGGTTACGTCGGTGACGGCTGGAACGGTGCTCGGAACGAGGTTCTCGAAGTTGCCGCCGCTGGCGTCCTTGATGGTCACTTCGACTTTGCCGGCGTCTTTGTAGACGTCATCGGCGGGCGCCGGAACGGTCACGGTGCCAGTGGTTTTACCCGCCTCAATGGTGATCACCGAGCCGTTGCTCAGGGTCACAGTGACAGGCGAACCTGCGGCGTTGGTCAGCGTGGCGGTATAAACAATCGAACCACCCTCAGCCACGGAACCGGTCGCGCTCAGCGACAGGTTGGTGGTGTCGGCAACATCGGTAACGCTGGTCGAAACCGGAGTCTTGTCGGCCACCAGATCTTCGTAATTGCCACCCGAAACGCCAGTGATCGAGTTGGTCAGCGGCGCATTGCCGGTCAACGCATCGTTCGGCGCGGTGGTTGTCACGGTACCGGTGGTTTTGCCGACTTCGATGGTGATGCTCTGGCCGTTGGCCAATGTCACCACAACAGGCGAACCGGTCACCGGCGCGCCGACGGTGGCGGTGTAAGTGATGGTGCCACCTTCAGCAACCGAGGTGTCGGCCGTCAGCTTCACGGTCGAGGTGTCGATGGTGTCAGTCACTTCGGTAACCGCAGGAACGGTGCTCGGCACCAGGTTCTCGAAGTTGCCGCCGGAAGCTTCCTTGATGGTCACTTCAACTTTGCCGGCGTCTTTATAGACGTCATCGGCTGGCGCCGGAACGGTCACGGTGCCGGTGGTCTTGCCCGCCTCGATGGTGATCACCGAGCCGTTGCTCAGGGTCACGGTTACCGGTGTGCCGGCAGGATTGGTCAGGGTCGCGGTGTAAACAATCGAACCACCTTCGGCCACAGTCCCGGTCGCTGTCAGCGACAGGTTGGTGTCGTCGATCGAGTCGGTAATGGTGGTGGTCGCTGGCGTCGTGTTCGGCACCAGGTTTTCGAAGTTGCCACCGCTAGCACCGGTGATGGTGGTGCTGACGGTGCTGCCATTGTTGTAAACGTCGTTGGCCGCAGTCGGCACGTTGACGCTGCCGGTAGTCTGGCCGGCGTCAATGGTGATGGTCGAGCCGTTCGACAGGGTGATCGTCACCGGAGTCTGCGCAGCACTGGTCAGCGTCGCGGTGTAAGTGATCTGGCCGCCTTCGACGACCGTACCGGTAGCGGTGAGGCTCACACTGGTGGTGTCGACCGAGTCGGTAACCGTGGTGGTGGCTGGCGTGGTGTTTGGCACCAGACTTTCGAAGTTGCCGCCGGAAGCGCCGGTAATGGTGGTGCTGACGGTGCCGCCATTGTTGTAGACGTCGTTGGCCGCGGTCGGCACGTTGACGGTGCCCGTGGTCTGGCCGGCTTCAATGGTGATGGTCGAACCGTTCGACAGGGTGACGGTCACCGGGGTTTGCGCCGGGTTGGTCAGGGTCGCGGTGTAGGTGATCTGGTCACCCTCGACCACTGTGCCGGTGGCAGTCAGGGTCAGGTTGGTGGTGTCGATCGAGTCGGTGATGGTGGTCACCGCTGGTGTCGGGTTCGGCACCAGGTTTTCGAAGTTGCCGCCGCTGGCACCGGTGATGGTGGTGGTGACGGTGCTGCCGTTGTTATAGACATCGTTGGCCGGGGTCGGCACGTTGACGGTGCCGGTGGTCTGGCCGGCGCCGATGGTGATGGTCGAGCCGTTCGACAGGGTGACAGTCACCGGGGTTTGTGCCGGATTGGTCAGGGTCGCGGTGTAAGTGATCTGCCCGCCTTCGGTGACACTTGGCCCCGCCGTCAGGGTGACGGTGGTGGTGTCGATGGTGTCAGTGACCTGGGTCGTGGCCGGAGTGGTTGGCGGCGTCACGGTGATGCCATTACCGCCGGTGGTGCCGGTGACGGTTACGTCGATCTGGGTCGGGTCGTTATAAACGGTGTCGTTCGGCGCCAGCGGCACGTTGACGGTGCCGGTGGTGGAACCGGCTGGAATCACAATCACCGCGCCGTTGGACAGGGTGATGGTCAGGTCGGTCAGCGGCGCCTGGGTCAGGGTCGCGGTGTACACCAGCACGCCGCCGGCTTCGGTGATGGACGGCGTGGCGCTGAGGCTCAGGGTCGACTCACGCAGGGCGTTGGTGGTGGTGTCGGTGGTCTGGCCGCCGGTGATGTTTTGTGCGGCCTGACCGCCAGCATTGATGCCTGCGGTCGGGAAGCCAATGGTCGGGTCAACGCGGCCAGCGGTGGCGTCGAGCATGACGAAACTGTGGCCACCACCGGCGGCACCACCCGTGCCTGCGGCGCTCGGGCCGGCAGCGGTGGCATCGAGGGCGGTGGTCGGGTCGACACCGGCGGCGATGGCTTGCTGCAGTTCTGCTACCGACGGCGCAGCCTGCGCGGTGGCCTCGGCCAGGTCAGTGCTGGAGTCGGGCGCGTTGGCGCTCCACTGGGTTTCACGGCCCAGATCAAGGGTGCGGCCATCGGCCAATTCAAGTGACACGGCGCCGGAGAGGCCGGTGTCGATCTGGTCGCCAACGAACAGGCGATCGCCTTCAACGAGTACGCGACGCACGCCCTCTGGGGACACCACGAATACCTGACCGACAATGCTTTTGACGATGGCAACAACACTGCTCATTGAAGACTCTCCGGGGTGTCACGTTCAGTTGACTTCCATGGACCTGATGGCATGGATGCCGATTCAGTCTGGACGTACTTTAAAATTTTGCGAAACAAGTTTGACGCTTACTTTCGTCAATAATTTGGCTATATTCTTTCGCTATTAACTTTATGCCAAACTATTGACCTTCTGGGTGCCATCCTAAACAATCGCCCCACTAATGTCACATTGATATTTCCGCGGCGACCTGTCCTTCAGCGTGTGATCCAGTTCCTGTTTTGAACTTTCCGACATACGGTCAACCCGGTTGCCAATCATCCGACGCAGCACGACATTCTGCTGTGATTCAAGACAAGAAGTTCTGGAAAATTATTACCATGCGTTTGCCCCTTTTCATGGCTGTACCCTTCGCTCTCGCCGCCTCTTTTGTACAAGCACAATCCTTACCAGAAGCCATGCAGCAGGCACTGGATGTCCATCCGGAAATCCAGGCTGGGGTCAACAGTCGTTTGGCCGCGGATTATCAATTAAGAGCGGCAAAAGGTGGATACCTGCCGAAGGTCGATCTGCTCGGCGGTTATGGTCGTGAAGGCACCGACAGCGTTACTACCCGCGCCAATTCCGGTAACCACTACGAAACCCTGAACCGCAGCGAGTCAAGTTTACGTCTCTCGCAAATGGTTTTTGACGGTTTTGCGACGTCCAGCGAAGTCGGGCGTCAACAAGCCACCGTTAACTCCCGCGCTTACTCCTTGCTGGGCACTTCCGAGCGCACCGCGCTGACTGTCGCCCAGGTCTATCTGGACGTGCTGACCCGCCGCGAATTCGTGCGTCTGGCCGAAGAAAACCTCAAGAGCCACCAGCGCATCTACGACCAGATCCAGTTGCGCACCCAACGCGGCGTTGGCAGCGGTGCCGACCTCGATCAGGCTGAAGCGCGGATGGCCCAGGCCCGCAACAACCTGATCACCGAGCAGACCAATCTGGCCGACTCGGAAACCAACTTCCTCAGCGCCGTTGGCCAGATGCCCGATCAACTCGAGCGTCCGGCGCCGTTCATGGCGATGATGCCGGCCAACCTCAATGAAGCGCGCCAGCAGATGCTGGAAAACAGTCCGATCCTGCGTTCGGCCGAGTCCGACATCGCCGCCGCCGAGAAGCAATATGAAACCGCCAAATCGACCTTCTACCCACGTTTCGACGCCGAGCTGGGCCGCACAGCCGACAACGACCTCGACGGCCAGAACGGTCACAACAACGAATGGCAAGCCATGCTGCGCATGCGCTTCAACCTCTATTCCGGTGGCAGCAACAAGGCCGATCTGGAATCCAAGTCGTACCTGTCGAACCAGGCGCTGGACATCCGCAACAACGCCCTGCGTCAGTTGAACGAAGAACTCGGTCTGGCTTGGAACGCCTTGAACAACGCTAACGCGCAGGTGCCGATTGCGCAGCAATACGTCGATCACAGCACCTCGGTGCGCACCGCTTACCAGCGTCAGTTCAGCCTTGGCGAACGGACCCTGCTCGATTTGCTCGACAGCGAAAACGAGTTGTTCACCGCTTCGCGGCGTCTGGCGGAAATCAAAAACATTCAGTTATTTACTCAGTACCGAATCAAGGCGACCATGGGCGAGTTGCTCAGAAGCCAGGGAGTGGTCGCACCGTTGGCATCCGTTGTGCAGAACGACGTCAAGCCCAAGGTCCAGCTGCCTGGGATGAATTGAGTTATCCCTTTTCAACTGTCAAAGAGTGTCGAGCGTGGAATCAGAAGTCAGTCGAGTTCAACTCAGTCATGATCCACGCGCGTTGCACGACGATCCTTTACTGGACGGACTGCTCGCCCTTTGCATGCTTCATCAGAAACCCGCCAGCGCGGCGATGCTGACCACCGGCCTGCCGCTGCCCAAACAACGCCTCAGTGTCGAGTTGCTGCCCCGCGCCGCGGCTCGCGCCGGCCTGCAAGGTCGGGTGCTGCAACGCAAACTGGAAGAAATTCCGGCGATCGCCATGCCGGCCTTGCTGCTGCTCAAGGATGGTCGCAGCGCCGTCCTGCTCGGCTGGCAGGGTGACAACGAAGCGCGGGTGCTGCTCAGCGAAACCGACGGCGGCGAGTCCATCGTCAGTCGCGAACTGCTCGCCGACGATTACACCGGCAAAGTCTTTTTCGCTCAGCCGCAACACAAATTCGACGTCAACCACGGCACGCTGATTCCGCGTGCACGCTCGTGGTTCCGCGACACCCTCAAGCGTTCGCGCTGGCTGTACGCCGATGCGATCGCCGCGAGTTTCCTGATCAACATCATCGCCATGGCCGCGCCGCTGTTCGTGATGAACGTCTACGACCGCGTGGTGCCGAACCAGGCCGAAGCGACCCTGTGGGTGCTGGCGCTGGGTATCACTGGCGCCTATATCTTCGACCTGATTCTCAAGAGCCTGCGCAGCCTGTGCCTGGATCTGGCCGGGAAGAAAACCGACCTGATCATCTCGGCGACGCTGTTCGAACGCATCGTCGGCATGTCGATGAAATACCGCCCGGCGCGGGTCGGCAGCTTTGCGCAGAACATCCACGAGTTTCAGAGCCTGCGCGACTTCCTTGCCTCGCTGACCCTGACCAGCCTGATCGACCTGCCGTTCACCATCCTGATCTTTATTGTCATCGCCATTCTCGGCGGGCATCTGGTGTGGATTCCAGTGTTGGCGTTCCCGATTGCTCTGCTGATCGGCTACGCCTTGCAGAAGCCGCTGGTGGCCACCATGGAACGCACCATGGCCCTCGGTGCCGAGCGCCAGTCGAGCCTGATCGAAACCCTCGCCGGCCTTGACGCGGTCAAGGTCAACAACGCCGAAAGCGAACGTCAGTATCAGTGGGAACAGACCATCGGCACCCTCAGCCGCCTCGAGCTGCGGGTGAAAATGCTCTCCGGTCTGGCGATGAATATCACCTTGCTGATCCAGCAACTGGCCGGGGTGATCATGATTGTCTTCGGCGTCTACCAGATCATTGCCGGCAACTTGAGCATGGGCGGTCTGATTGCCTGCTACATGCTTAGTGGCCGCGCCCTCAGCCCGCTGGCCTCGTTGTCCGGTCTGCTGACCCGTTATCAGCAGGCACGGGTGACCATGACTTCGGTCGACCAGATGATGGAGCTGCCGCAAGAGCGCAATTTCGAAGAACGCCCGCTGAGCCGCAAGGTTCTGCAAGGCGCGATCGAGTGCCGCCAGCTCAGCTTCACCTACCCGGAACAACAGAACCCGGCGTTGAAGAACATCAATCTGGTGATCCGTCCCGGCGAGAAGATCGGCATCATCGGCCGCAGCGGCTCGGGCAAGAGCTCCCTCGCCAAACTGTTGGTCGGCCTGTATCAGCCGGACGACGGTGCCTTGCTGGTCGACGGTGTGGATATCCGCCAGATCGACGTCAGCGAACTGCGCTACAACATCGGCTACGTGCCGCAAGACATTCAACTGCTGGCCGGCACCCTGCGTGACAACCTCGTCTCCGGCGCACGCTATGTAGAAGACGAGCTGGTCCTGCAGGCGGCCGAACTGGCCGGCGTCCACGAATTCGCCCGTCTGCATCCGCAAGGCTATGAGCTGCAAGTCGGCGAACGTGGGCAGAACCTCTCCGGTGGCCAACGGCAGAACGTCGCGCTGGCCCGGGCGCTGTTGCTCAATCCGCCGATCCTGTTGATGGACGAGCCGACCAGTGCGATGGACAACACCGGTGAAGAACGCCTCAAGCAACGCCTCGCGGCGGTGATTGAAAACAAGACCGTGGTGCTGGTCACGCACCGGGCTTCACTGTTGTCGCTGGTCGATCGTCTGCTGGTGATCGACCGCGGACAGATTCTCGCCGATGGCCCGAAAGCCGCCGTGATGGAAGCGTTGAAGAAGGGGCAGATCAGTGTTGCTTAAGTCGGGTTTCAAGGATTCGATCCGTCGCTACTTCAAAGGCTCGGCATCGCTGCAGGGCCAGCCGCTGCCGGAGGTCAACAAGGCGCTGATCGAAGACGCCCCGCGGGTCGTGCGTCTGACCATCTGGGCGATCATCGGCTTCTTCATCTTCCTGCTGCTGTGGGCCAACTTCGCCGTGATCGACGAAGTGACCAAGGGCGACGGCAAGGCGATTCCGTCGTCGAAGATCCAGAAAATCCAGAACCTTGAGGGCGGGATCATCTCCGAACTGTTCGTCAAGGAAGGCCAGATTGTCGAAGCCGGCGCACCGCTGATTCGCCTCGACGACACGCGATTTGCCTCCAACGTCGGCGAAACCGAAGCCGATCGCCTGTCGATGCTGCTGCGCGTAGAACGCCTCAGCGCCGAAGTCGATGACCGTCCGCTGAATTTCCCCGAAGACGTGCTCAAAGCCGTGCCGGGTCAGGCGAAAAGCGAAGAGTCGCTGTACATCAGCCGTCGTCAGCAACTGCACGACGAGATCGGTGGGTTGCAGGAGCAGTTGATTCAGCGTCAGCAAGAGCTGCGCGAATTCGCCTCCAAGCAAGCGCAGTATCGTCAGCAGCTTGGCTTGCAGCGCCAGGAAATCAACATGTCCGAGCCGCTGGTGGCGCAGGGCGCGGTGTCGCCGGTGGAAGTGCTACGTCTGAAGCGTGCCGAGGTGGAAACCCGTGGTCAGCTGGATGCAACGACGCTGGCCATCCCGCGTGCCGAATCGGCGATCAAGGAAGTGCAGCGCAAGATCGACGAGACGCGCGGCAAATTCCGCAGCGAAGCGCTGACCCAACTCAATGAGGCGCGCACCGACCTGAACAAGGCCAGCGCGACCGGCAAGGCCCTGGAAGACCGCGTCAGCCGTACGCTGGTGACATCGCCGGTACGCGGCATCGTCAACAAGTTGCTGGTCAACACCATTGGTGGCGTGATCCAGCCGGGCAGCGACATGGTCGAAATCGTACCGCTGGATGACACCTTGCTGGTCGAAGCGAAGATCCGTCCGCAGGACATTGCCTTCCTGCACCCGGGGCAGGAAGCGATCGTCAAATTCACTGCCTACGACTACACCATCTACGGCGGGCTCAAAGCCAAGCTTGAGCAGATCGGTGCCGACACCATTACCGACGAAGACAAGAAAACCACCTATTACATCATCAAGGTGCGTACTGAGCGCAGCCACTTGGGTACCGATGAAAAGCCGTTGCTGATCATCCCGGGGATGGTTGCGTCGGTGGACATCATTACCGGCAAGAAGTCGGTGTTGAGTTATCTGCTCAAGCCGATCATTCGTGCGCGAGCCGAGGCGTTGCACGAGCGCTGATTCTCTAGCGGCCTTACCGGCCTCATCGCGAGCAGGCTCACTCCTACAGTAATCGCATTTCTCCAGATGGAATGCGATCCCTGTAGGAGTGAGCCTGCTCGCGATGGCGGCAGCCCAAACACCACATCTCTGTCAGGAAGTGACAAAAACCGTCACTCACCATCCAGTCCATTCCTCACCAATCGCCATATCGTTATTCATTAACGGTATTTAATTTCCGATTCTTATAGCTATAAAGTCATCCCCCTGCGTACCTGCCGACCAATCGGCGCGCCGCACGACCTGAACCAACACGCAATCCAGCGTGAGTGTCTGATCGACGAGCGCGCCCGTGAGCGTGCCGTGCGTGGGAGATGGAAAGATGTCCGCAGCTACTGCTTCCCCAAGCGCCGCGACCGCCGCGCCGCAAACTTTCGAAATTCGTCCGTTCAGCGGTGCCGTCGGCGCCGAAATCATCGGCCTCGACCTCACCCGGTCGATCAATGATCAGGACTTCGCGCGCATCCATCGCGCGCACCTGGATCACCACGTCGTGGTGTTCCGCGACCAGCAAATCACCCCGCAGCAACAGATCGACTTCAGCCGCCGCTTCGGCGTGTTGCAGATCCATGTGCTCAAGCAGTTCCTGCTGGCCAATCACCCGGAAATCCTCATCGTTTCCAACATCATCGAAAACGGCCAGAACATCGGCCTCGGTGATGCCGGCAAATTCTGGCACTCCGACCTCTCCTATAAAGAGCTGCCAAGCCTCGGCTCGATGCTCCACGCACAGGAGTTGCCGTCCGAGGGTGGCGATACCCTGTTCGCCGATATGCACAAAGCCTGGGACAACTTGCCCGAAGCGTTGCGCAAAGCGGTCGAAGGCCGCAGTGCCGCGCACTCCTACACGGCGCGTTACAGCGAAACCAAATTCGAAGGCAACTGGCGCCCGACCCTGACCCCGGAGCAACTGGCTCAGGTCGCGGAAGTGGTGCACCCGGTGGTGCGTACGCACCCGGAGAACGGACGCAAGGCGCTGTTCGTCAGCGAAGGTTTCACCACGCGCATTGTCGGCCTGCCCGAAGACGAGAGCCAGCAACTGCTGACCGAGCTCTACGCCCACAGCGTGCTGCCGCAAAACATCTACCGCCATCAGTGGCAGCCCCACGATCTGGTGTTCTGGGACAACCGTTCGCTGATCCATCTCGCCGCCGGCTGCCCGGCGCACCTGCGCCGCAAGCTGTATCGCACGACCATTCAGGGCGACGCGCCTTTCTGATTCGCTGGAGATTGATCAAAAAATGAACGCTCCCTTGCCAGGCCACGCGGCCAGCAACCCGATCGCTCGCAGCGACGCGCTGCTGGCGGTCGATCATGTCAGCCTCGAATACCGCACGCCGCAACGTGTGGTGCGCGCCACTCACCAAGTCAGTTTTGAAATCGACCCGGCCGATCGCTACGTGCTGCTCGGCCCCTCGGGTTGCGGCAAATCCACCTTGCTCAAAGCGGTCGCCGGGTTCATTCAACCGTGCGAAGGCGAGATCCGTCTGCAAGGCCAGCGCGTCGACGCGCCAGGGCCGGACCGCATCGTGGTGTTTCAGGAGTTCGATCAACTGCCACCGTGGAAAACCGTCAAACAGAACGTGATGTTTCCGCTGCTCGCGTCGCGAACGCTGAAGAAAAAAGAAGCCGAAGAACGCGCGCTGCACTATCTGGAAAAGGTCGGTCTGGCGGCGTTTGCCGACGCCTACCCGCATACCTTGTCCGGCGGCATGAAAGCGCGCGTGGCGATTGCCCGAGCGTTAGCGATGCAGCCGAAAATCCTCTTGATGGACGAACCGTTCGCCGCCCTCGATGCACTGACCCGGCGCAAAATGCAGGAAGAATTACTGCTGCTCTGGGAAGAGGTGCGCTTCACCCTGTTGTTCGTCACCCACTCGATTGAAGAGGCGTTGGTGGTCGGCAATCGCATCCTGCTGCTGTCGCCGCATCCCGGCCGAGTGCGCGCCGAAGTGCACAGCCATCAATACGACTTGCACAGCTTGGGTGGCGTGGCGTTTCAGGAGTCGGCGCGGCGCATTCATCGTCTGCTGTTCGACGAAGGCCAGTCGCCGGAAACCGAGCGTGACCACGACTTCAACGACATTCGCATCGCCTATTGAGCGCCAGGAGGACTACCCGATGAGCCATTCATCATCTGTGCGTGAAGAGTTCGAAATTGTGCTGGAGCCGCTGACTGAGGTGCCGGTCGAGCGTGAACTGTCGCTCGGCACGCGGCTGTGGCAACAGGGCTGGTTGCGTAAAGGCCTGATCCTGATTGTGCTGGCGGTGCTGTGGGAAGTGGTCGCGCGAATCCAGAACAATGACCTGATGCTGCCGAGTTTCCTGCAGACCAGCCATGCGCTGTTCGAGGGGCTGCTCAGTGGTGAGTTGTTGGTGAAGGTGTGGATATCGCTGGTGGTGCTGATCAAGGGTTATCTGATTGGCATTGTCTTGGCATTTGCCCTGACCACCCTTGCGGTGTCGACGCAATTGGGCCGTGATCTGCTGAGCACGATGACCTCGATGTTCAATCCGCTGCCGGCGATTGCCCTGTTGCCGTTGGCGCTGCTGTGGTTTGGCCTGGGGCAGAACAGTCTGATTTTCGTGCTGGTGCATTCGGTGTTGTGGGCGCTGGCGCTGAATACCTATGCCGGGTTTCTCGGCGTTTCGGAAACCCTGCGCATGGCTGGGCGCAATTATGGTTTGAAGGGCTTGCGGCTGGTGCTGTTCATCCTGATTCCGGCAGCGCTGCCGTCGATTCTCGCCGGGCTGAAGATTGGCTGGGCGTTTGCCTGGCGCACGTTGATTGCGGCGGAACTGGTGTTTGGCGCGACCAGTGGCAAGGGCGGGTTGGGCTGGTACATCTTTCAGAATCGCAATGAGCTGTATACCGACAAGGTGTTTGCCGGGTTGGCGGTGGTGATTCTGATTGGGTTGCTGGTGGAGAATCTGGTGTTCGATACGCTGGAACGAGTGACGGTCAAGCGCTGGGGTATGCAGCGGTAATTCTGTGGCGTTGCGGCTGGCCTCATCGCGAGCAGGCTCACTCCTACAAGGGATCTGCGTAGGACACAAAATCTGTAGACACTGGAGATCAAATGTAGGAGTGAGCCTGCTCGCGATGGCGTCAGTGATGCCACCGCAATACTTGAAGGATGTTTGCTAGCATTGCGCTCAGATCAATCCTGATCAGCCATGAGTGCTCAGCATGCAACTCCCGGACATGAACCTTCTGGTCGCCCTCGACGCCTTGCTCGACGAGGGCAGTGTGGTCGGCGCTGCACGGCGGATGAACCTCAGCCCGGCGGCGATGAGCCGCACGCTGACGCGAATCCGCGAAGCTATCGGCGATCCGATTCTGGTGCGAGCCGGTCGGGGTCTGGTGCCAACGCCCAAAGCCTTGGAATTACGCGAGCAGGTGCGCGACGTGGTCGAGCAGGCCGCGCTGTTGTTCCGCTCCGCCGACACCGTGGAGCTGGGCACGCTGCGCCGGCGCTTCAGCATCCGCGCCAATGATTTCTTCATCGGTGTCTACGGCGGCAAGCTATTCGACACCCTCGATCAACTGGCGCCGCACTGCGAGTTGCGTTTCGTTCCGGAAGGCGATGGCGATGATGAAGCCCTGCGAGAAGGGCGCATCGATCTGAGCGTCAGCAACACCCGCCCCGTCACCCCTGAAGTCAAAGTGCAGAACCTCTTCTCGACGCACTTCGTGGGACTGGTGCGCGAAGATCATCCATTGCTCGACGGTGAAATCACTGCCGAGCGCTACGCCGGGTTTTCCCACATCAGCATGTCGCGCCGCGGCATCGCGCGCGGTCCTATTGATACCGCGCTGAATGCGCTGGGTCTGGAGCGGCGCGTCGCGGTGATCGCGCCGAGTTTCCATGCGGCAATGTTTGCCTTGCCGGATTCCGACCTGATCCTGCCAGTGCCCAAAGAGGCGTTGCTCAGCGTGCGTCGCCTGGGTTTGAAACTGCGCTCATTCGACCTGCCGATCCCGTTGCCGACGCTGATGCTGACCCAGGCCTGGCACCCGCGCTTCGACAAGGATCCGGCGCATCGCTGGCTGCGCGAAACCCTCAAGGCTTGCTGCGACGAAACGTGGCTGGCTGCACAACCCTAAGATCAAAAGATCGCAGCCTTCGGCAGCTCCTACATTGAAATGCATATCCCTGTAGGAGCTGCCGAAGGCTGCGATCTTTTGCTTTTAACAATTGCGTCTGACGCACTTATAACCTGCCAATAAGTCAATTTTCGTCATTGCCAAGCCCGACTAAGATGCTCCGGTATTTTTCCCTCCGGAGTGTGTATTCATGACATCCCTGTCGGCGGCAGCGCCCATCGCTGCGGCCAGCCCGGCGAAGGCGGCGACGCCACCGGTGTTCGGGGCGCGGATCATCATCGGCCTGGTCGGCGTGCTGCTGGCGGTGCTGGTGTCGGGCCTCAACGAGATGGTCACCAAGGTGGCCCTGGCCGACATCCGTGGCGCGCTGAGCATCGGTTACGACGAAGGCACCTGGCTGGTCGCCAGCTACACCGCCACTTCGGTCGCGGCCATGGCCTTCGCGCCGTGGTGTTCGGTGACCTTCTCGCTGCGCCGCTTCACCCTCTGCGCGATCGGTCTGTTCACGCTACTCGGCGTGCTGTGTCCATTCGCGCCGAATTACGAAAGTCTACTGCTGATGCGCATCCTGCAAGGTCTGGCCGGCGGTGCGTTACCGCCGATGTTGATGACCGTCGCCCTGCGCTTTTTGCCGGCCAACATCAAACTCTATGGCCTGGCCGGCTACGCGCTGACGGCGACATTCGGCCCCGGTCTCGGCACACCGCTGGCTGGTTTGTGGACGGAGTACGTCGGTTGGCAATGGACGTTCTGGCAAATCATCGTGCCTTGCCTGATCGCCATGGCGATGGTCGCGTGGGGCATTCCGCAGGACCCGCTGCGTTTGGAACGCCTCAGATCGTTCAACTGGAAAGGTCTGCTGCTGGGCTTTCCAGCGATCTGCATGTTGGTGATCGGTTTGTTGCAGGGCAATCGGCTGGACTGGTTCGAGTCGAGCCTGATCTGTGGATTGCTCGGCGCCGGATCGTTGTTGCTGGTGGCGTTCCTGATCAACGAATGGTCGCAGCCGATTCCGTTTTTCAAATTGCAGATGCTCGGTATCCGTAATCTGTCGTTCGCCTTGATGACCCTGGCCGGTGTGCTCGTGGTGTTGTTGGCGGTGGTGCTGATTCCGTCGAGCTATCTGGCGCAGGTGCAGGGCTATCGTCCGGTGCAGACCGCACCGATCATGCTCATCGCCGCATTGCCGCAACTGATTGCGCTGCCGTTGGTGGCCGCGCTGTGCAACCTGCGCTGGGTCGATTGCCGCTGGGTGCTTGGCATCGGTTTGAGCATGTTGACGCTGTCCTGCCTGGGCGGATCGCTGCTGACTTCAGAATGGATTCGCGACAATTTCTACGTCCTGCAATGGCTGCAGATCTTCGGTCAGCCGATGTCGGTGTTGCCGCTGTTGATGTTGTCCACCGGCAGCATCCAGCCGCAGGACGGGCCGTTCGCCTCCGCGTGGTTCAACACGGTGAAAGGCTTGGCGGCCGTGGTCGCTACCGGGGTGATCGAAGCGCTGACCACCGCGCGTTTGCATTTCCACTCGACCATGCTGGTCGACAGCCTCGGCAATTCGCCGCTGGCCGATCGCAGCGATCCGGGCCTCGCCCATCGCCTGCACGAACAGGCCGTGGTGCTGACCTCTTCCGATCTCTATGTGTGCATGGCCGGCGTCGCGGTGGCGTTGATCCTGCTGATTTTCTGGCTGCCGACGCGGATTTATCCGCCGCGCGCGCCGACCTGATTGCTGCACTGAACAATGAAGGTTTTTATGACGACTCAAGCAAAGCAAAAACTCGCGGTGGCCATCGCCGCCGCACTGGCGGTCGGCGTGCTGGTTTACCTGGCGCTGCCCGGCGTGTTTGGCAAACGTACCCAGCAAAACACCAATGACGCCTTTGTCTCCGCCGACTACACGCTCGTTGTGCCGCGCGTGGCCGGGTTTATCAAGGAAGTCTTGGTGGAGGACAACCAGCAAGTGAAGGCCGGGCAGTTGCTGGCGCTGATCGATGATCGCGACTTGCGTGCCTCAGCCGAAGCGGCAGACGCGCAAACCCTGGTCGCGCGGGCACAGTTGCAGAACGCCAAAGCGACGCTGGAACGCCAGACGTCGGTGATCGCCCAGGCGCAAGCTTCGGTGGTGTCGGCCAAAGCGGAAATGGCTTTCGCCCAGCAGGAGTTGAATCGCTACAACCATTTGGCCGGCGTTGGTGCCGGCACTGTGCAAAACGCGCAACAGGCGCGCACGCGCATTGATCAGGCCACGGCTCATCTCGACACCGCCACGGCGAAACTGGCGGCAGAGCGCAAGCAAGTCGACATTCTTACCGCTCAACGAGATGCGGCCGAAGGCAGTCTGAAAAACGCACAAGCGGCACTGGCAATCGCCAGTTTCGAACTCTCTTACACGCGCATCACCGCGCCGCAGGACGGCATGATCGGCGAACGGGCCGTGCGCGTCGGCGCCTATGTGACGCCGGGCAGCAAGCTGCTGGCGGTGGTGCCGTTGCAGCAGGCGTATGTGGTGGCGAATTTTCAGGAGACGCAATTGACTGACGTGCAACCAGGGCAAGAGGTGCTGGTGCATGTCGACAGTCTCGGCGGCGAAGCGCTGACCGGTCGTGTCGAGAGTATTGCCCCGGCGACGGGCGTGACCTTTGCGGCGGTGAAACCGGACAACGCCACTGGCAACTTCACCAAGGTGGTGCAACGGATTCCGGTGAAAATCATGCTGGAGCCGGGTCAGCCGTTGGCCGAACGGTTGCGGGTGGGCATGTCGGTGGAGGCGAGCATTGATACCAAAAGCTCGGCGACATCGGTGCGTGAGGTGACTCAGCGATGAGCCGTGTTGATCGAACCGACGCCTTCGCGAGCAGGCTGGCTCCCACAGGGAGAACGCATTCCAACAGGTGGGAGCAAGCCTGCTCGCGAAGAGGCCAGTGGCAGCTAATCACTCTGAGTGCCTTGCTCGCAGTGAGCCTCACCGCCTGCACCGTGGGCCCAGACTTCCAGAAGCCCGAAGCCCCACAAATCGCCGACTGGACCAAACCCGCCAAGTCCGCCCCCAGCCAAGCCGTCAGCGAACCCCTCAACGAACGATGGTGGGAGGTCTTCCACGACCCGCAACTCTCCGCACTCACTCAGCGTGCGGTGCAGAGCAACCTCGACCTGCAAATGGCCAGCAGCCGTCTGCAGCAAAGCCGCGCCGCCCGCCAGGTGATCACCGCTGATCGTTATCCGAGCACCGCCGCCACGGGCAGTTACGCGCGCAAACGCAACAGCAGCGAGGGCCTGAACGACCCGTCCGGACACAACGGCGATTCCGCCTTCAACCTGTGGGACGCCGGTTTCTCCGCCTCATGGGAACTGGATTTCTGGGGCCGCGTACGTCGCGAAACCGAAGCCGCCGATGCAAACCTCGAAGTCGCTGAAAACGACCGTCGCGGGGTGTTATTGGCCGTGCTCGCTGACACGGCGCAAAACTACATTCAGCTGCGCGGTGTACAAAACACCCGCGCCGTTACCGAGCAGAACCTCGATGTCGCCCGCCATAGCCTGAAGCTCTCGCAACTGCGTCTGGCTGACGGTGTGGCGACCGATCTCGACGTCGCCGAAGCCGCTGCGCAAGTCGCGGCCATCGAATCGCGATTGCCGGCGCTGGAGCAACGTCAATCGCAGTTGATCAACGCGATCAGCCTGCTGATGGGCGAACCGCCACAGGCATTGGCCAAAGAGTTATCCACAGACGCCGCCGTGCCGCAGTCGCCGCTGCAAGTTGCCATCGGCTTGCCGTCGCAACTGGCCGAACGCCGCCCGGACATCCGCCAGGCCGAAGCGCGCCTGCACGCTGCCACTGCCAATATCGGCGTGGCCAAGGGCGATTTCTATCCGCGCATCACCCTGTCCGGCAACCTCGGCTCGCAAGCCATGCAACTCAGCGACTTTGGCTCGTGGGGCTCACGCGCGTTCGGCATCGGCCCGCAATTCAGCCTGCCGCTGTTCGACGGCGGACGCCTGCGCGGCATGCTGCAATTGCGTGAAGCCCAGCAGCAGGAAGCAGCCGTCGCCTACCAGCAAACCGTACTGCGCGCATGGCACGAAATCGACGATCAACTGACTGCCTACAACGCCAGCCAGCGCCGCCGCGACAGCCTCGCCGAAGCCGTACGGCAGAACCAGATCGCCCTGCGCACCGCGCAACAGCAATACGTCGAAGGCGTGGTCGATTTCGTCAACGTCCTCACCGTGCAAGGCGCGCTGCTGGCGACGCAGGAGCAGTGGGTGGAAAGCTCCACTGGCGTGTCGCTGGCGATGGTCGGGCTGTACAAGGCCTTGGGCGGCGGTTGGGAGTCGGTGTATCCAGAGGCGAAAGTCGCCGTCGGGTTGCCGGGTGTCGTGAAAGCGCCAACCGGCATCGACGGTTCCGCCGTGGCTGACCTAAAGTGATGGGCAGGTTGGCGCGTCATACTCTCGTGGCGCTGCGGCGCGGCAAGAGGAAGCGATGGCGGTCAACAGAGTCACGCCAATGGGCGACACGCAAGATCCGTTTGCCGCGCCCGGTTCCTGGTTCGGCAGCCTGCGTTGGGTGCGCTGGGTAAAAAATCACTGGCTGTGGCCAATTCTCGCGCTGGCCGCGTTCGTGCGTTTTTATGACCTGACGGCGGCAGCGATCTGGGGTGATGAAGGTTCCAGTCTGCTGCTGGCGCGCTATTCGCTGAGTGAAATCTGGCAGCACGCGGCATTTGATGTGCATCCGCCGCTGTACTTCATGCTGCTGCATGGCTGGGTCGAATTGTTCGGGGACGGCATTCTCGCGGTCCGCGCTCTCAGTGCGCTTGCCGGTATTGCGGCGGTCGGGCTGGGCGTGTGGCTGGTGGATCGCCTGGCCACTCGCCGCGCCGCGTTTATCGCCGGATTGTTGCTCGCACTACTACCGACGGCGGTGCGCTACAGCCAGGAAGTGCGCATGTACGCGCTGCTCGGTGCGCTGCTGATTGCCGCGAGCCTGGCGCTGGTTTACTGGATCCGGCGCCCGCAACGCCAGCGCTACCTGGTGTATTACCTGCTGCTGATGAGCGCCGCGCTCTACACCCACTATTTCGCCGTGCTCGCGGCGCTCTGTCACTGGCTTTATCTGATCGCGATCCGCGTACAGCGCGGTTACCGGTTCCGGCATATCCAGCGCTGGAACTGGTGGCTGGCGAACCTGGCCATTGTCGTGCTGTACCTGCCGTGGCTGCCCAACCTGCTTGATTTGATGCAGCACATGCAGCAGCTCGAGGCCGGTGGCGATGTCGGTTGGGAGCCTGCCGTTACGTTGAGTTCGCTGCCGTCGATGATCTGGTCATGGTTGATTCAGGATGACGGTGAAAGTTTGCCGTGGCTGATTTTCGCGGCGTTGCCGCTGGCGATGTTGGGGCTGGCAGTCATCGCGGTGATGCGCGATCGCAGTGTGTCGCGCGGCAGTGTTCTGCTGGCGCTGTACACCGGGCTGCCGCTATTGCTGGTGTATCTGGTGTCGTTCATTACGCCGGTATTCATCGAACGTTATCTGACGGCTTATGCCCTTGGCTTGCCGATGCTGACGGCGTTGGCCATCGACCGTTTGTACAGCCGCGTGCGGATTTTTGCCTTGGCGGTACTGGTGTCGCTGATCGCGGTGGAACTGGTCGGCGTAAACAACAACGTCACGGTCGACACTCATGATCAACTCGACACGGTCGTGAAGTACGTCAACCAGCATTTCCTTCCCGGTGACCGCATCGTCACCAGCGACATGCTCTGGTATCTGAGCTACGTCTACTACGATCGCACCGGGGCGCAGGTGCGCCTCTTCACGCCACCGAATGCCGATGGCCGATCGACGCGGCCAAATGAGTACGGGTTCGGCACACTGGTGACGAGTGATGTCTATTTGAACAGCCTCGCTGAGTTGCCGGGAAATGGTCGAGTGTGGCTGGTCGGCAGCTTCGACGGCCCGGAAGAGTTCTCACCCTTGCCCGCGACCTGGCAGGTCAGCGCCGAAGTCCACGCCGGCGGACTCAAAGCGCGCTTGTTCACCCCAACCCCTCCCGCAGGCTAACTCCAACCCCTGTAGGAGTTGCCGCAGGCTGCGATCTTTTGACCTTCAGGATTTCCCCGACAAATCCGCCATGCCCTTGAGCAATTCGATCGGTAGCGGAAAGACAATCGTCGAACTCTTGTCCCCGGCAATCGAACTCAAGGTCTGCATATAGCGCAACTGCATCGCCCCGGGCTGGCGGCCGAGCATTTCCGCCGCTTGCATGAGTTTTTCCGAGGCCTGCAACTCGCCCTCGGCGTGGATCACCTTGGCCCGTCGCTCGCGCTCGGCTTCAGCCTGTTTTGCAATGGCCCGCACCATCGATTCATTGAGATCAACATGCTTGATCTCGACGTTGGCGACCTTGATCCCCCAGGCATCGGTCTGCGCGTCGAGCACCTGCTGGATGTCGATATTCAACTGTTCGCGCTCGGCCAGCAGTTCATCCAGTTCGTGCTTGCCGAGCACCGCCCGCAGGGTGGTTTGCGCCAGTTGGCTGGTGGCAGAAAGATAATCCTCAACCTGAATAATCGCCTTCTGCGGATCGAGCACGCGGAAATACAGCACGGCGTTGACCTTGACCGAGACGTTATCGCGGGTGATCACGTCCTGCGGCGGCACGTCGAGAACCACGGTGCGCAAGTCGACCCGGACCATTTGCTGGACCACCGGGATCAGCAGGATCAGCCCCGGGCCTTTGACTTGCCAGAAGCGGCCAAGCTGGAACACCACGCCGCGCTCGTATTCACGCAGGATGCGGAACGTCGAGCCGGCGAGAACAATCACCAACAGCAGCAGCGCAACAAAACCGATTTGCAGACCCATGATCACTCTCCGAGCGGTGCCGCGTCAGTCGCGGCCACTTGCAGCAACAATCCCTTGCGACCCACCACGCGCACCGATTGCCCCGTGTGCAGCGGCGTGGCGCTGAGCACTTGCCAGCGTTCACCTTGCAGTTGCACCCAACCATTGCGGGCATCGCCCGGTTGCACCGTGGTGATCGCGGTGACACTGCCGAGCAGGCCGGCGTCGCCACTGACGGCGTGGCGCGGGCGGGTTTTCAGGGCGCGGATCAGCAGTCCGATCAACAGCAGGGCGCTGATCAGACCGAGGCCGATCATCATTGGCACTGGCAACTCGGCGTTGCTCAGAATCAGCGAACCGATGACGAACATGATGATGCCGCCCAGGCCAACGACGCCGTAATTGGGCAGTGCAGCTTCAGCGATCAGGAAGACGATGCCCAAGGTAATCAGCCACAAACCGGCCGGACTCATCGGCGGCAACGGGGTGTCGGCAGCCAGGGCTGAACCGCTGATCAGCAGGAGCAAGGCAAACGCACAACATCGGCTGTTCACGTGACCCTCCGCGAGCGTCATGTCTGGTTCTTTCAGTCTAGTTGAGGGTTGCGCTGGTTGAATTTTGATCAATATGCGGATGTGTCCGATGGGCGGAATTCTCTGCACCCACCCCTCGCCGAACTAGACTCAAAGGCACGGCAACCACCGTTCAGCGCAACACCGAGGTGCATCATGCGTATGGCAAGAAAGGTGCAGAGCAGCCTGAACCGGGCGCACTGCGAATACGACATCGTCGCTCATCGTCACTCGTCCAGCAGCCTGGAAACCGCACGGGTCGCCGGAGTGCCCGCCGAGCGCGTGGCCAAATCGATCATCCTCGACGACCACCACGGGCATTACCTGATGGCCGTGCTGCCGGCCAGCCGTCACCTGGATTTGAGCAAAGTGCGCAACAGCGGCGAATGGCAACTGACCCGCGAAAGCAATCTGGCGCACATCTTCGACGACTGCGAACGCGGCGCGGTACCGCCGCTGGGTGGCTCCTATGGCCTGGACATGGTCATCGACCCATTGTTGACGCGGCAGAAGGATATTTACCTGGAGGCGGGCAACCACAACTATCTGCTGCACATGAGCATGCCCGAGTTTCTGAAAATGGTGCCGCATGCCGAGGTGCGGGAGTTGAGTGATTAGGTTTTGTGGCGCCGGCACTGACGCCTTCGCGAGCAGGCTCGCTCCCACAGGTTGATCGCATTCCCCTGTGGGAGCGAGTCTGCTCGCGAATAATCTTCCACACAGCCCATTTTTGAAGGAGTTGATCAATGGAAAGCCCAACACACAACCTCCCATCACTATTCAAACAACTCGGCCTTTCCGACGAACCGGTCGACATCGACAAATTCATCGCCACCCATTCCCCGCTCAAACCCGACCTGCATTTGGCTGATGCGTTTTTCTGGACGAAGAGCCAAGCGGAGTTTTTGCGTGACGAGATTCTGGATGACGCCGATTGGGCGGAGGTGGTGGATCAGTTGGATGTGTTGTTGCGTAAGGGCAGAAGTGTGTAAAAAAAATTGTAGGAAAAGGCTGTAATGTAAAAAAAACATGCGCGATGTAAAAAAAACTGGGCTTTAATCGTCGCAGTGAATTTTTTATGTGGACGATGACGATGCCAACTGTTGGATATGCCCACCTGCGTGATGCGCTGAAGCTTAATGCATTTGCCCCCAAGCGCATTGCGATGATCAAACCGGTTACCCGGATTACCTTGATCGGTGAGTGTCTAGCGGTTCCAAACGGCGTCGCGCCGGCACAGGGTTCGACACTTGAGCACATCTTGTTTGCTCTGAAGCATGAGGGAATAAACCTGTGCATTCTTGCTCAAGCGCTTGAAACCGTTGAAGCGGACGAGTTGCTAGGTGAGTTGAGCCGATCACCTAACGGGGTATTTATCCGCAAAGCCTGTTTTCTTTGGGAAAGTTTCACGGGCAAACAGCTGGAATATTCCGTACCGGTTCGGGGCAACGTTGTCGCTTTGTTTGATCCCAAGCGTTATGTCACCGGGCCTGCAATTCGAAATAGTCGTTGGCGGGTAGATTTTAACGGGTTGGGGTCAATGCGTTACTGCGCCACAGTCGAGCGTACGACGGAGCTGCAGGCGCTGCTTGATCTGGACATCCTTGGTCGAGCCCAGGCTTTTATGGCGACGTTGCCGCCGGAAATGATGGATCGGGCAATCAATTGGGCCTATCTGCATGAGACCCGCGATTCTTTCGCCATTGAGAAAGAAGAGCCCAACGAAGAAAAGTCGCGCCGTTTTGTTCGGCTTCTCCGCCAAGCCCATGAGCGAACAGAGTTGAGCGAAGACTATTTGGTCGAGTTGCAGAACAGTACGGTTTCCAATCCTTTCGATAAAGCTGTGCTTTTCCGTCATGAACAGAACCATTTACACAACGGCTTGAGAGGCGCAGCTGGCGTCAGCTATGTCCCGCCTCCACCGCAATTGTGCAGGGAGTTGATGGACGAGTTGATGAGTTTTGCCAATCACTCAGCCAAGCAGGTTGATCCGTTGATAGCTGCAGCGGTTGTGGCTTTCGGGTTTGTCTTTCTTCACCCGTTCATGGATGGCAATGGTCGACTTTCACGTTTCCTGATTCACCAGACGCTTTGCCACTCTGGCGCTCTAAAAAATGGTTTGTTGTTACCGGTTTCCGTAGCGATGAAACACGAAGAGTCTGGCTATCTCGAAGCGTTAAAGGAGTTCTCGAAACCAGCAAGAGAGTTCTGGAATGTCACTTGGCTGGACGCTGATCAGATGGCTTTCGATTTTATTGGGCACGACTCAATCTATCGATTCTGGGACGGGACTCAATGTGCAGAATTTACCTTGCAGATGGCCTTGCGAGCATTGGAAGTGGAGCTGCGCGAGGAGACCGAGTTTCTTGAAAAATACGACTACGTCATCAAAGAGGTGAATGGGCGTTTTGACGTACGGGGGAGCGACCTCTCGAAACTGGTAATGATGTGTCTGGACAACGGTGACAAAGTTTCAAAGCATCGACGTAAGCAGTTCCAGTTCAGCGTGCCGGAGGAGGTTTTCGATTTCATTGAGCAGATAGCGGGTGATTTCGATTCGGTAGGCTAACCCTGAACAGGCAATTTGTTTCAAAACTTGACTGAAATTCCCCTCCAATGCGATATTGATAGTTAGCAAACTAACAGTGTGCATTTCCCCTTACCGAACGATCTCGACGCTCTCCAGATGAACATCAGCAGTGCCATGGTGGTGGCCGCCAGGCATTGGCGGAAGATCTGCCAGACCACGCTGGTCAACTATGGAATCTCCGAAGCCTGCGCCGTCCCGCTGCTAATGATCGGGCGTCTGGGCGAGGGCGTGCGCCAGGTGCAAGTGGCGCAGGCGGCCGGGATGGAGAGTCCGTCGCTGGTGCGTCTGCTCGATCAGTTGTGCCATTCCGGTTATGTCTGCCGCACCGAAGATGCTCAGGATCGCCGGGCCAAATGCCTGAGCCTGACCGATACCGGGCGTGAACTGGTGCAAGCGGTCGAGATCGAACTGGTGCGCTTGCGTCACGAGGTGCTCGAAGGCATCGAGCAAAGCGATCTGGAAGCTACGCTTCGGGTACTCAGAGCTTTTGAGGCGGCCAGTCCGCCTTTGGTGGTCAATTCTTGAACGGTTTTTTCTCCGGCATTCCGCCGGCCCGTGACTGGTTCTACGGGGTGCGGACTTTTGCAGCGTCGATGATCGCGCTGTACATCGCCTTGCTCATGCAAATGCCGCGTCCATATTGGGCAATGGCCACGGTGTATATCGTCTCCAGCCCGTTTCTCGGGCCGACCAGTTCCAAGGCGCTGTACCGTGCCATCGGTACCTTTCTCGGTGCGGCAGCGGCGGTTTTTTTCGTGCCGATGTTCGTGCAGAGCCCGTATGTGCTGGTGGTGGTTATCGCGCTGTGGACGGGGATTTTGCTGTTCCTGTCCCTGCAACTGCGCACGGCCAACAACTACGCATTGATGCTCGCCGGTTACACCTTGCCGCTGATTGCCTTGCCGGTGGTGGATAACCCGCTGGCGGTGTGGGACGTGGCGGAAGCGCGGACCGAAGAGATTTTCCTCGGCATCGCCGTGGCTGCGGTGGTCGGCGCGATGTTCTGGCCACGCCGTCTGGCGCCGGTGTTCAACGACGCGGTGAGCAAGTGGTTCGCCGACGCAACGACCTATAGCCTGAAATTCCTCAGCCGCGATGTGCAGCCCGAAGAAGTCACCGCACTGCGCATGGCCATGGTCGCCAACTTCAACAGCCTTGAATTGATGATCGGCCAGTTGCCCCACGAAGGCGCGCGACCGCAAACCGTGCGTAACACCAAAGAATTGCGCGGGCGGATGATTCATCTGTTGCCGGTGATCGATGCGCTGGAAGATTCGCTCTACGCCCTAGAGCGGCGCACACCAGAGCTGGTGGAAAAATTCGCACCGCTGCTCGCCGCGACCCGTGAATGGCTCGGTCACCAAGATGCTGATCTCGACCGCTGGCAAGCGCTGAAAGATCAGCTCGAAGCCCTGCAACCGAGCGTCGAGGCGCTTGAGGATCGCAGGCAATTGCTGTTCTCCAACTCGATTTATCGCCTCGGCGAATTTATCGATTTATGGCAGGACTGCCGCAGTCTGCAGGACGCGATTCTCTGCGAGCGCCAGGACAGCTGGCGCGCGGTCTACCGTCACTGGCGCCTCGGTCGTCTGACGCCGTTCATTGATCGTGGGCTGATGCTCTACTCGGCGGCCTCGACCGTTCTGGCGATCATCACCGCCTCGGTGCTGTGGATTCTGCTCGGCTGGCCGGATGGCGGCAGTGCGGTGATTCTGGCGGCGGTGGCGTGCAGTTTCTTTGCCTCGATGGACGATCCGGCACCGCAGATTTACCGGTTCTTTTTCTGGACCGGCATGTCGGTGCTGTTCGCCAGCCTTTATCTGTTTTTGATTTTGCCCAACCTGCATGACTTCCCGATGCTGGTGCTGGCGTTTTCCATCCCGTTCATCTGCGTCGGCACCCTGACGGTGCAGCCGCGTTTTTTCCTCGGCATGCTGCTGACGCTGGTCAACACCTCGTCGTTCATCAGTATTCAGGGGGCTTACGACGCGGACTTTTTTGCCTTCGTGAACTCCAACCTCGCGGGTCCGTTAGGGCTGTTGTTCGCGTTTATCTGGACGCTGGTCGCACGCCCGTTCGGCGCCGAACTGGCGGCGAAACGCCTGACCCGCTTCAGTTGGAAAGACATCGTCCACATGACCGAACCGGCCAACCTTGCCGAACACCGCAAATTGGGCGTGCAGTTGCTCGATCGACTGATGCAGCACCTGCCGCGTCTTGCCCTGACCGGCCAGGACACCGGCATTGCCATGCGGGAGGTGCGGGTGGGCCTGAACCTGCTCGATTTGCTCGCCTACACCCCACGGGTGACCGGCGCGCCGAACGCGCTGTTGCAGCAAGTGGTCAGTGAAGTCGGCGAGTATTTCCGCGCTTGCCTCAAGGCTGGCGAACGCTTGCCGGCGCCAGCGCCGTTGCTGATGACCCTCGATCGCACTCGTCGCGCACTCAATGGCCACGGCGACGATGAAACCCGTCTGAACCTGTTGCATGCCTTGAGCGGTTTGCGTCTGGCGTTGTTGCCCGGCGTCGAATTCGTCTCCAGTGCCGACTCCGAAGAACCGCTGCCCGATGGAGCGCCCCTATGATCGGTGATCTGGACATCAGCGGCATTTTCCTGCCGACCCTGCTGGTGTTGATGGGCATCACTTATGTGCTGTTTTTGCTGGTGCATGCCGTGCTTACGCGCGTGCACTTTTACCGTCTGGTCTGGCACCGGGCATTGTTCAACGTGGCCCTCTACGCGGTACTGCTGTACGGCGTGGACTCACTCAGTCGATACCTGATGACATGAAAAAACCGTTTTTGACCATCGGTCGCGTGGTACTGACCCTGCTGATCGTGACTTTTGCCGTTGTCCTCGTCTGGCGCATGGTGATGTATTACATGTTCGCGCCATGGACCCGTGACGGCCATATTCGCGCCGACATTATCCAGATCGCCCCGGACGTGTCCGGTTTGATTCAGCAGGTTGAAGTGAAAGACAACCAGTTGATCAAGCGCGGCCAGGTGCTGTTCAGCATCGACCAGGACCGTTTCAAACTGGCCCTGCGTCAGGCCAAGGCGGCTGTCGCCGATCGCGAAGAAACCCTCGCCCAGGCCCAGCGTGAAGCCAAGCGTAACCGTGGCCTCGGCAACCTCGTACCGGCCGAGCAACTGGAAGAAAGCCAGTCGAAGGTCGCTCGCGCGCAATCGGCACTGGCCGAAGCCATGGTCACCGTGGACAGCGCTCAGCTCAACCTCGATCGCTCGGTGATCCGCAGCCCGGTCGACGGTTACGTCAACGACCGCGCGCCGCGTCCGCAGGAATTCGTCACCGCCGGGCGTCCGGTGTTGTCGGTGGTCGACAGCAATTCGTTTCACATTGACGGTTATTTCGAAGAGACCAAACTCGCCGGCATTCATGTCGGTCAGTCGGTGGACATCCGTGTGATCGGCGACCGCGCCAAACTGCGCGGGCATGTTGAAAGCATCGTCGCCGGTATCGAAGACCGCGACCGCAGCAGCGGCAGCAACTTGCTGCCGAACGTTAACCCGGCATTCAGCTGGGTGCGGCTGGCGCAGCGGATTCCGGTGCGGATTGCCTTTGATGACGTGCCGGCAGATTTCCGCATGATCGCCGGACGCACTGCCACCGTTTCGATCATCGAAGACTCAAAGGTCGACGATAAAAAGCAGGAGCCCGCGCAATGAGCAGGGCGCTGATGATCGCCGGGTTGGGCGTGATGCTCTCGGCCTGTCAGATGGTCGGGCCGGACTATCAGGTGCCTGAGGATGCGGCGGTTCAGCGCAAGGATCTTCAGGGTGAGCTGGCGGTTGCCGGAAAACCGGTGGTCTCGGCGCCGGTGCCGGCGGATTGGTGGCGTCTTTATAAGGATGCGCGGCTGGATCAACTGGTGCAGCAGGCCATGGCCTCCAACACCGATCTGCGCGTGGCGGCGGCGAACCTGCAACGGGCGCGGGCTCAGGTCGATGAGGCCGAAGCAGCGGGTGGCTGGAGCGCAGGTGTGAAGATGGGCGCGCAGCGTTTGCAAGAGTCTGGTCAGGCATTCTTGCTGCCGGAAAAAGTCCCGGTCGATAACGTCGGCGACATCGGCATCAGCGCTTCTTATCAGTTCGATCTGTGGGGCACCTTGCAGCGTGGCATCGAGGGCGCGAAGGCCAATGCCGACGCGACCCAGGCCGCGGCAGACACGGCGCGGATCACCTTGGTGGCAGACGTCGTGCGTGCTTACACCCAAGTCTGCGCGGCCAATGAAGAACGGGAAATCGCCGAGCATTCCCTGGACCTGCAATCGCAAAGCACCACGCTGATCCAGCGACTGCGTGACGCCGGTCGTGGTGACGAAACCCAGGTCACCCGATCGCAAACCCAGTTCAAATCCCTGCGCGCCGACTTGCCGCGTTATGAAGCCGCGCGTCAGGCCGGGCTGTTCCGTTTGTCGATGTTGCTGGCGAAACCGGTTGATCAGTTGCCCGCCGGCACCGCGACCTGCGCCGAGTTGCCGAAAATCGCCCAATTGGTGCCGGTCGGCGATGGCGCTGCGCTGCTCAAACGTCGCCCGGACATTCGCCAGGCCGAACGTCGTCTGGCCGCTTCGACCGCCGGGATCGGCGTCGCCACGGGCGAGTTGTATCCGGACATCAGTATCGGCGCGACCATCGGCACTGTTGGTCTCATCGATGACTTGGGTGATCCGTCGACCAACCGCTGGGGCTTTGGCCCGTCGCTGAGCTGGAAGGTGCCGACCAACGGCGCCCGTGCGCGAATCCGCGAGGCAGAGGCGGCGACCCAAGGCGCATTGGCGCATTTCGACGGCGTGGTGCTCAACGCCATTCGCGAAACCCAGACCGGCTTGGCCCAGTACAGTGCGCTGCTGCAACGCCGCGATGCGCTGGCCGATGCCGAGCAATCTGCAAAACTGGCCGCCGACCAGACCCACCGCTTCTTCCAGGCCGGCCGCGAGTCGTTCCTCGCCGACCTGCAAGCGACCCGCACCTACACCGATGTCACCGCGCAACTGGCCGCCGCCAACACCCAGGTTGCGATGAGCCAGATCGATTTGTTCCTCGCCTTGGGCGGCGGCTGGGAAAGCGGACGAACGCACGCTCCAAGCCCCAGCAAACCCTGAGGCCGTTGCTATGCTTTGAAGTGTTGAAGGGGCGCCCCGTGCAAAGCGCCCCTTCAGCGCACATTGCTAGCGCTGGTCTAGGGGAAACCAATAATGAAAAACCCTTACGCTCTCGGCTTCTGGTGCGCCCTCGCAGCGCTGGTGCTGCTTTCGGCCACCTATTTCTACGGCATCATGCTGGCCCACCAGATCGACAAGGCCATGGTTTTCCTCGACAGCGCCGTCGCGCTGATTGCGGTCATGGCAATCGTCGTGGTCGCCTGGGCGTCGCTCCAGGTGCAGCGGGTGAAGAAACGGCAGCTTGAACAGGGCAAGACCCTGGTGCTGATCTGGGACACCAAAGTCGCCCTGCGTCGGGTCGAAACCGTGTTCGACCGGTATTTCTGGGGCAGTTACTGGCAGCCGGGGCGCACCTTCGCCGAAGTCATGGGCGAACTCACCGGCACGCCGCTGGAAAAAAGCCTCGAAGCGCTGAAAAAGCAGTGTCTGGAACTCGACAAGCAGATTGATGGCGAGGGCTGGCACTGGCTCAACAATGCCCGGGAATTGTCCGATGTCGCTACAGCCATGGCCCGCGAGCGCTATCAACTGGATTTCTGCGATCCGCGCGCCGACGGGCCGGGCGGGGCGGTGATCGATCGGGACTTTGAAGTGCTGGTGTACACCTGGACCGCGCGGCTGAAAAGCTTTGATCATCAACTGGATGAGATTGAGGTTCAGTATTCCTGATTCTCGCTGAATCGACCTGCCTCATCGCGAGCAGGCTCACTCCTACATTTGGAATGCGTTTCCCTGTAGGAGTGAGCCTGCTCGCGATAGCGCCCTAAAAAACAGCGAAACTCTTCCAGCCTGGCGACTGTCCACTCTCCCCATAGACACTCTTTAACCTTTAAACATTGGGCCGTCTTGCGCGCCCGGTGCTAATCTCCACCGTTGAATTCAGCGCAGTCGAGCCGCGACCCGGTCACGGGTTCAGGGAAGACGACCACACTCACAGCCACGGAAATCGATCAGGTCATTCATGAATAAATCAGCAGGCGTGCTTCTCGGAATTGTTGTTGCCATCGGCGCGATCAGCGCAGGCGGGGCCTGGTACACCGGGACCAAGATCGAAGGCGTGCTCAACAACGCCGTTAGCAATGCCAACCAAGAGCTGCAAACGGCCATGGCCGGTTCCAATGGCACTGCGTCGCTGGAACTGGTGTCGCTGGAGCGCCACACCTTCACCAGCACCGCGCACTACCGCCTCAAAGGTGAAGGCGAGATGTTCGGCGATGCACCGGTCGAACTGCTGTTCGTTGACCACATCGAACATGGCCCGCTGCCGTTCTCGCGTCTGGTTTCGCTGAAATGGCTGCCGGTCATGGCCACCAGCAACTACGAGCTGGAAAAGAATCCGGCCACCGAGAAATGGTTCGCCGCGACCAAGGGCGCCGCGCCGCTCAAAGGCGTGACCAGCATCGGCTACGACGAATCCACCACCAGCACCCTCGATCTGCTGCCGTTCGAAACCGCACTGGATGAGCAGTCGAGCCTGAAATTCTCCGGCCTGACCATGAACATCTCCGCTAACGCCAAAGCGCAGAAGGTCAAGGCAGACGGCTACATGGACAACCTGAAACTGGTCACCGTCGCTGAAGATCAGGCGCCGGTGCAGGTCGAACTCAACGGTCTGACCCTGGCCAGCAACCTCGCCAAGAGCAGCTATGGCTACTACACCGGGGAAAACACTCTGGTGCTGACCAACATCAAAACCACTTTCGGCACCAAGCAGTCGGTCCTCGGTGTGAAGAACTTCGAAATGAAGAACCTCACCGAAGAGAACGGCAGCAATGCCTCGGGTCGTGCGGACTACAAGATTGGCGAAGTCAGCCTCAACGACAAGAAAATCGGCTCGGCGAACATGGCCATGAGCCTGAAAAACCTCGATATCCCGTCGACTATGTCGCTGATGCAGATTTACCAGACCAAACTGCAGCCTTATGAAAAAGCCGCCGCCGAAGCTGCGGCCCAGGGCTTGCCAGCGCCGGAGCTGAACCTGACCGAAGCGGAAAATGCACAAGTCAAAGCCGATCTGCAAAAACTGCTGGCCGCCGGCCCACAGTTTGCGCTGGAAAACCTCTCGTTCAATACCGCCAACGGTGAGAGCAAGGCCAATCTGGTCATTGACCTGACCAAACCGCAATCGATGGATCTGCCGCCGGATCAGTTGGGCAAACAACTGATCGCGTTGCTCGACCTGAATATCCAGGTATCGAAGCCGATGCTGGTCGATCTGCTCAGCGTGCAGGCACAGCTGGATGGTCAGACCGATGCCAAAGCCATCGTCGATCAGTCCAAGGAAGCGGCCGATATGTTCGCGGGCATGGCGGTCGGTTCGCAGTTGGCAGTCGTCGACGGCAGCAACGTCGTGACCAAGCTGCATTACGCCGCCAATCAGGTCGAATTCAACGGCCAGAAGATGACCGTCGAGCAGTTCATCGGCTTCCTGATGAGCAAGTTCGCAGGCGTCACGCAAGTGCAGTGATTCTGCGTTCTTGATAGCAACGCCCGGCCTCCGTATCGCACGGACGCCGGGCGTTTTGCTGTCTGGCGTTCGGGTTTTCGGCTGAACCGCCAGCACGATTCTGAACAATTATTGTGTTCTGGATATTGCTCTGCGCTTGCGTGCAAGACTGCCTGACTAAGCTTGGCCGTTGCATGTGCATTGGCGGCCACCGTTACGAAAGGGCAAGGAGGGCATTGCGACCCGGCTGGCCATGTAAGGATGCTGACGAATGCCGCGGATTGATGTTCCCGTATTACATCGTGGTTTACGCCCTTTGTTTCGAGTCGCGCTGTGCAGCCAATTGCTCTGGCCGGCACTGGCGTTTGCCGACACACCCTACGATCAGATGGTGCGCGACGCCCGTGCCGGGCAAACCACGCCCGCACTGACGGTCTTGCGTCAGGTGCCGCCCGGCCAGTCGACCACCGGGCAGATCAGCGATCACCTGCAGATCGCCAGTTGGGCCGGACTCGACGCCGAAGTGGTGCAGGTCTATGAAACCCAGGGACGCGACCGCGTCCTGCCGGTTCAGGCGCTGACCGCCACTGCGCGCGCCTACCGCAACCTCAAACGCTGGGATCAAGCCACTCAGGTCTACAACAAGGCCCTGGCGCTGGAGCCGGATAACGCCGACCTGCAACTGGGCCTGGCCCTGACTCAGGCTGACGCCGGCAAACCCGACGAAGCGGTGACCCGCGCCAAAGTACTGGTGGCGGCCAAGCCTGATGATCCTTCCCGTCGTCTGGCGCTGGGCTACGCGTTGACCCGCGCCGGCAAACAGTACGACGCCCTGTTCGAATACGATCAAGCCTTCAAACGCGCCGGCAGCAAACCGGAAGTTGCCCGCGAATATGTGGTCGCTCTGCAAAAGGCGCGTCTGCCGGAACCGGCGTTGCGTCTGGCCAATCAGCGTCCGGGTCTGATTGATCCGGTCACCCTGCGTCGCCTCGAAGGCGATCTGGCTGCCGAGCGCGTGCGTCTCGCCGAACTCGCCACCCGCAGTGAAAAAGAACGCTACGTCATCGCCGATCGCGCGCTGGCCGATTACGACAAACTGCTCGCCACTTGGACGCCGGACGCGACCGCTCACGACGACGTGATTCGCTGGCGCATCGACTGTATGGGGGCGCTCAAGGCCCGGGCGCGCACTGCCGACGTCATTACTGAATATCAGAAGCTGCAAGCCGAGGGCGTGAAGATTCCGACCTACGCCCTGCGCTGGGTAGCGGCGTCGTATCTGGATCAACGTCAGCCGGAAATCGCCACCGACCTGTATCGCCAAGTGCTGGCGGCGCCGGACGCCGATGTCGGTGATCGACTCGTAGACACCACTGCGCTGTACTACTCGCTGCTGGAAAGCGACCGCGCTGATGAGGCGCGCCAAGTCGCTGAGGACGCCGCCAAGTCCCAGCGTCCGCGTGTCGAACTCAAAGGGCTGCCTATCGGCAACCCCAACGATGAATGGATGGACGCCCAGCAATTGGCCGCTCAGGCCGGCACTTACGGTTCCGACTTGCCTCACGGTGAGGAGCGTTTGCAGACCTTGGTCGATCAAGCGCCGGGTAACGTCGGTTTACGTCTGGCTCAGGCCGATCTGTACCTGGCCCGCCAATGGCCGCGTCGCGCGGAAAACCAGCTCAAGGAAACCGAGAGCATGGTGCCGCGCGACATGGGCCTGGAAGTCGCGCAGGCGCGCACCGCCATGACGCTGCAGGAATGGCGGCAGATGGATGCGCTGACCGACGACGTCGTCGCGCGTTACCCGGACAACCGCCAAGTGCAGCGTCTGGCCCGCGAACGCGAAGTGCATGACATGTCTGAACTGCGCGTCGAAGCCTACGGCGGCAAGGCCAACGGTGGCGGCAGTGGCGATGCCGGAGCCGTCAGCGGCAGCCGCGATTTCGGCATCCAGACCACCCTGTACAGCCCGCCGATCGATGAAGACTGGCGCGTGTTCGCCGGGGCCGGGTATGCCACCGGCGACTTCGCCGAAGGCACCGGGCACCACCGCTTCCAGCGCGTTGGCCTGGAGCGGCGCACCCGCGATATGACCCTCGAAGCTGAAGTGTCCAACCACGATTACGGTTTCGGCGACAAACAAGGCGCGCGTCTGGCGATCGCTCGCGACATCAATGACCACTGGCAGTACGGCGGCAGCCTCGAATACCTCTCGGCCGAGACACCATTGCGCGCGCTCAACAGTGACATCAAGGCCAACGGCGGCAGCGGTTTCATCCGCTGGCGCGCCAACGAAAGCCGTGAGTGGCGCCTGTCGGTAAGCCCGTCGCACTTCAGCGACGGTAACAACCGCGTCGAGGCTTTGCTCACCGGCCGCGAGGGCGTCTACAGTGCGCCGAACGTGCAGGTCGACGCCGGTCTGGAGGTCGGCACCAGCCACAACTCCAAGTCCGATGACGTGCCGTACTTCAACCCGAAATCCGACTTCAGCGTGATGCCGCTGGTCAACGTCAATCACGTGCTCTACCACCGCTACGAAACTTCGTGGAGCCAGCAGTTCCAGGCCGGCGCGGGTACGTACAGCCAGCGTGATCACGGCACCGGTGGCATGGCCCTGCTCGGTTACGGCCAGCGTTATGCCTGGAACGACGTGTTCGAGGTGGGCGCTCTGTTCAGTGTGATCAACCGGCCTTACGACGGTGATCGGGAGACCGATCTGCGTCTGCTCGTCGACCTCACTTTCCGCTTCTAGAAGAGTTTGAAGATGCCTTTGATTTCGCGTTTCATCCTTCTGCTGGGAGCGCTGCTGGTCAGCGCCTGCGCCCAGCAAGCTCCGGCCTTCGCGCCGCCGTCCGAGCGTCCGCTGGCGGCCAGCGAAAAACCGTGGCCGAAAAACCACGTGCTCGGCATCGCCTATCACGATGTTGAAGACCGTGACCCCGATCAGGCGGTGGTGGCGGTGCGCACCGAGCGTATGATCGAACAGCTCGCGTGGCTGCGTGAGAACGGCTACAAACCGGTCACGGTCGACCAGATCATGGCCGCGCGCAAGGGCGGCCCGGAACTGCCGGCGAAAGCGATTCTGCTCAGCTTCGACGATGGTTATTCGAGCTTCTATACCCGCGTCCTGCCGGTGCTGCGCGCCTATAACTGGCACGCGCTGCTGGCGCCGGTCGGCAGCTGGATCGACACGCCGCTCAATCAACCGGTGGACTTCGCCGGTGCCCCGCGCGCACGTTCCGACTTCCTGACCTGGGATCAGATTCGCGAAATCTCGCAATCGGGTCTGGTGGAAATCGCCGCGCACACCGACGCCAATCACAAAGGTATTTTGGCCAACCCGCAGGGCAACTTGCAGCCTGCCGCCGCGACGCGGCGCTACGATCCGCTGACCAAACGCTATGAATCCGAGGTCGATTTTCAGGCGCGGATCCGCACTGACGTGAACAACATCTCGGAAAAAATCCGCAAGGTCACCGGCAAGAAACCACGCGTCTGGGTCTGGCCGTATGGCGCGGCGGACGGCACATCGCTGACGGTGGTCGGGGAGGAGGGCTACGAAATGGCCCTGACCCTCGAAGACGGTCTCGACGCCCTCGACAACCTGATGAGCAGCCCGCGCTTTCTTGTCGCTTCGGATCCTGACGGCGAGCGTTTCGCCAACAGTATCGTCGACGTGCAGTCGGATTTCGTCATGCGCGTTGTGCATGTTGATCTGGACAACGTTTACGACCCGGATCCGGCGCAGCAGGACATCAACCTCGGAAAACTGGTGCAGCGCATCGCTGACTTGGGTGCCAACACGGTGTTCCTGCAAGCCTTCGCCGATCCCAAGGGCGATGGCCTGGTGCATTCGCTGTATTTCCCCAACCGTCACTTGCCGGTGCGTGCGGATATTTTTAACCGCGTCGCCTGGCAACTGCGTACCCGCGCTAACGTGAAGGTCTTCGCGTGGATGCCGGTGCTGAGTTTTGGTCTCGACTCGAAACTGCCGCGCGTGACCCGTTGGGACCCGAAAACCGGCATCACCTCGGTGGATCCGGATCAGTACCAACGCTTGTCGCCGTTCGATCCTGAAGTGCGACGGATCATCGGTGAAATCTACGAAGACGTGGCGCGCCTGACCTCGGTCAACGGCATTCTTTACCACGACGACGCGGTACTGTCGGATTTCGAAGATGCCGGCCCTGAAGCCTTGAAAGCCTACGCTGCCCACGGCTTGCCGGGTTCGATTGCCGCATTGCGCGACGATCCGGCAGCGATGCAGCGCTGGACGCGCTTCAAGAGCCAATACCTCATCGACTTCACCAACGAGCTGACCGCCAAAGTCCGTGCGATTCGCGGCCCGCAGGTGCTGACAGCACGCAACATCTTCGCCGAACCGATGCTCAACCCCGAGAGCGAAGCGTGGTACGCACAGAACCTCGATGACTTCCTCGCGACCTACGACTGGACGGCGCCGATGGCCATGCCGCTGATGGAAAAACAGACCCAGGCAGAGTCCGGCCCGTGGCTGGAAGTGCTGGTGGCCACGGTCAAGAAACGCCCCGGCGCGCTGGATCGCACGGTGTTCGAGTTGCAGGCGCGGGACTGGACGAAAAAGGATCAGGCCGACATCGACGGTGCGCATCTGGCGGACTGGATGGGCCGTCTCAAGCGTCAGGGCGCGACCAGTTTCGGCTACTACCCGGACAACTTCCTCGACAACCTGCCGGACCTGAAAACCGTAAGGCCTGCGCTCTCCAACAAATGGAATCCATAACATGCTGGATAGACTGTTAGCCCTGCTTGTTCTGGCGCTCGTCCTCGGCGTGCCGCTGGGCCTGATCTTCCTGGTCACCGGGCAGTTCCTGATGGACTTCGTGTTCTTCTACCCACTGTTCATGTCCGGGTTGTGGATCGCCGGTGGCCTGTATTTCTGGCTGCACTGGGAGCGTCACTGGCCATGGAAAGACGACACGCTACCGCCGCCACTGGAAGGCGAGCCGCTGATCTCGATCCTGATCCCTTGCTACAACGAAGGTGACAACGCCGCCGACACCATCCATGCGGCGCTGGCCCAGCATTATCCGAACATCGAAGTTATCGCGATCAACGACGGCTCAAAGGACAACACTGCTGAAGTGCTCGATGCGCTGGCCAAGGAAGATCCACGTCTGCGCGTGCTGCATCTGGCGGAAAACCAGGGCAAGGCTGTCGCGCTGCGTATGGGGGCGATCGCTGCGCGCAGTGAGTATCTGGTGTGCATCGACGGTGACGCACTGCTGGCGCCGAACACCGCGGCGTATCTGGTTGCGCCGATGCTGGATAACGCGCGTCTCGGCGCGGTGACCGGTAACCCACGGATACGCACACGCTCGACGCTGGTCGGACGGGTGCAGGTGGGTGAGTTCTCGTCGATCATCGGGCTCATTAAGCGTACGCAACGGGTGTTCGGGCGGATCTTTACTGTGTCCGGCGTGATCGTCGCGTTCCGCCGTACCGCGCTGAACCGCGTCGGTTATTGGAGCCCGGACATGATCACCGAGGACATCGACATCAGCTGGAAGCTGCAACTCGATCACTGGAGCATCTTCTACGAGCCACGCGCGCTGTGCTGGATTCTGATGCCGGAAACCCTCGGCGGGCTATGGAAGCAACGACTGCGCTGGGCTCAGGGCGGCGCCGAAGTGTTGTTCAAGAACATCCGTGGCATCTGGCAGTACCGCCATCGTTACCTGTGGCCGCTGCTGTTCGAATACTGCCTGTCGACCGGTTGGGCGTTCACCTTCCTCTTGTCGGTGATTTTCTGGGGCGTCGGCAAATTCGTGGTCATGCCGGAAGCCATCGCGGTGGATCACCTGATGCCGCCGGCATTTACCGGGTTGCTGCTGGCCTTCGTCTGCCTCGTGCAGTTCGCGGTCAGCATCGTCATCGACCGGCGCTATGAGCCGGGATTGGGCCGCACGATGTTCTGGGTGGTCTGGTATCCGTTGGTGTTCTGGCTTATCAGCCTGCTGACCACGCTGGTCAGCTTCCCCAAAGTGCTGTTCGGCCAACATCAGAAACGTGCGCGTTGGGTCAGTCCTGATCGGGGCATCAAACCGATCGGCGACGACGAAGAGGAGGTCATCAAATGAAAATCATCCGGACTCGCCAGCGGCCCTTTCTGGTAGTGATCGATGTGATCCTCACCGTGGTGGCCTGGGTTGGCCTGCTGTTTCTGCTGATCCGTGGCTTGTGGCCGCTGGTCGAAACTCACGCGGGCGGGCAGCTGATCGATAAATCGGCGTTCGACGCGCTGGGCACCCTGCAGATTTATCTGTGGATTGCCTTGGTCAACGCGGTGATTCTGATTGGTTGGGCGCGTTATCAACAGCGCAAGAGTCGCAGTTTCGCTCAGCGGCGGTTGCCTTCACCGGTGATTGACGATGAAGGCCTGAGCAGGAGTTTCAAACTCTGCGATGACCGCTTGCAGAAACTGCGCACACCTGGGGTGATGACCATTCATAACGATCAGGAAGGTGATATCAGCCACGTGGTGACGCATTTCTGGCCGGTGCAAAAGGAAGAGTTGCCTCCACCATTGGCACCGCTCGAGCATCCACGGGTGATCTTTCTGCATGCCGAGGATGACGATAATCGCGAACCCCTTACCCGGCTTTGATCGTTCCCACGCTCCGCGTGGGAATGCCTCTTGGGACGCTCCGCGTCCAGTGACGCGGAGCGTCACGGGCTGCATTCCCACGCAGGAGCGTGGGAACGATCAATCGGCCGCTAATCGCGGATCAGTTCCCAAGCCTCTTCCATCGGCAGCGGTTGCTTCATGCGCTCGGTGAGTAACGCCATCGCTCTTTCTTTCTCGCAAGCCACGGCGGCGACTACCATACCGTTTCTACCGAACAGACCAATAAATGGCGGATGTTCAGGCTCGCCGAGAAACTCCACCTCATCCCAGTGCTCAGCGTGGCCGAGATAGTCGTAATTCTTGCCGAAATGCCAAGTCCAGAAGAACGGCACGTCGAGGTAATGCTCCTCGCCACCCAACATGTTGGCCGCGGCGATACGCGCGTGTTGCTGAGCCAGGCGCCAGTGCTCGATGCGTTGCAACTGGCCGTGGAGCGGAAACGTAGCGATATCGCCGATGGCCCACAGATTTTCGCTCACACGCAGGCCGTCATCGACGCGCAATGACTGATCCTTTTCCCTCGGCAGTGACGCGAACGCCTCGGTGGCCGGGTGCACGCCGACCCCTGCCAGCACCAGATCCGCCGAAAGACGCAGGCCATTGTCCAGCAATACGGCCTCGACTTTGCCATCGCCAATGATTTCGGTGGCTGCGTGCTCGGTGATGAATTTCACCCCGTTCTGTTCGTGCAGCGCGCGAATCGTTTTGCCCACGGCTTCGCCGAACTGGGCAGCGAAAGGAATCGCGTGGCGAGCCAGTACCGTGACGTCGAGGCCATACTGGCGCAGGGCCGAGGCGCACTCGAGGGCGATGAAACTGTCGCCGATGATCACCGCGCGGTGCTCGGGTTTGGCGGCATTCATTATTTGCTCTGCCTGGGATTTTGAGCGCAGGACGAAGACCTGCGGCAGGTCGGCGCCGGGCAATTCCAACGGATTGGGTTCACCGCCGGTGGCGAGCACGGCCGCGTCATAGCGCAGGGACTGACCGTCGCTCAGATGCAACGTCTGGTTTGCAGCATCCAGCGAGGTGATTTGGTTTTCCAGCCGCTCGATGCGCTGCTCTTTATAGAAGGTTTCATCTCGCAGCGGCGGCGCTTCCTCGGGTGGCATTTCCCCAGCGAGGACAAATTTGCTCAGCACCGTGCGGTCGTAACCGGCATCGGCCTCGCGGTCAATCATCACGATCCGGCCACCGAAACCCTTTTCCCGCAGCGCCGCTGCACACGCGGTGCCTGCCGCCCCGGCACCGACGATTACAAAAGTCCGCGAATCATCCGCCGGCGGCGTATGCGGATCCGGCAACGGCTGATCATCGACCCAAACCTCATCGCCACGCAGTTCCAGCGGATAACGCTTGAGGCTGTCGAGCGCCGGTGGCTCGCACAACGCGCCGTCCTCCGCGCGAAACGCAGCCTTGTGCCACGGGCAGATCAGCCGTCCGTGACACAACGCACCGTCAGCCAACGGCGCGCCGGCATGTGGGCATTCGCCCTGAAAGGCACGTAACTCACCGTTCGTGCGCAACAGCACAATCTTGCACTCGCCGATTTCAACTTGCAGGCCACGGTCTTCAGGGACATCGGCGATACGGGCGACACGGTGCAGGGACATGATCGGCTTCCTCGCGGGCATTTCTCTTGTGAGTTTGCGCCGCAGGGCGAGGTTCAGCCATTTGCCACTGCCACGGCACGAACGGTACAGCTATAGTTTGCAGGCCGACGACGGCCCCACTGCACAAGGTGCTCCCGGAATGACCCGATTGACCTCTCTCAACCCCTGGCTTGCGGCCCTCGCCGTCACCCTTTGCGTGCAGTTTCCAGCGCAGGCCCAGGAGCGTTTCACCCTGAGCATCCCGGGTGTTTCCGATAACCGCCTGTTCACCTCGGCAGCGGCCAGCGATGCGCCCGGTTGCGGTGGCAAGAACCAGTCGCCGGCCCTGAGCTGGAACGCAGGTCCTGCTGGTACCCAGAGTTATGCGATCGTCATGCACGACCCGGACGGCCAGAAAGGCCTGGGCGTCGATCACTGGATTCACTACGGCATCAAATCCACTACACGGCAGATTGCAGCGGGCGTCGGCGCTAAATCCGCATTCGAAGGTGTCGGCGGCACCAACAGCAAGGGCAACACCCACTACATGGGGCCGTGCCCGCCAGTGGGCGACAGTGCGCACCACTACATCATCCAGATCTACGCGCTGGATCTGGCGCCGGATGCCTTGCCGGCCGGCTTGACCCGCGCCGAGCTGATGGAAAAAATCAAAGGTCACGTGCTGCGTAACAGCAGTGCGGTGCGGCGTTATCACCGCTGAAAATATTTTTAGCGGCGTTTAACCCGAACTGAAAGGGCTGCCCGTCTCAGTGGATGAATGATCAATTTCATCCCGAGGTCAGCCCCCATGTCACTTCCTCTCTTGCGTCCTGTTGCGGTTGCTGTGCTACTGGCGCTCGCCGGTTGCGGTGCTTCGTCCACACCCGATTCCGTCGCTGTGCCAGCGCCGGCGCAGCCTGAGGTGCTGGTTCAGCAGGAAGCGGTCATGGCTGACACCTCAATGGCCAAGCGCGCGCTGTACAGGATGCCCAATGCGGGCAGTGCGCCGATGCCGTTGAGTGAAAGTTATCCACAGGGCTATCGCGATACCCAGCGCGAGCAGTATCAGGCGCTGGCCGACAACCCGATCCATAGCGTCGTCGAAACCCCGGTTTCAACGTTCAGTGCTGACGTCGATACGGGCGCTTATGCCAATGTCCGTCGCCTGCTCAATCAAGGCCGATTGCCGCCGGAAGGCGCGGTGCGGCTGGAGGAAATGGTCAATTACTTCCCCTACGAGTACGCGCTGCCCAGCGACGGCTCGCCGTTTGGCGTGACCACAGAATTGGCTGCGTCACCGTGGAACCCGCACACTCGCTTGTTGCGCATCGGCATCAAGGCGTCCGACCGTGCCGTGACGGAACTGGCCCCGGCCAATCTGGTGTTTCTGGTCGACGTGTCCGGCTCGATGGATCGCCGCGAAGGCCTGCCGATGGTCAAAAGCACGCTGAAATTGCTGGTCGATCAGTTACGCGATCAGGATCGCGTTTCGTTGGTGGTGTATGCCGGCGAATCGAGAGTGGTGCTGGAGCCGACTTCTGGACGTGAAAAAGCGAAAATTCGTACAGCCATTGAGCAATTGACTGCGGGCGGTTCGACCGCTGGTGCCTCCGGTATCGAACTGGCCTACCAAATGGCGCAGCAGGCCTTCATTCCCAAAGGCATCAACCGCATCCTCCTGGCCACCGATGGCGATTTCAATGTCGGCGTCAGCGACTTCGATAGCCTCAAACAAATGGCTGTGGATAAATGCAAAACCGGGATTTCGCTGACAACCCTGGGTTTTGGTGTGGATAACTACAATGAACACTTGATGGAACAACTGGCCGACGCCGGCGACGGTAACTACGCCTATATCGATAATCTGCGCGAGGCGCGCAAAGTGTTGGTGGATCAGTTGAGTTCGACCCTCGCCGTGGTGGCAAAAAACGTCAAACTGCAGGTGGAATTCAACCCGGCGCAGGTCAGCGAATATCGCCTGCTCGGCTACGAAAACCGTGCGTTGAAGCGTGAGGATTTCAGCAATGACAAGGTCGATGCCGGCGAAATCGGCGCAGGACACACGGTCACCGCGCTGTACGAAATTGTTCCGGCGGGTGAGAAGGGCTGGTTGGAGCCGCTGCGTTACGGCAAGTCGGAGCCGGTTGTTTCCGGGAAAAGCGGAGAATTGGCGATGCTGCGTGTGCGTTATCAACAGCCTGAAGGTGGGAAAAGTCTGCTGATCGAGCGGCCGATAGCCAATCAGACCGCGCCGGCTAGCGAGGATCTGCGTTTTGCTGCTGCCGTTGCCGCGTTTTCCCAGCAGCTCAAGGATGGCCGTTACACCGGCGACTTCAGCCTGAAAGACACGGAGACACTGGCCCGTGGTGCTCGTGGCGATGATCGCTTCGGTTTGCGTAACGAGTTCGTGCAATTGGTCGAATTGGCGCAAAGTCTGCGCACCTCGATCGCTTCGAACGCGCTGGCCACTGAACGACGGATTGAATAAGTGAGTCGTCTGAAAGGCTTCATCAGTCAGCTGTTTGCCTCGGCAGACAGCTCAACCGCCAGCAGCGATGAGTCGCTGCTGGCGCGTTATCGCGAGGGCGACGGCGCGGCGTTCGAGATCTTGTACGCGCGGCATCGTCAGGGTTTGTATTGTTTTCTGCTTGGATTAAGCGGCAAACCGGAATTGGCCGACGAGGTGTTTCAGGAGACCTGGCTGAGCCTGATCCGCAGCAGCAGTCAGCCACAAGGCCGGGCGACATTTCGTACATGGCTATTCCAGATCGCCCGCAATCGCTTGATCGATCACTGGCGTAAACACGGCGCCCGACAACCGCTGCACGACAGCTACGACGAGCAGGCACATGCCGTCAGCGATGAAGCGAATGATCCCGAACAACTGCTCAGCCTCAGCCGTGACAGCCAGCGCCTGGAAAATGCCTTGCAAACCCTGCCCGCCGACCAGCGCGAAGTGTTCCTGCTGCGCGCCCACGGCGACCTCGATCTGGCGCAAATCGCCAGCCTCACCGAAACACCGCTGGAAACCGTCAAAAGCCGCTTGCGCTATGCCCAGCAAAAACTGCGTCGGCTGCTGGCCGAGGAGGTACTGACATGACTGACGCCCGCCAGACACCGGAAGATCCGCTGATCAAGCATGTGCGTGAACAGCACAATGCCGAACCGCCAGCGCACCTTGATGCGTTGATCCTCAACGCTGCGCAGCGTCAAACCCCGGCGCCGAAACCAAGCCTGTTGCAACGCTGGCTGGAGATCTGCCGCAAACCACGCTGGCAAGTCGCGTTCGCCAGCCTCGTCGGCGTGGCACTGATGTTGTCGCTGGTACAGCGCGCCCCTGAACCGCTGCGCCAGTACGACTACGCCCCAGCCCCCGAACTTGCCGTACCCATGACCGAAACGGACTCAGCGCAACTGCACCGATTGTCCGCCCCGGCCGGCGCCATGCCGGCACCTGTGCCGATGATGGAAATGGCCGCGCCGATGCAAGATCAAGCCATCAGCGCCGATGAAGCCAAATTCAGCAAGCGCGCCGCCGCCCCGGCCAACGGCCTCGACGCACAACTGCGCGAAGTCCTGCGCCTGCGCGAATCCGGCCAATCGCAAGCCGCCGACAGCCTGTTCAACAACCTGCACAAACGCTACCCGAACGCTGATCTCGACGCCCGACTTGAGCAGTTGCGGAAAAAATGACCACTTGATCCACCAGCCATTTGGCATTGCCCCGCAAAAACGCGCACTATCGGGCTATTGCCAATGCGCTGGAGGACAACGTGGCAGCAAAAATTGACCGCATCGCCCAACTGCTCAACTGCCCGGAGAAGGGCGAAGAGATGCGGCGCGCGATTACCGAGACGCGTAAGGAGTTTCTGCTTAACCAGTCGGAAGAGGAAGTCGTCGATGAAGGCGACGTTTTTGAGGAGGTTGAGGAGGAAGAAGACGACGATGATTACGACGAGTTCGACTGGACGACGGAGTGACGTCGTTCGAGAACCATCGCATCGCCCACAAAAAAGCCCCGGACCATCACAGTCCGGGGCTTTCTCGTTTAAATCAATGGCGCACCAGGCGGGATTCGAACCCACGACCCCTGCCTTCGGAGGGCAGTACTCTATCCAGCTGAGCTACTGGTGCAGCGGGCGACATCATACCTAGGTCGGCTCGGGGCGTCCATGCTGGGTTTCGGCGTGGATTGTCAGTGCGCGTGTCGGCGCAAATCGCTGCATTCCATAAAGCTGTAACGTCCTGCAAAACCCTCGCTTGGCGCTTTCTCGGGACTGTTCTATGGTTTTGTTGCGGCTGAGGCTTTTGGCTCGTTGATCTGAAAAATTCCACAAACACGCCGTTTTTGTTCTTTTTTTCGAACGACCTATTGTCCTTTAACCCCTTTGATCCTACGATCCGTTTGAGATTTCAAACGCTCGTTGAGCGGATGTTGAAGCGCCAGTGGTTCGAATCGTCCACGGTTGATGCGCCACACCCGGTCACTGATTTCCCTGACGGCAGCCTTGCGAGGCGCCTTTCTACAATCATAATTTGCTCCGCGCAGGCCGCGGTGCTGTTAAGGAAAGCCGACATGCAGCTTAAAGACACCCTGTTGTTCCGCCAGCAAGCCTTCATTGATGGCGCTTGGGTCGATGCGGACAGCGGTCAGACGATCAAGGTCAACAACCCGGCCACCGGCGAAATCCTCGGTACCGTGCCGAAAATGGGCGCTGCCGAAACCCGCCGCGCCATCGAAGCCGCTGACAAAGCGCTGCCGGCCTGGCGTGCCCTGACCGCCAAAGAGCGCGCTGGCAAGCTGCGTCGCTGGTTCGAATTGATGATCGAGAACCAGGACGACCTCGCGCGCCTGATGACTCTCGAGCAGGGCAAGCCGCTGGCCGAAGCCAAGGGCGAAATCGTTTACGCCGCTTCGTTTATCGAGTGGTTCGCCGAAGAAGCCAAGCGCATCTACGGTGACGTGATTCCGGGCCATCAGCCAGACAAGCGTCTGATCGTGATCAAGCAGCCAATCGGCGTGACCGCTGCGATCACCCCGTGGAACTTCCCGGCGGCGATGATCACCCGTAAAGCCGGCCCGGCGCTGGCTGCCGGTTGCACCATGGTGCTCAAGCCTGCTTCGCAAACTCCGTTCTCCGCTTTCGCCTTGGCCGAACTGGCTCAGCGCGCGGGCATTCCTGCGGGCGTGTTCAGCGTGGTGTCGGGCAGTGCCGGCGACATCGGCAGCGAGCTGACCAGCAACCCGATCGTACGCAAACTGTCCTTCACCGGTTCGACCGAAATCGGTCGTCAACTGATGTCGGAATGCGCCAAGGACATCAAGAAAGTCTCGCTGGAACTGGGCGGCAACGCGCCGTTCATCGTGTTCGACGATGCGGACCTGGATAAGGCCGTCGAAGGCGCGATCATTTCCAAGTACCGCAACAACGGCCAGACCTGCGTCTGCGCCAACCGTCTGTACATTCAGGATTCGGTCTACGACGCGTTCGCCGAGAAGCTGAAAGTGGCTGTGGCCAAACTGAAGATCGGCAACGGTCTGGAAGACGGCACCACCACTGGCCCGCTGATCGACGAAAAAGCCGTGGCCAAGGTGCAAGAGCACATCGCTGACGCTGTAGCCAAAGGCGCAACCGTGCTGGCTGGCGGCAAGGCGATGGAAGGCAACTTCTTCGAGCCGACCATCCTCACCAACGTGCCGAAAAACGCCGCCGTGGCCAAGGAAGAAACCTTCGGTCCACTGGCGCCGCTGTTCCGCTTCAAAGATGAAGCCGAAGTGATCGCGATGTCCAACGACACTGAGTTCGGTCTGGCCTCCTACTTCTACGCTCGTGACCTCGGTCGTGTGTTCCGTGTCGCGGAAGCGCTGGAATACGGCATGGTCGGCGTCAACACCGGGCTGATCTCCAACGAAGTCGCGCCGTTCGGCGGCATCAAGGCCTCGGGCCTGGGCCGTGAAGGCTCCAAGTACGGCATCGAAGATTACCTGGAAATCAAATACCTCTGCCTGGGCATCTAAGCCCTGCAAGAGATCGCTGTAAACGCAAAGGGCACGAGAGCGCTGTCCCTTTGCGTGGTTTCAAACCGGAATTTTCTCTGCGGCCAGGAACGCCGTGGCAGTCGATCATCGCATGCTGCCACCGTCGATTTCTCCCGCTTAATCCTTGAACCACGCCGCCCGATGAGCGGCGAATGAGGACTGTAATGAGCAAGACTAACGCTGAACTGATGGCCCGTCGTACCGCAGCTGTTCCACGTGGTGTTGGCCAGATTCACCCGATCTTCGCTGAGTCGGCAAAAAACGCTACCGTGACTGACGTTGAAGGTCGTGAGTTCATCGACTTCGCTGGCGGCATCGCTGTACTGAACACCGGCCACGTGCACCCGAAAATCATCGCCGCCGTGACCGAACAGCTGAACAAGCTGACCCACACCTGCTTCCAGGTGCTGGCTTACGAGCCGTACGTTGAGCTGTGCGAAAAAATCAACGCCAAGGTGCCAGGTGATTTCGCCAAGAAAACCCTGCTGGTGACCACCGGTTCCGAAGCCGTGGAAAACGCCGTAAAAATCGCCCGTGCCGCCACTGGCCGTGCCGGCGTGATCGCCTTCACCGGCGCTTACCACGGTCGCACCATGATGACCCTGGGCCTGACCGGTAAAGTCGTGCCGTACTCGGCCGGCATGGGCCTGATGCCAGGCGGCATCTTCCGCGCGCTGTACCCGAACGAACTGCACGGCGTGAGCATCGACGACTCGATCGCTTCCATCGAACGCATCTTCAAGAACGACGCCGAGCCGAAAGACATCGCCGCGATCATCATCGAGCCGGTTCAGGGTGAAGGTGGTTTCTACGTTGCGCCGAAAGAATTCATGAAGCGTCTGCGAGCGCTGTGTGACCAGCACGGCATCCTGCTGATCGCTGACGAAGTACAGACCGGCGCTGGCCGTACCGGTACGTTCTTCGCCATGGAACAGATGGGCGTTGCTGCCGACCTGACCACCTTCGCCAAATCCATCGCTGGCGGCTTCCCGCTGGCCGGTGTTTGCGGCAAGGCCGAATACATGGACGCCATCGCTCCAGGCGGTCTGGGCGGCACCTACGCCGGTAGCCCGATTGCTTGCGCCGCTGCACTGGCGGTGATGGAAGTGTTCGAAGAAGAGCAACTGCTGGACCGCTGCAAGGCTGTCGGCGAGCGTCTGGTCACTGGCCTGAAAGCTATCCAAGCCAAGTACCCGGTGATCGGTGAAGTCCGCGCCCTGGGCGCGATGATCGCAGTCGAGCTGTTCGAAAACGGCGACAGCCACAAGCCGAACGCTGCTGCTGTAGCGTCGGTGGTGGCCAAGGCGCGCGACAAGGGTCTGATCCTGCTGTCCTGCGGCACCTACGGCAACGTTCTGCGCGTCCTCGTACCGCTGACTTCGCCGGACGAGCAACTGGACAAAGGTCTGGCGATCATCGAAGAGTGCTTCTCCGAGCTCTGATCTGCCCGTGTGACCTGATCGACAAAAAACCCGCTTCGGCGGGTTTTTTTATGCCCTTTGAAACACATCGGGCGCTTTAGCGCTGTATCGAATGGCCAGCATTGGCTAAGGTTCAGGCATTGCAAGGGAGAGCGCGCATGACTGCCGTTGATTTACCCGCTGTACCACGAGTGTTGATTGCCGAAGCTGACCCGTGGTCGCGCGACCTGCTCAAACAAGTGTTGCTGAACGTGCGTTGCGATGCCCGGCTGGACCTGTGTGCCGATGGCCAGCAAGCCCTGTCGATGCTCAGCGAAATTCCTTATGACCTGGCCATCGTCGATTGGGAGCTACCCGGCGTCGATGGCTTGAGCGTGTTGCGCAGCGTGCGTCAGCGCAAACGCAACCCACCGCTGCCGTTCATTCTGATGAGCAGCCGTAACGACAGTGCCAGCGTGCGCGAAGCGATTCCGCTGGCGCCCACGGCCTATCTGACCAAACCGCTGAACATGGAAAACCTGACCGAGCGTTTGCAGGGTTTACTGCTCAATGCCGGTGAAGAAGTGTTCTGTGAGGTGCCGGCATTGGCGCCGGGCATGACCTTGTCAGTGTTTCTTGAGCGTCGACGTGAGCAGGCCGACGGCGCGCCGTTGATGACCGATGTGCAGGTGGCGGTGAAGCGCAGTCTCAATCCCAATGGCCTCGATCTGAAGCTGCTGGAAGACGAGATCAAAACCGATCCACAAATCACTGCCGTGTTGATCGCTGCGGCCAACAGCGCGGCGCAGCACCATGGCGCGCCGGTGCAAACACTGGCGCAGGCCCTGCATCGTCTGGGCACCGGACAGAGCATGAACCTGATTCTGGGGCTGGCACTCAAGCGCAGCGCCAGGCTCAGTGATCCGTGTCTGGCGGACTATGCCGAACGTTATTGGGGGCTATCGCTGCACACCGCTGAATACGCGCGGACGTTGGCACGTCTGCTCGATCTCGATCAGGAGCGCTGCTATTGCGCGGGCATGCTCCATCGCTTGGGCGATCTGGCGCTGTTGCGCTGTTTGCAGGAATGGCAGCAGGCCGGCGGTGCGCTGGATGAGCTGGAGGAGGTCGGCGAGGCGCTGGCGGAGTTTGGTGCAGCTTACGGTTCGGCCTTGCGCACACGCTGGCGCTTGCCGCTGGAGCTGCGTGAGCTGATTGCGTCGGTGTATCAGCTCGGTGGTGGGGTGTATTCCCGTGAGGCGCTGGTGATGAACATGGCGGCGCAGATGGCGCGTCTGACGGAGCATGAGGGCGTTGAGGAGCTGGCGAAGAGTCGCACGGCGCGGTTGTTGAAGATCGGCTTGCCGGAATTGATGCGGATGCGCAAATAACCCTGACTCACCCACATTCCAAATGTGGGAGCGAGCCTGCTCGCGAAGGCGCAGTGTCATTTAGTACATCATTGTCTGATACGACGCTTTCGCGAGCAGGCTCGCTCCCACAGTGGGTTTGTGTTGAGGCGGGAGGACGGGGTCAGGCAGAAATAATCCGGTTCTTGCCCTGTCGCTTGGCCTCATACATGGCCGCATCCGCGCGGGCGAACAGGCTGTCGAGACTGTCGTCTTCCCCGGTAAGGCTGGTCAGCCCCTGGCTCACGGTGATGCCAAACGTCTGCCCGTCATGGCTGAAACTCAACCGCTGAATCTCCTGCTGCAGCCGCTCGGCCACCTGCATGGCCATGTCCGGTGCGCACCCTGGAAACACCGCTGCAAATTCTTCCCCGCCAATGCGTCCGAACAGATCCCCTCGACGTAACGACCCACGTCCACATTCGGCAATCCGCTGCAGCACGTTGTCGCCCTCCGGATGGCCGTAGGTGTCGTTGATCACTTTGAAGTCATCGATATCCAGCAGCAAAAACGCCATCTGCGAACCATGCACACGTGCCTCTTCGAACTCGCGGTTGGCGCATTCGAAGAAGTGGCGGCGATTGCTGCTTTGCGTCAGTACGTCGGTGGTCGCCAAACGATGCAGTTCGGTTTCCATCTGCTTCTTGTCAGTGATGTCTTCGGCAATGCCGACGATGATTACCGGTTGCCCCGGTTCGTCCTGACGGTTGATGAAACACTTGTCGCTGACCCAGCGCACCTGACCGTCGGCGGCGATGATGCGGTATTCGCGATCTTCCACCGCACCTTTGTGCAGCACTTCGGCAAGGCTGCGTTCGGCGTATTCCAGGTCGTCGGGGTAGATGCTGTCGCGCCATTGGTTGTAGTCGGCGAGCAGGAGGCCGGCGGAGCGACCGAAAATCCGTTCATAGGCGGGACTGACGTACAGCACCTGACGGGTTTCCCAGTTGAAAGCCCAAAGCACGGCGTTGACGCTGACCAGCAGCGAGCTGAACAGCTGCTCGCGTTCGCTCAGGCGGGCGACCTCGCCTTGGGCGTGCATCAACGCCATGAGGGTTTGCGCGGCCTCGGGCCACTGCGGGAAGGATGAGTCTTTTTGATTGTTGTTGACCATCGGCACAGATCTCAAAGGACGTGCCGCAATTCGACAACGGCCACAGTACAGCCCGCCGGGATGGCGAAGTGTCTTTGAGATAGGCGATTTTTGGCGAAGTTCCGAAGGGTGCACCCGGGAGCCGGGTGCACCGATCAACGGTCTCAGACCGCCGCAGGACGCAGCGAGTAGGTTTTCAGCTGGTCAGCGAATTCACGCAGGGACTGGATGCCACTGGCTTCTGCCTCGTGAATCCACTCTTTGATGGCGGCGAGCATGTCGTGGCCATTTGCGCTGGTCTTGACCCAGATCTGCTGCAGGGCCAGGCGTTTTTCGTAAATTACCTTCAACGCCTGACTGTGCTCGAGCATGGTCTGGATGCGCAAGTGATGACGGTCTTCCAGCAGGCTGGTTTCCCGTGACAGCAGGCGTTTGGCGCGGTGGAACTGGTGGCGCACCGAATGATCGACCTTGGCCAGCTCTTGCTTGACCAGCGGACCGATCACCAACTTGCGGTACTGGGCCATGATCTGGAAGCGGTTGTTGAGGATCGCCATGGCGGTGTCCATGTCCAGACTGCCCTTGCCTTCAACGCGGTGGGCAATCGGCGCTACACGCTGAACCTTGGCCAGACGCAGGAAGCAGAAGACTTTGATCCACGCCCAACCGAGGTCGAACTCCCACTTCTTCACCGACAGCTTGGCCGAGTTAGGGTAGGTGTGATGGTTGTTGTGCAGTTCTTCGCCGCCGATCAGGATGCCCCAAGGCACCAGATTGGTCGCCGCGTCGCGGCATTCGAAGTTGCGGTAGCCAACGGCATGGCCCAGACCGTTGATCACGCCGGCAGCCCAAACCGGGATCCACATCATCTGGATCGCCCAGATGGTGATGCCGATGGTGCCGAACAGCAGCAGGTCGATGATGCCCATGATTGCCACGCCCAGCAGCGGGTAGCGGCTGTAGACGTTGCGTTCGATCCAGTCTTCGGGGCAGTTTTTGCCGTAGATGCGCAGGGTCTCCGGGTTCTGCGCTTCGGCGCGGTACAGCTCGGCACCGGTACGCAGCACAGTGGAAAGACCTTTGATGACCGGGCTGTGCGGGTCGTCTTCGGTTTCGCATTTGGCGTGGTGTTTACGGTGGATGGCAGTCCACTCGCGGGTGTTCTGCGCCGTGGTCAGCCACAGCCAGAAACGGAAAAAGTGCTTCAGGCCGGCATTCAGCTCCAGCGAGCGATGGGCCGAGTAGCGGTGCAGATAGACCGTGACGGCAACAATCGTCACGTGGGTCATCAGCAGGGTGACTGCGACCAGAGACCAGGCCGACAAGCCAAGAAAACCTTCGTACCACATAGGCTATAGGGCCCTCGATAAAGATAAAAACAGCCGTTGCATTATCACCAAGCACACAGATAAAACCAGTCGCCCTTTCAGATAAGAGTCGCTGGATGTTTCTTGACCTATAATTCCAACCTTTTTGTAAGGACATGGACAGCCGAATGCCTGCCACTTACCGCGATGCATTGCGTGCAGCGCTGCTCTATCTCGTGCTTGCCGCTATATGGCTGCAGGGCACTGATCATTTATTAAACAATTTCTTCGATAACTCCGTCGATCTTGCCCGATGGCAACTGATCAACGGTTACTTCTTTGCGGCACTCAGCGCTGGGCTGATTTTTCTTGCGCGAGCGCGTTTGTGCACGTTCCTCGGAATCGGTGCACGGTTGCGCGAGCGCCACGTCGATCGCGAACGCTTGCGTCAGGCCGCGGCGGTATTCGATTGCACCCGCGAAGGCGTGTTGGTGACCAACCATCATGGGCTGATCGTGCACGTCAATCGCGCGTTCATGGAGATCACCGGTTATCAGCGTGAAGAAGTCATTGGGCAGCAGCCGAGTCTGTTCAAATCCGGCCATCATCCGCCAGGTTTCTATCAGGCAATGTTTGCCACCCTTGAGTCGCAGGGCGAATGGAGCGGTGAAATCTGGAATCGCCGAAAAAGCGGCGAGATTTATCCACAGTGGCAGACCATTCGGATTATTCACGATGATCAGGGCCGGCTCAGCCACTATGTCGCGGTGTTCTCCGATATCAGTGCGATCAAGGATTCCGAGCATGAGCTCAAACATCTCGCGCACCACGACCCGCTGACCGATCTGCCCAATCGTCTGCTGTTCAGCGATCGCGCCGAACAGGCGCTGGCCTCGGCGCAAAATCATAAGCGCGGCTGTGCATTGCTGATGCTGGATCTCGATCACTTCAAAATGATCAACGACAGCCTCGGACATAACATCGGCGATCACTTGCTCAAGGCAGTAGCGGCGCGCCTGCAAGAACTGTTTGGCCCCGGCATTACCCTGGCGCGGCTGGGCGGCGACGAGTTCGCGGTGTTGGCAGAGAGTTGTCCTCAGCCGGTGCAGGCAGCAGCGCTGGCGCAACGGATTCTCGATGCACTGAAGGAGCCGTTCAGCATTGATGGCAATCAGTTGTTCATCAACGCCAGCCTCGGCATCAGCCTGTTCCCCAGCGACGCGTTGAGTGCTGATCAACTCCTGCGCAATGCCGATGCGGCGCTGTTCAAGGCCAAGAGCAGCGGGCGCAACGGGTACGCCTTGTACACCGAAGAACTCACCGCCCACGCCCAACAACGGGTGGAAATCGCTTTCGAACTGCGCCGGGCGCTGGAGCAGCAGGAGCTGCGGGTTTACTACCAGCCCGTGCATGACTTGAAAGCCAGCCGCCTGATTGGCGTCGAAGCGTTGGTGCGCTGGCAGCATCCGGTGCGTGGTCTGGTCTCGCCGGCGGAGTTCATCCCGATAGCCGAGCGCACCGGTCTGATTGCCGAAATCGATGCCTTGGTGATGCGGCAGGCATGTCGGCAGATGTGTGAGTGGCAGCAGGCCGGGGTCGTGCTGTCGTTTGTCGCGGTGAATGTTTCGTCACGATTGTTCGCCCGGCGTGAGTTGTATCAACAAGTCGCGCAGGTGCTGCATGACACCGGTCTGGATCCGGCGTATCTGGAGCTGGAGGTGACGGAAAGCGCGGTGATGGATGATCCGGAGGTGGCGCTGGAGCAGATGCATCGTTTGCGTGAATTGGGCATTCGTCTGGCGATTGATGATTTCGGTACCGGTTATTCGTCGCTGTTGCGGCTCAAGCGCTTGCCGGTGCAGAAACTGAAAATCGATCAGGGCTTCGTCGCCGGACTGCCGTGGGATGAGGACGACGCGGCGATTGTCCGGGTGATCATCGCGCTGGCCCGGAGCATGGGCATGCAGGTGCATGCCGAGGGTATCGAGCAGGTTGAGCAGGCGGCGTTTTTGCTGGGACAGGAATGTGATTTGGGGCAGGGGTACTGGTTTGGGCGGCCGAGTCCGGCAAAGGCGATTGATTGGGCAAGGGCGCCGTTGATTAGCTAAGACAGGGGCAAACTTGTTCCTGCGCTCAGCAAAGGGGCGCTCTGCGTCGGCCCAAAATCGCGGCGCAGAGCGCCGCCGGCTGCATTCCCACGCGGAGCGTGGGAACGATCAGTTTTTCAGTTATATAAACATTCTTAAATAGTCTTTTTAAGAATATCCGTGCCTCTCTTATATTGCTCCCACGCCGAACGCAGTGCCGCCCACTGCCAGGCATATCCCATTCAAAGGAGCAGCACCATGAGCGCATCCCTTCGCAGCGTTGACGGTCAGGACGAAAGCACCATCTTGCGTGAAATCCAGAGCGCTCTGCGCGATCTGCGTTTCGGCGCGGTGGAGATCACTGTGCACAACGCACAAGTCGTGCAGATCGAACGCAAAGAGAAATTCCGTTTGCAGCAACCGGGTAAACAACCGGGCTGAGTTGAAGATCAAAAGATCGCAGCCTGCGGCAGCTCCTACAGGGGGCTGTGTGTAGGAGCTGCCGAAGGCTGCGATCTTTAGCCGGCACACCGATTCCAGATATTCATAAGAAAAAGCCACCACCCAGAATTCCAGGAGCTTTCACCATGTCGTCGATTCGCCGTTACGCTTTGGCCGCCCTGGCCAGCGCTGTGTTTGCCGGTTCCGCGGTTGCCAAGGATTACGAACTGCTCAACGTGTCGTATGACCCGACGCGCGAGCTGTATCAGGACTACAACGCTGAATTCATCAAGTTCTGGCAGAAAGACCACGCTGGCGACACTGTGAAAATCCAGCAATCCCATGGCGGTTCGGGCAAGCAGGGCCGTGCGGTGATCGACGGTCTGCGCGCTGACGTGGTGACCCTGGCCCTGGCCGGTGACATCGACGAAATTGCCAAACTCGGCAAGACCCTGCCTGCCGACTGGCAGAAGCGTCTGCCGGAAGCGAGCACGCCGTACACCTCGACCATCGTCTTCCTGGTGCGCAAGGGCAACCCGAAAGGTATCAAGGACTGGGGCGATCTGGTCAAGAACGACGTCTCGGTGATCACCCCGAACCCGAAAACCTCCGGCGGTGCGCGCTGGAACTTCCTCGCCGCGTGGGCCTACGGCCTGAAAGCCAACGGCGGTGACGAAGCCAAAGCCAAAGAATATGTGCAGACCCTGTTCAAGCACGTGCCGATCCTCGACACCGGTGCACGCGGTTCGACCATTACCTTCGTCAACAACGGTCAGGGTGACGTGTTGCTGGCCTGGGAAAACGAAGCGTTCCTGGCCCTGAAAGAAGATGGTGGCGCCGACAAGTTCGACATCGTCGTGCCTTCGCTGTCGATCCTCGCCGAGCCGCCAGTGGCCGTGGTCGACAAGAACGCCGAGAAGAAGGGTAACGAGCAGATCGCCGAAGCCTATCTGAAGCACCTGTACAGCCCGGCCGGTCAGGAAATCGCCGCGAAGAACTTCTACCGTCCGCGTGACAAGGATGTAGCTGCCAAGTACGCCCAGCAGTTCCCGAAACTGGACCTGGTGACCATCGACAAGGACTTCGGCGGCTGGAAAACCGCGCAGCCGAAATTCTTCAACGACGGTGGCGTGTTCGACCAGATTTATCAGGCGCAGTAATCTGACTTCAGCCTCACATCAAGCCTGAAGCCAGGCGCGGAAAATGTGGGAGCGAGCTTGCTCGCGAAAGCGGAGTGTCAGACGACGTAGAGTTGGCTGATACTCCCTCTTCGCGAGCAAGCTCGCTCCCACATTGGTGCGTTCAGCGGAATGCTTTTTAACCAAGGACTTTTATGTCGCGTCGTATCTCCCCCGTCATACCCGGCTTCGGGCTGACGCTGGGCTACACCTTGGTGTACCTCAGCCTGATTGTGCTTATCCCGCTGGCGGCGATGTTCGTCCACGCCGCCCAACTCACCTGGGATCAGTTCTGGACGATCATTTCCGCACCACGGGTGCTGGCCGCGTTGAAGCTGAGCTTTGGCACCGCGCTGTGTGCGGCGATCATCAACGGCATCATCGGCACGCTGCTGGCCTGGGTGCTGGTGCGCTACACCTTCCCGGGGCGCAAGGTGATCGACGCGATGATCGATCTGCCGTTCGCCCTGCCGACCGCCGTGGCCGGTATCGCGTTGACTGCGTTGTACGCGCCGGCTGGACTGGTCGGCCAATTCGCCGCTGACCTCGGTTTCAAGATTGCCTATACCCCGCTGGGTATCACCCTCGCGCTGACCTTCGTCACTCTGCCGTTCGTGGTGCGCACGGTGCAGCCGGTGCTGGCCGACATTCCCCGTGAAGTCGAAGAAGCTGCCGCGTGCCTCGGCGCGAAACCGTTGCAGGTGTTCCGCCACATCCTCGTCCCGGCGCTGTTGCCCGCCTGGCTCACCGGTTTTGCCTTGGCCTTTGCCCGTGGCGTCGGCGAGTACGGCTCGGTGATTTTCATCGCCGGCAACATGCCGATGAAAACCGAGATCCTGCCGCTGCTGATCATGGTCAAACTCGACCAATACGATTACACCGGCGCTACCGCCATCGGCGTGCTGATGCTGGTGGTTTCCTTCGTCCTGTTGCTGCTGATCAACTTGCTGCAGCGGCGCATCGAAACCCCATAAGGAGGCGCGAACCATGTCCCAATCGTCTATTGCGGCCGCCTCTTCGGCCAACGCTGCACGCCGTGGCAGCGCCACTTCGCGCAGAATCCTGATCGGCCTTGGCTGGCTGGTCTTTTTCCTGTTTCTGCTGCTGCCGTTGTTCATCGTCGTATCGCAGGGTTTGAAGAATGGCCTCGGCGCTTTCTTCACCGCGATCTTTGAACCGGATGCACTGTCGGCACTGAAACTCACCGTGTTCGCCGTGCTGATTTCGGTGCCGTTGAACCTGGTGTTCGGCGTCAGCGCCGCGTGGTGCGTGAGCAAATACTCGTTCCGTGGCAAGAGCATGCTGGTGACGCTGATCGACCTGCCGTTCTCGGTATCGCCGGTGATCGCTGGCCTGGTCTACGTGTTGATGTTCGGTGCGCAGGGCCTGTTCGGGCCGTGGCTGCAGGATCACGACATCCAGATCGTCTTCGCCCTGCCGGGCATCGTGCTGGCGACGATTTTCGTCACCGTGCCGTTTGTGGCCCGTGAGCTGATCCCGCTGATGCAGGAACAAGGCACGCAGGAAGAGGAAGCCGCGCGCCTGCTCGGCGCCAATGGCTGGCAGATGTTCTGGCATGTCACTGTGCCGAACATCAAGTGGGGCCTGATCTATGGCGTGGTGCTGTGTACCGCCCGGGCCATGGGTGAATTCGGTGCGGTGTCGGTGGTCTCCGGGCACATTCGCGGGGTGACCAACACCTTGCCGCTGCACGTCGAGATCCTCTACAACGAATACAACCACGTGGCCGCGTTCGCCGTGGCGAGCCTGTTGCTGATCCTGGCGCTCTTCATCCTGCTGCTCAAGCAGTGGAGCGAAAACCGTATCAACCGCCTGCGCGCCAGCGCCGCGGAGGAATAATTCATGTCGATCGAAGTGCGTAACGTCAGCAAGAATTTCAATGCCTTCAAGGCGCTGGACAACATCAGCCTGGACATCCACAGCGGTGAGCTGGTCGCGCTGCTCGGCCCGTCGGGCTGCGGCAAGACCACGCTGCTGCGGATTATCGCCGGCCTGGAAACCCCGGATAACGGCAACATTGTCTTCCACGGCGAAGACGTCTCCGGCCACGATGTGCGTGATCGCAACGTCGGTTTCGTGTTTCAGCACTACGCGTTGTTCCGCCACATGACCGTATTCGACAACGTCGCCTTCGGCCTGCGCATGAAACCGAAGAACCAGCGCCCGAGCGAAAGCCAGATCGCCACCAAGGTGCATGAACTGCTGAACATGGTGCAGCTGGATTGGTTGTCAGATCGTTATCCGGAGCAGTTGTCCGGCGGTCAGCGTCAGCGTATTGCTTTGGCCCGCGCACTGGCGGTGGAGCCTAAAGTGCTGCTGCTCGATGAGCCCTTCGGCGCCCTCGATGCCAAGGTGCGTAAGGAGCTGCGTCGCTGGCTCGCCCGCCTGCACGAAGATATCAACCTGACCTCGGTGTTCGTGACCCACGACCAGGAAGAGGCGATGGAGGTCGCTGACCGTATCGTGGTGATGAACAAGGGTGTGATCGAGCAGATCGGCTCACCGGGCGACGTCTACGAAAACCCGGCCAGCGATTTCGTTTATCACTTCCTCGGCGACTCGAACCGCTTGCTGTTGAGCGACGACAACCACGTGCTGTTCCGCCCGCATGAGGTGTCTTTGTCCAAGCATGAGCTGGAAGATCACCATGCGGCTGAGGTGCGTGATATCCGGCCGTTGGGTGCGACCACGCGGGTGACGTTGAAGGTTGAGGGGCAGACGGATTTGATCGAGGCCGAAGTGGTGAAAGATCACGACAGCCTGATCGGGTTGGCCAAGGGCGAAACGCTGTTCTTCAAACCCAAGGTCTGGCAGAAAGTCGCCAGCCTCTAAAGTCAAAAGCTTCGTCGGATCGCCGCCCGGAGCAGGCTCGCTCCCACAGTGGATGAGTGTTGAGCACAAAATGTGTGAACAACCAAAATCCCTGTGGGAGCGAGCCTGCTCGCGAATGCGGTCTAGACAGCCGCACGATTCGGATTGACTCGCACCACTCCCGCCCGCGCCTCGATCTGCTCTTTCAATTCATGCCGCATCCCAAGCATGAACGCCAACTCGGCCACGACAAACAACGGCCCGACAATCAGCCCCGACACGTCATCGACAAACGCCGGTTTGCGCCCTTCATAGTGATGCCCGACAAACTGGATCACCCAGCCGACAACAAACATCGTCAGGCCGCTGCTCAGCCAGACCATGGTGCTCTGCTGCGCCAAAACATGCCCGGCCCAGACCGACAGGCCTATCAGTACCGTCATCAACATCCCGAGCTTCATTTCCAGGCGCAGATAAAACCACGCCGAGGCCAAAGCCACGATAACCGCTGGAGATATCCACAACCCGCCCAGCGACCATTCCGGACGCGACAACAACACCGCCACGGCCACCACAATCAGCGGAATGCCGATAAAGTGGCTGGCGATATTGCGCGGATCACGGTGGTAGGCGGCGTATTGACTGAGATGGTCGACGAGGCTTTTCATTGTTGTTCCTCCGGTAGGGTTGATCGCATCATCCCTCGGGATCAGGGTTCGCTCTGTCAGGCAGGCGACAATCCAGGAGTGTTTATGCAAATTCGTTCGCGATTGATGAGCGGCCAGTGGTTTAGTCATCTGCCGGTGTCCTTTCAGGATAGTCTGCTGGCGGCGGCCCGGGAGCGGCGGCTGACGACAGGGCAGCGCTTGTTTCAGCGTGGTGATGCGCCGTGCGGCTTGTACGCGGTGCTCGATGGCGCCGTGCGCATCGGGGCGGTGAGTGAGCAGGGTAAGGAGGCGCTGTTGAGTCTGGTCGAGGCGCCGCACTGGTTCGGCGAAATCTGCCTGTTCGATGGCCAGCCGCGAACCCATGACGCTTATGCGGTCGGGCCGTGCACGCTGCTCAATATCCCGCAGGCACCGTTACTGAAGCTACTTGATGAAAATCCAGTGTACTGGCGACATCTGGCGTTGCTGATGAGCCACAAACTGCGCCTGGCCTTTATCAATCTGGAACAACTGAGCCTGCTGCCAGCGCCGGCGCGTCTGGCTCATCGCTTGCTGATGATTGCCGAAGGCTACGGCGAACTCGACGCGCCACGTCGCGTGCTGCAATTGCCTCAGGAGCAGTTGGCGTCGATGCTGTCGCTGTCGCGGCAGACCACTAACCAGATTCTCAAGGATTTGCAGGGGCAGGGGATTATCGGGCTTGGGTATGGCGAGATCGAGATCTTTGATGCCGTGCGATTGCGCGCCCTGGCCACGATCTAGGATCCAACGCCGAACCATTGTAGGAGTGAGCCTGCTCGCGATAGCAATCTATCAGTTGATCAATCTGTGACTGACAGATTGCTATCGCGAGCAGGCTCACTCCTACAGGGGGATTTGTGTAGGGCTCAGGAACCGCGATAGGTCGAGAAACCATACGGGCTGAGCAGCAGCGGGATGTGGTAATGCTGATCGGTCTGCTTCACTTCAAAAATCACCGGAATCTCCGGGAAGAACGTGTCGTGCTTGACCTTCTTGAAGTACTCGCCAGTCTTGAACACCACGCGGTATTCGCCCGCCTCAAAAGGTTGCTTGGCCGGGAACAGCTCGGCAATCCGCCCTTGCTCATTGGTCGTGCCCTGCGCCAACGGCTGCCAGTTCTGGCCGACGTGTTTTTCCAGGGTCACGTTAATGCCCGGCGACGGCAGGCCATTTTCCAGATTGAGCACGTGCACGCTCAATGGGTTGCCGGCGGCCAGGGCCAGGCTCGTAAAAGCGCTCAGGCCGAGCGCGGCAAGGGTCATGCGCATAGTCGTCATGAGTGAAACTCCTTATTGGGAACGGGTTATGGCCAGACCGGTTTTCCCGGCAGCCTTGATCGCACAGTTTTCGTCTTGCTCGCCGCCGCCGGAACCGGCCACGCCCATCGCGCCGACCAGCTCATCAGCGGCGAACAACGGAATCCCGCCGCCAAGCAACAGCAACTCATCGAGGGTGTTGAGGTTGGCGGTTTCCGGATTGCTGCGAGCACGTTCGGCGAACAACCGGGTGGCGGTTTTGGTCGACAGCGCGGTGTACGCCTTGCGCTGGCTGGCGGCGGTGTTGTGCGGGCCGACGCCATCGCCGCGCAGGGTCACTAGCAGATTGCCGCCCCGATCAAGCACCGACACCGTGCCGGTGCAGTTGGCCATTGCCGTGTCGGCGAGCAGCCGTGCAGTTTTCAGGTCGAGATCAGCGTGACGCGGCAGCTCAGGACTGGCGACAGCGACGCCACTGAGGCCGATCATCAGGCTTGCAACGAAGTATTTGACGGTCATGGGCAGGCTCCAAAAGCTGAGGTCGCCACCTTAATCGCCGGTCTTCGTCAGAACCTCGTCAGTCTGATTACAAGTTTGTAATGGGCAACGCCGCCGAAGGCGCCTAGCCTGTGTGTCTATCAATCGAGGTGTGCCATGCGTTTGCTGGTCGTAGAAGATGAAGCCAAAACCGCGAATTTCCTCGCCAAGGGCCTGGGCGAGTCGGGTTTTGCCGTGGACGTGGCGCTCAATGGCCTCGATGGGCGCTACTTTATCGAGCAACAGGAATATGACCTGATCATCCTCGACGTGATGCTCCCCGGCCTCAATGGCTGGCAATTGCTGCAGCTGATCCGCCAGCGCGGCGCCACGCCGGTGTTGTTCCTGACCGCCAAGGACGCCATTGAAGACCGCGTGCGCGGGCTCGAACTGGGCGCCGACGATTACTTGCTCAAACCCTTCGCCTTCGCCGAATTGCTCGCGCGGGTACGCACGTTGCTGCGGCGCGGGCCGATGCGCGAAGCCGAGTCGTACACCATCGCCGATCTGGAAATCGACGTACTGCGCCGTCGTGTCAGCCGTGGTGGCCAGCGCATCGCCCTGACCAACAAGGAGTTCGCGTTGCTGCAATTGCTCGCCAGTCGCCAGGGCGAAGTGCTGTCGCGCACGCTGATCGCCTCGCAGGTGTGGAACCTGAATTTCGACAGCGACACCAACATGGTCGAGGTTGCAGTGCGCCGTTTGCGCTCCAAGGTCGATGATCCCTACATGCCGAAGCTGATCCACACCGTGCGCGGTGTCGGTTATCAACTGGAAGCCCCTGACGATGCGCTCTAGGTCGATCGCCTGGCGTCTGGCGCTGGCGTTCGCATTGGTCTGCGCCTTGGTGTTGAGTGCTATCGGCGTATTTCTCTACCGCTCGCTGGCCTCGGAAATCGCCTGGCGCGATGACCTCGCGTTGCTCGGTCGACTGGAGCAGGTGCGCGCCTTGCTCGCCGACAGCGATAGCTTGGGCGCCTTGCAGGCACGGCCGCGGCTCTATCAGAACATGCTCGGCAATCTCGACAGCCTGCTACTGGTGCGCCGTGCCGATGGCTCCAGTGTGATCGCTATCAACCCGCGTCAGCGCGATCTGCCAACCCTCAACGCGATCCCCCGCGAGCAAACGCCGCAGCGCCGCGACGTGCTGACGTGGCAAGCGTCGGACGGTGCTGCGCTAGCGCTGTTGTCCGGCGAAGCGCAAGGTCCTAACGGTGAGCCGCTGACCGTCATCGCCGGCAAGGTACTGAGTGAACGCGAACAGATGCTCGCCAGTTACCGGTTACGCCTTTATCTGGCAGTTGGCCTCGGTGCATTGCTCGCCTTTGCCCTGGGCTTGCTGTTGCTGCGCCGTGGCCTACGACCGTTAAGGCAGTTGAGCGAAGCGGTGCGCGGCATCGATCTGCGCAGCCTCGATCAACGGTTGCCCGCCCATGGCACGCCCGCTGAACTGCTTGAACCGGTACAGGCGCTCAACGGCATGCTCGCGCGGCTGGACGACAGCGTGCAGCGTCTCTCGCAGTTTTCCGCCGACCTCGCCCATGAAATCCGCACGCCATTGCATACCTTGCTGGCGAGCAATGGGCAGGCGCTGAATCATCCGCGCAGCACCGAGGAGTATCAGGAAGTGCTGGCCTCGAACATGGAAGAGTTCGAACGGCTCAAACGCATGGCGGAGAACTTGATGTTTCTTGCCCGCGCGGAGCAGGCCGAGAGGGCGCTTAATCTGCAAACGCTGGATTTGCACAGCGTTGGCAGTGAACTGTGCGATTACTTTGAAGCCTTGGCGGATGACCGCGATCTGCGGCTGGACAATCAACTGCACGGCGAGTTGCTCGCCGATCAGCAGTTGCTGCAACGGGCGCTTGGCAACTTGCTGGCGAATGCCGTGCGCCACGCTGACTCCGGAACCGTGATCAGCCTGCGTCGCCGCGATGAGGCGGGTTGGTGCTGGTTGCAGGTGCACAACCATGGCCCGGCCATTGCGCCGGAGCATCTGGGCAAACTGTTCGACCGTTTCTACCGTGTCGATCCTTCACGGGCGGAGCCGGGGGATTCGGGAGGACTGGGGTTGGCGATTGTGCAGTCGATCATGCTGTTGCATGGCGGGCGGGTGCGGGTGGACAGTGATGCGGCGGGTACGGTGTTTGAGCTGGGTTTTGCGTTGAATTAAAGGGCCCCTTCGCGAGCAGGCTCGCTCCCACATTTGGAATGCGTTTCCCCTGTGGGAGCGAGCCTGCTCGCGAAGGCGCCGGATCTGACGACCCAGCGTTGGGATCAATCAGCGCAACCCATCACGAAACTGCCCCGGCGTCAGCCCCGTCCAGCGCTTGAACGCGCGGCTGAAGCTGCTGGTATCGGCAAACCCGAGCAAATAACTCACCTCACTCAATGAGCACTGCGGATCGCGCAGGTGCAGCAGCGCCAGATTTTCGCGGCTCTCATTGAGCAATGTGTCGAAGCGACAACCCTCATCCGCCAGATGCCTTTGCAGGCTGCGCAAACTCAGGTGCAACGCCTGAGCAATGCGTTCTGCACTCGGCTCACCTTCCGGCAATTGTTCTTCAATCGCATCGCGCACCTTGCGCTCCCAAGTCAGCGGCTGGAGCTGGGCCATGGTGCGTTTGAGCACCGCTTCATTGTGTTCGGCGAGTTCCGGGTTGGCGTCGTCGAGGTGGCTGTCGAAGTCGGCGAGGGCGAACTCCAGGCGATCCTCCGTACAACCGAAATGCACTGGCGCGCGAAAGACTTTGTGCCATTGGTGCGCATCGCTCGGCTCCGGGCGGCGCAGGTAAACCGCCAGCGGTGCGTAGTCGCGGCCGAGGCGATTGCGGCAGGTGCGCACGTAGATCGCGGTAAACGCATCGATGGCTTCGAAGGCTGGTGCCGGATTGCCTGACGGAATTTTCAGACGGAATTGGTAGCGGTCGTCGCCACGATTCAGCTCCAGTTCCAGCGCATCGCTGACCACCGGGTGATAGCGCACGATGCGCTCGAACACCTCGCGCAGACTGCCACTGGCGACCAGCGCATAACCGAGGGCATGAAAGGTGGTCGGGCTGACGAAGCGCGACACGCGCAGACCAAGCGCCGGGTCGCCGCTGACCTGCACGGCGATTTCCCACAGGCGCGTAGTGCCGGACAGCGGATAGCGCGCGTTGGGGTCGTCCATCAAATTCGGGTCGAGCCCGGCCTGTTGGCACAAGGCAATGCTGTCCAGCCCCAGCGCATCGAGTTGTTTGCGCAAGGCACGGGTCCAGCTGGCGAGGGAGGTCGGTTCCTTCATGCTGATTGGCGCTTCCGGTCAACAGGTTGGCGTTCTCGGCTACCGCAATTGAAGCCTTGGCGAGGCACGATGCGAACATCATAAACCCGAGGATGGAAGCATGGACGGTACTTCTGCAAGTCCCCAGCGACACAATGCGGCCCAGCGATCAGCGCATATTCGCGAAGTGGTGCTGGCCAAAGGCGTCGAACTGCGCGAGCGCTACCCGATTCTCAAGCATCAGGATGCGCTGGGGGCGGGGATTCTGGCCTTTGCCCTGATCGGGATGATTGGCTCGGCAGCGCTGTACATCAGCGGCTACATGGCGTGGTGGGTGTGCCTGTTGCTCAACGCGTTTTTTGCTTCGCTGACCCATGAGCTGGAACACGATCTGATCCACAGCATGTACTTCCGCAAGCAGCGTGTGCCGCACAATTTGATGATGGGCCTGGTCTGGCTGGCGCGGCCGAGCACGATCAACCCGTGGATTCGCCGGCATCTGCACCTCAATCACCACAAGGTCTCCGGCACTGAAACCGACATGGAAGAACGTGCGATCACCAACGGCGAGCCGTGGGGCTTCGCGCGCTTGCTGATGGTTGGCGACAACGTCATGTCAGCGTTCATCCGCATGCTGCGGGCCAAGACCTGGGCGCACAAGTTCAGCATCATCAAGCGCACGTTGAAGGTCTACGCGCCGCTGGCGCTGGTGCATTGGGGCGCGTGGTATGTGTTTCTCGGTTTTCACGCGGCCAATGGCATCGCCTATCTGCTGGGCGCGCCGATCGAATGGTCAGCGACCACATTGTCGGTGATGCAGGTGATCGATATCGCTGCTGTGGTGATTATCGGCCCGAACGTGTTGCGCACGTTTTGCCTGCACTTCATCAGCTCGAACATGCATTACTACGGCGACGTCGAACTGGGCAATGTGCTGCAGCAGTGTCAGGTGCTCAACCCTTGGTGGCTGTGGCCGCTGCAGGCGTTTTGCTTCAACTTTGGCAGCAGTCACGGGATCCATCATTTTGTGGTGAAGGAGCCGTTTTACATCCGCCAGATGACCGTGCCGGTGGCGCATAAGGTGATGCGTGAGATGGGGGTGCGGTTTAATGATTTTGGGACGTTCGGGCGGGCGAACCGGTTTGTTCGTCGGGATGAAGTTGCGGTGTCTGGGGAGGCGGTGGAGGCCTGACAAGCGGCCCTCACCCTAACCCTCTCCCGGAGGGAGAGGGGACTGATTGGGGGATATTGGGGAAGTACGCCGACCTGAATGTTTTTCATCGAACCCATAATCGACCCAATTTTTCAGGTCGATGTATAGCGAAAGACACCTCGGTCAGCTCCCTCTCCCTCTGGGAGAGGGCTGGGGTGAGGGGCTTTTGATCTTCCCCTCAATCCGGCTGAAACGGCGATTCGCTGAGGATCACCCCAGTCTCCTCGACATACTGCTGCCAATGCCCGATCAACGCGCTGAGCTTCTGCGGCTGACTCACCGCCAGATCATGAATCTCCCCCGGATCACTGCTCAAATCATACAGCTGCCAGGTCGCCGGCCCCACAGGACCGGGAATCCAAACCGCTTTCCACGACCCCTGCCGAATCGCCCGACGCCCGAACAATTCCCACCCCGTGACCGTGTGCTCGTCATGCACCTGCGCAGTCTCACCCGACAAGAATCCCAACCACGATTTGCCACGCAACGGTGCCACCGGTTTGCCGTGCCAAAGCTTGCCCGGATGACGCACACCCGCCAGATCAAGAATCGTCGGCGTGATGTCCATCACCGTGCCGAAACCATGGCTGATCTGTCCTTTGATCGCCAATTGTGGATAGTGCAACAGCGCCGGCACGCGAATCCCGCCCTCGGTGGTGAACGCCTTGAACAAGCGTGACGGCGCAGTCGCCACCTGCGCCCAGTTCGGCCCGTACCAGACATAGGAATTAGCCCGGCCAATGTTGTCGAGGCTGTTGTCGTAGTGCTGGCTGAGGTACGTCACCAGTTCCGGGCCGAACTTGGGGAACGCTTCAAGCAGCGCGCCTTCGGCCCCGTTGTCGGACATGAACAGGATGAACGTATTGTCGAGCTGCCCTTGCTGGCGCAGATAATCGACAACCCGGCCAATGTTCCAGTCCATGCGCTCGACCATTGCCGCGTAGACCTCCATGGCCCGCGCGGAAATCTGTTTTTGTTCCTCGCTTAATGCGTCCCACTGCTGGGTCAACTGAATCAAAGGATGCGGCTCGACGTCTGGCTCAATCAGGCCGAGGGCTTTGAGTTTTTCCAGTCGCTCCAGGCGCAGTACTTCGGGGCCGGCGTCGTAGCGGCCACGGTACTTTTCGACAATCTCGGCCGGCGCCTGCAACGGCCAGTGCGGTGCGGAGAATGGCAAATAGGCGAAGAACGGCCGGGTCTGGTCACGCTCCTTGAGGTACTGCAGCAGCTTGTCGCCAAAGGCATCGGAGGAATAGAAATCCTTCGGCAATTCGTCGAGAAACGTATCGTCCTCGATGTACAGCGCCGGAGTGGATTTCAACAGACCGGGCGTTTTTTCATCGTAGGTCGGCTCGAAACCGTAATGGTTGGCCGCGCCCGGCAGCAGCGAAAACGAACGCTCGAAACCCCGCGCATGCGGCGCCAGTTCAGCCTTCAAACCCAAGTGCCATTTGCCGCTCATCAACGTTTGATAACCGGCCTCGCGCAGCAACTCCGGCAGCGCCACCACGCGATCGTTGAGATAGCCCTCATAACCCGGTTTACCGATGAGTTCCGGGGTCAGCGTTTCGGCCATGGTGCCGATGCCGGCGATGTGGTGGTCGGTGCCGGTCAGCAGCATCGAGCGGGTCGGCGAGCAGGTTGGTGCGGTATGAAAATCGGTGAGGCGCAGGCCATTGTTGGCCAGGACATCGAGGTGCGGCGTGGCGATTTCGCCGCCGAACGCGCCGATGTCAGAGAAGCCTAGATCGTCAGCCAGAATCACCAGAAAATTGGGACGTTGCGGCATCGCAAAACTCCTGTTCAGCAGGCAATGAACGTCAGCGGCAGATCGCGAATCTGCACCGGTACGCTCGGTTGGTAATGGTCGTCACTGGTCAGCTCGTGCAGCAGCTCTTCACGCAACTGATGGAAGTCGAAACTGCTGCGCTGGCGCGGGTGCGGCAGGGCGATGTCGACCACTTGTTTGATCCGCCCCGGACGCGGCTCCATCACCACCACGCGGTCGGCGAGGAAGATCGCTTCCTCGACGTCATGGGTGACGAGGATCGTGGTGATTTTTGCGCGCTCGCGGATCGCCAGCAGCTCGTCCTGCATCTGCTGGCGGGTCAGCGCATCGAGCGCGCCGAAGGGCTCGTCGAGCAGCAGAATTCTGGGGCTGGCAACCAGGCCGCGAGCAATCGCCACGCGCTGGGCCATGCCGCCGGAAAGCTGGTGCGGATAGGCGCGGGTGAAGTCGCGCAGGCCGACCAGCTCGATGAAATCGTTGATCCGCTGTTGCTTCTGCGCCGCGCTCAGCGGCTCGTTGACCAGACCCAGACCGATGTTGTCGGCGACGGTCAGCCAAGGGAACAAACGGTGTTCTTGAAAGACGATGCCGCGTTCGCCACCGATGCCGCTGACGGCTTTGCCGTCAACTGTGATCTGCCCGCGAAACTGCGTATCAAGACCCACCAGCAAACGCAGCAAGGTAGATTTGCCGCAACCGCTGGAGCCGACAATGGCGACAAACTCGCCCTCGGCAATGTCCAGGTTGAATTCGCGAATCGCCTCCAGTTCGAAACCGTCGACGTCGAAGGATTTGCCTACGTGGTTGAAGCTGACAATCGGTGCGTTCATGCGTGTCTCCAGCGGGTCGCGCGAATTTCCAGGCGTTGGCCAATGAGGTTGAGCAGGGCGCCGGTGAGACCGACGAAAAGCATGCCGGCCATGATCAGATCCATGCGCAACAACTGTTGTGCGCCGATCATCTGGCTGCCGATGCCGCCATTGGACGGCATGAAATATTCCGCACCGATGGTGCCGAGCCAGGCGTAGATCAGGCTCAGTCTGAGGCCTGCGAAAATCCCCGGCGCGGCGCCCGGCAATACCAATCGGCGCAGACGTTGGCCAAGGCTCAGGCGCAACACTTGTGCGGCTTCATTGAGTTGTGGCGAGAGGTTGGCGACGCTGCGTTGCGTGGCGATAAACAGCGGAAAGAATGCAGCAAGGGCGACGAACACCCACTTGGCCAGTTCGCCGAGACCGAACCAGGCAGTGAGCAGCGGCACCCAGGCGAAAATTGCAATTTGGCGGATAGCCGCGAGGGTCGGACCGAGCAGGCGTTCGCTGGTGCGGGACAGCCCGAGCAACAGGCCGAGGGCGAAACCGAGTCCGCCGCCCAACAGCAAACCGCCGAGGGTGCGACCGAGGCTGAGCGCCATGCCGCTGATCAACGTGCCATCAAGCAGACCGTCCCATGCCGTGTTCAAAACGGCCAGCGGGCTGACCAGAATGTTGGCATCGACCCACTGCAGTTCGTTCGCCAGTTGCCATAACGCCAGGAAGCCCAGCGGCAGCAGCCACGGCTGCAGACGTTGCCAGCCTGCATAACGCGGGCCGCGGCGAATTTCAGCAGTGGCCGGGTGCGGCCAGTGCACCAGTTTCTTGTCCAGCAGGCCGATACCGCGATCCATCGCCACACCGATCAAACCGATCACCACGATGCAGACGAACACGATGTCGAGCATGAACAACTGCCGCGCCCAGACCATCAGGTAACCGATGCCTTCGCTGGAGGCCAGCAGCTCGACTGCCAGCAATGAGGTCCACCCTGCGGCCAGTGCCAGACGCACGCCAGCCATGAACGCGGGGAGGGCGGCGGGCAACACCAGGCGACGGATCAGCAGGGGTGGCGGCAAACGTAAAACAGCGGCGGCTTCGCGCAGTTTTGGTTGTGCATCTCTCACGCCGACCAGTGTGTGCAAGGTCACCGGCACCACGATCGCTTTGATCAGCACCACCAGTTTCAGCACCTCGCCGATGCCGAAAAACACCATGAACAGTGGAATCCACGCCAGCGTCGGCACCTGCGACAGACCGGCGAAGGTCGGGAAGACCAAACGCTCCAGACGGCGACTGAAACCCAGTGCTGCACCGAGCACCGCTCCCGCTGTAATCCCCGCGAGCAAGCCCCAGAACAAGCGTTGCAGGCTGATCCACAGGTGGCTCCACAACTCGCCTTGCGCCAGCTCGACGGCGCTGTTCCACACCAATGAGGGCGCGGGCAAGATCTGTTCGCTCATCCACTCATTACGCGCGGCCAGCCACCACAGCGCGAACAGGCTGAGCGGCAGGAGCCATGGCAACAGGCGTTGGTTCAGGCTTGGCCAGATGCGGCGGCTTTTCAGCGGCGGCGCGGGAAGTGGGAGACTGAGCAAGGATTGGCGGGCCATGGATGACCTCCGTTGTCGGGTTGGCTCAAGATCAAGATCAAAAGATCGCAGCCTTCGGCAGCTCCTACGGGGGAATGCGTCCTTGAATTACCCTTGTAGGAGCTGCCGAAGACTGCGATCTCTAGCGGTATTAACTAAGAGCTAATGGTTATAAATAATCTTTAATAAGTTAGTTTTAGAGATAAGCAGCGCCATTTAAGGCTTCCAGCCCACACGCATCCAATGCATTCGAAGAATATTTTCGATGCTGTTAATGCATACGCCGCTGCAAGCCCCGTTAATGCTTGCTTAGCGTTAAAAGCTATAAAAATGTGCATTTATAGTATTTAAGCGAAGGTATCCATTCGGCCTACTTTCGGTTCCTCAACGCCCGTCGTGATCAAGGAGCTGCACTCATGAACCTTCCCTTTAAACGCGTTTTCAGCCTGTTTGCCGTGCCTGCTCTGGCGGGCCTGCTGGCGTTCACCGCGCATGCCGACGAACTCAAGGAAATCAGAATCGCCGTGCCCGACCTGAGCGCCGGAACCCAGCACAGCGGCGGCGGTGTGGTGGATGTGCTGCGCGATCAGCAGATTTTTGAAAAAGCTTTCGCCGATCAGGGCATCAAGATTCAGTGGAGTTTCTTCAAAGGTGCCGGGCCGGTGATCAACGAGGCATTTGCCAACGGTCAGGTTGATCTGGCGTATCTGGGCGATCTGGCGGCGATCATCGGCAAGTCCAATGGCCTGGATACGCGTTTGCTCAGCGCCAGTGCGCGTGGGGTAAAACAGTATTTGGGCGTGGTACCGGGCTCCGGAATCAAGACTCTGCAGGACCTGAAAGGTAAACGCGTGGCGATCTTCCGCGGCACAGCAACCCAGTTGTCGTTTGACGCGGCGCTGGCCAGTCAGGGCTTGAGCGAGAAGGATCTGAAAGTCATCAATCTGGATTTCAACGCAGCGGTCGCAGCGCTGGCGGCGAAGCAGATCGATGCGTCATGGGGCAGCTCCGGGTTGACCGCATTGCAGGCCAAAGGTCTGGCCGAGCTACCGCTCAATACCAAGGATCTCGGCGGCGCGGGTAGTGTGCAGTCGGTGCTGGTCGGCACCGGCAAGTTTGTCGATGCGCATCCGGAGGCGGTGGCGAAATTGCTCAAGGCGCAACAGCAGGCGGTTGAGTGGCTGACCGAGGACAGCAACAAGGCGGCTTACGTGCAACTGGTCTCGGGTTTGGCCAGTTATCCACCGGTGATCCTGACCCAGGATCTGCAGGATCAGAAATTGAGCGAAGTGTTCCCGTCGACACTGGATCCGGTGTTCCTCGGCAGCTTGCAGGACAAGGTGGATCTGGCGGCGCAGCAGAAGCTGATTCGCAAGCCGTTCAAGGTCAACGATTGGGTGGCGCCTGAGTTGGCGGCGGCCAAACTCTGAATCTTTAGCGCCTGCTCTGGCCTCTTCGCGAGCAGGCTCGCTCCCACAGAGTTCTTCGGTGAACACAGATTCTGCATTCACCACCGAACCACTGTGGGAGCGAGCCTGCTCGCGAAAGGGCCCTAAACAGCAACGCTGATCTCCTGCCGGTCCACCGCCACCAACGTCTCGATCAGCGCCCGCGCCGCCGGCGACAGGCGAAACCCGGTGCGACTGACGATCCCGCAGCGCGCATTCATGCTCTCCAGGTTCTGCGGCAGATTGCGCCAGTGCAGCAACACCAGCGAACCCTTGGCAATGTCCTCGACAAACGCCTCTTCCGTGCCCACGCCAATTGCATTCGATTGCAGCACCACTTTGACCAGCGCCGGAAAATGCTCGGTCTCGATGGTCGGGGAAAAATCGATGCGCCCACTGAGGTTCGCCAGCAATTTGCGAATCCCCGGCGGGATCAGCGTCGTCGCCAACGGGTAGTCGAACATGTCGTTGGTCGACAGGCTTTCCTTGGCCAGCAACGGATGCCCCGGCCGGCAGAAAAACACCCCGCGCTTGGGCGTCAGCGCCTGCGTCTGGAAGTTCGGATCCGACTCGAAATGACGGATGTCGGCGATGAAGAATTCGATCTCTTCACGGCTCAGCGCGCGGCTGAGTTTTTCCCAGTTATCCACCTGAAAACAGGTGCGCACTTTCGGGTGCTCGTTGATGAATTGCGCCACCGCATCCGGCACCAGTTTCACCGCTGGCGCCGGGCCGCAACCGAAGTGCACCTCGCCGGCGTCGAGCTTGGTCATCTGCGTCACTTCAGCACTGAGCAGCGCCGCGCCTTGCACCAGGCTCAAGGCGTGTTGCAGCACCACCTGACCCTCGGGCGTGGGGCGCAGGTCCTTGTTGCCGCGATCTACCAGCACGCAGCCGAACTCCTGCTCCAGCCCTTGAATACTGCGGCTGAACGCCGGTTGAGTGATGCCCATCGCATCCGCCGCGCGGACAAAACTGCGGTGTTCGTTGAGGGCGATGAAGTAGCGCAACTGGCGAAGATCCATATGCTTTTCCGGCATCCTAAAAATAGCTCGAAGGCATTTGCGACGAGGGTTGCTAGAGGTTTTAAATGCAAGCTCTTATTCCGTCAACGAAGCATGTGAATATCTATTAGATGTAAATGGAATATAGATAGAGCGTTGTTTCGCTGCCGTCCAACCGTAAGCAGTCGATGAGGGTCTACCCATGAGCAATGCCGCACTCGCAGTAAAACCCGCTGTCCACGCGCTGGAGATTCATCCGGTCGCCGGTCGTATCGGCGCCGAGATCCGTGGCGTGCATTTGTCCGGTGAGCTGGACGCCGCCACCGTCGAAGCTATCCAGCAGGCGCTGGTTCAGTACAAAGTCGTGTTCTTCCGTGAGCAGACCCAGCTTGATGATCAGCGTCAGGAAGCCTTCGCCCATCTGCTCGGCGAGCCAGTGGCGCACCCGACCGTCCCGTCCCGTGAGGGCACCCGTTATCTGCTGGAACTGGACGGCGCTGAAGGCCAGCGTGCCAACTCCTGGCACACCGACGTGACCTTCGTCGACGCCTACCCGAAAGCCTCGATCCTGCGCTCGGTGGTGGCCCCGGCCTTCGGCGGCGACACCCTGTGGGCGAACACCGCGACGGCGTACAACGGCTTGCCAGCCGAGCTGCGTGAGCTGGCCGACAAACTGGTCGCCGTGCACAGCAACGAATACGACTATGCCAGCGCCAAGCCGGACGTCTCGGCGGAGAAGCTTGAGCGCTATCGCAAGGTCTTCACCTCTACCGTTTACGAGACTGAGCACCCGGTGGTCCGCGTGCATCCGATCAGTGGCGAAAAGAGCTTGCTGCTGGGGCATTTCGTCAAACGTATCAAGGGTTATTCGCAGGCGGATTCGGCGCATCTGTTCGGGCTGTTGCAGAGCCATGTGATCCGCCAGGAAAACACCGTGCGCTGGCGCTGGAAGACGGGTGATGTGGCGATCTGGGATAACCGTTCGACGCAGCACTATGCGATTGATGATTACGGCACTCAGGATCGGGTGGTGCGTCGGGTGACGCTCAAGGGGGAAGTGCCGGTGGGCGCGAATGGGCAGCGTAGTCAGACCATCAAAGGTCGTGACTGAAGATCAACATCCCCTCACCCCAGCCCTCTCCCAGAGGGAGAGGGAGCCGACCGAGTTGTCTCCCGTTATGCATCGACCTGAAAGATCTTTATCGATTATGGATTCGGTGAGGCACGATCAGGTCGGTGTACCTCTGAAATATCCCCCATTCAGTCCCCTCTCCCTCTGGGAGAGGGTTAGGGTGAGGGGCTCTTCCCGCTACCAAACACCAATCTGAACAACCTTCTCGGTCTCCGGCTCACCGTAGCGAAACCGCTGCCCGCGCAAATCTATCTCCCGATGACTGATCGTGGTGCGCCGCTTCAACCCGCGCACCCACTCAAACAAATACGCCGCATGTTCCTCGCGCACCGCCGCGAATTCCGGGTCATCGCCCAAGTCGCGCAACTCCTGCGGGTCATTCAACAGGTCAAACAACTGCGGTCGGAAACCGTCGTACGCCAGGTATTTCCAGCGCTCGCTACGCACCATGGTCATGCGGCAACGGTCGATCGGCTGGCCCAAACGCTCACGCGCCGGCGCCTGGAAGGCGTAGTCGTATTCACTGATTGCATAGCGGCGCCAGTCCGGATGTTCACCGTGCAGAAGCGGGATCAACGAACGCCCTTCAAGCCGATGCTCCGCCCCCGGCAATCCCAATGCCTGAAGAAACGTCGGCAACGCATCGATGGTTTCCGCCAGTCGATCATCCACCGTTCCGCGCGTGACATCCGCCGCCGCCCGAGGGTCGCGCACGATCAACGGCACGCCCACCGCCTGCTCCAGCAAAAATTCCTTCTCGCCCAGCCAGTGATCACCGAGAAAGTCGCCGTGATCGCTGGTAAACACGATCAGCGTGTCATCCCAGCGTCCGTTGCTTTGCAGAAAATCGAACAGCCGTCCGAGTTGATCATCCACTTGCTTGATCAGGCCCATGTACGTAGGGATTACAGTCAATCGTACTGAATCGCGGGAAAAGTTGAGGCTTTCCTCATGCTGGCGAAAAGCAGTGTATACGGGGTGTTTGCTGGCTTCGGAGGGCGTCGCCCGGACCGCTTCGAGAATCGATTTCGTACTGTACAAGGCGTGGTACGGAGCTGGTACGATGTAGGGCCAGTGCGGTTTGATATAGGAAAGGTGTAAACACCACGATTTCTCGCCTTGCTCGGTGATGAAGTCGATGGCTCGATTTGTAGTGTAGACAGTCTCTGAGTGTTGCTCGGGAATTCGTGCTGGCAAATTCGCATGACGCATTTTCCAGCCGCTGAGGATTTCGCCGTTTTCGCCTTCGGCGGCATTGACCCAGTCGTGCCAGGGGTTTTTGCCGTCGAAGCCGTGTTCACGCAGGTAATGGGTGTAGGGCGCGGATTCGCGTTTGTCGTCGAACAGCGGGTCGTCGGGGTAGATGCCGTCGTGGCGCATGTAGGGTTCGAAACCGACTTCGTTGAGGATTTCGGCCTGTTCGCTCTCGGGGTTGATCGCCAGACGCTGCAAGGCATCGACATTCGCCGTGGCGTGGGTCTTGCCTACCAGCGCGGTACGAATGCCGTGCGGGCGCAGGTAATCGCCAATCGTCAGTTCTTCCAGCGGCAGCGGCACGGCGTTCCACGCCACTTGATGGCTGCTGACATAACGTCCGGTGTAGGCCGACATCCGCGATGGGCCGCAGATCGTGCCTTGGGTGTAGGCGCGGCTGAAACGAACGCCGGCAGCGGCGAGGCGATCGATATTTGGTGTGTGCAGATGCGGATGGCCGTAGCAGGACAGGTAATCGCGGCGCAGTTGATCGCACATGATGTACAGCACGTTGCGCACGGGGTTTGGCGGGGTGGGCATGGGGTTCACCGGTCAATGGGACAGGCGAGGGTTTTCGCTTTCGGTGGGGGTTTTCGGCAAGTGCATTTGGGGAATGGGTTTTATGCAGGAAATGCATCGTTGCCTGTGCTGGCCTCTTCGCGAGCAGGCTCGCTCCCACAATGGATTGTGGTGAATGCCGCATGTGTGATCGCCACTAACCCTGTGGGAGCGAGCCTGCTCGCGAAAGCGTCATCTCAGACAGCAAAATTCTCCAGTGAACAGACTTCCTCATCCACCGCATCAATCGCCTTGATCTGCTCAATCATCGCCTCGGCCAACGGCGACAACCGATACCCCGCCCGGCTGACAATCCCATAGCGGGTGTACAGCTCCTCAAGATCATCGGCCAACCCTTCAATGCGCAAACACACCAGCTCACCCTTGGCTTGATGCAGCGCATCGGAATACGCCCCGACAATTCCGATCGCATCCGAACGCAGCACCACGCTGAGCAGGCTCGAGCTGTTTTCACACTCCACATTGGGTGTGAAATCCGGCCGCCCACTGAGGTCGACTATGACTTTGCGCAGGTTCGGCGGACGAATACTTACCGCCAAGGGATAGCTCATCAATTGCTCGGCGGTGACCCGCTCAAACCCGGCCAAAGGGTGGCCGGCACGGCAACAGAAATGCCATTTACGCGGCCGCAACCGGTGGGTCTGGTAATCCGGATCCGCCTCGAAGTGCCGAGTGTCCGCGACGAAAAATTCAAACTCTTCGCTGAGTAACCGCTTGCTCAGACTCTGCCAGTCATCGACCTGAAACTGCACCCGCGCTTTCGGATAGCGGCCGATGAAGCTGCCAATCGCCCGAGGGATCAAACCCGCCGCCGGCGCCGGCCCACAACCGAAGCGTAATTCCCCCGCTTCCAGCCCATTGAACTGGCTGATCTCGTTGGCCATCTGCTGCGCGCCACTGACCAGTCGCCGTGCGTGCTCCAGCAGCACCTGGCCCTGTTTGGTCGGCGGTAATTCCTTGCGCCCGCGATCAACCAACTGACAGCCGACGCTGTGCTCCAGCGCCTGAATGCTGCGGCTGAACGCCGACTGCGACAGGTTCACCGCCTGCGCGCCGGCGACGAAGCTGCGTTGTTCAGCCAAGGCGATGAAGTGACGAAGTTGGCGCAAGTCGATATGCATTTTTCACATAAAAAATATCCGGGAAATGCATTGGATATGCATTACGTCGACTCCTTATAAAGGCAATCTCTTATGCAGTAAATATTTGTAAAACCATAAATAAATAACTTAAAAGAATATGCAGCGCTGATGATGTCTGTGTGTTTTTTGACCAGGAGCCGCGTCATGAGTCCGTTGAACCTTGCGTCACCCTTAACGCCACGACGGCTCAAACGCCTGCCTCTGGCCCTGTTGCTGGCAGGGAGCGCGAGCTGGACTCACGGTTACGCCGCCGAAGCAGAAACCCCGGCGCCAGTGCCGGCTGGCAAGCCTGCCGCCAACAGTTCACAACTGGAAACCGTGACCGTCACCACCCGCCGCCGCGAGGAAAGTTCGCAGGACGTACCGACGCCCATGAGCGTGGTCAGCGGGCAGAATCTGGAGACGCAGCGGGTCTACCGGATTCAGGATTTGCAACAACTGGTGCCCAGCGTCAACGTCGCCTACATGCACGCACGCCAGTCCAGCGTGTCGATCCGGGGCTTGGGTAATAACCCTGCAAGTGATGGACTGGAAGGCAGCGTCGGCCTGTACATCGACAACGTCTATCTGGGCCGCCCGGGGATGGCGGTGTTTGACTTGATGGACATCGAACAGCTTGAAGTCTTGCGGGGGCCGCAGGGCACGCTGTTCGGCAAAAACACCACCGCCGGGGTGATCAACATCAGCACCCGCGCGCCAACCTTCACGCCTGAGCGCAGCATCGAAACCTCGGTCGGCGAGGACGGGTATTTCCAGACCAAGGGCACGATTTCCGGCCCGCTCAACGATCAACTGGCCGGGCGTTTTTCGGCCTATCGCACCCGTAGCGACGGCGACATCAAAAACGAATACGACGGCCATGATCTCAACGGTGGCTCGCGCGAGGGCTTCCGCGCGCAAATGCTGTTCAAGCCCAACGAAGATTTCAACCTGCGCTGGATCGGTGACTACAACGAAGAGGATTCCAGCGCCGGCACCCGCGTGCTCTACAACACCGGGCCGACCATCAACGGCGTCAACCTGTACCAATCGCGCGCCAACGCGGCCGGGGCAACATTGGTCAACGGTTCGCACCGCAAGGTCAATCTGGACAACGACCAGCATGTCACCGTGCATCAGGGCGGCACGTCGGTGGAGGCCAACTGGACGCTGCCGAGCGACTTCACACTGACCTCGATCAGCTCCTATCGCTTCTGGAATTTCACCCCGCGCAACGACGACGGCCTCAACGTACCGGCGAGTTACAACGCCGGGGTGTCGGTGGAAGACAAACAGTATTCGCAGGAATTTCGCTTGGCCTCGCCCAAGGGTGAGTTCTTCGATTACGTCGTCGGCGCCTATTACTTCGGTTCGGACCTGGACAACAAATCCTTCGCCTATTACGGCCCGCAAGCCGATATCTGGAATGGCACGCCGGCCGGTGCGCTGGCCAACGTCACCAGTGTTGGCAACGGCCATATCAAGACCGACAGCTTTGCGCTGTTCGCCCAAGGCACATGGCACCTCACCGAGCGGCTGGATTTCACCGCCGGGGTGCGTGGCACCTATGAAGAAAAAAACGCCTGGGTCACGCGCAATGCGCCGGTCGGCGGCGCGTCAGTCACGGGCGCTGCGGCCACGGCGCGACGCGGTCGTGCCGGCGCTTACGATTCCGGCGACTTGAATCAGTACAGCTCCAGTCCTTCCGGGTTGCTCAACCTCAGCTATCGCATCACCGATGATGTGCTCGGTTACGCCACGCTGTCCCACGGCGAGAAATCCGGCGGGGTCAACCTCGCCGTCGGTTCCGCTCCGGTGGCCGGCGCCGACTCGCTGCTGATCGGCACCGAACGTGCGAACAACGCCGAACTCGGCTTCAAGAGCACGCTGTGGGACCACCGTCTGCAGCTCAACGCCAACGTCTTCTGGACCCAGGTCAACGCTTACCAGACCAATGCCTACGACGCAGAAAATCGCGTGCAGTACCTGACCAACGCCGGTTCCGTGCGTTCGCGCGGCGTCGAGTTCGAAAGCACGGTGATCCCGCTGCGCGGCCTGACCCTGAACATCAACGGCTCCTACAACGACGTCAGCTACCTCTCGTACAAAGATGCCCCGTGCCCGCCGGAAGTCAGCCAGGCGCCGGGCGCTCCAGCGTCTTGCGATCTCAGCGGCCATCAAGTGGTCGGCGCTTCGAAGTGGATCGGTAACGCCAACGGCGAATACAAATGGAATCTGGATAACGGCTTCGAACCTTACGTCACCGCGAGCTATGCATTCCGTTCGAAAGCCGTCGGCACGGTCGAGGATTCCGACTACGGCCAGATCCCGAGTTACGCCGTGGTCAACTTCTCCACCGGCCTGCGCGGCGACTTCAACCAAGGTCAGTGGGACGTGTCGCTGTGGCTGAAAAACGCCTTCGACAAAACCTACTACACAACCCTGTGGACGGGCGGCAACGGCGGCTATGAAGGCCTGCTCGGCACACCGCGCACGCTAGGCGTCACCGGTCGCTACGACTTCTGATTCGTCACTCAAGGAGCTGCATCATGTTGCGTATCAAAACCGCTTTGCCGGTGTTGCTGTCCGGCGCAGTGCTCAGTGCCGGCGCCTTCGCCGCACCGAGTGTTTACCCGACGGGTGTTACTCGTTACGACCCGACCAAGGCGTTCAACCAGTACGTGATTTTCAGCGGTGCGGACAAACAGACGCACCTGATCGACATGAACGGCAACGAGGTGAAAACCTGGCCACAGGCAGGTTTCCCGTCGGCGATCATCGATCCAAAACTGGTCGGCGGCGAGCGCGGGCATGTGTTGCTGCAACTGAGTGAAAAGGATCCCGGCAAACTCGGTTCGGCCGGCAATGGTCTGGGCAATCAGAGCATCGGTGAGCTGGACTGGAACGGTAAAGTTGTCTGGCAGTGGGGCGACAAGGCCCCCGGTGGCGCGGCGCAACAGCACCATGATCAGCGCCGGCTGAGCAACGGCAACACCGTGGTGCTGGCGAACAAGGTGCACAAGGTCAAAGGCTTCAAAGTGCCCGAGGTGATCGACGATGCGATCTATGAAGTCAGCCCCGACGGCGCGGTGAAATGGCAGTGGCTGGCCTCGGAGCATCTCAATGAATTCGGTTTCACCGCCGAGCAATTGAAACTGGTGCGCGCCAGTGAAAATCCGGATTACCTGCACATCAACAACCTCAGCCTGGTGGGGCCGAACAAGTGGTTTGATGCCGGTGACAAGCGCTTCAATCCGGACAACCTGTTGATCGATTCACGCAACGCCAACTTCATCGCGATCATCGATAAAAACAGCGGCAAAGTGGTCTGGCGCCTCGGGCCGAATTTGCCGCTGAGCAACCCGAAAACCGCGCAGAAATTGCCGCGTCCGGTGGATCAGTTTGTCGGTCAGCATGATGCCCACATCATTCCGGCAGGATTGCCTGGAGCCGGTAACGTGCTGGTGTTCGATAACCAGGGATCGGCGGGTTATCCGAACGTCACCCTCGGGCTGATTTCCGGTTCGCGGGTATTGGAAATCGACCCGGTGAAAAACGAAATCGTCTGGCAGTACAGCGCGGTGAATTCGAAGCAGCCGGGGTGGGCGTTCTACAGCTCGTTTATCAGCAGCGCGCGACGCTTGCCCAACGGCAACACGCTGATCGACGAAGGCATGAACGGACGGTTTTTCCAAGTGACAGCCAGCGGTGAAAACGTCTGGGAATACGTCAGTCCCTATCTCGGCAAGGCGCCGGGCAGCGACGCGATCAGCAACTGGGTGTATCGGGCGCTGCCTGTGAGTTATGACTGGGTGCCAACGGGTACGCCACGCTCCGAGACAGCGGTTAATGCCCCGGTTGTCAGTGTGCAGCAAACCAATGCCAGTCGTTAGTTGAAATGGAATTAGTGCTCGAACGAACGGCGATAAGTTATGACCGAGTTGAACAGTGCATATTGCAATTTCGTTAGTAACTCGCGTGGACAATAGTTGAATGTCCAACCATCCTGACTGTCGTGAGTTTCCAGGAGGAAACTTGCTCTCATCGGAAGACACTTATCCAACGATAAAGGAAATCTCGTTATGTCGAGCATTAATGGCAATTATGTAAACGCTAACGCTGGCGCCAAACTGACGATTACCGATGGCAACGATTCCAACGGCACCTTCAGCGGTAAATTCAGTCAGAACGGCGTGAATTACGACATTGCTTACGGGCACTACCATTTCCAGAATAGCACTGGGCAGCCTACGATCATCACGTTCACGGCTCTGAATGACGGCACTGGTTATCAGTCCTGGACATTGTTCTCGCCGGATCACAATTATTCAAAAGTTCGTGCGGTTGGTTCGCGCACAAACTTTGATGGTGATGTTGTTGGCGTGGCAGGGGAATTCGTCAAACAGTAACGGTGGCTAAAGAAGCCGCCACGCCTTTTTCGGGCGTGGCGGCTTTTTTATACCCCTCGAGAAAATCGCGGCTACGATCAACGGCGATTAATTAATTGCCTGTAATTAACACACAGGTTTGCGCTTTGCAGCCTTTTGCGTGACTAAGCGTCACAAATTTGATTGCCGCCTCGGGTGTCGATGTAGCGACTGTCACAGCTGACTCTTTGTAGTCCTTGGTCTGAATACGTTCGCCCGGCAACACAACTTTGCGCCACTCGTTTTGAAATACATAAAGGGGGAAGCTGGTTTTGTTGCTGATCTCCAGTTGCGCAGGCAGTGTGATCTTCGTCGCGGCCGAGGCCACCGATAAGGGCGCCAGTAACAGCACCATGTAAATCATTGTCCGTTTGGTTAATTGCATCATTACTCTTCCTGAGTCGATTTTAGAATGCGCTGACATCTAATGCGCCCACGGCATGTCAATCAACTCGATTGTTGTAAGCAGGAATGTAGTGCTGCCCCATACCTTCAGCGAATACTTTTAATGCTTGAAAAGCATGGCGTTTTGGACGCTGGGCTGCGGCCCTTGATTGGCGTGGCTTTGCGAGAAGTGATCAGTTTTAATATATCCAAATGATCTATCCATAACTTGAAAGATTACTTTCGGAGATAAGTCTCAGGCCCAATCATTCACCCATCGATTCGCCGTGGGGGATTCAACAAACGGTCGATCGGCAGTTTTTGTAGAGAACGCAAAAAGACCGCAGGGAGTGAATCAATGGGCAATGTCCAGACCGCCGCCAGCGCAGAGGAATTGCTGTGGCGTCAGACGCCGGGTGGCGAGTTGGTCGATCTCGGCCGGCCGCATCGTGTGCCGCTGGGGCAGTTGCGTTTGCAGCGTGCACCCAAAGGCATTTTGAGCCGACGCGAAACCCTTCTGCTCGGCGTGCTCGCGCTGGTGGTGCATGGCGCGGTGATCTATTGGATCAGCCAGAAGCCGACGCCGGTGCTGCCGATCGTGCCGCCGGAAATTCCGCCGATGACCATCGAGTTCTCGCGCCCGGCACCGCCGGCGCCACCGGTTGTCGAGCCGCCGCCACCTGCGCCAGTGGTTGAACCGCCACCGCCGGTGGAAGACGAGCTGGCGGTAAAACCACCGCCGCCAAAACCCGTTCCGAAACCCAAACCGGTGGTTAAACAGGCACCCAAACCAGCACCGAAAACGGTCGAGCAACCACCGGCGCCGCCACAACCGGCTGCCCCGGTTGCAGCGCCAGCGCCACCTGCGCCTCCCGCGCCGGCACCGGTAACCCCGGCCTCAGCGAATGCTGCGTACCTGAAAAACCCGGCGCCGGAATACCCGTCGCTGGCTCAGCGTCGCGGTTGGGAAGGCACGGTGTTGCTGCGCGTGCATGTGTTGGCCAGCGGCAAACCGGGTGAGATCCAGATAGCCAAAAGCAGCGGCCGGCAACAGCTCGACGACGCGGCGCTGAACGCCGTGAAGCGTTGGAGTTTCGTCCCGGCCAAGCAGGGTGATGTCGCCCAGGACGGCTGGGTCAGCGTGCCCATCGATTTCAAGATTCATTAAACCGAAACCAAATTCGCGCAAAACGTTTACACGAGGGAATACATCATGACGTTACTGGCATCTCCACTGGAATCCATCGAAAGCGCGGTGATCTGGCTGTTGGTGGTTTTTTCCGTCGCCACTTGGGGCCTGGCATTGCTCAAGGCTGTGCAGTTCGGGCGTCTGAAGGCACAGGACCGGCGTTTTCATAAACGCTTCTGGGCGGCGTCGAGTCTCGATTCCGCCGCTGAATTGAGCGAAACCCAACCCGGCGCTGCGGCGCGGGTGGCGCAGGCCGGTTACGCGGCGATTCAGGTGGGCGAGGCGCCACAGGCCAATGATTTGAGCCAGGCGATCAACCATCAGGATCGACTGGAGCGCGCTTTGCGTCAGCAAATTGTCCGCGAACGCCGTTCGCTGGAAACAGGCTTGGCAGTGGTCGCCAGTATTGGCAGTACCTCGCCGTTCATTGGTTTGTTCGGCACGGTGTGGGGAATCATGGAAGCGTTGAAAGGCATCAGCGCGGCCGGTTCGGCGAGCCTGGAAACGGTGGCCGGGCCGATCGGTGCGGCACTGGTCGCCACGGGTGTGGGGATCGCCGTCGCGGTGCCGGCGGTGCTGGTTTACAACTATTTTTTGCGTCGGTTGAAACTGACGGCGGCGGATCTCGATGACTTCGCCCACGACTTCTACAGCCTGGCGCAGAAGAGTGCGTTCCGCGTGTTGATCCATCCCACCGCGCACAAGGTCGCTGCGCCGGGCAACGCAGCAAAAGTGAAGGAGGCGTCCTGATATGGCCTTCTCCACGCAAGACAGTGATGAGGTACTCAGCGAGATCAACGTGACGCCGCTGGTGGATGTGATGCTGGTGCTGCTGGTGGTGTTTATCGTCACCGCGCCGCTGCTGACCAACGCGATCCCGATCAACCTGCCGAAGACTGAGGCGGTGGCGCCGGTCGAGCAGAAGGATCCGCTGGTGGTGAGCATCGACGGCGCGGGCAAACTGTTTATCAACAAGGATGAGATTCAGCCGGACTTGCTGGAATTCAACCTCAAGTCGGCCAAGGCCAAGGACCCGGAAGTGCGCGTGCAGTTGCAGGCCGATGACGGGGTGAACTACGGCGAAGTGGCGCGGGCGATGGCTTCGATTGAACGGGCGGGGATTACCAAGTTGTCGGTGATTACTGCGCGGTGACAGATTCAACGTTTTTCCGGGGCCGTCTCCTTGGCAGGGTGCGGCCCTTTTTTTATTTTTGGCAGGGAGAAAAGCCCCTCACCCTAGCCCTCTCCCGGAGGGAGAGGGGACTGACCGCGTTGTTTGGCCGCTATACGCCGACCTGAAATACCCAGTCGAACTCCGGATTTGAAAGGCCAGGTGATCGGCTCCCTTCCCCCTCGCCCCCTTGGGGGAGAGGGCAGTGAGGGGGAAAAGATTTCAAGCCATGCACACGTCTCATATTCAATTCAGGTCTTAATAAATAGCTTCTTATTCCTTAACGAATATAAATCCCCTCCCTATACTCGTTCAGGAACAGACACGACGCAGGAGAGCTCCCCATGCGCAACGAATCAATCCGCTACCTGATTGTGCCGGGCTGGCAAGGATCGCCAGATGATCATTGGCAAAGCCACTGGCAGAACAGCCTGCCAAACAGTGCGCGGGTCGAGCAGGCCGATTGGCTGACGCCGCGTCGTGAAGACTGGGTCGCGGCACTGGCCGAGGCGATTGCTGCCGACAGCACGCCGGTCATCCTTATCGCCCACAGCCTCGGCTGCATCACCGTTGCCCACTGGGCGGCCACGGCGCCGTTGCAATACCTGCGTCAGGTCCGCGGCGCCTTGCTGGTTGCGCCGGCCGATGTCGAGCGCCCGGCCTGCGCGCCGGCGCTGCGTAACTTCGCACCGATTCCGACTGATCTGCTGCCGTTCCCAAGCCAGGTGGTCAGCTCCGACAACGACGCCGCCGTCAGCGCACCGCGCGCTCTGGAACTGGCGCGCAACTGGGGTGCCGAGGCGGGGATTCTCGCCGGTGCCGGACACATCAACGTCAAGTCCGGGCATCAGCGTTGGGAGCAGGGTTTTGCTTATCTATATCGCTTGCAAAACCGTATGGAACACCACGCTCGCCGCCGCGCCTGATTTTTATTTCTTTCAACGCCCCCGTCTCCCGGCGGTTTTGGGCGGGAGTCTGCCATGAGTTTCGAAACCTTCGGTCAGCCATTGCTGACCTTTCCTGACGCGGAAAAAAGCCCCCTGAGCATTCGCGCCAAGGCATTGGTGTTTGTCGACCCACGCTCGCGTCAGTTGCGTGAAGAGCTGGAGCAATTGGCGCCGCGCTCGACCTCGGTATTGATTCGTGGCGAGACCGGCACGGGTAAAGAATTGCTCGCCCGGCACATCCATCGCGCCAGTGACCGCAGCGGTCTGTTCGTTTCGGTCAATTGCGGCGCGATCAGCCCTACCTACGCCGATGCCGAACTGTTCGGTTACGCCGCCGGCAGTTACAGCGGCTCGGCCAGCAGTCGTGCCGGATGGTTCGGTTCGGCCAATGGCGGCACCTTGTATCTGGATGAAATCGGCGACTTGCCGCTGCCGATCCAGATCAAACTGCTCGCCGCCCTGGAGAACCACGAAGTCACTCGGGTCGGTGCGCATCAGCCGAGCCCGGTGGATGTGCGTCTGGTGGCCGCGACCAGCATCGATCTGGCGCAAGCAGTGGACGCCGGGAAATTCCACGAGCGGCTTTATCACTACCTCAGCGAAGGTCATCTCGAGTTGCCAGCGTTGCGCGCGCGTATCGGCGATATCCTCTCGTTGGCCGAGTACTTCCTTGGCATCTATAGCCAGCGCCTCGACCTGCCTGTGCCGCTGATCAGCGAAGCAGCGCAACACGTGCTCGAACAACACAGCTGGCCGGGCAACACCCGCGAGCTGGAAAACGTCATTCACTTTGCCTTGCTGGTGAGCACCGGTGACGAGATTCTCCCAGAGCACCTGAACCTGCCCGAGGTGTCTGGGCCGCAGCTTCAGATCGAGCGACTGGTTGCACAAATCAACATCGGCGGCAGCGTCGATGAGCGTAAGGCATTGAAAGATTTGCTGATTCGTTTGGGTGAGGCGTTGTAACCGTTTCGTTCAACATGAACAAAATGGAATATGAAGCTGAATAAACGTTATTGTCCGGGAATAAAAAATCCCGGTATTGTCCGACCCACGCCAGCGATATCACTTCACTGGCACACGTATTAATGCCGTCGTCGATGACGACCGTGATTTTCGATAAGGACACTGCATGAAAAAGGTTCTGTTGTTTACCGCATTGGCGGCTGCTCTGACTGCTTCCCTGGCCAATGCCGGCGAGAAACTGGTGGTTGCTGCGACCCCGGTGCCGCACGCTGAAATCCTTGAGCTGATCAAACCGACCCTCGCCAAAGAAGGCGTGGATCTGGAAATCAAAGTCTTCACCGACTACGTTCAGCCGAACGTACAGGTTGGCGAGAAGCGTCTGGACGCCAACTACTTCCAGACCCTGCCGTACCTGAACAGCTTCAACCAGGGCAAATACAAGGACGACAAGTCCAAGTACCTGGTGACCGTGCAGGGCGTGCACGTTGAACCGTTCGGCGGCTACTCGAGCAAATACAAGACCCTGGCTGAATTGCCGGACGGCGCGACCATCGCCATCCCGAACGAAGGCAGCAACAGCGGCCGTGCCCTGATCCTGCTGCAGAAGGCAGGCCTGATCGAGCTGAAAGACCCGAAAAACGCTCTGGCAACGCCAAAAGACATCGCCAAGAACCCGCATAACTTCAAGTTCAAGGAACTGGAATCGGCCCTGCTACCACGCGTTCTGAAAGAAGTTGATCTGGACATGATCAACACCAACTACGCGCTGGAAGCCAAGTTGAACCCGCAGAAAGATGCGCTGGTGATTGAGGGCGCTGACTCGCCGTACGTGAACTTCCTGGTGGCCCGTGAGGACAACAAGAACAGCGACGCGATCCAGAAACTGGCCAAAGCCCTGACCAGCCCGGAAGTCAAAGCGTTCATCGAGAAGAAATACAACGGCGCGGTACTGCCGGCGTTCTGATCTGACGCTTGAGTGAACCCCTTCAAGGTGTGAAAACGCCGATGGCCAGCGATGGGCATCGGCGTTTTTGTGTGTGCGTTGAAAAGCCCCTCACCCTAGCCCTCTCCCGGAGGGAGAGGGGACTGATTGGGGGATGCTGTAGAGGTACGCCGATGTGAAAGATCTCCGCCGAATCCATAATCGGGTGATCTGGTCAAACGATACTGGACACGGTTATAGGGTTTTACCCTTTTTCATGCCGCCAGGGCCTCCATGTCCACCGGAGTTCGGTAGCCATTGTGACTGTGCAGCCTGATCCGATTGTAATAATGGGTCAGGTAGCGCAACACATCGGTACTGGCCTCGTCTTCGTTTCGGTAGCCTGTCTTGGGTATCCATTCAGATTTCAAACTGCCAAAGAAACGCTCCATCGGCGCGTTATCCCAGCAGTTTCCTCGTCGACTCATGCTTTGTTTTATGCGCATGTCCGCCAGCGTTTCACGAAACACTTTACTACTGTAATGACAGCCCTGATCCGAATGGAACATTAGGTTTTCAGGGCGTCCTCGCGACTCGAAAGCCATCTTTAACGCTCGACAGGTCAGAGCTGAATCCGGACTTCTGGACATCGCCCAGCCGACGATGCGGCGGGCATGCAGATCAAGTACAGCAGCCAGATAAACCCAGTAAGTACCGGCCCAAATGTAAGTCACGTCGCCACACCACACTCGATTGGGGGCCTCGACATTGAATTTACGCTCCAAATGATTGGGGGCGTATTGCGCCTCCGCACCGCTGGGTTTGTACCGATGCCTGCGCCGTTGCTGGCTCTTCAAACCGAGCTCGCGCATCAGGCTACGAGCCATGTAACGACCTACCGACTCTTTTTCGTTACACAGCGCTTTTGACAGGCTGCGCGCGCCCATTGAGCCGCGACTTTGCTCATGTAATTCGGCAGCCTTGATCTTTAGGCGATCGCGCCCGACATGCACTTTCGCCCGCTGTTTCAGACGCTCGTAATAACTGCTGCGGTTGATACCAAACACGCCACACAACTCGGATCTTGGATATTGCTCGCTTAACTCCTCGACCAGCCTTACCGATCGAGGGAATCCGACATCAAGAGAGCTGTAGCCTTTTTTAAAATTTCCTTCTCGCGCTCAATCCGTCGAATTGTTGCTTCCAGTTCTTGGATGCGTTGTTGGTCAACGGTCATGGCCTTGGACTTCTCAGGCGTCTTGCCGCTGCGCTCCGCACGCAGTTGCTCAACCCAGCGGCGCAGAGCTGTAGGGCCCACGCCCATTGCTTCACAGGCTTCACTCACCGAATAGTCTTTATCCAAAACCAGGCAAGCCGCATCCCGTTTGAAATCTGTCGAAAAATATCGTCTGGTCAAATCACACCTCGTCGTTGGGCGTAGATTAACGCCCTTTAGGGGTGTCCAGAATCATTAAGCCAGATCAGACTCGATCTTTCAGGTCGATGTTTGACGCAAGACACCTCGGTCGGCTCCCTCTCCCAGAGGGAGAGGGGACTGATTGGGGGATGCTGTAGAGGTACGCCGATGTGAAAGATCTCCGCCGAATCCATAATCGACTCGATCTTTCAGGTCGATGTTTGACGCAAGACACCTCGGTCGGCTCCCTCTCCTAGAGGGAGAGGGGACTGATTGGGGGACGCTGTAGAGGTACGCCGATGTGAAAGATCTCCGCCGAATCCATAATCGACTCGGTCTTTCAGGTCGATGTTTGACGCCAGACACCTCGGTCGGCTCCCTCTCCCAGAGGGAGAGGGGACTGATTGGGGGATGCTGTAGAGGTACGCCGATGTGAAAGATCTCCGCCGAATCCATAATCGACTCGGTCTTTCAGGTCGATGTAAAACGCCAGACACCTCGGTCGGCCCCCTCTCCCTCCGGGAGAGGGCTGGGGTGAGGGTGCTGTTGATCTTGACCTCAGGCCACCTGAGCCTTCAACGCCCGCCTCAACGCTACCAACAATTTCACAATCTCCTGCGGATCCAGTCGCTGCGGCACTTTTACGTCCATGTTCTCTTCCTTGTTATGTAATTGGCCGGGGGGAGTCTGGCCAAAAGCTGTTCATCCTTGGAGGGCTTTCGTGAAAAAAAGATCCGTCCTACAGCGCAAAGGAAAATAGCCTTCTTATTCCTTCCCGGCAAACCCACAAGATAGTTTTTTGGGTGATATCAATATGCTTTAACGGTATTTAAATTCTTGTTTTTATACCTATAAAGTCGGTGCTTGCCGGACAGCCATCCGCTGTCCATGGACTGCACCACCGTCGCTTACCGAGCGATGTCCAGGACGTTTCATGACCTTCGATTACGCTTTTATCCTCAGCACCCTGCCGGCGTTTCTCAAAGCCGTGGGCGTGACGCTGCAGGTCGGTTTTATCGCCATAGGCACCTCGCTGCTGGTGGCGCTGCTCAACGCGACGATTCTGGTGTTCCGCACGCCGTACCTGCAAAAACTGGTCGGCCTGTATGTGGAGCTGGCGCGCAACACGCCGCTGTTGATCCAGTTGTTTTTCGTCTACTTCGCCTTGCCGGCAGTGGGGGTCCAGGTTTCCGGTTTCACCGCCGCGATCATCACCATGACCTTCCTCGGCGGCGCTTACCTCACCGAAGTGCTGCGTGCCGGCGTCGATGCGGTGCCGCAGGCGCAACTGGAATCAGGGCGCTCGATCGGCCTGTCCCACGGCCAGTTGCTGCGCTACGTGATCCTGCCGCAAGCGGGGATTCTCAGTCTGCCGTCGTTGTTTGCCAATTTCATTTTTCTGCTCAAGGAAACCACCGTGGTCTCGGCGGTGGCGGTGCCGGAAATTCTCTACACCACCAAGAGCTACATCGCGCTCTATTACAAAACCTACGAAATGCTCGCCGTGCTGACGCTGATCTGCGTGCTGCTGTTCCTGCCGCTGTCGCTATTGCTCAGCCGTTTGGAAAGGAGGCTCCAGCATGGCCAGTTCGGGTCTTGAACTGCTCTGGGTGTCGTTGCCGCAATTGGCCAAGGGCGCCGGACAAACCTTGTCGATCTCGTTTCTGAGCATTGCCATCAGCACTGTCGGCGGCGTGCTCTACGGCGTGTTGCGCACGCTCAACGTGACGTGGCTGAATGCGATTTTGCGGGTCTATCTGGAGCTGTTCCGGGCGATTCCGGTGCTGGTCTGGTTGTATCTGTTGTTCTTCGGTCTGCCGATTTTCTTCGGCCTGAGCATTCCCAGCTTTTGGTGCGCGGTGCTGGTGCTGTCGCTGTGGGGCGCCAGCGAGGTCGGCGAAGTGGCGCGTGGTGCGCTGCATTCGTTGCCACGCGGACAGCGTGAAGCGGGGCTGTCGATCGGTCTGAACGCCGCGCAACTCTACGGCTACGTGTTGCTGCCGCAAGCACTGAAACGCATGACGCCGCCGACCATCAACGTCTACACGCGAATCATCAAGACCAGTTCGCTGGCGGTGCTGATCGGTGTGGTCGACGTGATCAAGGTCGGCCAGCAGATCATCGAGCGCACTTACGAATCGGTGCTGATCTACGGCGCGCTGTTCCTGTTTTTCTTTTTCATCTGCTACCCGCTGTCGGCCGCCTCGCGCGTGCTGGAGCGGCGCTGGACGCAAGCATGAGCGCATTGATCGAGTTTCACGGCTTCAACAAATTTTATGGTGAGCAGCAGGTGCTTAACGGCATCGATCTGCAGGTGCAGAGCGGTGAAGTGATCGTCATCCTCGGCCCCAGCGGCTGCGGCAAAAGCACCTTGCTGCGTTGCCTCAATGGTCTGGAAGAAGCCCACAGCGGCAGCCTGAAATTTCTCGGCCGTGAGCTGCTGGGCAAGGCCACCGACTGGCGCGAGATCCGTCAGCAGATCGGTATGGTGTTCCAGAGTTATCACCTGTTTCCGCACATGAGCGTGCTCGACAACCTGCTGCTCGGCCCGCTCAAAGTGCAGAAGCGCCAGCGTCGCGAAGCGCAGCAGCAAGCCGAAGCCCTGCTCGAACGCGTTAGCTTGGCCGACAAGCGCGACGCCTTCCCGCGTCAGTTGTCCGGCGGCCAGCAGCAACGCATCGCCATCGTCCGCTCGTTGTGCATGAACCCACGGGTCATGCTCTTCGACGAAGTCACCGCCGCCCTTGACCCGGAGATGGTCAAGGAAGTTTTGCAGGTCATTCAGGGCTTGGCCCGCGAAGGCATGACCCTGTTGATCGTCACCCATGAAATGGCCTTCGCCCGCGCGGTGGCCGACCGCATTGTGTTCATGGATGCCGGGCGCATCCTTGAACAGAACCCGCCCGAGATTTTCTTTACGAACCCGCAAACCGCACGCGCGCAGCAGTTTCTGGAGAAGTTCTCCTTCGTTGCAACACTGCCAAAAACGAATCCGACAAAGGAACTGGAACTGTTATGAAAACTGCCGCTTTTTTACTGCCCCTGCTCAGCCTCGCCTTGCTTGCCGGTTGCAGCAAGACCGAAGAACCGCCAAAACCGAAAGTCGCCAGCGAAAGCACCGCGCCGGCTGGTTATCTGGACAAGATCAAGGCTCGCGACAAGTTGATTGTCGGCGTCTTCACCGATAAGCCGCCATTCGGCTTTGTCGATGAGGCCGGGCGCTACGTCGGCTTTGATACTGATATCGGCCGGCGTTTCGCCAAGGATCTGCTCGGCGATGAAAACAAGGTCGAGTTCGTTGCTGTTGAACCCGCGAGCCGCATCCCGTTCCTGCAAAGCGACAAGGTCGACCTGATCCTCGCCAACATGACCGTCACGCCTGAGCGCAAGGAAGCGGTGGAATTCACCAACCCGAACCTCAAGGTTGCGGTGCAGGCGTTGGTGCCGCAAAGCAGCTCGGTGAAAAGCCTCGATGATCTGGCGACCCGCACCACTATCGTCACCACCGGTACCACTGCGGATATCTGGCTGACCAAGAATCATCCGGACTGGAAACTGCTCAAGTTCGAGAAAAACTCCGAATCGCTGCAAGCCTTGGCCAACGGCCGTGGCGATGCCTATGCGCAGGACAACCTGGTGCTGTTCAGCTGGGCCAAGCAGAACCCGGGCTATCGCGTGCTGGATGAAAAGCTCGGTGCCGAAGCGCCGATTGCGCCGGCGGTGAAGAAGGGCAATATCGAGCTGCGTGACTGGGTGAATACAGAGCTGGTCAAGCTGGGTGAGGAGAAGTATCTGCTCAAGCTGTACGACCAATATGTGCGTAAAGAGCTGAGCGATGACACCAAGCCTGAGAGCGTGATTGTCGAGGGTGGCAAGTGGCAGGGGTGATTGCCTGTTGAATCGGTGGTGAGGCCTGCCCCTCACCCCAGCCCTCTCCCGAGGGAGAGGGAGCCGACCGAGGTGTCCTGCGTCATACATCGACCTGAAAAACCGAGTCGATTATGGATTCACAGAGTCATTTTCAGGTCGGAGTAATTCAACAGCATTCCCCAATCAGTCCCTCTCCCGTAGCGAGAGGGAGCCGACCGAGGTGTCTTGCATCAGACATCGACCTGCGGAACCGAGTCGATTATGGATTCACAGATGCATTTTCACGTCGGCGTAGTTCCCGAACATCCCCCGGTCAGTCCCCTCTCCCTCTGGGAGAGGGCTAGGGTGAGGGGCTTTTGGCTGGAACGCTCAATCCGGCCAATGCCACGCCGGCTCATCCAGCACCCGCTGGCCGACAATCCCGGTCTGCCCCAGGGTTTTCTCCAGCACAATGCAATTGCACTCGGGATCTTCCTGCAATGCCGAAATCAACCGCCGCGCATGTGACACCACCCACACCTGACATTGCTCCGAGGCACGGATAATCAACCGCGCCAACGCTGGCAACAGATCCGGATGCAGACTGGTTTCCGGTTCGTTCAGTACCATCAATGACGGTGGCCGTGGCGTCAGTAATGCCGCGACCAGCAGCAGATAGCGCAGCGTCCCGTCCGACAACTCCGCCGCCGATAACGGCCGCAACAAGCCTTCCTGATAAAACTCGATGGCAAACCGTCCACCAGCCTGCGCTTCGATATGCACCCGCGCGCCAGGAAACGCATCGGTAATCGCCGCACGCATCGCATCCCCATCACCAATCTCGATGATGGTCTGCAACGCCGCCGCCAGATCCCGCCCGTCGTGATACAGCACCGGCGTGCGCGTGCCCAATTGCGGCTGGCGCACCGGTGCATCGGCATCGCTGCGAAAGTGATCGTAAAAGCGCCAGCGGCGAATGAACTCACGCATCTGGAACACTTCCGGTGAGCTGCGCAGGCTGCCGACCTGATCGAACAGGCTGTCGAAGTTCGGCGTGTGTTGCGCCAGCACATCCCATTTTCGTTCGGTGCGTGCGCGGATCATCGGGCCGTCGCGATCGACCAGCAGGCTGGCGGGGCGGTAAAGCGGGCCGGCCCAGATGCATTCGCGCTTGATCTGCGGGTCGAGGCTGAAGCGCGAAGGGATTGGTCGCGAATGCTCGGGCAGCATGAAGTGACCGTTGGAATCGGGCAGCCCGAGGCTGATCGAATAACTGAAATCTTCCCCGGCGAACCCCAGGCGCAGTCGCTTCACCCCCTGGCGCACCGTCGACTGAATGGGCACTTCGCCGTTGCGCATACGCCGACTGATGGTTTCCGGCCCGGCCCAGAAGGTCGACTCCAGTCCGCCTTCACGGGCCAGCGCATTGACGACGCCACCCTGCGCGGTTTCCGCCAGCAAGCGCAAGGCGCGGTAGAGGTTGGACTTGCCGCTGCCGTTGGGGCCGGTGATCAGGTTCAGCCGGCCCAGCGGGATCACCAGTTTGTTGATCGAACGGTAATTGGCCACTGCCAGAGTGTTGAGCATGGAATTCCTTCTCTTGAGGCGCCCATTGTAGGAGCTGCCGAAGGCTCCTACAGGGAAATGTTGTGATCGCGCAGGCGAAGGCGGAACCCTGTTCTAAGCTCACAGTCGTATCGTCACTTGCACGTTCGTACACAGGAAGGAGTCTGCATGGCGAGTCCCGGTTTGAAAACAGCGGTCATGCTGAGTCTGTTCACCTTGGTGACCGCATGTGGCGAGAAAAAAGCCCCCGCTGAGTACCTGCCACGGGTTTTTGTACAAGAGGTCAAACCCACGGATTACGCGGCTTCGGTGACATTGACCGGGGACGTGCAGGCGCGCGTGCAGACCGAACTGTCGTTCCGCGTCGGCGGCAAGATCATCCAGCGCATGGTCGATGTCGGCGATCGCGTCACCGCTAAACAAGTGCTGGCCAAACTCGACCCCAAGGATTTGCAGACCAACGTCGATTCGGCTCAAGCCCAGGTAGTCGCCGAACAAGCCCGGGTGAAACAGAGCGCTGCGGCCTTCGTGCGCCAGCAAAAACTCCTGCCCAAGGGCTACACCAGCCAGAGCGAATACGATTCCGCCCAAGCGGCGTTGCGCAGCAGCCAGAGCGCCTTGAGCGCGGCGCAGGCGCAATTGGCCAACGCAAAGGACCAGCTGAGCTATACCGCGCTGATCGCCGATGCCCCGGGGGTGATTACCGAGCGCCAAGCCGAAGTCGGCCAGGTCGTGCAGGCCACGGCGCCGATTTTTTCGTTGGCCCGCGATGGCGACCGTGACGCGGTGTTCAACGTCTACGAATCGCTGCTGGCCGAGCGTCCTGCGGATCCGTCGATCGTCGTCAGCCTGCTCGATAACCCTGCCATCAAAACCACCGGTACGGTGCGTGAAATCACCCCGGCGGTGTCGGCGCAGTCCGGCACGGTGCAAGTCAAAGTCAGCCTCGACAGCCTGCCACAAGGGATGCAGCTGGGCTCGGTGGTCAGCGCCACCGCCAAGGGCAGCGGCAAGTCGGCAGTCGAATTGCCATGGTCAGCACTGACGAAAAACATCAGTGATCCGGCGGTGTGGATGGTCGACGATAAAGGTGAAGCGCAGTTGCACAACGTGACCGTCGGCCGCTACCTGATCGGCAAGGTCATCATCAGCGAAGGCCTCAAGGGCGGGGAGAAAGTCATTGTCGCCGGTGGGCAGTTGTTGCATCCCGGCATGAAAGTCGAAATCGCTGAAAACACCTACAAGGATCTGCAGCCGGGAGCGCAGCCATGAAGCGTCTGGGACTGTTATCCGTGGGCGTGTTGCTGGCGGCCTGCTCGAAAAGCGAGCCACCTCCGGAGCCGGTACGTCCGGTGTTATCGGTCAAGGTTCAGGCGCTGAGCGAGGAAAGCCTCGGGCGTTTCGCCGGCAGCATCCAGGCGCGTTATGAAAGCAACACCGGTTTCCGCGTCGGTGGCCGCATCGCCAGCCGCAACGTCGATGTCGGAACCGAAGTGCAAAAGGGCACGCTGCTCGCCACCCTCGATCCGTCTGATCAGCAGAACCAATTGCGTTCGGCCCAGGGCGATCTGGCCAAGGTTCAGGCACAACTGATCAATGCCCAGGCCAATGCCCGCCGTCAGCAGGCGCTGTTCGATCGTGGCGTAGGAGCGCAGGCACAACTGGACATCGCCACCACGGACTTGAAAACCACCCAGGCCTCGCTGGACCAGGCACGGGCGGCGGTCAATCAAAGCAAGGACCAGCTCGGCTACACCGAACTGCGTTCCGACCATAAGGCCGTGGTCACCGCGTGGAATGCCGAAGCCGGGCAAGTGGTGACGGCGGGCCAGCAGGTCGTGACTCTGGCGCAACCTGACATCAAGGAAGCGGTGATCGATCTGCCCGACACCCTGGTCGATCAGATTCCCTCCGACGTGGTGTTTCTGGTGGCCGGGCAACTCGACCCGAGCATCAACACCACGGCAACCCTTCGCGAGATCGAACCACAGGCGCAAAGTGCCACGCGTACGCGTCGCGCACGCCTGACGCTGGCCGAGACACCCGACGGTTTCCGCCTCGGCACGGCGATCAGCGTGACCCTCAGTTCGGCGATCAAACCGCGCATCGAATTGCCGGCTACCGCTGTGCAGGAGGTCGACGGCAAACCACGGATCTGGGTCATCGACACCCAGAGCAAAACCGTCAGCCCCCGCGACGTCAGCGTGATCAGCCGCACCGACAGCAGCGTGGTGCTCGCGGGCGGCGTGAAGAATGGCGAGCGCGTGGTCAGCGCCGGCGTCAACAGCCTCAAACCCGGACAATCGGTAAAACTTGACGAGGACAGTCAATGAAAGGCTCTTTCAACCTCTCCGAATGGGCCCTCAAGCATCAGTCATTCGTCTGGTACCTGATGTTCGTCGCGTTGCTGATGGGCGTGTTCTCGTACTTCAATCTGGGCCGCGAAGAAGACCCGTCGTTCACCATCAAAACCATGGTGATCCAGACCAAATGGCCGGGCGCGACCCAGGAAGAAACCCTCGCGCAGGTCACCGACCGCATCGAGAAAAAACTCGAAGAACTCGACTCTCTCGACTACGTGAAAAGTTACACGCGCCCCGGTGAATCGACGGTGTACGTGTACCTGCGCGACACCACCAGCGCCAAGGACATCCCGGAAATCTGGTACCAGGTGCGCAAGAAGATCGACGACATTCGCGGGCAGTTCCCCCAAGGTATTCAAGGGCCCGGGTTCAACGACGAGTTCGGTGATGTGTTCGGCTCGGTCTATGCCTTCACCGCCGACGGCCTGACCATGCGCCAGTTGCGCGATTATGTAGAACAGGCGCGGGCCGAGATCCGCAATGTACCGGGGCTGGGCAAGATCGAAATGATCGGCCAGCAGGACGAAGTGATTTATCTGAACTTCTCTACCCGCAAACTCGCGGCGTTGGGTATCGATCAGCGTCAGGTCGTGCAGAGCCTGCAATCGCAGAACGCCGTGACCCCGGCCGGTGTGATCGAGGCCGGCCCTGAGCGGATTTCCGTGCGCACTTCCGGGCAGTTCGCCTCGGAAAAGGATCTGGCCGAGGTCAATCTCAAGCTCAACGACCGTTTCTATCGTTTGGCTGACATCGCCGACATCACGCGCGGTTACACCGATCCGGCTACCCCGGAATTTCGCTTTGACGGCAAACCGGCCATCGGTCTGGCGATTGCCATGCAGAAGGGCGGCAACGTTCAGGAGTTCGGCAAGGCGTTGCACCAGCGCATCGATGAACTGACCGCAGACTTGCCAGTTGGCGTGGGTGTGCACACCGTGTCCGATCAGGCGGTGGTGGTGGAAGAAGCGGTCGGTGGCTTTACCAGTGCCCTGTTCGAGGCGGTGATCATCGTGCTGGTGGTCAGCTTTATCAGCCTCGGCGTGCGTGCCGGTCTGGTGGTGGCGTGCTCGATTCCGCTGGTGCTGGCGATGGTGTTTGTGTTCATGGAATACAGTGGCATCACCATGCAGCGGATTTCTCTCGGCGCACTGATTATCGCCCTCGGCCTGCTGGTGGACGACGCGATGATCACCGTGGAGATGATGGTCACGCGCCTGGAAATGGGCGAGAGCAAGGAGGAGGCCGCGACGTACGCGTACACCTCGACGGCGTTCCCGATGCTAACGGGGACGCTGGTGACGGTCGCCGGTTTCGTGCCGATCGGCCTCAACGCCAGTTCCGCCGGTGAGTACACCTACACGCTGTTTGCGGTGATTGCCGTGGCCATGATTGTGTCGTGGATTGTCGCGGTGTTCTTCGCTCCGGTGATCGGCGTGCACATTCTCAGCGCCAACGTGAAGCCCCATGACGCCGAGCCGGGCCGCGTCGGGCGTGCGTTCAATGGCGGTCTGTTGTGGGCGATGCGCAATCGCTGGTGGGCGATCGGCATCACCGTACTGCTGTTTGCCCTGTCGATTTTTTGCATGCGCTTTGTGCAGAACCAGTTCTTCCCTGCATCGGACCGCCCGGAAATTCTCGTCGACCTGAACCTGCCACAGAACGCCTCCATCGACGAAACACGCAAGGCAGTCGACAAGCTGGAAGAAACCCTCAAAGGCGACCCGGACATTGTGCGCTGGAGCACCTACATCGGTCAGGGCGCGATCCGTTTCTACCTGCCGCTCGACCAGCAATTGCAAAACCCGTACTACGCACAACTGGTGATCGTCAGCAAAGACTTCGAGGCCCGTGAGGCACTGAGTCAGCGTCTGCGCGAGCGCCTGCACAAGGACTTCGTCGGCATCGGCAGTTACGTCCAGGCGCTGGAAATGGGCCCGCCGGTGGGGCGGCCGATCCAGTACCGGGTCAGTGGCAAGGACATCGATCAGGTGCGCAAGCACGCCATCGACCTCGCCACCGAACTGGACAAGAACTCGCACATCGGCGAGATCATTTACGACTGGAACGAGCCGGGCAAAGTCCTGCGCATCGACATCGCCCAAGACAAGGCGCGGCAGCTCGGGCTGTCGTCCGAAGACGTGGCGAACCTGATGAACAGCATCGTCAGCGGCGCGCCGCTGACCCAGGTCAACGACGACATCTACCTGATCAATGTGGTCGGCCGGGCGGTGAATTCGGAGCGTGGTACGCCGGAAACCCTGCAGAATCTGCAGATCGTTACGCCCAACGGCACATCGATTCCGTTACTGGCGTTCGCCACTGTGCGCTATGAGCTGGAACAGCCGCTGGTGTGGCGTCGCGACCGCTTGCCGACCATCACCATCAAGGCCTCGGTGCGCGACGAGATCCAGCCGACCGATCTGGTGAAACTGCTCAAGCCGTCGATTGATGCCTTCGCTGACAAACTGCCAGTGGGCTACAAGGTCGCCACGGGCGGTACGGTCGAGGAAAGCGGCAAGGCCCAGGGGCCGATTGCCAAGGTCTTGCCGTTGATGCTGTTTTTGATGGCGACCTTTCTGATGATCCAGTTGCACAGCGTGCAGAAGATGTTCCTCGTCGCCAGTGTCGCGCCGCTGGGACTGATCGGCGTGGTGCTGGCGCTGGTGCCGACAGGTACGCCGATGGGCTTCGTGGCGATTCTGGGGATTCTTGCGCTGATCGGCATCATCATCCGTAACTCGGTGATTCTGGTGACGCAGATCGATGAGTTCGAGAAGAAGGGCTATGCGCCGTGGGATGCAGTGGTCGAGGCGACTGAGCATCGGCGCCGGCCGATCCTGCTGACCGCGGCGGCGGCGAGCATGGGCATGATCCCCATCGCCCGGGAAGTGTTCTGGGGGCCGATGGCGTACGCGATGATTGGCGGGATCGTGGTGGCGACGTTGCTGACGTTGCTGTTCCTGCCGGCGCTGTATGTGGCCTGGTACAAGATCCGCGAGCCGAAGAAGGACGCTTCGTCATCGACCCACTGAGTGCGTTTGTTACACCTTTGGGAAAGGTCTGACTTACAACTGTGATGCCTTGCGTTACCGTCCTTCCTCCATTTGGAGGAGGGACGCCCGATGTCGACTGTCACTTGCTGGTTGCGCCAACTGCTGTTAGTGGCCGGCCTGTGCCTGTCGCCTTCATCGCTGGCCGAAACGCTGCTGCAAAACCCGCTGTGGCGCGTACAGCTCGACCCCGCAACCCTCGCCGTGCGAGTCACCCCGGCCAACGGCGCGACTGTGCAGGCATCGACGGGCGTCGCTGCGCACAGGATCAGCAACCTGGTGCAACGTGACAATCGTGTCGACTGGCAATGGGACGATGGCGCCTGGACACTCAGCGTTGATCTCGATCAACGCGACCTGAACTTCTCGATCACCGCACGCGCCCCGGCTGAACTTGAGTTCTTGCGCCAGCCCGGCAATACCATGGGCAAGGGCCTGATCTGGCCCTTGGCCGAGGGCCATTATGTGCCGCGCGGCGATCCGGTGTGGCAGGCGTTTCTGGTGAGTCAAGGGGTGCTCAATGCCACTCAGGATATGAGTCTGCCGATCTGGGGCGTCGAGCATGAGGGATTCAGTCTCAACTGGTTGCTGAGCAACCCCTACAACAATCAACTGCTGTTCAGCGCTGAGGGCGATGCGCTCGCGTTGTCGGTGCGGCATCAATTCACCTCACTCAAGCCGTCGACAGCGCTGACGTTCAGCCTGTTTCTGGGTGACGCCGAGCCGCTGGCCGGTGCCAAGCGCTACCGACAATGGCGGATCGACACCGGCCGTCACGAAAGCCTGAGCAGCAAGCTTGAGAAAACACCGACATCGCGAAAGCTGTTGGGCGCCAGTCATGTCTACCTGTGGGGTAACGATCTGCTGGGGCAAAAGGATGTGCGTAACTGGCCGGCGTTGCTTGGCAAGTTGCGCGGCCAGACTGACCTTGCCGGTGCGTTGCGCGGCGGCATGGATACTGAAGCCTTGCAGCTGCTCGCCACGCAGACCGTGCTCAATCGTTATCAGCAAAACATTCTGCTGCGCAGCCTCAATCGGGCGCTGAACACTCAGGCTCGCAAAACCTGGCAGGCCCGCGCGGTGCCGGACATGCAAGCACTGGTCAACGGTTACGCTGCCCTGCGTGGCCAACTGGCCCGCGAATTCGCCGGTGCCGTGACAGCCAGGCCTGAGCAATGGGGCAGCACCCTGTCGCTGGACTCCATTGCGCAATTGCAAAACGCCGGGCTGTCGCGCTTGTGGCTGGGTCTTGGTGAGGGGTGGGAGGGCGGGCTCTGGCATCCCGAGGCGGTTCGAGCAGGCGTGCAGGCCGGGTATCTGCTGGCACCGTATGATTCTTACGAGACGGCGCTGAGTCGGAATGAGAACCCGGACTGGACCACCGCGCATCTGGGTGACACGGCTTACCGCGAGTGCGCCATCGTGCTGGAAAACCGCACGCTGAAAAGCGGCTTTCAGCAATCAGGTCACTACACCGACCCACGTTGCGTGCGCCCTTTGCTGGAGAAACGAGTCAAAGCGGTCAGCGTCGCCGCCGGTTTCAACAGCTGGTTTCTCGACGCCTACGCCACAGGCATGGTGTTCGACAGCTACCGTGCGGATGCCCCAATGACACAGGCACAGAACGCCGAAGGCAATGTCGAGGCGTCGCGCTGGATCAATGAACTGCTGCAATTGCCCAGCGGCTCCGAGGATGGCAATGCGACCACGGCTCAAGGCGTGCTGTTCGCCCATGGCATGCAGACGCCGGTGATCGGCTGGGGTGATGCCGACATGAGTAAAAATCCGGATTCCGAATACTTTGTCGGCAAGTGGTTTCCGCCGGAGCAACCGGCCGTGTTCTTCAAATCCGTGCCAATAAAGGAACCGTTGCGGCGCATTCACTTTGACCCGGCCAGCCGTTTGCCGCTGTATCAAGCGGTGTTCCACGGCTCGCTCATCACCACCCATCACTGGTTGTTCGACAGCCTTAAATTGAGCAACGCAAGGGTGGAAAACGAACTGACGCAATTGCTTTACAACGTGCCGCCGCTGTACCACCTGAGTGCGGCAACGCTGGCGCAGCGACTGCCGCTGATGGCCCGCCAGGATGCATTCTTCCGTCCGCTGCATGAGCGCCTGGCGACGCAGGCACTGACCGGTTTCCAATGGCTGAGCGAAGATCGGCGGGTGCAGCAGACTTCATTTGAAGACGGCACTCGGCTGCTGGCCAACTTCGATCCAGCCCCGCGTGAAGTGGACGGTCGGACCCTGCCCGGCGAGAGCGTCACGCTGCTGCTGCCGGAAGGTACCGTCAGCCACTACCGGGTGCAGGCAACTCCCTGACTCAGCCTTTGCGCCAGACGCTGGCCAACCACGGCTGCTGCTCGCGCGGCAGGCCTGCGGGACGGAAGTAGTGTTCCAGTTCGACGAATCCGGCGCGGGCAAGCAGCCCGCGCCATGCCTCCAGATCGTGATACGAGCCATAGCGCGGCCCGTTCCAGCCCTCGCGGTTATCCCCGCGCGGGTTAGAGCTGAACAGCACACCGCCCGGTTTCAAGGTATCGCGCAGCTGTTGCAAAACCCGTGGCAATTCCTGCAATGGCACATGAAACAGCACCGCGTTGGCGAAGATTCCGTCGAAGCGTTCGGCGGGTAAATCAAGCTTGAGGAAATCCTGGCACCACACTTCACAGCCACTGTCGTCACGGGCCATCCGCGCAAACTCGGGTGAGCCGTCGAGCCCGACCGCGACGTGCCCCATGCGTGTAAACGTCTGCAGATCCCGTCCCGGTCCACAGCCAAAATCAAGAATCGCTAACGGCGCTACGCCCTGGATGTGCCGCAACAGCGCCTCGATGTTCTGGCTGACATCGTGAGCGCGGGTGCCCTCACGGAAGTCTTCGGCCACTGAGTTGTAGTGGGCAAGGGTGGTGGCGGTGATCTGTTCCAGGTCGGTCGGAGTCTGCTTCATGGTCGGTTCGTGGTGGCAAGGACGATGGGCAGACTATAAGCGCTTTCGCGCTTTAAAAGATCGCAGCCTACGGGCCTTGTATCTTCATTCACCAGAAAGCACAAAACCCCGGCGCCTGTGCAATACATATGTACCGCACGCAGTAGCGCGCTGCGGGATGTAATGACGCCTGCGCGATAGACCACTGTCGCGATGTCTGCCCTGTTTTTTTATCGGGGGGGAATCACTCAGGAAAAGGATGTTCATGAGCATTGTTCGCAAACCTGGCACTACCTCGCCAACCAACCGTAACCCGGTGAACGCCACACCACTGCGGAAAAGATCCGGCAGTTCGCCATCCGGCGACGGGACTCCCGTGAAGATTTACCGTTCTGATACGGATCCAGCTAACCAGGAGGCGGGGGCGCATTTCCCCGCCGTTACGATTGCGCCGTTGCACTCTGCCCAGATCCGGCCGGTGTCTGCGCAAGTCAAAACCCTTGAACGCTACAGCTTGCGCGCGCCAGCCAACTTGCCTGCCGCCAATGCTCAAGGCCTGCGCGTGTACAAGAACCGAAAATATGTCGATATCGCCCCCGGCGAGATCGTCCTGGTTCGGGAAACCGGCACAGTCGGTGAATATCGGGCATCGCTGGTCTCTGAATCGGCGGCGTTGGGCCCGGCCTTGTTTCTTGATCCGCGCAGCAAGATCTGGACACTCGAACGGCCTCAACCGTTAACCGGTCCAGGCAAAGTGATTGACATCGACATCGATGAGCTCATTGGCGAGCTCAGAAGGGAGCATGCGCAAAAAAACCGGGTTCATACCGGTAGCGATGACTCGTTTGAGTACACGGCGGCACAGGAGGGCGCGCTGGTCGCCCGCGGCTTGAAGCAGTTCTCGCCGGAACAGGTGGCGATCATTCGCTCAGAACTGAAAGCGGTTGAAAACATCTTCGCTGATGCCAGCCACGCCATTGGTCTGAAATACCGGGATGCGGATGCCGTTTACGAAAGTTTCTTCGGCACCGGGCACCTCAACGTTGCGCAACGATTCTCTGATTCGGTCGCGCGCGGTCTGGCGGTTTCCAGGGAATACCAGGGGGTTTGGGGCGGTGAAAAATTCCTCGGCGTCGATGCGCACAGCAATAGCGCGGCGTGGATGTACAAAAGCGATTTCCACGGCCGGCTGTTCATCAATCGCAAGTACATGCAGCGCGGTACATTGAGCCTGTCGTTGGGCCATGAAATGTTGCACACCAACAGAATCGACCGGTTCCAGGCCATCGGGCCCAACGCCGCGGACTATTTCTATCTGGACGGCCGACTGGGTCGTTTGCTGATCTGGGATTCGCTAGCCGCGTACGACGTTCCCGAGCGCGGCGTCTCCGAGGCAATCATGCGTGGCGGTTTGACGGTCGACTATCTGAACGCGTTTTCACACGATCACGATGCCTTCCTGTTCGCTGTCAGTGATTACCTGGGTATCGGCGACGATCTGCAACTTCAGGCGGCGGTTGACGCGTTCAACGCCAGTCCGCCGTTGCGTGCGCAGTTGGCGGTGAACAACGCTGACAGCCTGATTTGTGCGGCAAAAGCTCTGCAAGTGCTGCATCAAAACAAAAGTGAATATTCGTGGCTGGACAGCCTGATTGAAGATTAAGACCGGCGCCCCTTCAATTCAGTTGTTTGAGTGTGTACCTGCTAGTTCTTACAGTTTCGGAACACCGTCAAAGCGCTCATTCTCCACTCTAAGGTGAGAAAGGACGCTTGTGACCATGAATGTTCACCATGCCGCCGCCACTGTCGGATCATTGAGCCACGTTCGCTGATGATCCGCAGTGATGTCGATGCTCTGATTGAAGAAATAGCGCCGCCGCAGTCGGTCAGATTTATCCCGATTCCCAAAAAACAAACCTTCTTTTTTTCAGCGCTTGTTGAGACCCCGCGCCAACCGATCCCCACCCAACTGAATCACCGCCACCAGAGCCACCAGCAACACAATCACCGTCAGCATGATCTGGCTGTCAAAGCGCTGATACCCATAGCGATAGGCGATATCCCCCAACCCACCCGCGCCAATCGCCCCGGCCATGGCCGACGAGTTGATCATCGTCACCAGCGTAATGGTGAAACCGCCGACAATCCCCGGCAGCGCCTCTGGCAACAGCACATGCCAGACGATGTGCCAGCGCCGACAACCCATCGCTTGCGCCGCTTCAATCAGACCATGATCAACCTCGCGCAGACTCACTTCGGCAATCCGCGCAAAGAATGGCGTAGCGGCAATCGTCAGTGGCACCACGGCAGCCCAGACACCGTACGTAGTGCCGACAATCAAGCGGGTAAACGGAATCAGCGCGACCATCAGAATCAGAAACGGGATCGAGCGGAACAGGTTCACGAACGCCCCCAACGCACGGTTCAACACTGGCGCTTCGTAGATCCCGCCCTTGTCGCTGGTGACCAGAATCACCGCCATGGGAATCCCCACCAGCAGCGCGATCAGTGATGACACACCGACCATCAGGAAGGTGTCGATAAAACCCTGCAACAAGCGATCAAACCACATAACCCAATACCTCCACGCGTTGCGCCCATTGCGCGGCGCGCTCACGCAATTGCTCGGCGCTGAACGATGTACCGCTGACGGCGAGCAGCAGTTGCCCCAGCGCATGCCCCTGAATCCGCTCGACACCGCCTTGAAGCAGCTTCACCCGACCACCTAATGCCGCGAACAGTGCCGCCAGATCCGGCTCATCACTGGCGCTGCCGGTGAACTGCAAGCGCAGCACCACAGCGGCGTCGGAGGAGGGCGGCTGCGCCTGCAAACGGCTTTGCAATTCTTCCGGCAGCGCGTGTTGCAGCGGCGCCAGCAAGGTTTGGCTGACCTCATGCTGCGGATTGCCGAACACTTCCCATACCGGGCCTTGTTCGACAACCCGCCCGTGCTCAAGCACGACAACGCGGTCGCAGATTTCGCGGATCACTGCCATCTCGTGAGTGATCAGAACGATGGTCAGGCCCAGGCGATTATTGATTTCGCGCAGCAGGCCGAGGATCGACTGGGTGGTCTCTGGATCGAGCGCCGAAGTAGCTTCGTCGCAGAGCAGAATATCCGGGTCATGCACCAGCGCGCGGGCGATGCCGACACGCTGTTTCTGCCCGCCGGAAAGCTGCGCCGGATAGGCCTTGTGCTTTTCTTGCAGGCCGACCAGTTCGAGCAGTTCGCGCACCTTTTTCTCGCGTTGTTCTTTCGGCACACCCGCGACTTTCAGCGGCAGTTCGACGTTCTGCCAAACCGTCTTGGCCGACATCAGATTGAAGTGCTGGAAGATCATGCCGATGCGCCTGCGTAGCGCTACCAGACGGTCTTCATCGAACTCGCCGATGTCGACCTGATCGATCAAAACCCGTCCAGACGTCGGCTGCTCCAGGCGATTGATCGTGCGTATCAGCGACGACTTGCCGGCGCCGCTGCGACCAATGATGCCGAACACTTCGCCGCGCTGAATTGCCAGATCGATGCCCTGCAAAGCCGCGACCGGGCCTTGCCGGCCGTTGTAGGTTTTGCCCAGACCAATGAAGCGTACGTGGGCGCGATTCAGCTCGGGGTGCAGCTCGGTTTTTTCAGCAGTGTGTGGCTCTGGAGTTTCCAGTCGCCGTTGGATCGCGGCCGTCATGCTCAGCTTTCCCAACCGGCTTGATACAGCTTGCCATGGGCTTTATCCAGCGCCGCGCGAACGACCGGCGAATGCTGGTAGATGTCGACGAATTTGATCAGGCGCGGGTCGGTTTTGCTTTTCGGCTGGATGACGAACTGGATCACGTATTCCTTGTGGTCGAGGCCGTCGAACAGCAGCGCCGAACCGGCATCGAAAGTCTTCGCCAGACGAATGTAGGCCGGGTAGCCCTGGACCAGATCGGCGTCGTCATAGGCGCGCACCAGTTGCACGGCTTCGACTTGCAGAATCTTGATCTTTTTTGGATTAGCGACGATGTCGTCTTCGGTGGCCTTGTAACCAACGCCCGGTTTCAGGGTGATCAAGCCAGCCTTGGCCAGCAGCTGCAACCCGCGACCGCTGTTGATCGGATCGTTGGCGATGGCGACGCTGGCGCCTTCGGGCAACTCGTCGAAGCTTTTGTATTTTTTCGAATAGAGGCCGACGTTGTTGATGATCCCCGGGGCGAACGGCACCAGATCAAAACCCGACGCGGCTTTGGCGTTTTCGAGGAACGGGATGTGCTGGAAGTAGTTCACGTCGATGTCGCCGGCGGCGAGGCTGACGTTCGGCGCGATCCAGTCGCTGAACTCCACCAGTTCGACTTTCAGGCCTTGCTTGGAGGCTTCTTCGACAGCGGCTTCCAGCGGGATGGCGAAGGCGGCGGTGGTGCCGATTTTCAACGGTGCGTCGGCGGCGAAGACTGCCGAGCTGAACAGGCCGAGGGCCAGGACCAGTGCTTTGACTGGGTGGGACAGGCGTTTCTTGGTCATGATGAGTTTTCCAGTCAGTGCATAAATTTGTGGTGTATTGGATGGCCTCTTCGCGAGCAGGCTCGCTCCCACAGGGGAAATGCATTCCCAATGTGGGAGCGAGTCTGCTCGCGAAGGTTTTAGCGGCGAAATGCGGAACCCGTGTGTTGCTCAGGTAGCTGCGCTTCGCCGTGAAACAGCTTCTCGCGCAGGCTGCCGGTGTCGTACGCGGTCTTGTACGACCCACGCCGTTGCAACTCCGGAATCACCAGCTCAATGAAATCGACATAGCTTTCCGGCGTAACAATCCGCGTCAAATTGAACCCATCAAGACCGGTCTCGGCGATCCACGATTCCAGCTCATCCGCCACTTGCTCGGGGGAGCCGACCACAGTGATGTAGCGGCCACCGAGGGCGTGCTGGTCGAGCAATTTGCGTCGCGTCCAGTCGTTGTTTTGCAGGTTCTTGGTCGCGGACTGAATGGCGTTGCACTTCACGTACTGGATCGGTTCGTCGATCTCGTACTGGGAAAAGTCGATGCCGGTGGATGCGGAAAAATGCGCCACGCCGGCCTCGGCGCTGGCGTAACTCAGGTACTCGGCGTGCTTGGTCCATGCGGCTTGTTCCGTCGCGCCGACGATGACGTTGAGGCCCATGAACACCTTGATGTCCTCAGGGTTGCGCCCCGCTTCAACCGCGCTGGCGCGGACCTTGTCGACTTGAACCTTGGTCGACGGTTTGTTCTGGCCGCTGATGAACACACACTCGGCATGACGACCGGCGAAGAGCAAACCGCGATCGGAGCTGCCGGCCTGAAACAGCACCGGCGTGCGCTGCGGCGACGGCTCGCAGAGGTGATAACCCTCGACCTGATAGAACTCGCCTTTGTGCTCGACCTTGTGGACCTTTTCCGGTTGGGCGTAGATGCGCTGCTCGCGGTCATTGAGCACTGCGCCGTTTTCCCAACTGCCTTCCCAGAGTTTGTAGAGCACTTCGAGGTATTCATCGGCCTGATCGTAACGACGGTCATGCTCGACTTGTTCGCGCAGGCCCATGGCTTTGGCGGCGCTGTCGAGGTAACCAGTGACGATGTTCCAGCCGACGCGACCACGGCTCAGATGATCGAGCGTCGACATGCGCCGGGCGAACAGATACGGCGGCTCATAAGTGAGATTCGCGGTCAGACCGAAACCAAGATTTTTGGTCACGGCAGCCATCGCTGAAACCAGCAGCAACGGATCGTTGACCGGCAACTGGATCGACTCTTTCAGCGGGACATCGACCGAGTTCTGATAGACGTCGTACACGCCAACGATGTCGGCGATGAACAAGCCGTCGAACAGCCCGCGCTCCAGCAATTGCGCCAGTTCCGTCCAGTATTCGATGGTGTTGTAGCGCGTCGAGGTATCGCGCGGATGCGTCCACAGGCCATGGTTGATATGGCCGATGCAGTTCATGTTGAACGCGTTGAGCAGGATCTTCTTTTTCGCCGCGCTCATCAGATCGTTCCTCGCAATGGAGGGTTTTCATCGTTGAGGTAGTAGTTGCCCACCGCGTGATACTTCCAGCGCACCGGATCGTGCAAGGTGTGCACGCGCGCGTTGCGCCAGTGACGGTCGAGGCCGTGCTCGATCAGCGTGGCCTGGCTGCCAGCCAGTTCGAACAAGGTGCTACCGGCGGCGAGGGAAATTTCTGTGCTGATCGCCCGTGCTTCGGCGACGGCAATCGAGGCCGCCGCAACCGTGTCAGCGTTGGTTTCTGCCTGCGCGGCATCAAGGAATTCGCCGGCCCGTTCAAGCAAGGCTTCGGTGGCATGCAGACGAATGCTCAAGTGGCCGAAGCTTTTCAGTGTCAGTGGATCTTCGGTGGCTTTGTCGTTGCCGGAATCGATCCATGGCCGGGTCTTGCTGCGCACGAAGTGCAGGGCGTCTTCGTAAGCGGCGCGGGCGATGCCGGTATCGATGGCGGCGTGAAGGATTTGTGCCAACGGGCCGACAGTGGTCGGGCGTTCGAAAGCGCTTTGAAACGGCAAAACGTCTTCGGTGGCTACATACACGTCTTCGAACACTACGGAGCCGCTGCCGGTGGTGCGCTGACCGAAGCCGCTCCAGTCGTCGATCACCGTCAGGCCTTTGCTGTCGCGCGGGACGAAGGCCAGTTGCTGCACACCGTTTTCATCGACAACCGAAGTCGGAATGCGTTGCGCGTAGATCGCACCGGTTGAATAAAACTTGCGGCCGTTGATGCGATAGCCGTCACCGTCGCGTTTGAGATTGGTGATGCGGTCGTGGGCGGTTTTTGTGCCCAATTCCGCCAGGGCATTGCCGAAGCGTTGGCCTGCGAGCACTTCGGCATACAGCCGTTGTTTTTGCGTGTGGCTGCCGTTAACCCGCAGCACTTCCAATGCATAAAAATGGTTCTGCGGAATCTGCCCGAGCGAGCCGTCAGCCTGAGCGATCAGGGCGATGACTTTGGCCAGGGTGACGTTGGATACGCCAGCGCCGCCGTATTCCTTGGGCACGCTGATGCCCCATAGGCCGGAGCGGGAAAATACATCGAGTTCCGGCAGTGGCAAGCGACGTTCACGGTCGCGCAGGACGCTGTCGCGTTTGAAATCTTCGGCCAGATCGCTGGCGACGATCAGCGCTTGCTCATCGCTGGTGATGACCGCGACGTGATGGGAAAAAGTCATAGGTTTCTCCAGATGTCTGGTCGTCAGATCCAGGAATGGCGAGCAGGTAAAGTGCCGTTGAGGCGATAGGCGCCGACCGCGTGATACTTCCAGCGCACCGGGTCGTGCAGGGTATGCACCCGGGCATTGCGCCAGTGACGGTCGAGGTTGAATTCGGCGAGGGTCGCGCGGCTGCCGGCCAGTTCGAAAAGCTTTTCGCTGGCCAGCAGCGAGATCTCGGTGGTCAGCACTTTCGCCTCGGCCACGGCAATGGATGCGCGAGCGGCGGACTCGGCGGTGAGCGGCGCGGCGTGCACTTGATCGAGCACCTTGCCGGCCTTGCGCAACAGTGCTTCGGCGGCGTGCAGTTCGATTTTCAGTTTGCCGATGTCAGCGATCACATAGAGGTCATCGCTGGCGCGATCAACCTTGGCGTCGATCCATGGCCGTGCGCGGGTTTTGACGAACTCGATGGCGTCGTCAATGGCGCCACGGGCGATGCCGGCGTCGATCGCGGCTTGAATCAGCTGCGACACCGCGCCTTGGGTGTTCGGGGTTTCGTTGATCTTCCAGTTGTCGACCACCAGGCTCGACTCGACGCGCACGTTGTTCAGCAGAATCGTGCCGCTGGCGGTGGTGCGCTGACCGAAGCCCGACCAGTCATCAACGATGCGCAGACCCGGCGTGCCGCGACGAACGAAGGCCAGCACTTGCTTGCCGTCATCGTTGAGTGCCTTGACCGCGACCCAGTGCGCAAACAGCGCGCCGGTGGAATAAAACTTCTGGCTGTTGATCACGTAATCGTCGCCGTCGGCGGTGATTCGCGCTTTCAGTTCCAGGGTATTTTTGGTGCCGCGTTCCGGGCCGGCATTGCCGATGCGCCAGCCTTCCAGAACACTTTGGAACAGCTGCTTTTTCTGCTCCTCGGTGGCGCTACCGAGCACCAGATTGATGATGCCGAACTGGTTCTGCGGGATCTGCCCCAGCGCCGGGTCGGCGGCGGAAATGATCGCGAACACCTCAGCCAGGGTGACAAAGGAAACCTGCGGACCACCGTATTCACGCGGGATGGCGATGCTGCCTAATCCGCTGCGGGTGAACTGCTCGATTTCCGACCACGGCAACTTGCGCTGGCGATCGCGTTTGGCGGCCTGCACGCGGGCGACTTGTGCCAGCTCTTGGGCGGCGTTGATGGCTTGGGCGTCGTTGCGCAAGACCTGCGCGGGCAACAACAGTGGGGCGATGTCCAGATCCGACTGGACGTTTGCGTCTGCCAGACTGGACATCAGTGCCGCTCCTTGGCTGCACGCAATGCCCTGGCGATCTGCACTGGGGTGATTGTGTTCCGGACCATACTACCTACCTCACATCTCATGAAAAACGCCGCAAGAGTGCGGCGAACGAAAGAATGTCCGGTGGTCCGGTTCATATACCCTAAGCGTGTATAAATATTAAATAAACTAACTTTTAGGAATATGTATAGAAGGGGTGATGGTCGGGCTGGTTAAGAATTTTCAGGAGAGGGGGCTGAGCCCCCGCCACCACCAAAGCGCATCAGACTTTGCGCGATTCGGCCGCCTTGAGATCCTGCCTCAGAGGGACTTTCAGATAAGGATTTACACAGCCGATCTTCAAGGTGCGGGGCGGTGCCCAACGCGAGTTATTGCCGACTCGGTCTATGACGCAATAAGTCACGTCCAGCCGCAGATCCTCACCCGCTTCGACAATCACCGCTGGCGGTACCCAGACCTGAATCGGCAAGCCGATATCCGCGACAGTGATCGGCGCCAGATCCATGCGCACATCACCCCAGCGCAAGGTGATGGCGTCGTCCTCAGCCATGTTCAGGTACGGCTCGATAGTCAGCGGCACGCCGCGTTTGATCTGGTTCGGATTCACGCCTTGGCGGCGAATCGCGTCGGGAATGGTCACGGGGGCCAATTGCTGGTTTTCATCTGCGCTCAGCGTCGAGGGTTGCCCTCCGGGGCAGTCCAGTTTGACCTGCACGCGCGTCGCTGCCGACAGCGCCGGACCCTGACCGACCTGCATCACGCGATAGTGAATGCGCGCGGTGCCGCTGGCGATGAAACTCTCCGGCACCCGCAGGCGTACTGCTGTGCCGACGTCATCGGCCGTCAGCACCCTGGAGGCGACATAGCATTTGTTCCAGAACAGCTCAATGAGGTCTCCGCTGTCCATATCGGGGTAGGGCGAGACCTCGACCAGAAAATGTGCGGCGGCGCTCAGATTGATGCCGGTTTTTTGCGCAGGCGCCAGGATCGGCGCTGCCAGTTCGGGGGTATGCGAAGTGCGGGTCATCGATTTCTCTCCTTGAAGCCTTGCAGCGAAGTCCGTTTCTGGAAGAACAAAAGACATGAATAAACTGACAATAAAGCTTTGAACTTTTATTCAAGTTGGATACGGGTTGGTTGAACTAAGTGGTGCCGGTTGCCGACTAGATAAGAGTGCGCGGGATAAGCTGTCAATAGACGATATTAGTTAATTCGTGGATTACGAATTAATCAGAAGTTTCCTACGTCGCTATGACCTCTTGCCTAGACCTATAAGTGAAATAAGCCACGGTGCCTCGGGCTTTTTGCCTGTTTTTACGCAAGGTTTATTCGAACGCGGACAGGTCAGTCGGAGAGGAAGGCAGGCGGGTATTATCTGTTGCAGAACATATATATGTAGCGCTTCTGATAAGTTTTGTTCAGGTAGGGTGTTGGTTGATACTGAAGTTGTATTGGGATAACTTCCGTCCGTGGAAGTTTTCGATGGTGCAATGAAAGTTCTCAGGCGTGATTCAGAAACTTGCTGAGAAACTGTTGAGTGCGTTGTTCTTTCGGATTGGCAAACAACGCTTTGGCTTCACCTTGCTCGACGATCACGCCTTTATCGAAAAACACCACACGGTTGGCCACGTCGCGAGCAAAACCCATTTCGTGAGTAACGATGACCATGGTGCGTTTTTCTTCGGCGAGACCCCGAATAGTCGCCAGCACTTCGCCGACCAGCTCCGGATCGAGCGCCGAAGTCGGTTCGTCGAACAGGATCACTTCCGGCTCCATCGCCAGCGCTCGGGCAATCGCTACGCGCTGTTGCTGACCTCCGGACAGGCGACGCGGATAGGCGTCCTCCTTACCGGCAAGACCGACCTTGGCCAGCAGCTTCTTGCCCAGGCCAACAGCCTCGTCGCGCGGCATCTTCTTGACCACGATCGGGCCTTCGATGACGTTCTCCAAAGCGGTGCGATGCGGGAACAGGTTGAAGTTCTGAAACACGAAACCCACGTGCTGGCGCAGATTGCGCACCAGGCTTTGCTGCTGGTTCAGCGGGCGGCTGGTATCGATTTCGATATCGCCGACCTTGATCCGGCCGCTGGTGGGTTGTTCAAGGAAATTCAGGCAACGCAGGAACGTCGTTTTCCCCGAGCCGCTGGGGCCGATGATCGCGACCACCTCGCCTTCCTTGACCTCGAGGTCGATGCCGTTGAGCACGACTTGACCCTTGAATTGCTTGGTCAGTTTTTCCACGACAATCATCAGGTCAGGACTCCTGGTCATGCCGATTGACCCGCTCTTCCAACTTGTTCTGGAAGTGCGAAAGCACTGTGGCCAGAATCCAGTAGATCAGCGCGGCGGCAAGATACATGGTGAAGACTTCGAAAGTCCGGGCGGTAATCAACTGCGCCTGACGGAACAGTTCCGGTACTTGAATGGTGGCTGCAAGAGCGGTGTCTTTGACCAGTGAAATGAAGCTGTTGCCCAGCGGCGGCAATGCCGTGCGCATCGCTTGCGGCAGGATGGCCCGGCGCAGGGTTTGCGCGCGGGTCATGCCAATGCTCGCAGCCGCTTCCCACTGACCACGCTCGATCGAGCCGATCGCGGCGCGGAGGATTTCACAGGCGTAAGCAGCCATGTTCAGCGAGAAGCCGATCAGCGCCGCTGGCAGCGGATCCAGTTCGAGACCCAATTGCGGCAAGCCGTAATAGATCACGAACAGTTGCACCAGCAGCGGCGTGCCGCGAAAGAACGACACGTAGATGCGTGCCAGCCAACTGACCGATTTGAAACGCGACAGGCGCATCAATGCCAGGCCGAAGCCCAGCAGCAGGCCGAAGAACATGCCGCCGAGGCTGAGGACTACCGTGTAATACGCGCCCTTGAGCAGGAAGGGCGCGGAGTCCAGTGCGAGTTGGAAAGCTTCTTCCATTATTGAGTGACGTCAGCGTTGAAGTACTTCTCGGACAGCTTCTTCAGGGTGCCGTCGGCACGCAGTTCGTCGAGGGCCTTGTTCACGGCAGCCAGCAGTTCAGGCTCGCCTTTGCGCAGGGCGATACCGGCTTCCTGACGGGAGAAGGCTTCACCGGCGGCAACGGTTTTCGGGGCTTTCTTGGCGTATTCCAGGGCGGCCAGACGGTCGATCAGAATGGCGTCGGTGCGGCCGTTGTTCAGGTCGGCGAACTTGGTCGGATCATCGTCGTAGGTGCGCACGTCGGCACCCGGCACGTTGGCGCGGACCCATTGTTCGTAGTTGGTGCCCAGGCCTACGCCGACTTTCTTGCCGGACAGGTCGGCGGCAGTCTTGATGTTCAGCGCGGCTTCCTTGCTCTTCAGCACCAGTGCCTGAATCCCGGAAACGGTATACGGCTCGGAGAAGTCATACTTCTTCTTGCGCTCGTCGGAGATGGTCACCTGGTTGACTACAACGTCCAGACGCTTGGATTCCAGCGCGGCGAGGATACCGTCCCACTTGGTTGGCTGAACCTTGGCTTTGACGCCGAGTTTTTGTGCCAGGGCTTCGGAAAGTTCGACTTCGAAACCGGACAGTTTGCCGTCGGCATCGACGAAGCTGAACGGTGGATAAGTGCCTTCCAGGCCGACGTTGATAACGCCTTTGTCCTTGATCTGTTGCAGCTGCTCACCGGCCACTGCCTGGCCGATCAGACCGGCGCTCAGCGCCAGGCCCAGCGAACCCACCAGCAGATTGCGACGTAGTGCGGAAAAATTCATGACGAGCCCCTGTGTTTTCTTATGGAAGACGCTTAAGGAAAGTTGGCGAATTTATGATTTCGACGACAGCGCTATCCTGCCTTAAAGCAGCTTATGCGTCTTGCGCGAAATTCGCCTGCGGCGAGACTATAGGATGTCTTCGTTAGACTTGAAAATACTAAATTTTTGATCTGTTAGTTCTTTTTGGAATATTTATCGTTCCCACGCTCTGCGCAGGAATGCCTTTAGGGACGCTCCGCGTTCCAGCTCTCGAAGGGACGCGGAGCGTCCCGCGCTGCATTCCCACGCAGAGCGTGGGAACGATCAGTCAGAGGAAATCCTTGTAGGCAAATAGCGCCGGCGCCCCACCGGTATGCAGGAAGATGATCGGGCCTTCATTGAAGCGCTGACGGCCGATACCATCGAGTAACCCAGCCATGGCCTTGCCGGTGTACACAGGATCGAGCAACAGCGCTTCCTGGCTCGCCAGCAATTTCACTGCCGCCAACGTCCCGGCATTCGGCTCGCCATAACGCGGGCCAAAATATTCGTCCCACAGCTCAACCTTGAAACTGGTCGGGAGCTCGACGCCGAGCAGGTCCGCCGTACGTTCGGCAAGTCCCTGAACCTTCGGCCGCTGGTCTTCTTCACTGCGCGAAACGGTCACGCCAATCACCGGCAATTGCGGCAACACTTCGCTCAACGCCAATGCCAGACCGCTGTGCGTCCCGGCACTGCCTGAGGCCAACACTACAGCGGCGAAATTCAGGCCGGTGTCCTTGATCTGCTCGGCCAGCTCCAGACCGGCGCGCACATAACCCAACGCACCGAGGGCATTGGAGCCACCGATCGGCACCAGATACGGCTTCTTGCCGTTGCTGCGCAGGCGTGTGGCGAGGGCGGCCAATTGGTCGTCGGCGTTGTCGAGGTTGTCGACCAGTTCGACTTTGGTGTCGAACAGATCCAGCAGCAGGCGGTTGCCGTTGCCGGTGTAGTTGCTGTTGTCGGTGCCCAATGGGTTTTCCAGCAGCGCCACGCAACCCAGGCCCAATTTGGCGGCGAGTGCGGCGGTCTGGCGAACGTGATTCGACTGCAGCGCACCGGCGGTGATCAGCGTGTCGGCGCCTTGCGCCAAGGCGTCGGCAGCGAGGTATTCGAGTTTGCGCAGTTTGTTGCCGCCCATGGCCAGCGGCGTCAGGTCATCGCGCTTGATGTACACCTCGCGGCCGAGCCATGCGGACAGGCGTTCGAGTTTTTCCAGTGGCGTCGGGTGGCCGAGCAGGTCGAGACGGTTAAAGCGGTCCAGCTGTTGTTTGATCATGAGTCCGTACTGGCGGAGGAAGATGAAAGGACTATAGGCACGCGCTTTTACAGGGGCAACCGCCAATCGCTTATAGCCAATTGAACTGACGCCAGCACTATCGGTTCTTAATTCGCTCTCCTGACCTTGCCGTAAAGTAGTCGCCGTTGACGCGGCCAGACAGTCCGGCCGCCCGTGAGGAGTTTTTACCGTGAGCGAGCGTTCCAGCCATTGGCAATTGCAGACCATCGTCAGCCAACTGCGCAGCGCGCGGGATCAGTGGCGGGCACAGAACGGCCGGGCGTCCGGCGAGCAGGGTGGTCGCGAGTTGCCGTCGCGGGCGGCGATGGCAGAGATTCTTGAAGCGTTGTGTGGTGCGTTGTTCCCGATGCGTTTGGGGCCGGTGGATCTGCGTGAAGAGAGTGAGGATTTTTACGTTGGTCATACCCTTGATGTCGCACTGAATGCCTTATTGGCGCAGACCCGCCTGGAGCTGCGCTACGTTGCCCGCCACAGCGCTTCGGCTGACACCGAAGTCGAGGCCCGTGCGATTCAGATTATTCAGGACTTTGCCCTGGCCTTGCCGGGCCTGCGCACGCTGCTCGACACCGATGTGCTGGCCGCTTATCACGGTGACCCGGCGGCCCGCAGTGTTGATGAAGTGCTGTTGTGCTATCCGGGGATTCTGGCGGTGATTCACCATCGCCTGGCGCACCATTTGTATCGCGCCGGGTTGCCGTTGCTGGCGCGGATCAGTGCGGAGATCGCCCATTCGGCGACTGGTATCGATATCCATCCGGGGGCGCAGATTGGCCGGAGCTTCTTTATCGATCACGGTACGGGTGTGGTGATCGGCGAGACGGCGATCATTGGTGAGCGCGTGCGGATTTATCAGGCCGTTACCTTGGGCGCCAAGCGCTTCCCGGCGGATGAGGACGGGCAGTTGCAGAAAGGTCATCCGCGTCATCCGATCGTTGAAGATGACGTGGTGATTTATGCCGGGGCGACGATTCTCGGGCGGATCACCATTGGCAAGGGGTCGACCATTGGCGGCAACGTGTGGCTGACGCGCAGTGTGCCGGCGGGGTGCAATCTGACCCAGGCGAATTTGCAACATGATGACGGGACGCAGAAGTAGGCTCTGAAATTGCGTTGCGGCATCTGGCCTCTTCGCGAGCAGGCTCGCTCCCACACTGGAATGCGTTTCAAATGTGGGAGCGAGCCTGCTCGCGAATGGTTTTCAGACCAAATCAAGATAATGGCAATCAGCCAATTCTCCAGTGAACGAATCCCCCCAAACCCACGTCATACCCATCCTTGAGCTAGCGTAGGAAAACTACCGCCTAGCCGTACGATTAGTCCTTACCACCCCATCCATGTTTAACTTGAACGTTCATTCAAGTTAAACCGGTGGTTCGCTGCCCGCTCACAACAGGAGGCTTGCCTTTGCTGAGTCCGATCATTTCAGCCACGTTTCAACCCCTCGAGGTGCACGTTTCATGAGTGCATCGTCTAACCCCGCCAGCGGTCTGGTGCGCATGAATCCGCCGGTGTTCTACTTCGCCGCGACGGTCATTCTGCTGTTTGGTCTCGTTGTTATCGCCATGCCTGAGCAGGCCGGTGCCTGGCTGCTGGAAGCGCAAAACTGGGCGGCCAATACGGTCGGCTGGTATTACATGCTCGCGATGACCCTGTATCTGGTCTTCGTGGTGGTCACCGCCTTATCCGGCTACGGCAAGATAAAACTCGGTGCCGACCACGACGAGCCCGAATTCAGTTATCTGTCCTGGGCCGGCATGCTGTTCGCCGCCGGGATCAGCATCACGCTGTTCTTCTTCTGCGTCTCTGAACCGCTGACCCACATGCTCCAGCCGCCGCAAGGGGAGGCCGGTACGGCGGATGCGGCGCGTCAGGCCATGCAGATTCTGTTTCTGCACTGGGGCCTGCATGGCTGGGGCGTGTTCGCCTTCGTCGGCATGGCGCTGGCGTATTTTGCCTACCGTCACAATCTGCCACTGGCCCTGCGTTCGGCGCTGTATCCGCTGATCGGCAAACGCATCAACGGCCCGATCGGTTACGCGGTGGATGGCTTCGGGATCATCGCCACGGTGTTCGGTCTGGGTGCCGACATGGGCTTTGGGGTGCTGCACCTCAACTCCGGTCTCGACTACCTGTTCGGCATCGCGCACACCCAGTGGATTCAGGTCGGCCTGATCACGCTGATGATGGGCGCGGCGATCATCGTTGCGGTTTCCGGCGTCGATAAAGGCGTGCGGGTAATGTCCGACATCAACATGCTGCTGGCCTGTGCGCTGCTGCTGTTCGTGTTGTTCGCCGGGCCCACCCAGCACCTGCTCAACACCCTGATCCAGAACATCGGCGACTACCTCGGCGCCTTGCCGATGAAGAGTTTCGACCTCTACGCCTACGACAAACCGAGCGACTGGCTCGGCGGCTGGACGGTGTTTTACTGGGCCTGGTGGATCGCATGGTCGCCGTTCGTGGGCCTGTTCATCGCACGGATTTCCCGTGGCCGCACCATCCGTGAATTCGTCTTCGGCGTGCTGCTGATTCCGCTCGGTTTCACCCTCGCGTGGATGTCGATCTTCGGCAACAGCGCAATCGATCAAGTGCTCAACCACGGCATGAGCGCGCTGGGCATGTCGGCCCTCGACAACCCGTCGATGAGCATTTACCTGCTGCTGGAAACCTACCCATGGAGCAAAACCGTCATCGCTGTGACGGTGTTTATCAGCTTCGTGTTCTTCGTCACGTCTGCCGACTCCGGCACCGTGGTGCTCTCGACGTTGTCGGCCAAGGGCGGTAGCCCGGACGAAGACGGGCCGAAGTGGCTGCGGGTGTTCTGGGGCGCGATGACCGCGCTGATCACCAGTGCGCTGCTGTTCTCCGGCAGCATCGATGCGCTGAAGTCAGCGGTGGTGCTGACCTCGTTGCCGTTCTCGCTGATCTTGCTGCTGATGATGTGGGGCCTGCACAAGGCTTTCTATCTGGAGTCGCAGAAGCAGATCGCGCAGTTGCATTCGCTGGCCCCGGTCTCCGGTTCGCGGCGCGGCACGGGCGGCTGGCGACAGCGCTTGAGTCAGGCTGTGCACTTCCCGTCGCGTGACGAGGTGTACCGCTTCATGGACACCACGGTGCGCCCGGCGATTGAAGAAGTGACGGCGGTGTTCGTCGAGAAAGGCCTGAACGTGGTCACCCAGCCGGATCCGGCGAATGACAGCGTCAGCCTCGAAATCGGCCATGATGACGCACATCCGTTCATCTATCAGGTGCAGATGCGCGGCTACTTCACGCCGTCGTTCGCGCGTGGCGGCATGGGTTCCAAGCAGCTCAACAATCGTCGCTACTACCGCGCCGAAGTGCACTTGAGCGAGGGCAGTCAGGACTACGATCTGGTCGGCTACACCAAAGAGCAGATCATCAACGACATCCTCGACCAGTACGAACGGCACATGCAGTTTTTGCATTTGGTACGTTGATCGGCGGCTGAGCGCCGGGACGTTTTACGACTCGGCGCTCAGCACCATGAACAACACCATCGCCGCCACCGGCACGCCGAACACCGCACTGCCAATCGCGATTTCCGATCCCACGGACTGGCCGGCATGCACCACCCCCACCGCACCATTGATCACCGTCAACGCCAGCCACAGGGCGGCGAAGCCGTAGGCCATGGTCTGGCGGCTGAAGCCGATGCGCTCGCCGATGTAGAGCATCAGAGCGAGCAGGATCAGGCCGAAGAAAATGATGATGGCGGTGTGCATGGGGCGTTCTGTCTGATGGGTGGGTATCGCCTGAAAGACCGCTTTCGCGAGCAGGCTCGCGAAGGGGCCACCTCGGTGTTCCTTAGAGCATAGCCAGTCCCGCCACATCTCTATTGGACATATTTTGCGACCCTTACAGAGAGTTTGGCCGGCGACGTGTTTTTCTTGCTGGCCCAAGCCTGCCGTTGATCTGCCCCATAACCGAGCGATTGTTCAGTGAGCTAATATTTATCTGAGTGTGTATCGTGTGTATCAAAGGCTCCTGCGCCCTCTAGAGTAAATGGTTCTAGCTGTCGAACAGGGCAAAGGAAATGCGCAGTCGGGAAATGATCAGGATGATCGAAGACGATGGTTGGTATCTCGTGGCGGTGAAAGGCAGCCACCACCAATACAAGCATCCGCACAAGCCAGGAAGGGTGACGATCAAGCACCCTGATTCGGATCTGCCCAAGGGCACGATCAACAGCATTTTGAAACAGGCGGGCTTGAAATGAGGCCCGTTATTGGAAACGAAGGCCGTTTTATGGGCCTGTCAGAGGAAGGACTCACTCATATGAAATTCCCGGTCGTTCTGCACAAGGATGCCGACTCAGACTACGGAGTGATCATCCCGGATGTCCCGGGTTGTTTCTCCGCAGGCACCACGGTCGCTGAGGCGTTTGAAAATACTCAGGAGGCATTGGCGCTTCACTATGAGGGGTTGGTCGCCGACAGCGCGCCGTTACCGCAAGTGCGGGACATTGATGTTCATCTCGATAACCCGGATTACGCGGGAGGGATCTGGGGCGTGGTCGATTTTGATATCACCCCGTATTTCGGCAAGTCAGTGCGTTTTAACGCCACGCTGCCGGAGCAGTTGCTTGAGCGTATTGACCAGACAGTCCGCCGTGACCAGCGCTATCGATCCCGTTCCGGATTTCTCGCGGCGGCCGCCTTGCGCGAACTGTCGGTATAGCGAAGTCAGGTACTTTCCCGTTCGATGACTTGGCACTGCAGCAGGTTCAGCCGCTGCACCTCGTCGCTCGGCAACACGCCAAGGCTTTCCAGCACGCGTGTTGCGGCCAGTACGCCGATCTCCAGTGCCGGTGGTTTGATCGTGCTCAGGCTTGGCAAAAGCATCTCGGCGAACGGGTAATCGCCGAAGCCGAGAACGGCGCAGTCTTCGGGGATTTTCAAACCGACGCGTTGCCCGGCGAGCAGCCCGCCAGCGGCGAGGTTGTCGTTGGCGAAGATGATCGCGTCGGGGCGCGGTGTGGTGTTCATCAGGGCATCCATCGCCTGTTTGCCGGCCTCGAACGGTGCTCGATCAGCGTCGGGAGCGAAGATCCAGGGTTTCAGGCCGGATTCTTTTAAAGTCGCCGCGTAACCGTCGCGGCGCTCCAGTGCGCTGAAGTCCCCCGGCGCGCTGTTCTGCACGAAGGCGATACGTCGGTAGCCTTTTCCCAGCAGATGTTTTGCCGCCGTCACGCCCACTTCAAAATGCGAAAAACCGATCTGCATCGGCTCACGATCCGGCTGGTAATCCCAGGTCTCAATCACTGGAATATCCGCCTCGGCGATCATCTTTTCCGTACCCGCACTGTGGAAGTGACTGGTCAGCACCAGCGCCGCCGGCGACCAGCCAAGAAACGCGCGCACGGCGTTTTCTTCCTGCTCGGTGCTGAAGTAACTCGACGCCAGCAACAGCTGATAACCGTGACGGCTGAGCGTGTCGCTGAAGCCTTGAATGGTATTGGCGAAGATCGGCCCGGAGATGTTCGGGATCACCATCCCGACGATTTTCCCCCGTGCCGAGGCCAGCCCGCCGGCCACCAGATTCGGCACGTAACCCAACTCAGCCACCACCGCCGCAATGCGCTCGCGACGCTCGGGCGAAACCTGCTCAGGCTGGTTGAAGTAGCGTGACACGGTGATCGCTGAAACCCCTGCTTGGCGCGCCACGGCATTGAGGGTCACACGGCCGGCGCCACGGCGTTTGCGGGGTTTTTCTTCGCTCAAGGCTCGATCCTTCTTAAAAACCAAATCGCATATAAAAGTAATTTTTCAGTATTGGACGCTCTATGTGTGGCTTGCCAATACTGTCGATGGTAGCGCTAACAAAGCGCGCTGTCTGCTACTCGCTCGAGCGAATGCCCAAGACACCGATTCAGGCGCTGTCGTCGCAGAACGGCAGCGGTTAAGGGCTAATTTCGAGCGGGCAAACATGCACAACATTCCTGGGGCGACACACAAACTGACGCAATCGATCCGTGCGGCGGGCTGGTTATTCACGGGGTTGGCGGCACTGCCGCTGCCTAACGCATTCGCTGCCGAGAGCAGTGATCAGGAGCCGACACTCAAATCGGTGACCGTCACTGCCACACGCCGCGAAGAGTCGCTGCAAAAAGTGCCGGTGGCGGTCTCGGTGATCGATGGCGAACAGCTTGAGCGCGACAACCGCAACGGCGTGGCCAGTATCGTGCAGCAAGTGCCGTCGCTGAATTTCCGTACCGGCGCGTCGAACAAGGACACCTCGTTGTTCGTGCGCGGCGTCGGCACGATTTCCACCTCGCCGGGCGTCGAGCCGACCGTGGCGACGGTGATCGACGGCGTGGTGTATGCGCGGCCGGGTCAGTCCACGCTCGATCTGCTGGATCTGGAACGCGTCGAAGTATTGCGCGGGCCGCAAGGCACGCTGTTTGGCAAGAACGCCTCGGCCGGCGTGCTCAACATCACCAGCAAGGCACCCACCGCCGAGACCCACGGCTACATCGATCAGTCGTACTACAGCGGCAACGAAAGCCGCACCCGATTCGGCATCGGCGGCAGCCTGATTCCGGATACGTTGAAAGGCTCGATCAGCACGCTGTTCGGCAGCTACGACGGCAACGTCGACAACCAGCACAACGGTCAGGAGGTCAACGGCTACAACCATCGCGGCGTGCGCGGCAAACTCGAATTCACCCCGAATGACGACGTCACTTTCACTCTGATTGCCGACTACATGCAGTCCCACGACGACGGCCCCAATGGCGTGGTCAGCAAGTCGTTGACCCCGGCCTTCACCAACGCGCTGAGTCCGGTCAATGCAAGCAGCCACAACCGCGACATCAACACCGACACCCGCTCACACGTTGAGGACACCAACAAAGGCCTGTCCGGCCAGCTCGACTGGCAACTGGGCGATTACACCCTGACGTCGATCACCGCATGGCGCGGCTGGGACAACACTCAGTATCAGGATGGCGACCGTCTCGGCACCGTGACCGCAGCGTTTCCCGGCACGGCGGACAAGGGTGATCTGGCCTTCGATCAATACTCGCAAGAGCTGCGTCTGGCTTCGCCGAAGGGTGAATTTCTCGAGTACGTCGGCGGCCTGTTCTACATGCACGGCAAGGACGACGAGACCTATCAGCGCACACTGACCACCACCACGCGCACCGATCGCGGCGTCGCCGATTACAGCACCACCAGCGACAGTTACGCCGTGTTTGGCGAGAGCACGCTGAACTTCACGTCCGACTTTCGCGGCATCGCCGGCCTGCGCTACACCCACGATGATCTCGAATACGATCACCGCCGCGTTTCCACTTCAGCGACCACGGTCAGCGGCATCCAACCGGCCACCAGCAGTTCAGGTTCGGTGGACGAAGACGGCTGGTCCGGTCGCCTCGGCGTGCAGTACGACCTGAGTGATACGGTCACCACTTACCTGACCTACTCGCGCGGCTACAAAGGCCCGGCCTACAACGTGTTCTTCAACATGCAGCCGCGCGACACCGAAGCACTCAAGCCGGAAACTTCCAACACCTGGGAGGCGGGCATCAAAGCCACGTCCTGGAACAATCGCCTGACCACCAACCTCGCGGTGTTCCACAGCGAGTACGACAACTATCAGGCGAACTTCTTTGACACCGTCGCCGGCCAGGTTGTGACGCGTTTGATCAACGCTGGCAGCGTCAGCACCGAAGGTGTCGAGCTCGATTACGCCTTGCAGGCGACCCAGCAATTGAAACTGTCCGGCGCACTCGCCTACACCCGCGCGCGCATCGACGAGTTCGCCTGCCCGGCGGGCGCGGCGGCGTCGTGCAACGTCAACGGCAAACCGCTGCCGTTCAGTCCGGACTGGAAAAGCTACGTGCGCGCCGACTACACCATTCCGCTGGATAACGGTCTGGATATCGAACTGGGCACCGATTACAGCTGGCAGAGCGAAGTGCAGTACGACATCAGCCAGAACGCCGACACCAAGCAGGGCGCCTACGGTCTGTGGAACGCCAGTGTCGCCCTGGCCGATTACAGCAATGGCTGGCGCGTGGCGCTGCTGGGCAAGAACCTCACCGACAAGTCCTATTCGCCATTGCTCGCCAGCGGCGGCAATTACATTTATCGCGCCGTGCCACGGGATGACGAGCGCTACTTCGGCGTGCAACTGCGCAAGGATTTCTGAGATGAGCAGACAGTTGAAACTCGGTGCATTCCTCATGGCCACCGGGCACCACGTGGCGGCGTGGCGTCATCCGGATGTGCCGGCGAATGCGGGTCTGGATTTCGCCCATTACAAGCGGCTGGCGCAGATTGCCGAGGCGGCGAAGTTCGATGCCTTGTTTGTTGCTGACAGTGTTGCCGCGCCGACCCAGGACATCGCCAGTCGCATGGCACGCTCCGATCACTTTGAACCGCTGACCTTACTCTCGGCGTTGAGTGCGGTGACCGAGCACATCGGCCTGATCGCCACGGCGACCACCAGTTACAACGAGCCGTATCACGTGGCGCGCAAATTCGCTTCGCTCGATCACCTTTCCGGTGGGCGTGCGGGTTGGAATCTGGTGACTTCGGACAATGCTGCCGAGGCGCTTAATTTCGGGCGTGACGAACATATCGGCCATGCCGAACGCTACAGCCGAGCCCGCGAGTTTCATCAGGTGGTGACCGGGCTTTGGGACAGTTGGGAGGATGATGCGTTTGCGCGCGACAAGGCCAGTGGGGTGTATTACGACCCTGCGAAACTGCACGTGCTGGATCACGTCGGCGAACACTTTCGGGTCAAAGGCCCGCTGAACGTTGCGCGCTCGCCGCAGGGGCAGCCGGTGATTGTCCAGGCCGGCTCTTCGGAAACCGGGCGCGAATTGGCGGCGCAGACGGCTGAAGTGGTGTTCACCGCGCAGACTTCGTTGGCCAATGCTCAGGCGTTCTATGCCGACCTCAAAGGACGTTTGCCCAAGTACGGGCGCAGCGCTGACTCGCTGAAAATCATGCCCGGGGTTTTTGTCGTGGTCGGCCGCACCGAAGCCGAAGCGCAGGAAAAATGTGAAACGTTTCAGCAATTAGTCGAACCCGAGGTTGGCGTCGCCTTGCTTGGGCGTATGCTGGGCAACTTCGATTTGTCGAAGTACCCGCTGGACGGGCCGTTGCCCGAGTTGCCGCTGACGGACAGCGGCCAGCAGAGCCGGCAGAAATTGCTGACAGAATTGGCGGGCCGGGAGAACCTGAGCCTTGCGCAATTGGGTCGCAAGATTGCGGGTGGACGCGGGCATTACAGCCTGGTCGGTACACCGGAGCAGATCGCTGATCGCTTGCAGGAATGGTTCGAACAGGGCGCGGCTGACGGCTTCAACGTGCTGGTGCCGCACCTGCCGGGCGGGCTCGAAGACTTCGCCAATGGCGTGGTCCCGGAACTGCAACGGCGTGGGTTGTTCAGAACGGAGTATGAGGGCCGGACCTTGCGTCAGAACCTTGGCCTGGCTCACCCCGGCAACAGATTTGTGTAGCACCCTTCGCGAGCAGGCTCGCTCCCACAGGGAAATGCATTCCAAAGGTGGGAGCGAGCTTGCTCGCGAAGCAGTCGACACCCATTTCAAGACAGACAAGAGAGGATTCGATGACTTACACCGCTGCCGAAAACCGCTACGACTCCATCCCTTACCGCCGCGTCGGGCGCAGCGGTCTGGTGCTGCCGGCGCTGTCGTTGGGCCTGTGGCACAACTTCGGCGACAGTACGCCGATCGACACTCAGCGCGCCTTGCTGCGCACTGCATTCGATCTGGGCATCAACCACTTCGACCTGGCCAACAATTACGGCCCGCCGTACGGCAGCGCCGAGATCAATTTCGGTCGTCTGCTGCGCGAAGACTTCAAGCAGTACCGCGATGAACTGATCATCTCCAGCAAGGCCGGTTGGGACATGTGGCCCGGCCCTTACGGTCAGGGTGGTGGCTCGCGCAAATACGTACTGGCCAGCCTCGACCAGAGCCTGCAACGCCTTGGTCTGGACTATGTGGATATCTTCTATTCGCACCGCTTCGACCCGGACACCCCGCTGGAAGAAACCGCCAGCGCCCTCGCCACAGCCGTGCAACAGGGCAAGGCGTTGTACATCGGTATCTCGTCGTATTCCGGGGTGAAAACCCGCGAGATCGCGGCGCTGTTGAAAGAGTGGAAAGTGCCGCTGCTGATTCATCAGCCGGCGTACAACCTGCTCAATCGCTGGGTGGAAAAAGACCTGCTGGATACCACCGATGAACTCGGTACTGGCGTGATCGCTTTCACGCCGCTGGCGCAAGGTCTGCTAACCGACAAATACCTCAACGGCGTGCCGGCGGATGCGCGGGTCAATCGTCCTGGCGGTGGTTCGTTGCAGGCTTCGCACTTGTCCGAGGCCAACATTGCCCACGTGCGCGCGCTGAATGAAATCGCCAAGCGTCGCGGTCAGAGCCTGGCGCAACTGGCGCTGGCGTGGACGCTGCGCGATCCGCGGGTGACTTCGGCGTTGATTGGTGCGAGCCGGCCGGAGCAGATTATCGAGAACGTTGGGGCGTTGAAGAATTTGAGTTTTAGTGCTGAAGAGCTGGCGGAGATTGACCGGTTTGCCCAAGAGGGCGGGATCAATCTTTGGGAGAAGCCTTCGACGGCGGAGTGAGGCACCCTCACCCCAGCCCTCTCCCAGAGGGAGAGGGAGCCGACCGAGTTGTCCGTCGCCATACATCGACCTGAAAAACCGAGTCGATTATGGATTCAGTAAAGTACGTTCAGGTCGGCGTACATCTACAGCATCCCCCAATCAGTCCCCTCTCCCTCCGGGAGAGGGTTAGGGTGAGGGGCTTTTGCTGTTCAGGGCTCAACGAAAAAACGGCACATCCCCCAACACCGTCGCCCGCTGCATCACCCGCCGCGCCGGCCGATAATCATCCACCGCGTAATGCTGTGTCACGCGGTTATCCCAGAACGCAATATCGTCCTGCTGCCAGCGCCAGCGAATGGTGAATTCCGGCCGCGTTGCATGGGCGAACAGAAACTTCAGAATCGCCTCGCTCTCGGTTTCCGACAGCTCATTGATCTTCGAGGTGAAGCCTTCGTTGACGAACAACGAGCGCCGGCCACTGACCGGGTGCGTACGAATCACCGGGTGCGACAGCGGCGGATTCTTGCGTCGGGCTTCTTCCCACTGCGCCAACGCTTCAGGCGTATTGCCGTAGCGCTCCAGCGGAAACGAGCGGGTGAAATCGTGGGTCGCGGTCAGGCCTTCAAGCAAACCTTTCAGCGGCGCTGACAGCACTTCGTACGCAGCAATCCCACTGGCCCACAGCGTGTCGCCACCAAACTCCGGCAGCAACTTGGCGCTGAGCACCGCGCCCATCGCAGGTGTCGGCAGGAAGGTCACGTCGGTGTGCCAGATCGCGTTGTCGCGCACGTCGGTGACGGCGGTGTCGAGGATCAGCACTTCCGGTTGTTCCGGCACGTTCGGGTAGATCGGGTGAATGTGCAGGTCACCGAAATACGCAGCGAAACGTGCCTGTTGTGACGGCTCTATTGGCTGGTTGCGGAAGAACAGCACTTGATATTTGAGCAGCGCCTGTTCGATGGCGTCGCGGTGTTCCAGGGTCAGCGGCTGACTGATGTCGACGCCGCTGATCTGCGCGCCGAGGGCTGAGCTTAATGGGGTGATGTTGAGGCTGCTCATGGTCTTTCTCTTCGAATTCGGGGTTCAAGCTTTTGTGGGAGCGAGCTTGCTCGCGATTGCAGACTGGCAGACAATGCTGTGGTGAATGACACACCGCAATCGCGAGCAGGCTCACTCCTACAGGGGATTCACATGAAAGTTGTCAGTGGGCCTGGCCGTGCCACGGCACCAGTTTGCGCTGCAGGGCGCGCAGGCCCATTTCCATGGCGAAGGCGATCAGGGCGATGACCAGAATCCCCAGCACCACCACATCGGTGACCAGGAATTGCGCGGCCGACTGCACCATGAAGCCCAAGCCACTGGTGGCGGCGATCAATTCCGCCGCGACCAACGTCGACCAACCCACCCCCAGACCAATGCGCACGCCAGTGAGAATGTCCGGTAGAGCGCTCGGCAAAATCACATGACGAATCAGCTGCAAGCGCGTCGCACCCAACGACTGCGCCGCGCGCAATTTCGCTGGATCAACTGTACGAACACCAGTAGCGGTAGCGATGGCAATCGGCGCGAAAATCGCCAGATAAATCAGCAGCACTTTCGACAACTCACCGATGCCGCACCAGATCACGATCAGCGGCAGATAAGCCAGCGGTGGAATCGGGCGGTAGAACTCGATCAGCGGATCGAGCACGCCACGGGCGATGCGGTTGGCGCCGATGGCAATGCCCACCGGTACGGCGGTCAGAATCGCAAAACCGAGGCCCAGACCGATGCGGCTCAGGCTCGCACCAAGGTGCTGCCACAACGTCGAATCCATGTAACCGGTAGTCGCCAGCAACCAGCCTTTTTGCAGTACGGCTGAGGGTGGCGGCAGGAACAGCGGCTCGATCAATCCAGTGGCTGTTACGGCCCACCAGATTGCCAACAACGCGAATAGCGTCAGCAGGCTGATCCAGCGCGTGCTGAGGCTGCGGCGTACGGGAATCGCCACCGACGGTGTTGCGGGTTTTACCGCAGCCGAAGAAACGTCGTAACTACTCATGCGCGCTCCTGCCGTTGCCCGGCGCTGCGTTGCGAGAACACTTTGCTCAGCACGTGTTCGCGGGTTTCGATAAAACGCGGATCGGATTTGATCGCGCGGGCGGACTCGCCAGCGGCGTAACGCTGACCGAAGTCCAGATGCAGGCGCTCAACGATCTGCCCCGGATTCGGCGCGAGCAGAATCAGGTCAGTGGCGAGGAACACCGCTTCTTCAATGTCATGGGTAATCAGGAAAACCGGCTTGGCCGTGCGCTGCCAGACTTGCAGCAACAGCTCTTGCATCTGCTCGCGGGTGAACGCGTCGAGGGCGCCGAAGGGTTCGTCCATCAGCAATACGCGCGGGTCGGCGGCGAGGGCGCGGGCGAGACCGACACGCTGCTTCTGACCACCGGAGAGTTGCCAGATACGACGGCTTTCAAAACCGGATAGATCAACCAGCGCAAGCATTTCACGGGCGATCTTTTCGCGCTTGTCCTTGGCGACACCGGCCAGCTCCAGACCGAATGCGACGTTGGCCAACACATCCTGCCAAGGCAACAAGGCGTCATCCTGAAACACTACGCCACGTTCGGCGCTCGGGCCTTTGACCGGCACGCCGTCGAGGGTGATGCGCCCGGCGCTCGGTTCGACGAAACCGGCAATCAGGTTCAACAGCGAAGTCTTGCCACTGCCGGACGGGCCGAGGGCGACCAGCAATTGCTGAGGCCCCAGGGTCAGAGAAATATCCGCCAGCACCGGTTCCGGGCTGCCCGGGTACTGTGCGCTGATGCGCTCCAGCTGTAGCAAGGCCATCGCAGTTAACTCCCGATCAGTTGGTGATGAATTTGGCGCTGACGTACGGCGCGTAGTCCGGCAGAACGGCTTCGACCTTGCCTTGCTCCTTGAGGAACGCGGCGGTGTCGGTGATGGCTTTGGTGGTCGGCGCGCCGAGGCTGACGACCTGATCCGCCGCGAGCGGGTAGACGTTGCCTTGCAGCAGCAGCGGAATATCGCTGGCCTTGGCACCGGAGAGTTTCACCAGTTTGTCGACGTTGGACTGATTGGCGAGCCAGGCTTTCGGGTCTTTGCGGTAGTCGGCGTAGGCGTCGAGGGTGACCTTGGCGAACGCGGTGACGATTTCCGGGTGCTTCTCGGCGAAGTCTTTGCGCACGATCCACGCATCGAAGGTCGGCGCGCCGAACTTGGCCAGTTCGCCGGAGGTGATCAGCACTTTGCCGTTTTCCTTGGCCACGCCCAGCGCCGGATCCCACACGTAAGTGGCGTCGATGTCACCGCGTTTCCACGCGGCGATGATCGCTGGCGGCGCGAGGTTGAGCACGGTGACTTTCGATGGGTCGATGTTCCAGTGCTTCAGCGCGGCGAGCAGGCTGTAGTGACCGGTAGACACGAACGGCACGGCGATTTTCTTGCCGATCAGGTCTTGCGGGGTCTTGATGCCGGAGCCGTCGCGGGCGACCAGTGCTTCAGCGGCGCCGATCTGCGTGGCGATGAGGAAAGTTTCGACCGGGACTTTGCGGGTGATCGCTGCGGTCAGCGGGCTCGAACCGAGGTAGCCGATCTGCACATCACCGGAAGCGATGGCGGCGATGATGTCGGCGCCGTTGTCGAACTTGCGCCAGGCAATGTCGGTTTTGGTGGCTTTCTCGTAAGCGCCGTCGGCCTGGGCGACTTTCGCCGGGTCAACAGTGGTTTGGTAGGCGACGGTGAGGTCGGCGGCCTGAGCCAGAAAACTCGCGGCAGCCAGAGAGGCTGCGGCGAGCAGGCGAAGCGGGAAATTCAGTTTCATTGGACAGCTCCATATCAAGCGACCGAGCGTCGGCGTGAAAGGAGACTAAATGATCTAAGAATCAGTAAATAAATAACTTTTTAGAATGAGCTTATGAGCGGAAAAATCTAAGAAGGGAGTCAGATCGTTCCCACGCTCTGCGTGGGAATGCAGCCGGTGACGCTCCGCGTCACCTGGACGCAGAGCGTCCCTTGAGGCGTTACCACGCGGAGCGTGGGAACGATCAAAATTGTGGATATTTCGGATCTTGCGTTCGACATTAGATCTTTGCCCCCTCACCCCAGCCCTCTCCCCCAGGGGGGCGAGGGGGAAAGGGGGCCGATCTCTGTGCTTTTCAAGGCCTGAGTTCGGCTGGATATTTCAGGTCGGCGTAAATCTCAAGAGCACCTGAATTGATCTGGTCAAACGATACTGGACACGGTTATAGGGTTTTACCCTTTTTCATGCCGCCAGGGCCTCCATGTCCACCGGAGTTCGGTAGCCATTGTGACTGTGCAGCCTGATCCGATTGTAATAATGGGTCAGGTAGCGCAACACATCGGTACTGGCCTCGTCTTCGTTTCGGTAGCCTGTCTTGGGTATCCATTCAGATTTCAAACTGCCAAAGAAACGCTCCATCGGCGCGTTATCCCAGCAGTTTCCTCGTCGACTCATGCTTTGTTTTATGCGCATGTCCGCCAGCGTTTCACGAAACACTTTACTACTGTAATGACAGCCCTGATCCGAATGGAACATTAGGTTTTCAGGGCGTCCTCGCGACTCGAAAGCCATCTTTAACGCTCGACAGGTCAGAGCTGAATCCGGACTTCTGGACATCGCCCAGCCGACGATGCGGCGGGCATGCAGATCAAGTACAGCAGCCAGATAAACCCAGTAAGTACCGGCCCAAATGTAAGTCACGTCGCCACACCACACTCGATTGGGGGCCTCGACATTGAATTTACGCTCCAAATGATTGGGGGCGTATTGCGCCTCCGCACCGCTGGGTTTGTACCGATGCCTGCGCCGTTGCTGGCTCTTCAAACCGAGCTCGCGCATCAGGCTACGAGCCATGTAACGACCTACCGACTCTTTTTCGTTACACAGCGCTTTTGACAGGCTGCGCGCGCCCATTGAGCCGCGACTTTGCTCATGTAATTCGGCAGCCTTGATCTTTAGGCGATCGCGCCCGACATGCACTTTCGCCCGCTGTTTCAGACGCTCGTAATAACTGCTGCGGTTGATACCAAACACGCCACACAACTCGGATCTTGGATATTGCTCGCTTAACTCCTCGACCAGCCTTACCGATCGAGGGAATCCGACATCAAGAGAGCTGTAGCCTTTTTTAAAATTTCCTTCTCGCGCTCAATCCGTCGAATTGTTGCTTCCAGTTCTTGGATGCGTTGTTGGTCAACGGTCATGGCCTTGGACTTCTCAGGCGTCTTGCCGCTGCGCTCCGCACGCAGTTGCTCAACCCAGCGGCGCAGAGCTGTAGGGCCCACGCCCATTGCTTCACAGGCTTCACTCACCGAATAGTCTTTATCCAAAACCAGGCAAGCCGCATCCCGTTTGAAATCTGTCGAAAAATATCGTCTGGTCAAATCACACCTCGTCGTTGGGCGTAGATTAACGCCCTTTAGGGGTGTCCAGAATCATTAAGCCAGATCAAATCAGTCCCCTCTCCCTCCGGGAGAGGGTTAGGGTGAGGGGCTTTTAGTTGCTGATCGCTAAAATACTCGCCTGATACGACCCGACAAACACATCAAAATCGCCCACCTCGTTCTGCTCCAGCTCAGCCTGCGCGGCCAGCGAAGTACGCGCCAACTCCTCAAACTTCACCTGCTCATCCGCCGCCAACGGCTCGCTACGGAAGAACTCCGCATGCGCCTGGCTCTGACGCAACGAGAACTGCGCAAAGCTTTCCTTGTGCTCAGCCATCGCCGCCAGGACCTGCGCAGAAGGCGTCAGAGACGGATCGCTGACCTTGGCCAGTTGCGCATCCAGCGCCTTGCTGTGCGCATCGCCGCCATGGCTCTGATCCAGCAACGCCGCCAGCGGGGCGATTTGTTCCAGCAATTCTGCAGCCCAGGTCTTCATCTCCACCGACTCACCGTCACGCTGCAATTGCAGACCCGGACGACGACCTTCCTTGACCACGCTGAGGAAGTTCGACGTCGCATTGCCGCACGACGTGTTGGTCAGCAACGGACTGTCGTTGAGCGCGCAATACAGCAGGAACGCATCGAGGAAGCGCGACTCGGTGAGGTCGATGCCCATCGGCAAAAACGGGTTGATATCCAGGCAACGCACTTCGACGTACTGAATGCCACGGGCGACCAACGCCTGAATCGGCCGCTCGCCGGTGTAGGTCACGCGTTTCGGGCGGATGTTGGAGTAGTACTCGTTTTCGATCTGCAGGATGTTGGTGTTCAACTGCACCCACTCGCCATCCTGATGTGTGCCGACTTCAACGTACGGCGCGTACGGCGTGGCCACGGCTTTGCGCAGGCTGTCGGTGTAGCTCGCCAGATCGTTGTAGCACGGTGTCAGACCGGCCTGGGCGTTGCTCTGGTAACCGAGGTCGCTCATGCGCAGGCTGGTGGCATACGGCAAATACAAGGTGTCCGGATCGAGCTGTTCCAGCTGATGCGAACGACCGCGCAGGAAACCGGCGTCGAGCGCTGGCGAGGCACCGAACAGGTACATCAGCAGCCAGCTGTAACGACGGAAATTACGGATCAGTGCGATGTAGGAAAACGACTGATAATCGCGGTCAGTGCCGACAAATCCTTCGGTTTCACGCAGCAGCGGCCAGAGCTTTTCCGGCAGGGAGAAGTTGTAGTGAATCCCGGCGATGCACTGCATGGTCTTGCCGTACCGCAGGGCCAGACCCTTGCGATAGACGTACTTGAGCTGACCGATGTTGGAGGTGCCGTAATAGGCGATCGGGATGTCTTCCTCGGCCGGCAACGGGCACGGCATCGATGGACTCCACAGGTACTCGTTGCCGAGTTTGCTGTAGGCAAAACGGTGAATCTTGTCCAGGCTCGCCAGCGTGTCGGCCGGGTCGGGCAGGGCGGGCGTGATGAATTCCAGCAGCGACTCGGAGTAGTCGGTGGTGATCTGTTCGTTGGTCAGCGCGGAACCCAAGGCTTCGGGGTGCGGCGTTTGCGCCAGGCGACCTTCGCTGGTCACGCGCAGGCATTCACGTTCGATACCGTGCAGGCACTGCTCGAGCAGAGAGAGGTTAGCGCGCTCGCCGAGCAGAGCCAGGCGGCGGTTGAGAAGTTCGCTCAATTTGGATTCCTTCACGCGTCAGTCGCCCCAATATGGGGGTGGGCAGGACGGTCTACAAGGGTGAAGTTGAAACTGGCGTTTTCGCCTGGTTTTGTAGCGGCAGGCCATTTGCCGGTCAGTCAGGAACTGCACAATCCCTGTGGGAGCGAGCTTGCTCGCGAAGAGGGTTTATCAGCCAAAATTTCGGTTGCCTGACACACCGCCTTCGCGAGCACGCTCGCTCCCACAAGGTTCGTTGCGCCGAAATTAACTCAAAATGATGACCGGTAGCTACAGGACAGCGAACGTGCCTTGCGCTTTTGCGACCAGTTTGTCGCCCTGCATCACGTCGGCTTCGACCACCAGCGTGCGCCGGCCCGGGTGAATCACCCGTGCCGTGCATAGCACCTCACCGTCAGAAACGGCGCGGATATAGTTGATCTTGCACTCGATGGTCGCGCTCTGCTGATCGAAGCCGTGGGTGCTGGAACAGGCCAGCCCCATGGCGATGTCGACCAGACTGAACAGCGCGCCACCGTGCAATTTGCCGCCGCGATTGCGCAGTTCCGGTTCCAGCACCAGGGCGACTTGCGCCACCCCGGTTTCCAGGCTGTGCAGGCGGCAGCCCAACAGCTTGAAAAACGCGCTCTCGACGAGCCCGGCCGGAATTTCCATCAGCGCTTCTTCAACTGCTTGGCGTTGGCGAACAGCGAGGCCATCGCGTTGTTCACTGGCGCTGCGGTTGCGGTTTCCTTGCGTGGCGCATTGTTCGAAGGCTGGCGCTGGGCCGAGCCCGGACGCGAACCACGGGCACCGTCGATTTTCTCGCCCGGGGTGTCGCCCATGCGCATCGACAGGCCAACGCGTTTGCGCGGAATGTCGACTTCCATGACCTTCACCTTGACCACGTCACCGGCCTTCACCGCTTCGCGCGGATCCTTGATGAACTTCTCCGACAGCGCCGAGATATGCACCAGACCGTCCTGATGCACGCCGATGTCGACGAAGGCACCGAACGCAGTCACGTTGGTCACCACGCCTTCGAGGATCATCCCCAGTTGCAGGTCTTTCAGATCTTCGACGCCTTCCTGGAACTCGGCAGTCTTGAACTCCGGACGCGGGTCGCGGCCCGGTTTTTCCAGTTCCTGGATGATGTCGGTGACGGTTGGCAGACCGAAGGTCTCGTCGGTGAATTTCTTCGGATCCAGACGCTTGAGGAAGCTTGCATCACCGATCAGCGAGCGGATATCACGGTCGGTTTCAGCGGCAATACGCTGCACCAGCGGATAGGCTTCCGGGTGAACGGCCGAGGAATCCAGCGGGTTGTCGCCGTTCATCACGCGCAAGAAACCGGCGGCCTGTTCGAAGGTTTTTTCGCCTAGACGTGCGACCTTCTTCAGGGCTGCGCGGGTTTTGAATGCGCCGTGCTCGTCGCGGTGCGCGACGATGTTTTGCGCCAGCGTCGCGTTGAGGCCGGAGATACGCGCCAGCAGCGCCACCGAAGCAGTGTTCACATCAACGCCGACGGCGTTCACGCAGTCCTCGACTACAGCGTCCAGACCACGCGCCAGTTTCAACTGCGAAACGTCGTGCTGGTACTGGCCGACACCGATGGATTTCGGATCGATTTTCACCAGTTCAGCCAGTGGATCTTGCAGGCGACGGGCGATGGACACGGCGCCACGGATCGACACGTCGAGATCCGGGAATTCCTTGGCCGCCAGTTCCGACGCCGAGTACACCGATGCACCGGCCTCGGAGACCATGACTTTGGTCATTTTCATCGCTGGGTATTTTTTGATCAGTTCGATCGCCAGTTTGTCGGTTTCGCGGCTGGCAGTGCCGTTGCCGATGGCGATCAGATCAACCGAATGCTTGGCGCACAGGGCGGCCAGGATCGCGATGGTCTGATCCCACTTGTTGTGCGGCACATGCGGGTAAACCGTGGCGTGATCGAGCAACTTGCCGGTGGAATCGACCACGGCAACCTTGCAACCGGTACGCAGGCCCGGGTCGAGACCGAGGGTTGCGCGCGGGCCGGCCGGCGCGGCCAGCAGCAGGTCGTGCAGGTTGTGCGCGAACACGTTGATCGCCTCGGTTTCGGCGCCATCACGCAGTTCGCCGAGCAGGTCGGTCTCCAGGTGCGTGTAGAGCTTGACCTTCCACGTCCAGCGCACCACTTCACCGAGCCATTTGTCGGCCGGGCGGTTTTGGTTCTGGATGTTGAATTGCTGGCCGATCATGCCTTCGCACGGGTGCATGGTGCCCGGCAGCTCGTCGCCGACTTTCAGCGCGGAGCTGAGGATGCCTTCGTTGCGGCCACGGAAAATCGCCAGCGCGCGGTGCGACGGCATGCTTTTCAGCGGTTCGTCGTGTTCGAAGTAATCGCGGAACTTGGCGCCTTCCTCTTCCTTGCCAGCGATGACGCGGGCACTGAGGGTCGCTTCCTGCTTCAGGTAGTTACGCAGTTTTTCCAGCAGGCTGGCGTCTTCGGCGAAGCGCTCCATGAGGATGTACTTGGCGCCTTCCAGAGCGGCTTTCACATCGGCCACGCCTTTTTCGGCGTCGACGAAGCGTGCGGCTTCGGTTTCCGGGGGCAGGTTCGGGTCGTTGAACAGGCCGTCGGCCAGGTCGCCGAGGCCGGCTTCCAGGGCGATCTGGCCCTTGGTGCGGCGCTTCTGCTTGTACGGCAGGTACAAGTCTTCGAGGCGGGTCTTGGTGTCGGCGAGTTTGATGTCGCGCTCAAGGGCAGGGGTGAGTTTGCCTTGCTCCTCGATGCTGGCGAGGATGCTGATGCGCCGTTCGTCGAGTTCTCGCAGGTAGCGCAGGCGCTCTTCCAGATGACGCAACTGAGTGTCATCGAGGCTGCCGGTGACTTCTTTCCGGTAACGGGCGATGAAGGGAACGGTAGAGCCTTCATCGAGTAGCGCGACGGCCGCTTCGACCTGTTGTGGGCGTACGCCGAGTTCCTCGGCAATGCGGCTGTTGATGCTGTCCATAAAACCACCTGACATATTGTGAAATCAGGCTCTCAGGCACGGAAATAAAGGCCCGGAGTCTGGTTGAGCGGCTAGAAAATTGCCGCTGCCTGGGTCAAAAGGCAGGCCATTGACCCGTGAAATCGAACAATTACTGCGCAGGACAGGAAAAAAAGCCTGCCACCTGCGGTAACGATTCAGACGTTGCCTGGCACAAAACGCCGCGCATTATAACCAGCGTTCTGTCATTCGGGGGCGTCGCAGTCTGTAGGCATAAACCCCGGTTTTCTGGCAGTGAAGGAAAAATCTGCTAACAATGCACACGGTGCGTATAACGGCAGCTACGCCATAATGCGCGCCGAGCTAAAAGGAGCATCCAATGAGCAGCACTGCACAAACTGCTGAAGGCGAAAAAATTCTCATCGTTGACGACGATCCGGGGCTGAGCAGCCTGCTGGAACGTTTTTTCGTCAGCAAGGGCTACCGCGCCCGTACCGTACCGAACACCGAGCAGATGGATCGTCTGCTGTCGCGTGAAGTTTTCAATCTGGTCGTCCTCGACCTGATGCTGCCCGGCGAAGACGGTCTGACCGCGTGCCGGCGTCTGCGGGCCGCGAACAACCAGATCCCGATTATCATGCTCACCGCCAAGGGCGATGAGATGAGCCGTATCAAGGGTCTGGAGCTGGGCGCCGACGATTATCTGGCCAAGCCGTTCAACCCGGACGAACTGATGGCGCGGGTCAAAGCTGTACTGCGTCGTCAGGCCGCACCGGTACCCGGCGCGCCGGGCAGCGAAGACGAAAACGTCACCTTCGGTGATTACGTGTTGTCGCTGGCCACCCGCGAACTGAAACGCGGCGACGAAGTGCACATGCTCACCACCGGTGAGTTTGCGGTACTCAAGGCCCTGGTGATGAACGCGCGTCAGCCGCTGACCCGCGACAAACTGATGAACCTGGCCCGTGGCCGCGAGTGGGATGCCCTCGAGCGTTCCATCGACGTGCAGATTTCCCGTCTGCGCCGCATGATCGAGCCTGATGCATCGAAGCCGCGCTATATCCAGACTGTCTGGGGTGTGGGCTACGTGTTCGTACCGGATGGCGCCGCCACCAAGTGATCGGCGATTTGTAGGAGCGGGTCTGCAGGTTTTGGTCGAACGGCCATGCCCGCAGACTCGCAATCCGCAATATGCGAGCATTGCTCGCTCCTGCAAGTGTGTAGCGGTTATAGATGAAAACCCCCGTCTGGTTCCCCCAAAGCTTTTTCTCCCGCACCCTCTGGCTGGTGCTCATCGTCGTGCTGTTTTCCAAGGCGCTGACCCTGGTTTATCTGTTGATGAACGAGGACGTGCTGGTGGATCGCCAATACAGCCACGGCGTCGCCCTGACGCTGCGTGCCTATTGGGCTGCCGACGAAGAAAACCGCGCGAAGATCGCGGATGCCGCCACCCTGATCCGGGTCGTGGGCGCCGGTGTGCCGGAAGGTGAGCAGCATTGGCCGTACAGCGAAATCTATCAGCGACAAATGCAGGCGGAGCTGGGCGCCGACACTGAAGTGCGTTTGCGCATGCACTCGCCGCCGGCGTTGTGGGTGCGCGCACCGAGCCTCGGTGACGGCTGGCTGAAGGTGCCGCTGTATCCGCATCCTTTGCGCGGCCAGAAAATCTGGAACGTGCTCGGCTGGTTCCTCGCCATCGGCTTGCTGTCGACGGCGTCGGCGTGGATTTTCGTCAGTCAGCTCAACCAACCCTTGAAGCGTCTGGTCTATGCCGCCCGGCAACTCGGTCAGGGTCGCAGCGTACGTCTGCCGATCAGCGATACGCCGAGCGAGATGACCGAGGTGTATCGCGCTTTTAACCAGATGGCCGAAGACGTCGAGCAGGCCGGACGCGAGCGTGAGTTGATGCTGGCCGGCGTGTCCCATGACTTGCGCACACCGTTGACGCGGTTGCGCCTGTCGCTGGAATTGATGGGCGACCGCAATGACCTGACCGACGACATGGTCCGGGACATCGAAGACATGGATGCGATTCTCGACCAGTTCCTCGCGTTTATTCGCGATGGTCGCGACGAATCGGTGGAAGAGGTGGATCTGACTGATCTGGTGCGCGAGGTCGCGGCGCCCTACAACCAGAACGAAGAGAAGGTGCGTTTGCGTCTGGAGCCGATTCAGCCGTTTCCGCTGCGTCGGGTATCGATGAAACGCTTGCTGAACAACCTGATTGGCAACGCCTTGAACCATGCCGGCGGTCACGTTGAAGTCGCGGCTTATGTGTCCGGTGACGTCAGTGCGCCGTATGTGGTGCTGAGCGTGATGGACCGAGGTGCGGGGATTGATCCTTCGGAGCTGGAGGCGATCTTCAACCCGTTTACCCGTGGCGATCGTGCCCGGGGCGGGAAGGGTACTGGCTTGGGTTTGGCGATTGTGAAGCGGATTGCTTCGATGCATGGCGGCAATGTTGAACTGCGCAATCGGTCCGGGGGAGGACTGGAGGCGCGGGTGAGGTTGCCGTTGGGGTTGATGTTGCCTAGGGACGCTGTGTAGATCAAAAGCCCCTCACCCCAGTCCTCTCCCGTAGGGAGAGGGGGCCGACCGAGGTGTTTTGCGTCATACATCGACCTGAAAGACTGAGTCGATTATGGATCCGGTACAGCAAGATCAAGTCGGCGTATCTCTTAATCATCCCCCAATCTGCCCCTCTCCCGGAGGGAGAGGGGCCGACCGAGGTGTCTGGCGTAATACATCGACCTGAATGACCGAGTCGATTATGGATTCGGCACAGCAGGATCAGGTCGGCGTAGTTCTCCAATATCCCCCAATCAGTCCCCTCTCCCCCTGGGAGAGGGTTAGGGTGAGGGGCTGTTGCTCTAGCCCTTGCCTTTTGTCCGAGTCATATTCGGCCCGCCATTCTTCTCAAGGTGCTCAATGATGATCCCCGCCACATTCTTCCCGGTGGTGGTCTCGATCCCTTCCAGCCCCGGCGACGAATTCACTTCCATCACCAGCGGCCCGTGATTGGAGCGCAGGATATCCACGCCCGCCACCGCCAGGCCCATGACCTTCGCCGCGCGCAACGCGGTCATGCGTTCCTCTGGGGTGATCTTGATCAGGCTGGCGCTGCCGCCGCGATGCAGGTTGGAGCGGAACTCACCCGGTTTGGCCTGACGCTTCATTGCCGCGATGACTTTGTCACCGACCACGAAGCAACGAATATCCGCACCGCCCGCTTCCTTGATGTACTCCTGAACCATGATGTTCTGCTTCAGGCCCATGAACGCCTCGATCACCGACTCTGCCGCCGTGGCGGTTTCGCACAGCACCACGCCGATACCTTGCGTGCCTTCCAGCACTTTGATCACCAATGGCGCACCGTTGACCATGTCGATCAGATCGGGAATGTCATCCGGCGAGTGGGCAAACCCGGTCACCGGCAGACCGATGCCGCGCCGCGACAGCAGTTGCAGCGAACGCAACTTGTCCCGCGAACGGGCGATGGCCACCGATTCGTTGAGCGGGAATACCCCCATCATTTCGAACTGGCGCAACACCGCGCAGCCGTAGAACGTCACCGACGCACCGATCCGAGGAATCACCGCGTCAAAGCCTTCCAGCGGTTTGCCGCGATAGTGGATCTGCGGCTTGTGGCTGGCGATGTTCATGTAGGCGCGCAAGGTGTCGATCACTACCATTTCATGCCCGCGCTCGGTTCCGGCTTCGACCAGACGGCGGGTGGAATACAGACGCGGGTTCCGCGACAGCACAGCGATCTTCATGCAACACCTGTGGAGGAGGTAGATACCGGGAACACCGGCTTGTCTTGTACATACTTGATGCCCGGATTGACGACCAGTTGGCCATCGATCAGGGCTTTGGAACCGAGCAACAGGCGATAGCGCATGGATTTGCGGCAGGCGAGGGTGAACTCGATCGGCCAGACCCGATCACCCAAAGCCAGAGTGGTGCTGATCACATAGCGCTCCTGGGCATGGCCGTTGGAGCTTTTGATGGTTTTGCGCGTCACCAGTGGCGCTTCGCAGCGGCGGTGACGCAACTGCACCACCGTGCCGAGGTGCGCGGTGAAGCGCACCCATTTCTCACCGTCGCGTTCGAACGGTTCGATGTCGGTGGCATGCAGGCTGGAGGTGCTGGCGCCGGTGTCGATTTTCGCTCGCAGGCCTGCGACTCCCAGATCAGGGAGCGCCACCCACTCACGCAGACCGACAACGGTCAAATGATCAAATGTCTTCAATAGAAAAAACCAACGATTAACGTGTCCAGGCCTCAGGTGAAACCTGGGCCAACGCTTTGAATGCAGGTTTGGCGAACCAGTAGCCCTGCATCAGAAATATTCCACAGTCCGCCAGGAAATCCCGTTCACCGGCGCTCTCGATGCCTTCGGCAATGACTGTAACGTCCAACTCCGCACAGATTGTGACAATCCCCCGGACGATCGCCTGACGAACACGGTCTTGATCGACATTGCGGATCAGCGCCATGTCGAGTTTGATCAGGTCCGGTTGGAAATCAGCCAGCAGATTGAGCCCCGAATAACCGGCACCGAAATCGTCGATGGCAGTCTTGAAGCCGAATTCGCGGTATTCACGCAGAATATTGGTCAAATGGCGATAGTTATCTACGTGCTCGCTTTCCAGGGTTTCGAAAATCAGCCGGTCGATAGGGAAACGGTGTTTTTTTGCCGCCTCCAGGGTACTGCGAATGCATAACTCTGGACGATAGACCGCGTTGGGCATGAAGTTGATCGACAAGTGTGTCTGCATATTAAGATCGGCCGCACCTTCGATGGCGCGGGTCCGGCAGAGCTGGTCGAAACGGTAGCGGTTATCTTCTGTAACCTGATCCAACACAGTGAGTGCGCCTTCACCCTTCACACCGCGAACCAGCGCTTCATGGGCGAAAACCGACTGGTCGCGCAGATCCACGATGGGTTGGTAGGCGAAGGAAAAATCGAAGCCCAGCGGTTCGCTTTGCTGACACCCTTGGCAACCGGCCTTGGGTGAGGTTAATGAAGACGGAAATTTAGTCACTCGATCACTCCATGCCGATGTACCGGCCAAGATCACAGTCTATCTGGAGGGCCGAGTTCTTGCGCCCGACAGAAACGGTAGTACAGTTCCGACTACTGGCCGAACGAGGAATTCAAATGGCACAAAAAAGCGAAGAGGACGACAAGGTCCGTCTCGACAAGTGGCTGTGGGCTGCGCGTTTTTATAAGACCCGCGCCTTGGCCAAAGCGGCGATCGAGAGCGGCAAGGTGCATTGTCGCGGCGAACGCTGCAAGCCTGGCAAAGAGCCACGCATTGGCGATGAGTTCGAGATTCGTACCGGGTTTGAAGTGCGTACGGTGAAGGTTGAAGCTTTGTCGATTGTGCGACGTGGCGCCCCGGAGGCGCAGACGCTGTATGCAGAGACCGAGGCAAGTATTGCCAAGCGTGAAGCAGCCGCGGCGATGCGCAAGGCGGGTGCGTTGGGCGTGAGCACTGACGGCAAGCCGAGCAAGAAACAGCGGCGGGATTTGTTCAAGTTTCGCGGTAGCAGTAACGACGAATAATCGCGTTGTTGGTGCTGGCCTCTTCGCGAGCCAACTCGCTCCCACAGGAAACTGCATTCTAATGTGGGAGCGAGCCTGCTCGCGAATCGCGGGCGTAGCCCTCGCCGAAGACAGCTCGATATCAGGCGCTACGCACCACACTCATCCGCGAAACCAGCGGCAACTTGCCCACCAGCGAAAAGATCGGCGCCGTCACCTTCAGCCAGAAGTTCGAGGCGTGATACGCAAACGGCGTGTAGTAACCCCAACCCAACGCCCACACCGCCAGCAGCAGACCGCCGATGTAATCGTCCTGACCCCAATGCGCACCGGCCACCAGGCGCGGCAGCATGAACAGCAGCGCCAGACCCCAGATCGTCAGAAACTGGCCGACCGTACGACTGAACACGCCCATAAATAGCGCCCAGATCAACAGCACTGAAGCATGATCACCCGGAAAACTCTGGCCGGAGCGATCCTTCAGCTCCCAGGTTTTCTCCAGGTGCGGGAAGTAATCGCTGATATGCACCGCGCCTTCGAGCACCATCGACGGGCTGCTGTGTTGCCAGTCCATATGGTCGGCGAACTTGGAAAACAGCGCGCGGATCACCACCATCAACAACAGGATCGAGAAAAAACCGAAGAATGCGCGACGCACGTCAATGGCCTTGAACACCCAGTCACCCTTGATCAGCAGCGTCAGCAGGATCAGTCCGACAACGATGTCGAATGGGCGCAGACTTGCAATTGCCCAGATGTGGAGCCATATCGGGTTGCTGGCAAGCGGTGCATTGAGCGAGCGGAACAGCCACTCGTCGAAAATCACACACAGCGAGTTGCCCGTAGGCCATAACCAGAAAGCCAGTAGCGCCAACGGCACTACGTTGCACAGAACCAGCCGGCCGAGGTTCCACCTAGATTGGAACAAACCCGGATTGTTCATAAAATGCCTCCCATGGCACAGCAGTCGGCACCAAAAAGAGTGCCAAGAAGCGCAAATTTTCACGTCTTGTAACCATTTTGTCACCACATTCAGATACCCAAAATTATGACCGACCTAGCGGATACCGATTTCACCCAACGTTTCATCTTCGATGACAGCGACACGCGCGGCGAACTGGTTGCGCTTGAACGCAGCTACGCCGAGGTTCTCGCCAAGCACCCGTACCCGGAGCCAGTGGCGCAACTGCTGGGCGAATTGATGGCGGCCGCCTCGTTGCTGGTAGGCACGCTGAAGTTCGATGGCTTGCTGATTCTGCAGGCGCGTTCCGAAGGCCCGATCCCGCTGCTGATGATCGAATGTTCCAGCGAGCGCGATATCCGTGGCCTGGCGCGTTACAACGCCGAGCAGATCGCGCCGGACGCGACCCTTGCCGATCTGATGCCGGGCGGTGACCTGACCCTGACCGTCGACCCGACTGTCGGTCAGCGCTACCAGGGCATTGTCGATCTCGACGGCGAAACCCTGTCGGAATGCTTCACCAACTATTTCGTCATGTCGCAACAGGTCGGTACGCGCTTCAAGCTGTTCGCCGATGGCCGTCGTGCCCGCGGGATGCTGCTGCAACAACTGCCGGCCGATCGCTTGAAAGACGAAGAAGAGCGCGCCGCCAGCTGGCAGCACCTCACCGCACTGGCGAGCACACTGACCGCCGATGAGTTATTGAGCCTGGACAACGAAACCGTGCTGCATCGCCTCTACCATGAAGAGCAAGTGCGCCTGTTCGATGTGCAGAACCTGCGTTTCCGTTGCACCTGCTCGCGCGAGCGTTCGGGCAACGCGCTGGTCAGTCTGGGTCTTGAGGATGCACAACAATTGGTTCAAGAGAACGGCGGTACTATCGAGATCGATTGCCAGTTCTGCAATCAGCAGTACCTGTTCGACGCGGCCGATATTGCTCAATTGTTCGCTGGCGCAGGCGTCGACACGCCGTCAGATACCCGGCACTAAAACGGTTCAGCGCAGGTAAATTCACTGCGTAACGACGGAATTTCGCCGTTACGACGGGAGGACCCTACTCTTTTTGGGCTTTTCTGGCATAATCCGGCCCACTTTTTTCGCGGTAGTAGTGCACGACTTTCTACTACAAAACGTTTGGAGCACACTCGGCCACTGGCCGACGGGGAACCTCATGACGCAAGCCAATAACGCCGTGTACACCGATCTGAGTGTTGATGATCTGGTAAAAGAAGCCCTGAACCGCGGTGAGGGCGAGCTTGCCGATACCGGCGCTCTGGTTGTTCGCACTGGTCACCGCACCGGTCGTTCGCCTGTTGACCGTTTCATCGTTGAAGAGCCTTCCACCCAGGCCGCTATTGCCTGGGGCCCGATCAACCGCAAGTTCCCGGCCGATAAGTTCGACGCGCTGTGGGCTCGCGTAGAAGCATTCAACAACGCGCAAGAGCACTTTGTGTCCCACGTGCATGTAGGCGCGGCGGAAGATCACTACCTGGCCGTGAAAATGACCACTCAGACTGCCTGGCAGAATCTGTTCGGTCGTTGCCTGTTCATCAACCCGGCCCAGTACAACCCGGCCGGTCGTGAAGAGTGGCAAGTGCTCAACGTGGCCAACTTCGAGTGCGTGCCTGAGCGTGACGGCACCAACTCCGACGGTTGCGTGATCCTCAACTTCGCACAGAAGAAAGTGTTGATCGCCGGCATGCGTTACGCCGGTGAGATGAAGAAAGCCATGTTCTCCGTGCAGAACTTCCTGCTGCCGGCCGCTGACGTGCTGCCAATGCACTGCGCTGCCAACATCGGCGAAGAAGGCGACGTGACCCTGTTCTTCGGTCTGTCGGGCACCGGTAAAACCACCCTGTCGGCCGACGAAAGCCGTTACCTGATCGGTGACGACGAACACGGCTGGGGCGAAGGCGTGGTGTTCAACATCGAAGGCGGTTGCTATGCCAAGTGCATCGACCTCTCCGAGAAGAACGAGCCGGTTATCTGGAAAGCCATCAAGCACGGCGCTGTACTGGAAAACGTCGTTATCGACGACGCCAAGCACGCCGACTACGCCGATGTCAGCCTGACCCAGAACAGCCGCGCCGCGTACCCGCTGGAGCACGTTGCCAAGCGTTCCGAGCACAACCTCGGTGGCGAGCCAAACGCTGTAATCTTCCTGACCTGCGACCTGACCGGCGTACTGCCGCCAGTGTCGATCCTCAACGAAGAACAAGCGGCCTACCACTTCCTGTCCGGCTACACCGCACTGGTGGGCTCGACTGAAATGGGTTCGGGCAGCGGCATCAAGTCGACCTTCTCCACCTGCTTCGGCGCACCGTTCTTCCCGCGTCCAGCTGGCGAGTACGCTGAGCTGCTGATCAAGCGCATCCGTGGCTTCGGCTCCAAGGTCTACCTGGTCAACACCGGCTGGACCGGCGGCGGCTACGGCGTCGGCAAACGCTTCAACATCCCGACCACTCGCGCAGTGATCGCAGCGATCCAGAGCGGCGCGCTGATCGGTGCAGCCACTGAACACCTCGACACCATCAACCTCGACGTGCCACTGGCCGTACCGGGCGTTGAAACCAACCTGCTTAACCCACGCAACACCTGGGCTGACAAGGCTGCGTACGACGAGGCTGCGAAAGCACTGGCCGGTCTGTTCATCGAGAACTTCAAAAAGTTTGAAGTTAGCGACGCGATCAAGGCTGCAGGGCCGAAGTTGTAAGATTGGTTTGTTGTGAATGAAAAAGCCGCCTTTAGGGGCGGCTTTTTTTATAATTAAAAGTATTGTGAGAAAAGCTTAATTCCAAGTTGGTTCCATTGGCTTGATTTATATATTTTGAAGTCAAACTCAGAAATTTTTTCCAATTGAGTTCTATAAGTATCTACATCCCTTGGGCGGCCATTTTTAATAATCAGTCGCAAAGCACTCAAAAAGCCATTAACAGATGTAGGTGTGAGAATTTTTGAGTCGTCATTTACTCTCCAATATTGAAGAGAGTTAAACTTAACGGCGTTGAGTAACAAATTTATTTCATTAGTGCAGAAGTCAATGTACGCGTCCAAGGCTTCTCTTTTATGCAATAAAAGATTTGCTTTCTGCTCGGAATTAGACCATGCATGGAAAAGGGAGTCATCACCATCACGTTTAACGAGTGGTTTTAGACCATATGTGACAATGGATGATATTTTGAGCTTGTTTTCTGTGTCAAATATATGTTCTTCAAGTTTTTCTTTTAAGGCGCCGGCTTTTGATAGTCTAGATACGACGGCTTTAGCTATGGCAACAGTTGAGTATGGATTTACAATCAGCTCAATCTCCTGTGTTAGAGAAGATTTGACTTTAGTCTGTTGGCTATTGATCTCCTGAAAAAGTCTCGCCTCAAATTGAACTCTATCTTGGTCAGATATATTTGGTTGGTGAATAATTCCTGTTACTAATAAGTTTTGCTTTGATCGTAGTTTTTTAATTTGAAGTTCGTGAGCATCAACACCTTCGTGGTAAGAGAAGATTCTATGCTGGCCATCAATGATGCCGATGATGTTGAACTCGTCGGGCAAAGTAACCCTGACAGGTTTCGTCTCGTCTAGCTGATCCTGTCGAAGTTGGTTGGATGTAGCTGGGTCATCAAATTTAGTCTCCGCGGGGAGAGTTGCTATGATGTTATTTACATATACGCGACCTTTGTCGGAAAGGTACTTACGCATATTCTTGATTTTCTTACTGTCCAATATTCTTTGATAAGAAAGATTTGGAGTCAGCCAACCATTCTTGCGTAATACATAACTTTTTTCTAGTAGCGACTTAGGGTCGGCATAGAAGGTGACAACTTTGTACCCAGTAGGGTAACTGCTATTCTCTTCGGGTAAGAGGAACGCTTCGTAGCTATGGGAACGACTTGTGTTTCTCGATTTCCCTTTGTTTTGTCCGATGTCAGAATATTTTATATTTAGATATTTAAATATTTCATACTTTGTAGTTTGGTGTAAGGTTTTTGCAAGGGCGATAAAATAATTTGTGAGTGGTCGTTCTATTATGTATACATCATGTTTGTTGGCATTTTCTTTGTGTTCATCACCGACTTTGTTCATGCTGAAGTAGGCTAGCCGAATAATGTAATCTTTTTCAGTGAAGTCGTTGCTTGAAATGTATTCCTTGAACTCCGGTATTTGTTCGCATAGACATTTAATAAATTCTATTGGATGTTCATTTATAAGGGAGAATATTACGCATTTTTTTGCGAGGTGCTCATTTGGAGAAGACGAAACAGTGTCTTCAACAATGACGATTATATTTTGATGTACGTATATGCCGTCTAGTTCGGTCGTTCGGCTTGAGTGCGTGGTTACAAATTTAAACTCTTTGTTTTCAGATTTTATGTATTTAAAACCCGATATTGTGAATATTTCTTTTGGTGCTAGCCTGAACTTCGCCGCTTCTCTTTTTTTCTTCGCCGCTAACTTTTGCTCGGCTGTCATCTTTTTTCTTGGTTTGCGTAATTTCACGGCCATGTTCATTTATATACTCCTGTAAGCTGTTTCGTTAATCGAAATTTCTATATTGCTGATAATCGCTTTTTCATTAATTTTTATTTTTTTATTTGCGGTTTTTTCTTTGAATTTGTGTGTGTTGGATGTTGAGTAAATGTAAAGTTCTTGATTTTCACATTCGGATTCAAATTCGGAAAATTCAGTTTTTATAATAAGCTCTGCGGATATTCCAAATTTTGATAAGGGTGCGCATCCAATGATTTTTGAAAGTTCTTCTTTTATTTGCTCAATGGTGTTGGTTGGTTCAATAAGAACTATATATTTTGCGGCGGATACTTGATGTGCGCCTAATTTTGTTTCGTCACTTCGAATTGCGAGAATGTGGGATATAGATATGTCGTAAATTTTAGATTTTTTTATTAGTACCTTGGCGAATTTTAAGATTCTAAGTTTGATTATGTTTTCTTTGAATTCTTCTTGTGATGGCGAATGTGTTGATCTTTCATACTCGATTACTCGACTTTTTAGGTTTTTTTTCAAATATGTTTTGAACATTTTTACATATTCAGCATTTAGCTCGAAGCCTGAATAGTCTCTTTTCATAAATGCTGCTTGCGCTGGCACAGTACCCGAACCAGAAAAAGGATCGAGAATCATGTCTCCCTCATCAGTAGTGAGCGTGATTATCCGTCGCACTAGATCTTCCGGAAGAGGGCAAAAGTGTTTTATGTACCCTTCACCCCATGAGCCTTGTGTCGGAATACTGAACTCCCAGATTTCTTCAAGACTTTTACCAAAGGGGCTATAGCGTTCAGGGTACTTAATCCACCATTCTTTAAGATCTTTTGTGTCTCTGGTTCTATCTGAGTAGTATTTAAAATTCGAACTCTTGGTGAAAAACAATACGTATTCAAAAATTTTTCTTGTTGCACCCTTTCGAGACCAAGGCACAGTTTTGTCTTTTTTCCATATAATGATGTCTTGTAATTTCCATCCTGCTTCAGTAGCGATCCTAGAGAAGTCAAATGGTAACGGGATGACAGTATCATTTCGTTTAAACGTGTCAATAATTACCCATAAAGATCCACTTTCCTTCGTGGCGGTGAATACTGACTTCATTACCTTACTCAAGTCTTCAAGGTAGGCGTTATAGTCTTGGCCAAATCCAATTTGATTTTTGTGCCCATAATCCTTCATGTCAAAGTAAGGTGGCGAGGTTATTGTTGTGTCGATAGAGTTGTCTGCTATCAGCTTGTTGAGTTTTCTAGCGTCAGAATTATAGATAGTGGCCATTTTAATTAAATGCTTGCTGATGGATTTTTTGCTGGATTTCAATTTTTGATTTTGAAAGGCAAGCAAATTTAATCGTATGGTTTAAGGTTAGATTTTCGCATGGGATTTTGAGAAGCGAGCGAGTAATAATCGTCAATATTTGAGCCGGTATGGAAACAAATTGACATAGTAGATTGAGAGCTATCACGCTGTCGGCAGAAAAACATCTATAATAGTAATTGGTATTCATTGTTTTCCATCCATAGTTGGCAACTCCAATTTTTCGTAAAAAACTGCTGGATATAGATTAAACCGAAAAGAAGGCGGATTGCCAGTAGGTTAACCTTTGCTATCGTTGATTAGCATTGGGAACCGGCTGTGCTGACTGGGTAGTCACACGTCGGGGATGGCTAGACATTTCGTTTGTGTCTTTTCGAAGCGGAAAAAAGAGATTAGGCGTTTGGAGATCATATGGAGTATCAGTTTCGACGGCGTGCGCGGTTGCGTCTCCGTTCTGTTAACCCATTACCTCAAACGCTGAAGCCATACCGTCCTGCTCACGCCTTGGCAGTCCCAAGGCTCCAGCCAGTGTCTGCCACTGGCTAATCACTTGGTGAAAACGTTCAATAACTTTTTTGGCATCTTCTTGGCTAACCCGAAAATACTCTGCCACTTCCCTCGCTAGCTCCAAATCCAAGGCGTTATCGGAGTCCGTGATGTTCAGCTTCAACCCATCCGCATGTGCCATCGGATTCATGTCATACGCTGCCGACAATCGCCAACCCCGACCAGGATCCAGAATAAAACCATGGTTTCGCAGGTGATCGTCGGTGTTGGAGACCAGGATGTTGAAGACGATTCGTGACCAGAGTTCACGGAGGTCGGTGTTGGGTTCCGAGCCGTGTTCCATGATCACTTCCGCCAACTCTAGATAGCTGGCGCCGGTTGAGGCGTCGTCGCCGTCGACACGGTTGGTCATGGTCATGGCTGATGCGAAGTGATGTCGGCCGCCGCGTTCGGTTCGGTCGAAACGCTTCACCAGGAAGCAGTGGTGATCGCTTGCGTAGCGTCGGGCCATACCGGTCGCAACACGTAGACCACAGTTGACCGCCAAAGCGTTTACTACAAATTCCCAACCGCCAACATCGTAGTCATCCCTAGTACTTGGGAATTTGGCGATCCACAGTTGGCCGAACTCGTCGACTACGCTGGCTTTCGGTCTTGCGCCGCCCAGCGAGCCGCCAGGTGCGATGAGCATTCTTAGCCATTCGCGGCCCTCGGTGGCTGTGTTGTCCCTATCGTTTTCCAGGGCGAGACTTGCCTGCTCTAACGCGCGTAGCTCGACAAAGGGTGGGGCGGCAACGCCGTCGCGGTCGTCGAGGAAGTTGCCTTCGTCATTGAGTTTGTAGCGAAGAGCGCCGACACGGAAAAGGTCGTGGACGCCAAGCAGGTAATCGGATTCAAACAACTTGCTGTTGCTGGGGAGCAAGCCGTCGCGAATGTCCCTTTCCAATCGGCGTTTCATCAGCAGTTGGCCCCAACGATCGGGGCTTGAGTCTGCAAAGACGCCAAAGCGGCTCTGATGTTCGCCGGGGAATTGGCGGCCTTCGAAGGGGCCGATGCGGGGGTCTAGAGTTATGAAGCTCAACTCGGGATCGGCCAGCGCTTTCGAGTCGTACTCAAAGTCGAACATGTTGGTGTTGCGTGTTTTCCTTGCGTGTAGAAATCCGAGGCGTCTGGCGCCTTTCAAGGATTCCCAGTCTGCATAAACAGCAATCAGCGTCATTCTTCACCTGTTGGGGGGCCGGCCTTTTTCTTCTTGTTCAAAAGGCTGGAGAGTGAGTGTGTGTTGAATGGGAAGTCAGCCGGAATTTTCGTGGTAGTGGCGGCATCGATAACGTTTGAAGTCCCGGCGTGTTCGGATGCGCCCTTTTTTACCGCACTGGCTGCTCGTACTCGCTGGGCTTTTTTGGTTGCGGATCGTGTTGCAGGCATTAACTGCGCATCCTGCAACTGGCGTCCCATCTCATCGGCTGCAGCGAGTTTGTTCAGATCCTTCTCCAACCCCAACACTTGCATGACCGAAAGGTAGGCACCGATGGTCACTCCTGATCCTCCCGTCTCCACATTGCGCAAGGTTGTCAGCGACATGCCAGATCGTTCAGCGACTTGCTTGGCCGTCAATTTTCGGCGCAGGCGAGCCAGCTTCAGGCGTTCGCCAAAGTCGACCAGAAGTCGAGCCGTGGAGGGCAAAAGCGGCGCTGTTTTCTTGGCCATGGTGGCAGTATTCCTTCATTTTTTAACCTTAACTGCCAGAATAATAGCACTTAAGTTGAAGGGTGCAGGGTAGAGCGGATCTGCAGTGTTCGAGTTTTTAAATGGCATTATTTCCACTGCTTTTAGGATATACAGCCAGAATACTGCCACTTATGGAGGCTGTGATTTCCATTCAGTTTCTGTTTCTACGGTTCTTTTCGAGAGCTGACTCACGTGAAGGAAGTGGCTTGTCGTAGCAGGCTCGCTTTTGCTCAAGCGACAACGTGGTCTTGTCGTCTGTTTTCGGTGTAGAGGTCGGACTGGAAGCGCGACGCTCCCTCCTTAAGATCTCGTCCATTTCCTGGACGCTTTCCATCAGCTCATCAAAAAATTTGCTCATGGTTACTCCGATGGTTGATTACCTTATTTACCGCTCTCGACGAATAGGTGAGAGCGGTGTGATCACTCAAGCTCCGGTCGGAGCTTTCCAATTGAGCATCCGCTGCTGCGCAACCTGCAGCAGGTCACAGCCATCCTGCGTCAGCAGATAGAGGGCGTGGGTGATGTGGGGGATGTCTTCGACGTCGGCTTGTTTGAAGCTGAGGCAGTAGAGGGTGCGTAGCAGGTCGCTCGAAGCGCGCAGGCGCTGGACGGCGCATTCGAGGATGTCTTGCGGGTTGGCCTCGGTGTCGATGAGCAGAGGCTTGGAGTCGGTGAGGTTGGATTCGAGTGGGCGGTAGCGATCAGTGGTGAATTGATTCCATGTTTTCATTTTTTGATCCTCATATGCTTCAGGTGAAGCCACCACATCGTGACCAAGCGACAGGAGGCAACTGTGTTCGGGTTGGTCAACCGGTGAGGATCGTGCACATACCCGGCACACCCGAAGGTGTCCCAAACACAGTCACCATAAACTGCAGGCAAATGAGTGCCGGCAGCATACAGCGCATGCGTATACACGATCCAATCGGGTGACCAAGCCCGAGCCGCTGATTAGCAGCGACAGCCACGACTATAGAGATCAGCTACACGAAGCCGATAGAAGACAAGGAGTCTGTCCTTGTAGGAACGGGACGTAGATTTGATAGGTCATCGCCGCTGATCGACCTTCTGTTTTAAACGAGCGCGTTTATCAGCCATCAATGCTCTGGATACCTCATCGGGAATGCTGGGGCGAGGATCATCAAGGCTGGCTTGAACCTGTCGGATTAACCAAGCCGTGTAGGCATCCTCGTCACTCGCTGGATCGAACTCATCGTTCGTAACATTCATTGTTGGATTCCTGCCCAAGGAGATATAGCGCTGACCTGGAGTGATCTAGTTGTATGCCGACTGCGCTGGCCTCTGTTTGGCCACTTCAAGCAAGTCGCAGCCATCCTGCACCAGCAGATAAAGTGCATTGACGATGTTGGGAATGTCTTTCACGTCAGCCTGTTTGAAACATAAGCAGTAGAGCGTTTCCAGCAAATCACCGGCCGCGCGTAAACGCTGATCGGCGGCATTGATCAAGTCAGTCTGGCTGGAGTGGCTGTCGATAAGCAGCACCGGGTTTTCGCTGTAGCAGGTCTTGAGTGGGCGATAGCGGTTGATCATGGTGAGGCATGTCCTGTTCGAAGGCGCTGGGGGCGGGCCGGCAGAGTGTTTGCAGCCGCGCCGGCCACTATAGAAGGGCGTTTCTCTGTGGGACAAGACAGCCGCAATGGACAGTATTCGTAGGGGTTTTTCCGTGGTTTGAGGAAATGCCCTACGTGTTTTCGCAGCTTTTTCAGGCCAAAACCCTTAGGCGTAATAATTCCTACTTGTTTGTCAGGCGATTCGCGCTAAAGCGCTGTATCGTGCGCGCCAGAATCTGTAGGGCGTTTCCAAACGTCTGACACGCGCTTAAAGGGAATTAGGTATGCATTGGCTACGAATGGCCGCGATTTTATTGCTCGGGCTGAGCACTTGCCGTTTGACCATGGCCTCGGACGTTGGCAATGCATGGGTGCTGGACCGTCTCGATCGCACCGATTGGCCGGAGGCACTCATCAGCCAGGCGAGCATGGACACGGCGTCGCGCGGTGAGGTGTTGATGTTCGCCAAAGCCCTGTTGGCCAGTGAAGCACTCGATGAAGAAGGGCTTGAGCAGCGACTCGGTGTGCCGCACGTGCAACTGAAGTCGATTCGCCACGTGCGCGATGGCCTCTGGGAGGGATTGCTGCGCACCTATCGCAACGCCAGTCAGAATTGTGATGAGCAACTGTTCTGTCCGTGTGTGCGCAGCGTCGCTGATCTGCGTCAGTTGGCGGCGGCATTCACCGGCGACATCAGCCCGGCCCATGCGTTGTGGGCGAGCAAGAGCCAAGGCGTGCATGAGCAGATGCTCAATGAGCAGTTGCGGATGGCGGTGTTGCGTCCCTGATTTTTTAAGCTTTGTGGTGTGCCGGCTGGCCTCTTCGCGAGCAGGCTCGCTCCCACAGAGTGCCACGGTGTTCGTGGCATCCGCTGTATCATTCCGAATCGATTTGGCCCCGACCTTTTCTCGACTCGCTGCGATCGCCCGCTAGGCTGTTGGCATGGCAGCAGTCAATGGAGTGACAGCGAATGCACAACACCCTGGAACAGGTTTTTGGTTTTCCACAGTTTCGACCCGGACAAGAGACGGCGATCAGCGCGGTGCTGGCCGGGCGTTCGGCGGCGGCGATTTTTCCCACCGGTTCCGGCAAGTCGATTTGTTATCAATTGCCGGCGCTGATGCTGCCGCACCTGACGTTGGTGGTCTCGCCGTTACTGGCGCTGATGCAGGATCAACTGGCCTTCTTGCAGCGTCATGGCATATCCGCAGGCAGCATCGATTCTGCGCAGAGTCGCGATGATGCCAATGACGTGATGGCCCGCGCCCGTTCGGGTGAATTGAAGATTTTGATGATCTCGGTGGAGCGTTTGAAGAACGAGCGCTTTCGCAACTTTTTGCAGCAGGTGCCGATCTCGTTGCTGGTGGTGGACGAGGCGCATTGCATCTCGGAATGGGGCCATAACTTTCGCCCCGACTACCTCAAGCTGCCGGACTACCAGCGCCAGTTCAACATCCCGCAAACCTTGTTGCTGACGGCCACGGCAACGCCGAAAGTCATCGCTGACATGCAGGCCAAATTCGCGATTGCTGCCGACGATGTGGTGACCACCGGCTTCTATCGGCCCAACCTCAACCTGTTGGTCGAACCGGTGCGCGGCCAGGACAAGCGGCGGCGTCTGGTGGAGTGGATGAGCGATCGTCCGGGGCAGCCGAGCATCGTCTACGTGACCTTGCAGAAAACCGCTGAGCACATCGCCGAACACCTTGAACGCAACGGCATTCAGGCCGAGGCGTATCACGCCGGTTTAGCCCATGACAAACGCGAGGCGATCCAGAAGCGCTTTATGGCTGGGCAGTCCAATTGCATCGTTGCGACGATCGCTTTCGGTATGGGCATCGACAAGAGCGACATCCGCAATGTGGTGCACTTCGACTTGCCCAAATCCATCGAAAACTATAGTCAGGAAATTGGCCGCGCCGGGCGCGACGGGCAGCCGTCGGACTGTCTGGTATTGGCCAATCGCGACAGCCTCAACGTGCTGGAAAACTTCGTCTACGGCGATACGCCGGAGCGTGATGGCATCCGCTATGTGCTCGACGAACTGAAGGCCTCGGTGCCGGAAGGACAGTGGGAGTTTCTGCTCGGGCCATTGGCGGATCAGAGCAATATTCGCTCACTGCCGCTGAAAACATTGCTGGTGCAACTGGAGCTGCGCGGGTTGATCGCGCCGCGCTATGCCTACTACGCCGAATACCGTTTCAAATACCTGCTGGAACCGGAAGCGCTGCTTGAGCGTTTCGACGGTGAGCGCAGGGAGTTCGTCGCCGCAATCATTCAGACTTCGGCGCGCGCGCGCACCTGGGCCACGGTGAATTTCGAGGCGATGTATTCGCAATATTCCGCCGAACGCAATCGGGTGGTGAAGGCGCTGGATTACTTTCAGGAAAAGGGCTGGGTCGAGCTGGAAAGCAAGCAGATGACCGAGGTCTACAGCCTGCTGAATAGTGACTTTGACAGCGATGCCCTGAGCGTCGAGCTGCATGAATATTTCACCCGGCATGAGCAGGCGGAAGTGGCGCGCATCCACACGATGCTTGAAGTGTTCGCCACCGAACGCTGCCTGGGGTATCGCCTGGCGGAGTATTTCGGTGATCACAATGCACCTCAGCAGTGTGGGCATTGTTCGGTGTGTCATGGCCAGGTGGCGCGATTGCCGGCGCCGCCGGAATTGCCAGCGCTTGTGGATAAAAACTTTGCGGCGTTGTGTGGCGATTTTGTCCACAGGCATGAGCAGCACACCGGGGTCATCCCGACAGCAGAGCGGGTGACGCGGTTTCTGTGCGGGATCAGTGTGCCGCTGTTTACCAAGCTCAAGGCGCGAGCGATTCCCGGGTTTGCGGAATTGGAAGAGTATCCCTACGGCGAAGTCCGCAGCTGGGCCCAAGAGCACCTTTGATCGTTGTAGGAGCTGCCGAAGGCTGCGATCTTTTGATGTTGATTTGTTCAAGATCAAAAGATCGCAGCCTTCGGCAGCTCCTACATTAAGTGTCATCAAGGCGAGGGCTCTATCCATCCGCTGAATGTCGATCATCACGGTAATAAACTTCAAAAACCGTCGTTGGCTGACTATGGTTGAGGTCTGTCTTTGGATCGCCAACAAGAGAACAACATGAGCCAGACATCCTTCGATATTCAGCAGGCCGCGGTGATCGGTGCGGGCACCATGGGCCGGGGCATTGTCATGTGCCTGGCCAACGCCGGTGTGACGGTGCAGTGGGTGGATAACAATCCACAGATGCTTGAGCAGGCGCTCGCCACCGTGGCCGAGACTTATGCACATAACGTGCGCCAGGGGCGAGTTGATCAGGCCGAGGCGGATGCACGTATCGCACGGGTCAGTGCGGCGGCGGATTACGCGGCGATTCGCAATGTCGATCTGGTGATCGAGGCGGTGTACGAAAATCTTGAGCTGAAGCAGAAGATCTTTCGTGAACTCGATGGCTTGCTCAAGCCTGAGGCATTGTTGGCGAGCAATACCTCGGCGCTGGACATCGATGCGATTGCTGCCGCGACAAGGCGCCCGGAGCAAGTGTTGGGCCTGCATTTCTTCAGCCCGGCACACATCATGAAACTGCTGGAGATCGTTCGCGGTGCGCAGACTTCCGCGGCGGTGCTGGAGGCCGCACTGGCGCTGGGCAAACGCATGGGCAAGGTCAGCGTGGTGTCGGGCAACTGCCACGGTTTTATCGGCAATCGCATGTTGCATCCGTATGTGCTGGAGGCGCGCAAGATGTTGCTTGAAGGCGCTTATCCACAGCAGATCGACGCGGCGCTGCAAGGTTTCGGTTTTGCCATGGGGCCGTTCCGCATGTACGACGTGGTCGGCATCGATCTGGAGTGGCGTGCACGCGAGCTGGCCGGCAAGGGGCAGGATGCGCCAGAGGTTCAGGTAGATAACCGTTTGTGCGAGATGGGCCGGTTCGGGCAGAAGTCCGGCAACGGTTATTACCATTACGAACCGGGCAGTCGCCAGGCTGAGCACGATCCTGAGGTCGATGCGTTGGTATTGCAGGTCAGCGAAGGGCTGGGCTTCCAGCGCCGCGAGATTGGTCCGGAGGAGATTCTGGAGCGCAGTTTGCTGGCGTTGGTCAATGAAGGCGCGAAGATTTTGCAGGAAGGCATTGCCCAGTCGGCGCACGACATCGATTTGGTGTATCTGAATGGCTACGGCTTCCCGGCGGACAAGGGCGGGCCGATGGCTTGGGCGGATCAACAAGGGTTGGCGGACATTCATCAGCGCTTGCTGGCACTGGAGACGCGGCAGGGTGATCAGTGGAAACCGGCGCGGTTGATTGGTGAGTTGGCGGCGCAGGGTAGGCGGTTTGCTCAGGATTAGTGTTGAAGTCAAAATCTTACCCCCTCACCCCAGCCCTCTCCCCCAAGGGGGCGAGGGGGAAAGGGAGCCGATCTCTGTGCCTTTCGCGTTCGGCTCGGCAATTCAGGTCGGTGTATGTCGAGAAAACACCTCGGTCAGTCCCCTCTCCCTCTGGGAGAGGGCTAGGGTGAGGGCTAGCGGCCTCACTGAAAAGCAGGAGAACCAGCACAACCATGTCCACCCCTCAACGCGCCGACTACCCGCACTTCCAGCCCATCACCACACGCTGGCACGACAACGACGCCTACGGTCACGTCAACAACGTCACCTACTACAGCTTCTTCGATACGGCGGTGAACACCTACCTGATTCAGGTCGGTGGTCTGGATATCCATGACGGTGAGGTGGTGGGATTCGTAGTCAGTTCGGCGTGTGATTACTTCGCTTCGATCGCCTTCCCGGATCTGATCGAGATCGGCCTGCGAGTCGGTAAGTTGGGCAACAGTTCAGTGCAATACGAGCTGGCGGTGTTCAAGGTCGGCGAAAGCGAGGCGTGTGCGGCCGGGCGTTTCGTGCATGTGTTCGTTGATCGGGCGAGCAATCAGCCAGTGCCGATTCCTGCGGAACTGCGGCATGCACTGGAATACCTTGTGGTTTAAAAAAGGCAAAAAAAATCGCAGCCCTCGGGCTGCGATTTTTGTTCAAGCATTCGCCTTAACGGTGGCGATAGTACTTGTGATGCTTGCGGTGGCCATAGGCATGGCCGCGACCTGGGTGGCCATCGCGGTAGTAGCGACGATCATCATGGCGACGGTCGTAACGACGATCGTCGTCATCACTCTTGTTGCCCATGTAGTTACCCAGCGCGCCACCGGCGCCGCCACCTGCTGCGGAGCCGATCAGGCTGCCGGTGGTGCCGCCCATGCTGCGGCCGACCACGTTACCGCCGGCTGCGCCCAGCGCACCACCGATGGCGGCTTCGCCACGGCTGCGTTTGTCGGCGCCGACCGCACTACCACCCGCGCCGCCCAGGGCTGCGCCGATGGTGGAACCTGTATTGCCGCCTAAGGACTGACCGACGACCGAGCCAAGAACCCCGCCCAATGCGCCGCCCACACCTGCTTCGGTGGTGCCGCCTGCGGAAGCAAAACCACTGACCAGGCCAAGGGACAACAAGAGAATCGAGGAGAACTTCATAGATGAGCCTCAAAGGGATGACGGCGCCGATCCTGAGGCTGTGTGACAAGCGTGACAATCGAAATCCGACGAATAACACGACTTGTATACAACTTTGCAAGTTGCTGTTTTTTCACCGGAACTTAACTGTTTTTTGCCGGTCTTTAGCTACTTCGGACAGGCCGTTTTTGTGAAAAAGCGGCCTTTTTTGTGGGCGTTGGAAAAGCCTTTGAGCTTTGAAAGGTATTGTCTGAACCGACGCCTTCGCGAGCAGGCTCGCTCCCACATTTGAAATGCATTCCAATGTGGGAGCGAGCCCGCTCGCGAAGGGGCCGATTCAGCGCCGCGTTATGCGGATTTGGCCATGATCAACCCGGTCTCACTCGCCGCTTCCAACCGAATCGCAATGAACTTCGATGTCGGCGTATGGCTGCCATCCCCGGTGCTCTCCAATGGCACCAGCGGATTCACTTCCGGGTAATAAGCAGCCGCTTGCCCGGCCGGAATATCAAACGCCAACAAAGTGAAGCCCTTCACCCGGCGCTCACGACCATCGTCCCACAGCGAAACGATGTCGGCCTTCTGCCCCGGCCGGAAGCCCAGACGAATGATGTCGGCCTCATTGGCAAACAGCACATCACGCTGGCCTTTCACCCCGCGATAACGGTCGTCGAGGCCATAAATCGTCGTGTTGTACTGATCGTGAGAGCGCATCGATTGCAGGATCAGATCCGGCAATTGCCCGGTGGCGCGGGTGCGTTCGTGCACCAGATCCTTGGGCAGCATGTTCGCGCGGAAATTGGCCCGGCCTGATGGCGTGTTCCACTTGCGTGCGCCAGCGCTGTTACCGAGGTAGAAACCGCCCGGGTTCTTGATCTTCTCGTTGAACTCTTTGAAGTTGGGAATGGTGTCGGCGATCAGTTCGCGGATGCGCCCGTAATCGGCCACCAGCCAGTTCCAGTCCACCGGTTTGCTGCCCAGTGTGGCGGCAGCGATGCCAGCGATGATCGATGGCTCCGAGCGCATCTGGTTCGACAGCGGCTGCAACTGACCGTTGGAGGCGTGAACCATGCTGAACGAGTCTTCCACGGTGACCGCTTGCGGGCCTTCGGTCTGGATGTCGATGTCGGTACGACCGAGGCACGGCAGGATCAGCGCGTCTTTACCGTGAGCGAGGTGGCTACGGTTGAGTTTGGTGCTGATCTGCACGGTCAGGTCGCAATTGCTCAGTGCGGCGAAGGTACGCGGGCTGTCCGGCGTGGCTTGCGCGAAGTTGCCGCCCAGACCGATAAAGACTTTGGCGCGTCCCTCGGCCATCGCATGGATCGCTTCGACCACGTTGTGGCCGTTGTGACGCGGCACCTTGAACTGAAAGCGTCGTTCCAGCGAATCGAGGAACGCTACTGGCGGACGCTCGTTGATGCCCATCGTGCGGTCGCCCTGCACGTTACTGTGGCCGCGCACCGGGCACAGGCCGGCGCCCGGTTTGCCGATGTTGCCGCGCAGCAGCATCAGGTTGGCGATTTCCTGGATGGTCGGCACCGAATGGCGATGCTGGGTGATGCCCATCGCCCAGCACATGATCACGTTCTTGCCCTTGGCGTACATGCGCGCAGCTTGCTCGATTTCTACGAGGGTCAGGCCGGATTGCTCGACGATCTGTTCCCACGGCGTGTCATCGACCACACCGAGATACTCCAGCACGTTAGCGCTGTGGGCATTGAGGAAGTCGTGATCGAACACAGCAGGTTCGCCAGCCTTCTGCGCGTCGCGCTCCCACTGCAGAAGGAACTTGGCCATGCCGCGCAGCAGCGCCATGTCACCGCCGAGTGCTGGGCGGAAATACGCGGTGTTGGTCGGCTTGTCGCCGTTGGTGAGCATTTCGATCGGGTGTTGCGGGTGCTGAAAACGCTCCAGTCCACGCTCCTTCAACGGGTTGATGCACACCACTTGCGCGCCGCGCTTCACCGCTTCACGCAGCGGTTCGAGCATGCGCGGGTGGTTGGTGCCCGGGTTCTGGCCCCAGACGAAAATTGCGTCGGCGTGTTCGAAATCGTCAAAGGTCACGGTGCCTTTGCCGACGCCAACGCTTTGCGCCAACGCAACACCGCTGGCCTCGTGGCACATGTTCGAGCAGTCAGGGAAGTTGTTGGTGCCGTAAGCGCGCACGAACAGCTGATACAGGTACGCCGCCTCGTTGCTGGCGCGACCCGAGGTGTAGAACTCGGCCAGATCCGGGCTCGGCAGACTTTGCAGGTGCTTGGCGATCAGCGTGTAGGCGTCGTCCCAGCTGATCGGCTTATAGCGATCGGTTTCGGCGTCGTAGACCATCGGCTCGGTCAGGCGGCCCTGATATTCCAGCCAGTAATCGCTCTGCTCCAGCAAGGAGGTCACGCTGTGTTTGGCGAAGAACTTGGCGTCGACGCGGCGCTTGGTGGCTTCCCAGTTCACCGCTTTGGCGCCGTTCTCGCAGAACTTGACCATGCCGCTTTCCGGCGAATCACCCCACGCGCAACCCGGGCAGTCGAAGCCACCGTTCTGGTTGGTCTTGAGCATCATGCGCAGGTTTTTCAGCGCGTTGTCGCTGGTCAACCAGGCCTGAGCCACACTGATCAGGGCACCCCAGCCCCCGGCGGCGCCTTTGTATGGCTTGTAGCGCGGGACAGGTTTCTGGTCGGCTTGATGATGTTGGCTCACGCTTGATTCTCCATCGCGGGGCTATACACCCGCGGCGCACTTTTCTGCGGCAGGTGGATGAGATTGAGGTTGTGTCGATGGGCCCATTGCACGGCAAGGCCCGTGGGCGCGGACAGGCTGACCAAGGTCTGGATGCCGGCGCGCAAGACTTTCTGGATCAATTCGAGGCTGCAACGGCTGGTGACAATCGCCAGGCCGCCGTCTGTGGATATCTTTTGCCGGATCAGTCCGCCGATCAGCTTGTCGAGGGCGTTGTGCCGGCCGATGTCTTCGCGCCCGAGCAGCAATTCGCCGCTGGCGTTCATGAATACCGCCGCGTGCACCGCACCGCAGTACTGGCCCAAAGGTTGAAATGCACTGATGCGCTGACGCAAACCGTCGAGCCATTCAATCGGCGGCAGCGGCGCGCCGGGCAACACCTTGAGATCGGGAAGCGCCTGTTCCACCGCTTCAACGCCGCAGAGTCCGCAACCGCTGGTGCCGGCCATTTGCCGACGTTGTTGCTTGAGGTTCCAGAACGCGCGATTGGCGATGGTCACTTGCGCGTATTGCGCGGACCCGGCCCCTGTCAGTTGCAAGTCATAGATATCGGTGGCATCGATGATGATGCCGCTGCCGAGGCTGAAGCCGACGATGAAGTCTTCCAGGTCGGTCGGTGTCACCAGCATCACTGCCTGACTGATGCCGTTATAGGCGATCGCCAACGCGACTTCCTCGGCGAGCGCAGTGCTGGCCGATTCCTCGCGGGGCAAATCGCTGTAACTGTAGGTCTGGCTGGCGGCAGGCGCGGGCGTTTCGATTGCTGGCGCCGCGCAGGCTGGGCGCTTGGCGTTCATGGCATCACCGACGGTTTGATCAACGTTAAGACTAGGCGCGGCAAGTTGTCGCGTCTAATCGCTAGTGTCGATCTATCGATAGATGCCGTCGATCATGAGGCGATTGGCGATTGTTGATAAAGCGCGAAACAGGCCTCGGCCAGCGCCGAACGCGGGGCGCTGCGGCGCATGATCAAGCCCAGCGGGGCGAGGGTCTGGGCGTTTTCGATGGGTTGCAGGCGCAGGTGATCGGTGAGTTTTTCCAGACCACCGTCGAGCGGCATGATCGCGCAGCAAAAGCCACCGTGTACGGCTTGTAACAATTGATGCACGGCGTCGGTTTGCAGCAACGGTTGCGGGGTCAGCCCTCGGCTGTGGAAGTTGTGGTCGATGGACTGACGAAAATGCATGCCACTGGTGAGCATGCCCAGCGGCAGTTCGATCAGCGATTCCCAGCTCAACGGTGCGTCGCCGAAGGTAAAGGTTCGCTGGTCGTACAAAAGGCCCATGCGGGTTTCATTGAAGGCTAGTGATTCGAAACGTTCTTGATCCAGACGATCCAGATAGGACACGCCGAGGTCGATGCGGTTGTTCGCCAGGTGTTCGAGGATCTGTTCAGAACTCAGCGCCGACATTTCAAAACGCAAATTCGGGTGGGCGCTGTGCAGGCGTTGCATCAACGGCAGCGGATCGAAACTCGACAGTGGCACCACGCCCAGCCGCAGCGTGCCGATCAGGTTGCCGCGACACGCCGCCGCTTCCGCGTGCAAACCGTCATAAGCCGCCATCACCGAGCGCGCCCACGCCAGTACGCGCTCGCCGGGTGCAGTGAAGCCTTCGAAACGCTGGCCACGGTTGACCAGCGGCAGGTCGAGTTCTTCTTCGAGGCTGCGCAGGCGCATCGACAGGGTGGGTTGAGTGATGTGGCAACGCGCGGCGGCCTGGCCGAAGTGGCGGGTTTCGTCGAGGGCGATGAGGAATTTCAGCTGCTTGATGTCCATCTTCGCTCCGGGCGCTGGCAGGGGTGGCCGATTCTACCGCTTGCGCGGTGGCAGGGTCATTGGTCGGCTTGGAACCGGGTTTGTCTGAGGTGGTCTAGGCTTGGACGACTGACCCTTTATTCCATGGAGAGAACCACAATGAGTCTTTTAAGTTTTGTAAAAGAAGCCGGTGAAAAGCTGCTCGATCTGCTGACCCCGGGTAACGACAATGCCAGTGAGCAGTTGAAGGAACACATCAGCAAGGTCGGCCTGGGCAATCCGAATGTGCAGGCGACGGTGGATGGCGACAAAGTGACCGTCACCGGTGAAGTCGCGAGTCAGGAAGAGAAAGAGAAGATTCTGCTGGCGGTGGGCAATATTGCCGGTGTTGGCAGCGTGGATGATCAGATCACCGTGACCGGCCCGGTTGTCACTGCCGCACAATTTGTCGTGGTCAAGTCGGGTGACACCCTCAGCGCGATTTCTCTGCGTGTGTACGGGGATGCCAACAAGTATCAGAAAATTTTCGATGCCAACAAACCAATGCTCAAGGATGTGAACAAAATCTATCCAGGGCAGACACTGCGTATTCCTGAGTAACACAGAACCCCTGTAGGAGCTGCCGAAGGCTGCGATCTTTTGACTTTGATTCTTAAAAACCAGATCAAAAGATCGCAGCCTTCGGCAGCTCCTACAAAGATCAAAGCCCTGCAATCAAATCCCGATAATCCTCAACCGCCGCAAACTCAGCCGTGTCCTTCGGCCCCTTGCGACTGTCCGGCTCCTTCACCGCCAACAAATGCGCCACACCAAAATCCCGCGCACTGCGCAGAATCGGCAAGGTATCGTCGATAAACAGGCTACGCGCCGGATCAAAGCCGATATCGGCCTGCAAGGCATCCCAGAACTGCGGATTTTCCTTGGGAAAACCGTAATCATGCGAGCTGATCAGCCGTTCGAAGTACGCTGCCAGTTCGATCCGTTCCAGCTTCAGCGACAGTGAATCGCGGTGCGCGTTGGTGATCATGAACACCCGTTTGCCGGCGCGTTTGATCGCGTCCAGAAAGGTATCGGCATCCGGCCGCAAGGCAATCAGGTGCGCGGTTTCCAGCTTCAATTCACGCACCGACAACTTCAGCTCGGCACTCCAGAAATCCAGGCAATACCACTGCAACTGACCGGCATGCCGTTCGAACAACGGCTGCAGCTCCATTTCGGCCATGGCCCGGCTGACCCCGTGCAGTTCGGCGTAACGCTGGGGCAGGTGTTCCAGCCAGAAATGATTGTCGAAGTGCAGATCCAGCAGCGTGCCGTCCATGTCGAGCAGAACGGTATCGATGTCGGACCACGGTAATGAAGGCATGGCAACGTCTCGAAACGGTAGAAAGATATCCGACATAAACAATCGGGAAAGCCGCGTTATAGTAGCGCGTTCACGCCAAGGAGCTTTGCATGCGCCAGAAACCCACCGTACTTGCCCGCGAGATCGTCGCCACCAGTCGCCTGTTTTGCGTCGAAGAACTCAAGCTGCGTTTTTCCAACGGCGTGGAACGCACTTACGAGCGTCTGGTCGGCAAAGGTGCGGGCTACGGCGCGGTGATGATCGTGGCGATGCTGGATGCCGAACACGCGGTGCTGGTCGAAGAGTATTGCGGCGGTACTGACGAATATGAGTTGTCCCTGCCCAAAGGCCTGATCGAGCCCGGCGAGGATGTATTGGCAGCGGCCGAGCGCGAACTCAAGGAAGAGGCCGGTTTTGGCGCGCGACAACTGGAACATCTGACCGAGCTGTCGCTGTCGCCCGGTTACATGAGCCAGAAGATTCAGGTGGTCCTGGCCACTGATTTGTACGAAGAGCGTCTGGAAGGCGACGAGCCCGAGCCGATGCGCGTCGACAAAGTGAACCTGCGCGAATTGTCGTCGCTGGCGCTCAATCCGCAGTTTTCCGAAGGCCGCGCGCTGGCGGCACTTTATTTGGCCCGGGATCTGCTGACCCAACGAGGGTTCTTTGCGTCATGAGTGAGATGTCGATGAAATTTCCCCACCCGCTGATGGCGTCCGTGGTTGAACTGGCATTACAGGCCGGCGAGGCGATTTTGCCGTTCTGGCGCTCCGGCGTTGAAGTCACGGCCAAGTCCGATGACTCGCCGGTGACGGCGGCGGATCTGGCCGCGCATCACCTGATCGTCGCCGGGCTGACGGCGCTGGATCCGAGCATTCCGGTGTTGTCGGAAGAGGACGCCAACATTCCCCAGAGCGTACGCGCCGGCTGGCAGCGCTGGTGGCTGGTGGATCCGCTGGATGGCACCAAGGAGTTCATCAGCGGCAGTGAAGAGTTCACTGTGAACATCGCGCTGATCGAGAACGGTCGCGTGGTGTTTGGCGTGGTGTCGATGCCAACCAATGGTCGTTTCTACGTGGGAGGTGCCGGTCTTGGTGCGTGGCGCTGCGACAAGGGCGGCACGCCGGTTGCGATTCAGGTGCGTGATGTGCCGGGGCCGGGAGAGGCGTTTACCGTGGTGGCCAGCCGTCGGCATTCGAGTCCCGAGCAAGAGCGTTTGTTGGCCGGGCTGAGTGCGAGTCTGGGCGAGTTGCAATTGGCCAATATCGGCAGCTCATTGAAGTTTTGCCTGCTGGCGGAAGGCGCGGCGGATTGCTATCCGCGCCTGGCACCGACTTCGCAGTGGGACACAGCGGCGGCGCAGGGTGTGCTGGAAGGTGCGGGCGGTGAGGTGTTGGATCTGCGTGGGGCAGCGTTCTGTTATCCGGCGCGGGAATCGCTGTTGAACGAGTTCTTTTTGGCGCTGCCGGCGAAGGCGGCGTGGCGTTCCAGATTGTTGGAGTTGGCTCAGGGTTAAGTGGGCTGATCCGCAATCCCCCTCACCCCAGCCCTCTCCCCCAGGAGAGGGAGCCGACCGAGTTGTCTCGCGTCATACATCGACCTGAAAGATCAGGTCGATTATGGATTCAGCAACGCGCGTTCAGGTCGATGCATTTCTGAAGCATCCCCCAATCAGTTCCCTCTCCCTCGGGGAGAGGGAGCCGACCGAGTTGTCTCGCGTCATACATCGACCTGAAAGATTAGGTCGATTATGGATTCAGCAAAGCGCTTTCAGGTCGATGCATTTCTGAAGCATCCCCCAATCAGTCCCCTCTCCCTCTGGGAGAGGGTTAGGGTGAGGGGCTGTTGATCTTCAGCGATGCAAAACGTACTGCCCGGTAAACGTCACTGCATCCTCATCTCTACCCGCATTTACGATTCGCGTTTCCAGCGCCAACCGCGCCCGCCCATAACGCCGATACATCGCCAGAAACTTCTTCCACACCGCTGAATCCGGCGCCGGGCAAATCGCCACGGCATCTCCAGTGACCGGAAGCGGATAACTGATCTGCCCCTCCTGAATCACGATGTGCCCGTCGGTGATTCCTTCTTCCTTCAAGCGCAAATGCAACCAGCCCCAACCGGCCAGCACCGCGCCGCAGTAAAGACTGCCGCCGAACATGGTGCTCTTGTGGTTGACGTTCGGATCGAGTGGCAGATGCAGACTCAACTGCTGCTCATGCCAGGCAAGCACTTTCAGCCCCATGTCCCGGGTCAGGGGAATGTCGTGATGCAGAACCGACTCCAGATAGCGACTGTCTGTGCTCATTCGTTCTCGTCCCCATGGCTACTGTCGCCGAAGTTGAGGCCATGCTTGCGCAATTTGTCATGCAGGGTTTTGCGCGGAATGCCCAAGGCTTCGGCGAGGCTGCGCACTGAACTGTGGGAGCGCCCCAGTTCGGCAGCGATCAAGGATTTTTCGAAATTTTCCACCTGCTCGCTGAGCCCGCCGCCAGTGACTTCCACGGTGGCGCCGGCACCTTCGGCGCCGCTGTTATCCAGCGCCAGTTCCAGTCCAAGAGCAAAGCGTTCGGCGGCATTCTGCAGTTCGCGCACGTTGCCCGGCCAGGTGTGGCGCAGCAGCAAGGCGCGCTGTGCCGGTTGCAGTTCGTGGGGCGGCAGGCCGTGGCGGGCGCTGGCTTCATCGGCGTAATGCTGGAACAGCACCAGCGCATCTTCGCCGCGTTCGCGCAGCGGCGGGATGCGCAGTGGCGCGACGTTGAGGCGGTAATACAAGTCGGCGCGGAAGCGTCCTTGATCGGCGGCCTGACGCAGGTCTTCCTTGGTCGCGGCGATGACGCGGATGTCCAGCGGGATCAGTTGATTGCCGCCCAAGCGCTCGACGACGCGCTCCTGCAACATGCGCAGTAACTTCACCTGCACGTCCATGCTCATGCTTTCGATTTCATCGAGAAACAGCGTGCCGCCATTGGCGAATTCGAACTTGCCGATCCGGCGTTTTTGCGCACCGGTGAACGCGCCGGGTTCGTGGCCGAACAGTTCGCTTTCCACCACCGACTCGGCCAGTGCGCCGGCGTTGATCGCCACGAACGGGCCGTTACGGCGGCTGGACAAATCGTGCAGCGCACGGGCGACCACTTCTTTACCGGCGCCGGTTTCGCCGAGGATCAGCACATCAGCTTTGGTCGCGGCCAGCGCGCCGATCTGCTCACGCAGACGCAGCATGGGCGTGGAGTGGCCGACCAGACGTGCACTCAATTCGTTGCGATCGCTGAGGGCCAGGCGCAGGCTGCGGTTGTCCAGCACCAGTCGGCGCAAGGCGAGGGCGCGGCGCACGCTGTCGAGCAGTGCGTCGCTGGCGAAAGGTTTTTCGAGAAAGTCATAAGCGCCGGCGCGCATAGCCTGCACCGCCAGCGGTACGTCGCCGTGGCCGGTGATCAGCAGCACCGGCAGTTCGGGATCCTGCGCGTGCAGTTCGCTGAGCAATTCGAGACCGTCCATCCCCGGCATGCGGATATCGCTGACCACCACACCCGGCCAGTCACGCTCCAGCTGTGCGGCCAGGCCCTTGGCCTCGGACAGCGGCAAGATTTTCAGGCCGGCCAGATCCAGGGTCTGGCCGAGGGCCTGACGCAGGTGCGGATCGTCGTCGATCAACACCACCTGAATGCGATTGTCGATGGTCATGCACTTCGATCCTCGGACGGTTGCAGGCTGACCCCGGGCGCACCGGCGCGCAGTCGCAGGGTAATCAAGGCGCCACCTTGCTTGTGGTTGGCAAACGACAGTTCACCACCGAAGGCGCGCATCAGCGTTTCACAGATTGCCAGCCCCAAACCCAAGCCCTGAGTGCGGGTCTTGGTGGTGTAGAAGGGCTCGCTGGCGCGGCCGAGGGCTTCCATGCAGAACCCTGGGCCGTTGTCGCGAATGTACAGATTGACGCCCTCGGCGGTGGATTCGGCACTCAACCACAGTTTGCGCGGCGGGCCTTTTTCGGTGAGGGCATCGAGGGCGTTGGCGAGCAGATTGCCGAGCACCTGGCGCAGGCGCGTTTCTCCAGCCTCGACCCACAGCGTGGCGGCCGGCAGATCGCGGATCAGCTCAACCTCCATGCTGCGGCGCCGTTTGGCCAGCAAGGCCAGGGCATCGTCGAGCGCCGGTTGCAGGGCAACGCTTTCCGGCGCGTGGCGATCGCGGCGGGCAAAGGCGCGCAGGTGGGCGATGATCGAGGCCATGCGCCCGGTCAGTTCGCTGATCAGTTTGAGGTTGCCGCGTGCATCGTCGGTGCGCTGATGATCGAGCAACACCTCGGCGTTTTCCGCGTAGCTGCGGATCGCTGCCAGCGGCTGATTGAGTTCGTGGCTGATGCTCGCTGACATGGTGCCCAGCGCCGACAACTTGCCGGCCTGGACCAGATCGTCCTGGGCGCGCACCAGTTCCTGCTGGGCCTGTTCACGCTCCAGTACTTCTTCTTTCAAACGCCGGTTGAGGCCTTCGAGGTCGCTGGTGCGCTCGGCGACGCGGCCTTCCAGTTCGCGGCGTGCCTTGGCCTCGAACGCGATGCGTTCCAGATAATGCCGACGGCGCTGCATCATCAGACCGAGCAATAGCATCAGTACCAACAACGTGGCCCCGCCGATGGCAACCACGGTCCGTACCGGGCGATCAATCAGCGTGCGCGGGGCAAGGATGCTGACGCTCCAGCCTGTTTCGGCAATGTCGTGGGTCTGGATCAGCCACGCCGTCGGGCTAAGGTTAAGCGGGCGCGGATCGCGGGTCGGGTAGGGCTGGATGGCAGTGATCGCCGAGCGTTCGCTGTCGCTCAAATTACGGGTCGAGCGAAAGCGCCATTCGGGGCGCGAGGTGAGGATGACCACGCCGTTGTGGTCGGTGACCAACAGTTGTTCCGGGGTTTTGCCCCACAGACTTTCGGTGTGGTCGAGGTCGACCTTGATCACCAGCACGCCGATGATCTTTTCGCCGTTACGCACGGCGGCGGCGAAGAAATAACCGCGTTTGGCCGACGTGGTGCCGAGGCCGAAGAAGCGCCCGAGACGTCCGGCCATGGCTTCGCTGAAGTAGGGACGGAACGAAAAATTGCGGCCGACAAAACTGTCGTGCTTGTCCCAGTTCGACGCCGCCAGTGTCTGGCCGCTGGTGTCCATCAGGTACATGACTTCGGCGCCAGTCTGCGCGGCAATGTTCTTCAGCAGGCGATTGGCATTGCCTTGGGTGACGCCGTCGTCCGGCGCACCGAGTACCGCGCGCAGCGCCGGCAGGTCGCCGAGGATTTGCGGCAACACTTCATAGCGGTGCAGGGTGCCCAGCAGGTTGGCGACGTACAGGTCGAGGGTCTGGCGGTTCTGGCCGGCCAGTTCGCTGCGGTAATAGCGCTCGGCGAGATGTTCCAGCGGCCACAACAGCGGCGCCAGACACAGGGCCAGCAGGGCGAGACTGCGCCAGCGAGGTCTGGGGGGAAGGGTTGGTTTCATGAGCCGATGCGCCTGTAGGGACAGGCGCATTATGCCCGGCCTCAGGCGAAGACGTCAGCGTCCTTGAAGAAGGCTGCAGCCTGATCCTTGGCGGACAGCTTCGGGGCTTCGTCCAGTTGCCAATCGATGGCCAGATCCGGATCGTCCCAGCGAATGCTGCGTTCTGCCGACGGAGTGTAGTAATCGGTGGTCTTGTAGAGGAATTCGGCGAACTCGCTCAGCACGACGAAGCCGTGGGCGAAACCTTCCGGGACCCACAACTGACGGTGGTTGTCTGCCGACAGGCGCACGGCCACCCATTTACCGAAGTGCGGTGAGCTGCGGCGAATGTCCACGGCGACATCCAATACTTCACCGACAGTTACGCGGACCAGTTTGCCCTGGGTGTTTTGCAGTTGGTAATGCAGACCACGCAATACGCCTTTTTGCGAGCGCGAGTGGTTGTCCTGAACGAATTGCGTGTCCAGCCCCGTTGCGTTCTGGAAAGCCTTGGCATTGAAACTTTCGTAGAAAAACCCGCGTTCGTCACCAAACACCTTGGGTTCGATGATCAGGACACCGGGCAGGTCGGTGGTGATTACATTCATGGGGTTTCCATAGGCCAGTGTGAATGGTCGACATTCTTGCGCAAACGGCCGGAGGGCGCGAGTGCCGGAAGACAAATAGCCCGGATACCTTTACGCGGTTGGGGGGTTGCGGATCCTGCCAAGCAATGGCGATATAGGCGCCTAATAAAATTTCAGGGGTCGTTTCATGCCGCTCGCCACTTTGATTCATCGCGCCAGTTTGCCCAGCCCGCAGGTGTCTGCCGAGCAGGCCCGGCAATGGCTGGCGGAGCATTACGGGCTCAGCGGCACGTTGCGGGCTCTTGGCAGTCAGCAGGATCTGAATTTTCGCGTCGACAGCCCACGCGGGCGCTTTGTGCTGAAAATCTGCCGAGGCGATTACGCCCTGGTGGAGCTGCAAGCCCAGCATGCCGGCCTCAAGTACCTGGCTGAGCATTCTGCGGTGACGGTGCCGCGAGTGATCGTCGCCAATAACGGCGAAGACCTGCTGTCACTGGAGGTTGGGGGCGAAGCCGTTCATGTGCGGCTGCTGGATTACATCGAGGGCCAGCCGCTCACGCATCTCGATCACTTGGGGCGCGACGTGGTAGCGGGGTTTGGCCGGCTGTGCGGTGAGATGGATCTGGCGTTGGCCGGGTTCGACCATCCGGGCCTTGAGCGCACGTTGCAGTGGGATTCCCGCCACGCCAGTGCACTGATCAGCCATCTGCTGCCGGTGATCAAGGATGAGCAGCAACGCGCATTGATTGCCGATGCCGCCGAACAGGCCGAGCGCCGTTTGCAGCCGTTGCGGGGCAAGCTGCCGGTGCAGGCGATCCACATGGACATCACCGATGACAATGCCGTTTGGATGCGAGATGCCCAGCGGCACTGGCAGTTGCAGGGCGTGATCGATTTTGGCGATCTGGTGCGCACCTGGCGTATCACCGATCTGTCGGTGACGTGTGCGGCGTTGTTGCATCACGCCGGTGGTGATCCGTTTGTCATCCTGCCGGCGGTGCAGGCCTACCACGCGGTCAACCCGCTGCAACATGAGGAGCTGCAAGCGCTGTGGCCATTGATCGTCGCGCGCGCGGCGGTATTGGTGCTTAGTGGCGAGCAACAGGTCAGCATCGACCCGACGAATGCTTACAGCCGCGACAACCTCAGCCATGAGTGGGAAATCTTCAGGGTGGCGACATCGGTGCCACAGGCGCTGATGGAAGCGGCGATCCTCACGGCCGTCGGTCACGCATTGCCGGCGATCGACAGCGCAGGTTTTGCGCCATTGCTGCCCGGTCTGGTCGGGCGTGAATTTGCGCTGATCGATCTCGGTGTCCTCAGCCCGCATTTCGAGGCCGGCAACTGGGAGCAGGAGGGTATCGATCAGCACCTGTTGAACGAAGCGGCGGCGGCCCATGGTTTGGCGGCGAGCCGTTATGGTCAGTACCGTTTGTCGCGCACTCGTCCCGACTGTGCCGTTGAACCGGACACCTTCCCGCTGCACGTGGAATTGCGCGTGCCCGATGGCACCACCGTGGAGGCGCCGTTCGCTGGCGTCGTGCATCAGGCAGCTGACGGCGTGCTGCAACTGGATGGCCCGCAACTCAGCGTGCGCCTGTGGGGCGTGACACCGTCGCTGCACAGCGGCGCGGCGCTGGTCAAAGGTCAGGTGCTGGGTGCGGTCAGCGGCCCGTTGCGAGTGCAGTTGTGTCGGGGCGCGCAGCTCAATGCGCCGTTATTTTGCACCCCGGTGCATGCTCCGGCGTGGCAGGCGCTGTGCCCATCGCCGGCCGCATTGTTGGGGCTGGCCTGCGATGCCGAGCCGGAGCTGGACGCGAAAACGTTACTCGAACGCCGCGATGCCAGTTTCGCCCGCACCCAGAAACACTACTACGTCGACCCACCGCGCATCGAACGTGGCTGGCGCAATCATCTGATTGACATGCAGGGCCGCTCCTATCTGGACATGCTCAACAACGTGGCGGTGCTCGGTCATGGTCACCCGCGCATGGCAGCGGTCGCGGCGCGCCAATGGTCGCTGCTCAACACCAACTCGCGGTTCAACTATGCGGCGGTCGCGGAGTTTTCCGAGCGCCTGCTGAAACTGGCGCCGGAAGGCATGGATCGAGTGTTTCTGGTCAACAGCGGCAGCGAGGCCAACGACCTGGCGATTCGTCTGGCGTGGGCCTATAGCGGCGGTCGTGACATGATCAGCGTGCTCGAGGCCTATCACGGCTGGACCATTGGCGCCGATGCGGTCTCGACGTCGATTGCCGACAACCCGAAAGCCCTTGAAAGTCGCCCGGACTGGGTGCATCCGGTACCTGCGCCAAACACTTATCGCGGTGAATTCCGTGGCCTCGATTCGGCGCCGGATTACGTGCGCAGCGTTGAGCATCACCTGGCAAAACTCGCCGAGCAGAAGCGCCAGTTGGCCGGATTTATCTGCGAGCCGGTGTACGGCAATGCCGGCGGTATTTCATTGCCGCCGGGTTATCTGAAGCAGGTGTACGCGCTGGTACGCGCGCAAGGCGGCGTGTGCATCGCCGACGAAGTGCAGGTCGGTTACGGGCGCATGGGCCACTTCTTCTGGGGCTTTGAAGAGCAGGGCGTGGTGCCGGACATCATTTGCATGGCCAAGGGCATGGGCAACGGTCAACCGCTGGGTGCGGTCATCACGCGGCGGGAAATTGCCGAGGCGCTGGAGGCCGAGGGCTATTTCTTCTCATCGGCGGGCGGCAGTCCGGTGAGCTGCCAGATCGGCATGGCGGTGCTCGATGTCATGGAAGAAGAAAAACTCTGGGAGAACGCTCAGGTGGTCGGTGGCCACTTCAAGGCGCGGCTCGAAGCGTTGATCGATAAACATCCGCTGGTGGGCGCGGTGCACGGTTCCGGGTTCTATCTGGGACTTGAGCTGATCCGCAATCGCGAGACGCTGGAAGCGGCGACCGAAGAAACTGCTGTGCTGTGCGATCGCCTGCGCGAGTTGGGGATTTTCATGCAGCCGACCGGTGATGATCTGAACATTCTCAAGATCAAGCCGCCGATGGTGACGTCGCGTCAGAGTGTGGATTTCTTTGTCGATATGCTCGATCAAGTCCTCAGCGAAGGTCTGTAAGCACGCACACTGACCCCTGTGGGAGCGAGCCTGCTCGCGAAAGCGGTTTCTAATTCAACAACTGTGTTGATTGAATAAACGCCTTCGCGAGCAGGCTCGCTCCCACATTTGTTTCAGGTTTCTAATTCGATTTGTATCGGCTTTTTATAGTTTTATTTAGACGGAAGTCTATTTTATAGCTTCTAAAGTCGATATTTATCGGCTATAAAGTCGCCATTGCTCCGGCATGGCGATCTCATGTCCGGTGCGCGCGTTTTCTTTTCGGTCGAATTGTCGACCGCCAAAGCACTTGCCCGGAGATGATTCATGAGCCGTATCGTTACCGTTGCCGCCACTCAGATGGCCTGTTCGTGGGATCTGCAAGCCAACCTCGAAATCGCTGAAAGGCTGGTGCGTGAAGCCGCCGCCAAAGGCGCACAGATCATCCTGATTCAGGAGCTGTTCGAGGCGCCGTACTTCTGTCAGAAGCCAAACCCGGACTATCTGCAACTGGCGACGACGGTGGAAGAAAACGTCGCGATCAAACATTTCCAGAAAATCGCCAAAGAGCTGCAAGTGGTGCTGCCAATCAGCTTCTACGAACTGGCCGGCCGTGCACGTTTCAACAGCATCGCGATCATCGATGCTGACGGCAGCAACCTCGGGATTTATCGTAAAAGCCACATCCCGGACGGCCCGGGTTATCACGAGAAGTATTACTTCAACCCGGGCGACACCGGTTTCAAAGTGTGGAACACCCGCTACGCGAAGATCGGCGTGGGCATCTGCTGGGATCAGTGGTTCCCGGAAGCCGCGCGCAGCATGGCCCTGCAAGGCGCGGAAATTCTGTTTTACCCAACCGCAATCGGCAGCGAGCCGCACGACAAGACCATCTCCTCGCGCGACCACTGGCAGCGCGTGCAACAGGGCCATGCCGGCGCCAACCTGATGCCGCTGATTGCCAGCAACCGCATCGGCAACGAAGAACAGGACGGCTACGACATCACGTTCTACGGTTCTTCGTTCATCGCCAACCAGTTCGGCGAAAAAGTGCAGGAGCTGAATAAAACCGAAGAAGGTATTCTTGTGCACACTTTCAACCTCGACGAGCTCGAACACATTCGCAGCGCGTGGGGTTCATTCCGTGACCGCCGTCCGAACCTGTACGGCGCGTTGAAAACCCTCGACGGTTCCCTGGAGTCCTGATCCCGATGACCACCTTGAAAAGTACCCCGCGCGCCGACGGCTTTCACATGCCGGCCGAGTGGGCGCCGCAAACGCAGACCTGGATGATCTGGCCCGAGCGCCCGGACAACTGGCGTCTGGGCGGCAAACCGGCGCAAGCCGCACACGCAGCGGTGGCCAAGGCCATTGCGCGTTTTGAACCGGTAACCGTGGCCGTGTCCGCCGGCCAATATGAAAACGCCCGTGCACGCCTCGACGTGCCGAATATCCGCGTGGTCGAGATGTCCAGCGATGACGCCTGGGTACGCGACAGCGGCCCGACTTTCGTCATCAACAACAGCGGCGAAGTGCGCGGTGTGAACTGGGACTTCAACGCCTGGGGCGGTTTCGACGGCGGTCTATATTCGCCGTGGAATCGCGACTCGCAGGTCGGCGGCAAGATCCTTGAGATCGAACGCAGCCCGCGTTATCGCACCGAAGGTTTTGTGCTCGAAGGTGGTTCGATCCACGTCGACGGCGAAGGCACACTGATCACCACCGAAGAATGCCTGCTCAACCGCAATCGCAACCCGCACCTGGGTCGCGAAGAAATCGAAGCGGTGCTCAGCGCCAATCTGGCTGTGGATAAAATCATCTGGCTGCCGGACGGTCTGTTCAACGACGAAACCGACGGCCATGTGGACAACTTCTGCTGCTACGTGCGTCCGGGCGAAGTGCTGCTGGCGTGGACCGACGATCCGCAGGATCCGAACTACCCGCGCTGCCAGGCGGCGATGAAAGTCCTGCAAAGCAGCACCGACGCCAAGGGTCGCCCGTTCACGGTGCACAAAATGCCGATTCCGGGGCCGCTCTACGCGACTGAAGAAGAGTGCGCCGGTGTCGATCCGGTGGACGGCACGCAAGAACGCAATCCGTCCGTGCGCCTGGCCGGTTCCTACGTGAACTTCCTGATCGTCAACGGCGGCATCATCGCGCCGAGCTTCGACGATCCAATGGATGCCCCGGCGAAAGAGATTCTGCAGAAGCTGTTCCCGCAGCACGAAGTGGTGATGGTGCCGGGCCGTGAACTGTTACTGGGTGGCGGGAATATCCACTGCCTTACCCAACAGCAACCCGCGCCGCACAAAGAGTGAGTTGAGTCGTAACAGCTTGAGTTGATTAACAAATCGGCCGAGCAATGATTAGCTCGCTATGCATGCACAGAAGCCCGCAGCCCGGTTGGACTGCGGGCTTCTTTGTATCCGCTTGTCGACAACAGCGAAACATTGGCATAGCTCTTGTATTCATCACCCGTGCACTAGGGAGGGGGGAGAACTTCAACAGTTCTGTCATAAACCTTGGATAACGTAGCCGCTCATGAACGGGGAGAGAGCGCTGAAATGAACGCCGAAGTGAACGTAGTCAGCGAGCGGACGTTGCATCCCATGGCCGTTAACGGCGAATCGCTCCAGATTGTCGCGCACTGGTTGAAGTCCAATGGAACGCGTCAGATCAGGCAACCTGATCCGCGCCGGATGATGATCGAGCGTTACCCCGCTGACCTGTTCAGCGAGGCCGAACTGGATGCGTTGTGGGCTGTGATGGAAGGATAAGAACAACAACAGGGATTGGTCAAAGCGCTGCCGGGATGGCGGCGCTTTTTTTATGCACGATTATTTTGTACGCACCCATTCAATGTGGGAGCGAGCCTGCTCGCGAATGCGGTGGATCAGTTAACAACGATGTCGACTGACCCGACGCTTTCGCGATCAGGCTCGCTCCCACAGGGATTTGTGTGAAATCAGAAACTGTAGGTGCCAGTCATCACCACGCTGCGCGGCGCACCCGGCTGGATTTGATACTGGCTGGTCGCCGACGCGTAATATTCGCGATCGGTGATGTTGTTCAGCGCCGCGCGCAAATCCCAATCCTTGAAGCGGTAGCCGAGCAGTGCATCCCAGCGGCCATAACCCGGCAACACGGTGGTGTTGGCGTTGTCGGCATAACGCTGGCCAACCAGAGTCAGACCGGTTTCGCCGTACCAGCCCATTTCCGGTTTCCAGGTCAGGAACAGGCTGCCGTTGTGCTTGGCGACGTTGTTGATGCGTTTGCCTTCCAGGCCGTTGTTGTCCTTCTCGATCTTCGCGTCCTGCATACCAACGCCACCGCGCATGTACCAGTTGCCGACGATGTTACCGGTGGCGGTCAACTCGATCCCGCGCGAACGTTGCAGGCCGGACATCACGGTCAGCGTCGGGTCATTCGGATCGCTGGTGCGGCGGTTGTAGAGCTCCAGGTCATAGATCGCCAGCGTGGTGCTCAAGCGGTCATCAAACCAGTCGCTCTTCACGCCGATCTCTTTCTGCTTGGTCAGTTCGGGGCTGAGGTCGTTGGTGTTGCCGGCCGCGCCTGGGGTGATGCCGATCAAGCCGCCGCCCACTGGTGAAAATGTTTTCGACCACGAAGCGTAGAACGAATGGTTCTGCAACGGCGTCCAGACCAGGCCCACACGTGGGCTGGTGCTGTGGCTGTCGCGATCTTCAGAAATGTTCCGCAGCTTGTTGGTCGACTCGATATCGAAGGTGTCGTAACGCAAACCACCCAGCAGTTGCCATTGATCGTTCAGGCGCAACTGATCCTGCACGTACACCGCGCGGCTTTCGACTTCGGTGTGGCTGCTGCTGGAGACTTGCATGCTGCCGGTGTGGCGCAGATCGCGATTCGGGCTGTAGAGGTCGAGCGACGGCACGGGCTGCGCGCCCGGGGTTCTGCCAGTGGCGGCGTTGTACAACTTTGGATCGCGGCGCTGGCTGCCGATCTCGATGCCAGTGAGCAGCCGATGCTCAAGACCAAAGGTATCGAATCCGCCCTCGAGTTCAACGTTGTTATAAACGTTGCGGGTGGTCAGATCCTGCTGCCAGTGCTGGCGCGTGACCTTGTTGGTCGCCGGCGTGTAACCGGTGAGGTAGGTGTTGTCGAAATCACTGTCGAGCTTGAACACGCCGAGGGTCTGGCGCAGTTGCCAGTTGTCGTTGATCTCGTAGGTGAGTTTCGAGCGCAGCGATTGCGACTTGTCATCGATGAAGTCGTGATCGTTGCCATAGGTCGTGTCACGTCCGACATCGGCCGGGCGCCCGTTGACGCCGGGGATGCCGCGATCCGGGGTGCGGTTGTAACGGCTGTATTCGTATTGCACCAGCCAGTTCAGGTCCGGCGTCAGTTGCCAGCTCATCGACGGTGCGAACAGTTGGCGGTTGCCACTGACGCCGTCGCGGAAGCTGTTTTCATCCATGTTGCCCATGTTCAGGCGCAGGCTGATGTTTTCGCTCGGGTCGGTGCTGAGGTCGGCGTAAAGGCTGCGCAAATCTTCGCTGCCAGCCTGGGCTTCAATGGTCGAGCGACGGCCGAATTCCGGCATCTTGCTCACGCGGTTGACGATCCCGCCCTGACTGCCGCGGCCATACAGCACGGCGGCCGGGCCTTTGAGCACTTCGACGCGTTCGATGTTGTGCAGGTCGCGCTTGTATTGGCTGTCGTCGCGGATACCGTCCAGATAGAAGTCGTTGCTGGCGTCGAAGCCGCGGATGCGCAGGCTGTCGAAGCGAGTATCGGCGCTGCTGCTGACGTTGGGCATGCCGCTCAAGGCGTCGCCGATGTCATTGGTGCCGTAGTTGGCGACGTTTGAGGTCTTGATCGAATCGATCGCCTGCGGCACATAGCGCACGGGTGTCGAGGTGCGGGTCGCGGTGCTGCTGAGCTTCACGCGCGGGTCATCGGCTTGCGCTTCGGCACTGATCGCGGTGGCGGGTAATTCGGTCGCCGAATAGGCAAAACCACTGGACAGAAAAGCAGAAAGCCCAAGGGTGACGGGCGTAAGACGGAACGGGGCAGGCATTGAACAGCGCATCCGAAAGGGTAGAAGAATTCGATCGCGCGAATGGTAATGCTTTGCATTTACTTCCGTTAATTATTCCTTATAAGTTCCCTTGTCTGATTGTTTCAATTTGTGTCCTGTTCGACACAGTCTGACCGGTCGGCCAATTCGACCGATTCGTGAAACAGACTGAAAGCCATTCCAGCGTTTTTCCGCATGAGTGCGGGGACTAACCTGCCGCCATCGATTTTTTGCCGGAGTTTTCCCATGATTCTTCATTACGTCTACGACCCGCTGTGTGGCTGGTGTTATGGCGCCAAGCCGCTGGTTGAAGCCGCGCAACAGGTGCTGCCAGTGATTGCCCATGCCGGGGGCATGATGAGTGGCGCCAACCGCCAGCCGGTTTCCTCGCAACTGCGCAATTACGTCATGCCCCACGACCGACGCATTGCCGAGTACACCGGCCAGCCTTTCGGCGAAGCGTATTTCGACGGATTGCTGCGCGATCACTCGGCCGTGTTCGATTCGACGCCGCCGATTGCTGCGGTCATGGCGGCCGAAGCCATCGACGGAGGCGGCCTGCGCATGTTGGGGCGGTTGCAGACCGCGCACTATGTGGAAGGGCGACGCATTGCCGATTCAGCCGTGCTGTTGGAATTGGCCATGCAGATGGGCTATGCGCAGGAAGATTTCCACATTGCGTTTGAGTCCGTTGATAGCGAAGGGCATATAAAAGCCAGTCGCCAGTTTTTGGCTCAATTGGGCGGTCAGGGTTTTCCTACGATTGCTCTGGAGCAGAATGGCACGTTCCAGTTGATCGACATCAGCCCTTGGCTGGGCAAGCCGCAGGCATTTGCCGATTGGTTGCAACAGGCAATCGTCCTCGATGAAACCGGTAAAACTTCTGCATTTTGTTCTATCGATGGTTGCGCCTGATACGCGCTGGATTCACTGGCTGTTTGCATTTCCCAGCAAGGAGTCAGCGCAAAATTTACGTTTCTTAGACGATTTTTACCTATTTAAAGACGATTCTTGAAATTGACACATTGTTGAGGGCGCGGCTACGATTCGGCCCAACGCCTGTGGCCAACCGCCATGACTCAAAACAAGGAGCAGGCCCGCCATCACTTTATCGTGGGCGGGCCTTTTTGTTTCGGGGTGAATAAAAGAGTGCAAAAGCGCCGTTTCCGCCGTTCGACACAGCGCGTTTCAACCCGTAATAAGGAAAACAAAATGTTGAACAAGCGAATCAGTCTGATCGCACTGGGGATGTTGAGTGCCACTCAGGCCATGGCTAACGACCAGGCCGAGTCCAAGGGTTTTGTTGAAGACAGCAGCCTCAAAGTGCTGCTGCGCAATGCCTACATCAATCGTGATTACAAAAACGGTAACGACGACAAGGCCGAGTGGGGCCAAGCGGCCATCGGTACGTTCTCGTCCGGCTTCACCCAGGGCACCGTGGGTGTCGGTGTCGACGCTTTCGGTCTGTACGCACTGCGTCTGGACGGTGGCAAGGGCCGCAGCGGCGCCGGTGGTATCGATTTTTTCAAGCAGGAAAATGACGGTCGCGCGAACCATGACATAGCCAAGGGCGGTGCCGCGGTGAAGTTCCGCTTCTCCAACACCGTGTTGACCTACGGCGACCAGATGCCGGCCCTGCCGGTGCTGAGCTACGACAATGTGCGTCTGCTGCCGGAAAGCTACACCGGTACCCTGATCACTTCCAAAGAGATCAAAGGCCTGGAACTGAACGCCGGTCGTTTCACCGCCGAATCGCGCAAGAGCGACGAAGGTCGTGACAGCGGTGGTCTGAAGTCGATCAACGTGTTGGGCGGTAGCTACCAGTTCACCGAGAACTTCAAAGGTGCGTTGTACGCTTCCGACGTCGAAGACGTATTGAAGAAACAATACGTGAACGCCAACTACGTGTTGCCGTTCAACAAGGATCAGTCGCTGACCCTGGACTTCAACGGTTACCGCACCAAGCTGGACAACTCCTATGTCCGCGAAAACGGTGTTACCGGCGACGACAACAAGATCTGGAGCCTGGCCGCAACCTTCGCTACCGGCCCGCACTCGTTCACCGTGGCGCACCAGCGTTCCACCGGCGACAGCAACCTGGGTTACGCCTACGGCGGTTACCAGAAAGATCAAGGTCGTGTCGGTGATGGTGGTAACTCCATCTACCTGGCCAACTCCTACTGGTCGGACTTCAACGCTGAAGACGAGCGCAGCTGGCAGTTGGGCTACGGCCTCGACTTCAGCGCATTCGGCGTACCGGGCCTGAGCTACAACTTCGCTTACGTGCGTGGCGACAACATCACCACTTCCACCAGCGAAGGCGGCACCGAGCGCGAGATCTTCAACCAGTTCAAATACGTCGTGCAGTCTGGCCCGGCCAAAGACCTGAGCGTGAAACTGCGCAGCTCGATCCTGCGTGTTTCGCAGAAATCCAGCGAGTACAACGTCAGCGGTAACGAACTGCGCGTATTCGTGGACTACCCGATCAACATCTTCTGATGCCTGATCAAGTGTAAGAAACATGAGAAAAACCCCGACTGGTTCGGGGTTTTTTTTCGACGGTTTTTCGATGGAAACCGGAAAAAACCGGTGTTTTTGTCATGTAAAAGTTGTTTTCAGGTGACTGCAAACGTCGTTTCAAACAGGGCTTTAAATGCCTGAAATTCTTTCTCATGGACGCAAATTCTGCACCTAATAGATTAGGCCGCTCAACGCAGCGGAGAATTTGGTAATGATCGTTTTGAACAGAGAAGTGGGCGAATCGCTACGGCGCGACAAATATGTCAACGTCCAGGGTGGTGACTTCAATCTCTACGGTCATTTTGCCGACTTCGTCAGACTGACCAAAAGTTGGGAAAACATGGAGCCTGACAGTTACTACGGTCAGGCCGAAGCCGGCATGCGTTACCGTCGTTACAGCGACTTTGAGTACAACCCGAAAACCCGCGAGCTCAAGCAACTCGAGCATCGCGCCTACGTGCAGTCGAAAGAGAACAACGCCTATGTTGGCGGCCTGGTACGACACTTTCAGGACTTCTCCGATGAAGTAATTACTTCACCGGTGATGCGCAGCCTGATCGACACCGATTTCGAAGTGTACAAAAGCGTACTGCCGGAAGAGCTGCACGATGAAATCTGGCAGTGCCAGATCCATCAGATCCGCATCGAAATCAAACCCGGCAAGCAACTGGAAATCACCCCCGAAGGCATTCACTGCGACGGCTATCCGTTCAGCGGTGTGCACTTCTGGGGCCGCAATAATGTCGAGGGCGCGGAGAGTCGTTTGTACGACATCCACGAGCATCAACTGGCGTCGACCACTTACCAGGAAATTCTCGACACCACCTACTTCCTCGATCGCGACATGCGCCACTACGTGACCCCGGCCCGCAACACGCACACCCATGCGATGGCGTACCGGCAGATTCTGGCGATCTCCTTCTCGCGGCCCGGGACCGCTTTCGACATTGTTCGCTAATCAGATCACCCCAATCGACGGCGTCGAGTGCTCGACGCCGGTGGTGCTGCGACGCGCCACGGCCAAGGATGCGCAGCGCATGGAGCGCTTTTTCCGCCAGTTCGACGAAGTGTCCTTCTGCGAGTGGCAGGACGCCAAGTGCCTGCGCGGCGTGCTGATCCAGAAAACCACCACGGCCTATCTCGCCTTCGACGTCGCTGGAGAAATTGTCGGCGCGGTGCTGGGCGGCATGCTCGGCAGTCGCGGCACCATCAATCATCTGGCGGTCAGCCCGCGCTATCGCAGCCAGGGCGTCGGTCAACGCCTGGTTGAAGCGGCGTCGTCCGATATGAAACGGGTCGGCGTGTTACGGATGTTTCTGTTCGTCGACGATGCTAACCTCGCGGGCAAGCGATTCTGGACTGCCCAGGGTTTTTGCGAACCCCACGGCGAGCGGACATTTGAGAGGGATCTATGAATGAAACGTCCGGCAGTGCGCCGCTGATGGCTGCCCATCAGCCGTCGCGCACGTTTGCCGAAGCCAGCCCGGTCGTCGCTGGCTACTTCACGGTGTCATTCGTGTTCGGGCTGATGGCCGTCAACGCCGGGTTGCCGATGTGGCTGCCAGTGGCGATGTGTTTGTTCGTATATGCCGGCGCTTCGCAATTCGCCGCGCTGGCGCTGATCTCTAGCGGCGCCTCGCTGACCACCATCGTGCTGACTACGTTCCTGATCAATGCGCGGCACATGCTGATGTCGGTGTACATGGCCAAGGCCCTGCGGGCGCTGGGGCTCAGCCGCATGGAACGCTGGGCTTATGCCGGTGGCCTGACCGATGAATCCTTCGCGTTCCACAGCGTTAAACTCGGCACGGGTGCGCCGGTCAACGTGCGTTACCTGATCGGCTTCAACCTGTTCTGCCACACCTCTTGGGTGCTCGGCGGTTTGCTTGGCGCGGTCTGCGCACAGTACGCGGCGCACCTGATCAAATACCAGCTCGACTATGCCCTGACGGCGATGATGCTCTACGTGCTGGTGTCGCTGTGCAACACGCGCAACAAGCTCATCGCGGCCGCTGCTGCGGTGATTTGCATGGGCGCACTGAGCCTGGTCGGCAGCTCGCCGTTCAACGTTTTCATCGCCACGTTTGTGGGCTGCGGAGTGGGTGTATGCCTGACCAAACGTTCCTGATTCTGGTAGTGGCGCTGATGATGGCCGTGACCTTCCTGCCACGCGCCTTGCCCCTGCAAGTCAACACCGAGCACTGGCCGCCGTTTGTTGCGCGGGCGCTGGAATACTTGCCGGTGGCGATCGTCGCTGCGATCAGCCTGACACCCTTGTTGATCAAGGATCAGCGCATACAGCTCGATCGCCCGGAATTCTATGCCGCGATTCCGACGTTGCTATGTGCGTATTTCAGCAAAAACCTCTTTCTCAGTGTGGCGGTTGGGACGGCTGCGTACATTGCGCTCGGCTCGTTCATGTAGCGGCAGATCGACGACATTGTTCAACGCCTGGCTCGACAACTCCGGATTGTTCACCGCCAGGCGCACTTCAAGGAAATCCTCGAATCCGGGGAAAATCGTCAGGCCGTTCTTCTGCGCAGCCTCGCGCGAGACCATGCCGACCGCGTCCATCTGCGTGATCAACGACAGCGTCAATGTTTCACTGCACGAATAGACCATGCGCTGACCGTTCTCGTGATTGCCCAGCCCGGCGTCGAGAAAACGCAAAAAGCTGTGGGAATACGGACAATCTTCCGCAGGACGCACCTGAAACTTATTGCCCAGCAACGTCAGTGGATCGTTCTCCTGCCCGCAATGCGCGCCAACTACCTGCACCTGTACATCGGGCAGGACGATGCTCGGCAACCCCGGCCGCTGCGGGCCTATCAGCACCGCCAGGTCGAAGTCTTCGTTCTTCAGCTTGCTGAGGTTTTCCATCGACTCGGCGTAGCTGAACTCCATCTGATAATCGGGAAACACCTCGATCAGGCGTCCGATCATTCGCCGGTTGAAATCCGGCGACAAGGTGTTGTTCAACGCAACCTTCAACGTGCGCTGGCCCGGCACCTTCAGCGCCTCGACCTTCTCTTCCATCTGTCGCGTGGCAATCAGCACTTTGTCCATATACGGCGTCAGCTCAGTGCCTTGCGGCGTCAGCGTCAGCCCTTTGTTGGAACGTCGAAACAAGCGGAAACCGAACTGCTCTTCGACCTTGTTCAACTGCGCGGCCAACGCCTGCACAGTCAGGCACGAATGCTCGGCTGCGGCCGACAACGAGCCGGTCTGCACGATGCGCATGAGGTTGCGTAAGGTTCTGCTATCCATGGGTAATGCCCTCTGAAGTGGGCTGGGTATTGTTGTTTACGAGACTGCCGGTCAGGCGCCATATGCTGGCTATATTCCTGTACCTGAGCATAGTTGTCGCGGGTTTAGTAGCGAATTGATGTCCTCGCCGATGGCTGGAGGCTGACACAGGATCGAGGTTTTTGGTGACGTGGGGGTGATGGGGGTCAAAAAAAGTGCGTGGTTTTGGTGCGTGGGGGCGATTTTTCACGGGGAAAAGGCTGACAACGTTAGTGGTTTTGGCCTGCGAAATACGTGGATGCGTCTTAGGCGAACTTGCGATCGAGCTGATAGCGGCGATTCGTCAAAGCAGATGAAGTAGCAGTGGTGAGGCATCAAGCCTATGTGGCTACAGATCTGTGTAAGGTAAGCGAAGTGATTGCATCAAAAGAAGCGGCCAATATGGAGTGCCAAGTTGGCAACAGGCTTCATCACGTTATTGAAATTCAGGAGCAACCGTCCATTGCACGAATTCCTACGGACAAGACTGCCCAAGCCATGTTGGAAGCACGAACTATTCGGCAGCGGTTCGATTCGGTCGACGAAATGCTCAAATCCGGTCATATCCGAATCCCAATCAACGGGGAATGTGGTAACCAGTAATACGCTTACGGAGCTTTTTTATCGATTTATTCGTATATGTACTAGTATCAAAGCAAGACAAATCTGGAGAGGCTCAATGACTACCTCATCCCCAGCCCTCACCCCACGCGAACAACTCGACGCCCCCGAAGCCGGCCGCGTTGCGCTGAAGTTCTTCTTCAACCTTATGGAGCGTTGGGGTTGCAGCGCAGAGCAGCAACGCACATTACTCGGCGGCGTTGGTAACACCACTTTCTACAAATACAAACACCTGCCGAACATACGTCTGCCTAACGACACCCTTGAGCGCATCTCCTATCTGATGGGTATTCACAAGGCGCTGAGCATCATCTTCAGCAATAGCCGTGAGCGCGCCTATACGTGGGTCAGCAGTCCAAACACAGCGGCGCCGTTCAACGGGCAAACTGCATTGGATTACATGCTGGCGGGGAGAGTGATCGACATCGCCGATGTGCGTCGCTATCTCGATGGGGTGCGCGGTTGAAGGCGCCCGATTTGGTTGATGTGCCGTGGCCGCGAGCCTACCGGATCGTCAACAGCAGCTTCCCGCCGATTGCGCTGTTCGAAGACGTGCTCGATCCCGAAGATCTGGAAGTTGCCTACGCAATTGAAGCGCTGACCAATGATCGTCTGATCGAGCAGGCCGGGGTTCTCGCCCGCGTGAGACCCGAAGATCGACTCTCTGGCCCCGGTTCGACTCCGGTGATGGCTGCGTTTACCCACGTCGGCAAACGCAGTCGTTTCTGCGATGGCACCTTCGGCGTTTACTACGCCGCCAGCAGTCAGGCTGCGGCCATCTCCGAAACCTGTTATCACCAGGAACGATTTCTTGCGGCGACTCAGGAAGCAGATCTTGAGTTGACCATGCGCACTTACGTCAATCGGGTGGTTAAACCGTTACACGACATTCGTCACGATCACCCCGAGCTGCACAATCCGGATCCTGAGGCTTACGGGCCGTCTCAGCTATTCGCCCGGCAACTGCGCGAAACCGAGTCGTGGGGTCTGCTCTACAACAGCGTTCGCCAGCCTGGCCATGAATGCGTCGCCGCGTTTCGGCCGCCAGCGGTATCGATTCCGAAGCAGGGCAAGCATCTGCGTTATGTGTGGAGCGCGAGTCAGCAGAAGATTTCTTTTGTGTTTGAGATCAGTCAGGTCTGAAACGCAAAAGCCCTCGCATCGGCGAGGGCCTGAAACCGGCGTTTACATCAACGGCTTGTCCGGCGGCGCATCCATCACTTTTACTACATCATCGATCAGCGCTTTGCTTAACTCCTGCAGATACTGCGAGGCATAAGCGTGAAGATCAGGGTCCCGCGAGATTGAAGTGTCCGCAGTGAGCAGTCGTGAAATGTGAAGCAAGTGTGAGGCGTGGGAAAGGGCGGCGATTACCGGTACACCACGGTTGGTGCGGAACATCGCTTGATTGGAGTGGAAGGAAAAGTGGGTGAGGCCGAGGGTTTTCAGATCTTGAGAGTGGGTCATTTCGCTTCACCTGCCGTTCGAGAAGGACGGCGTGAAGTGACCGGGGTTACTGACGGATCGATGGCTTTCATTTGTGAACTCCCTGTATCAAATGAGAGCTGCCAATTCGTTATCAGACGAATGGGTGGCAGCTATGCGCGGGCTGATAAACCGGAGATACAGGAACCCGGCAGACCCGAAGGTCTCCCACGCACAGCCGCCATTGCACGATAATGCAGACACAAAAAATGCGCCGGCAAACGTGAGTTGGGGCGCTGGTGCGCCTGTATCTTACCCGGGTTATCAGGCCCGGTCGCTGAATTGGCAGCGACGGGTTTGACGGTAGCTTGGGGAGTAGCAGGCGCGCAATCGTGGCCAGTAGTGGCTTTGCCTGGCTTCTCGTTACAACAAATTTCTCAGGATTTCGCGCCATGCGTTTTCTCGGTCGCGACTTGCACTTGGCCTTTTCTAAGCAACAAAACGAGGAGATCAGCGATGGTCGATGAGCTGCAGGTATTCCAGCAGGACTTACTGGAGTCTGTACGTCAGATGAAGGCCGGTGAGGCCGCTCGCGTAACGCAGATGCTGCCCTCTGCGGTGGAGAAGCAAAGCGTCGAGGCATCAAGCACTCTTGGACTGGGAAACCGCGTTGCCATTGACTCCGCCGGTTCAGTGAGCTGAGAAACACTGCTCATGCAATTACGCTTTTTATGGGCACACCATAATTATTGCCAATTCATAATTTGGCATAAAAGTGGAAATTCGGGCATTTTTGGCAAAAGCCGTGCTTTGGGGGAGAAGGGCGTCTGGCGATTAGATCGACGTGTGCTGAGGAGAGGCGCTATTTCTACTGAAGCAGAAACGCTGCCAAAAATATAAACACCCCAGAAACAACAAAGCCCCTGCATTTCTGCAGGGGCTTCGTTTTGTATGGTGCCGGCACCAGGAGTCGAACCCGGGACCTACTGATTACAAGTCAGTTGCTCTACCAACTGAGCTATACCGGCGTTGTGGGCGACGATTATAGCGATTGGGAAGATCCTGTAAACCCCTGAATTCAGACTATTTTTGCATCGCAGCAAATTAAGCCCTGCGCAGTGCGCAACGTAGGATTTGCGCCTTACGCAAGATGGGGCTGTTTTGCAGGGCGCACAGTTGAATTTCGGCTTTCTCAAGCGCCGCAATTATTCGCTCGGTAAGCCCATTATTCGGCGGTTATGTCGTTTTGATTGGCAGCTTATGCACAACTGACAGCCACGAAATCCGACTCAGGCGGGGTTTTGTGAACCCATTCTCATTTTGTTCGCAAATCCCTGTTTTACAGGTTTTTTATTCATGTGAACAAAAAATGACCAGTGCTGTTAACGCAGCGAAACAGGCGCAGATATTGGATCCATGGGAAAACCATCAACAGAGTTATCCACAGGCTGTGATGTTTTAAACGCGTTCGGCCAGTAGCAGCAAATTACGCGGAGTCAGCGGGGTGTCGCAGAAGGTGCCGAGGCGGACGGTGTAGCCCTGTTCTTCAAGGAAAAGCGCTCGATCCAGATTCAGCCAAAGCTCTAGCGGCCGTCGGAACAATCCGCGAAGCAATTCGAGGTTGCGAACTTCGGCCAACCGCTGCCAACCGGCCGCTTCGAGTGCGGGCCAATCTAGCGAGCCGATTGTGGATAACTCTTTGAGCGCAGCCAGATCGCGACAGTAATCGGCGAACGGTTTTTCCAGCCAGGCGCTGGGCAGGGAGGGCGTTGGCAGGTATTCGTCGACGCCGCGCACTTGCCGTTGCAGCAGGTCGAAGGCGAGGCGACGGGCCATTGAGGTGTCACGCTGACGTCGGACGCGAGCACCGGCGGTGACGGTTTCACTCATTGGCAGCGCCAGATCTTCCAGCGAGAGCTGTAGGAGCGATCTCGAACCGGCCGAAGACAATGCATGATATTCGCTACGACTGATGCGGTTGTAGCAGCAGGGCGCGATCGCCATTTGCTGGCAGCCGGCAGCACTGGCCAGTTGCATCAGCCGAACATGTAGATCGCCACACGCGTGGAGGGCGACGGGTGTGTGAGTCGCACTCAATACGGCTGAGGCGTCCGCCGCCAGTACGTCTTGCTCCACATGCAAAGCGTGCAACTGATGACGCTGACTCAACGCCTGCCCGCTGGCGACCAATAAAGGATCAAATTCAACGCAAGTCAGTTGCTGCCCCGCGGCCAACAAGCGTCGCCCCAAATGCCCCTTGCCCGAACACCAGTCCAGCCAATGCGTCGGCTGCGAGGCAAAAGACAAGCGACTGGCAAACGCCTCGATCTGCTGCCACTTGCGCCCCGGCACATCGACATTCAATCGATGCCCCGCAGCTTCCAGCGCATGTCCCGGCAACTCGCCAACAGAACTCAGCTCAGCCGACAACGTCGCCAATGAAGCAAACGGCTCCGGCGCATCGACAAGTTCGGCAGGTTGATTGTGAGCGCTTTCCGCGTCTTCCAGTGAGCGCCCACGCAGCCAAGAGGCCAGCTCCGGGTAGGATTCTTCCCAAGGAAGATGTAGATGAGTGAACGGTCGAGGTTTCCACAGCGCCTGATGCTCAATCAAAAAAGCATCCAGCGCCGTGAAGCGGGCGAGTAAGTCCTCGCCCGTCAGCACGTAGGAAGTATCAGCGCCCTTGGCAGGCATCGACGCGCAGCCAGCGCTCCAGCAGCTTGAAGCCGCGTACCAGCACGTAAGCCATCAGCAGATAGAACACGCCAGCAGCGAAGAAGATCTCCACCGGCAAGTAGGTGCGGGCAATGATCGTGCGCGCCATGCCGGTCAGTTCCAGCAGAGTCACTGTGCTGGCCAGCGCACTGGCCTTGAGCATCAGGATCACTTCGTTGCTGTAGGCCGGCAGGCCGATGCGCGCGGCACGCGGGAGGATGATGTAGAACATCGCTTTCGGCTTGGACATGCCCAAGGCCCGCGCCGCTTCGATTTCGCCCGGCGGAATCGCCTGAATCGCCCCGCGCAGGATCTCGGCGATGTACGCCGCCGTGTGCAGGGTCATGGTCACTGTCGCGCACCAGAACGGATCGCGCAGGTACGGCCACAACGCGCTTTCACGCACCGCGTCGAACTGCGCCAGTCCGTAATAAACCAGGAACAGTTGAACCAGCAACGGCGTGCCACGGAAAAAGAAGATGTAGGCGTAAGGCAGCGAGCGCACGTACCACAGCTTCGAAGAGCGGGCGATGCCCAGCGGAATTGCCAGCAGCAGACCGGCAATCACGGCGATGGCCACCAGTTCCAGGGTCAGGGTCGCGCCCTGCGCCAGTTTCGGCAGCCACTTGATGATCACTTCCCAATTCATGAAGCGCTCCTCGCAAAGCCGCGAGCGGCGCGTTTTTCCAGGAAGTGCATGCCGGTCATCGCCAGCACGGTCAGGCCCAAGTACATGATCGCGGCGACCATATAGAAGGTGAACGGTTGTTTCGACACGGTCACGCCGATTTGCGCGTGACGCATGATTTCTTCCAGGCCAATGACCGAGACCAGCGCGGTGTCTTTCATCAGGATCATGAACAGATTGCCCAGGCCGGGCAGGGCGATGCGCCACATCTGCGGCATGATCAGCCGGGTGAAGATCCGCCATTTCGACAGGCCCAGGGCCTGGCCGGCCTCACGGTGGCCTTTGGGAATGGCGAGGATCGCACCACGAAACACTTCCGTGGCGTAGGCGCCGAAGCACAGGCCCAGTGCGATTACGCCGGCGGCGAAGGCGTTGAGTTGCAGGTCGGGGTTGCCGAAGAACTCACCGAGGGCGCGCATCAGGTTGACCGTACCGAAGTAGATCAACAGCACCCAGAGCAATTCCGGGACGCCACGCACCAACGTGGAATAAGTGCCGCCAAGCCATTGCAGCGGCTTGTACGGGGAAGTCTTGGCCAAGGCGCCGAGCAGACCGAGCACCAGTCCCAGGCACAGGGCCGTGAGGGCCAGTTGGACGGTCATCAGCGCGCCGGCAGCGAGGGCCGGGCCGAATCCGTAGAGGTCGATAATCATGGGTTTCTGTTCAAATTGCGGCAGGCAAAGTCGGGAGCCGGCGCCGCTCAATCACGGCGCCAGTCCCACAGGTCAGGATCAGTAGATGCTGAACGGGAAGTACTTGTCGTTGATCTTCTTGTAGGTACCGTCGGCGACGATTTCCTTCAGGGCGGCGTTCAGCTTCTCACGCAGAGGGTCGCCTTTACGCACAGCGATGCCGATCTTGTCGCTTTCTACGACCGGGTCGCCTTTGAACTCGTAGTTCTTGCCAGCGTCGCTTTTCAGCCAGTCATAGTTGGCGTACTTGTCGGCGAGGATCGCGTCGACACGACCGGAGGTCAGGTCGAGGTAGGCGTTTTCCTGGGTGTCGTAGAGGCTGACCTTGATGTCATCCGCGTAGGTGTCTTCCAGCCAGGTACCGGCCAGGGTCGCACGCTGGGTACCGATGGTCTTGCCTTTCAGCGAGTCCTTGTCGGTTTTGAAGTCGACGTTTTTCGGGGCGATGAACTGCAGCTTGTTCGAGTAGTACGGGTTGGTGAAGTCCACCGCGCCTTTGCGCTCTTCGGTAATCGACAGCGAGGAGATCAGGAAGTCGAACTTCTTCGCGTTCAGGGCCGGGATGATGCCGTCCCAGTCGGAAGTGACCACGGTGCACTCGACTTTCATCTTCGCGCAGAGGGCGTCGCCGATGTCTTTGTCGAAGCCGACCACGTTGCCGCTGGCGTCTTTGTTGTTGAACGGCGGGTAGGCCGCTTCGATGCCCATCTTCAGGGTTTCAGCCATGGCACCGGCGCTGAACGCGAGGGTGACGGCGGCGGCCAGGAAGACCTTCTTGAAATTCTGCATGCATGTTGCTCCGTTAGCGGTTGCTGGACATGAATTGTTTGCAGCGCGCCGAAAGCGGGTTTTCGAACACCTGCTGAGGCGATCCTTGCTCTTCTATAAGGCCTTGGTGAAGGAACACCACTTCGCTGGAGACCTGACGGGCAAAGCCCATTTCGTGGGTCACGAGCAGCATGGTGCGGCCTTCTTCGGCCAATGCGCGGATGACACTAAGTACTTCCTGAACCATTTCCGGGTCAAGCGCCGAGGTGGGCTCGTCGAACAGGATCACCTTCGGCTGCATCGCCAGCGTGCGGGCAATCGCCGCGCGTTGTTGCTGGCCACCGGACAATTGCGCCGGGTACGCGTGGCGCTTGTCGGCGATGCCGACCTTGGCCAGCAGCGCTTCGGCGACTTCGATCGCCTCGGCTTTGCTCTGGCCGAGCACGCGACGCGGTGCCTCGATGATGTTGTCGAGGATGCTCATGTGCGGCCACAGATTAAAGTTTTGAAACACAAAACCAATCTCGGAGCGCAGGCGGTTGATCTGTTTGCCATCGGCGGCAACCAGTTCGCCATTTTTGGCGGCCTTGAGTTTGAGTTCTTCACCGGCCACCAGAATCTGGCCCTGGTGCGGGTTCTCCAACAGGTTGATGCAACGCAGGAACGTGGACTTGCCGGAACCGGAGGAACCGAGGATCGAGATCACATCGCCGTCGCGGGCGGTCAGCGAGATGCCTTTGAGCACCTCCAGCTGTCCGTAGCGTTTGTGCAAGTTGCGGATTTCAAGCGCGGGCGTGGCCTCAGCCATGTGCGTTCCTCATATATGTTGCGCTCCTGCTGTTGGATGGCCTTCCTGGCGAGGCGGCCAAGCTAGCATAGCGTTTCAATGGCAGCCAACAGCGCTACGAGCGGTTAACGGGTGGCATGTGGCAGGTTGTCGCATCGGCACAGCAGACTGTCGCCCCATCAACAACCGAACGGGTGTTTGATCGTGCAAACCCGTGGGTGTCGCGTAAAAAAAGGCGCGATGTTGCCAGCTTTGGCGGGGTGTTGGAAGCGCTATCCGGCCGAACGTTCCGGATTCGCCCTTTTATTGTGCATCCCACACTTTTTCAGTGTGTTTCTGGTGCGTTGTTTCGTTTGAAAAGTGAGTCGCAGGGTAACGCTCTGGCGGATTGCCATTAAATCCAAGGACTTGCGATGACTGTCCGGTCGCGCGCAAAGCCGCGGCACAGAAGAGTTTGAAACATTTTGGCGCAAAACTTGCGTGCAGAATAAGGAACGCCCCGTTGGTTTCTTTTTACGAGAAAGAAAATGCCAGACGGGCCGGACGCAATCGCTTTCCTCGCAAAGGTAGTTTCGATGAGCAGTACCCCAAGCTCCAATGGCCTCGAACAGGGGCTCAAACCGCGTCATGTGACCATGTTGTCGATCGCCGGTGTCATCGGCGCCGGTCTGTTCGTTGGCTCCGGCCACGCCATCGCTGCCGCCGGCCCTGCCGTGCTGCTGGCCTACGCCGCCGCCGGTACCCTGGTGGTTTTAGTGATGCGCATGCTCGGCGAAATGGCCGTTGCCTCGCCGGATACCGGTTCGTTCTCGACTTACGCCGACCGTGCCATCGGGCACTGGGCCGGTTTCACCATCGGCTGGCTGTACTGGTGGTTCTGGGTCTTGGTGATTCCGCTGGAAGCCAACGCCGCTGCAACCATCCTGCACGCTTGGTTCCCTGATGTCGGCATCTGGGCGTTTGCGCTGGTCATCACCTTGCTACTAACCGTGACCAACCTGTTCAGCGTGAAGAATTACGGCGAGTTCGAATTCTGGTTCGCGCTGATCAAAGTGCTGGCGATCATCGGCTTCATCATCCTCGGTCTGGCGGCAATCTTCGGCTTCCTGCCGAACAGCCAAGTCAGCGGTGTTTCGCACTTGTTCGACAGCGGCGGCTTCCTGCCAAACGGCATGGGCGCGGTGCTGGGTGCAATTCTGACCACCATGTTCTCCTTCATGGGTACCGAGATCGTGACCATTGCGGCCGCAGAATCGAAGAACCCGGGCAAGCAGATCTCCAAGGCCACCAACTCGGTGATCTGGCGGATCGGCTTGTTCTACCTCGTGTCGATCTTCATCGTTGTGGCGCTGGTGCCATGGAACGATCCTACGCTGGCCAACCTCGGTTCCTACCAGACCGTGCTTGAGCGCATGGGCATCCCGAACGCCAAGATGATCGTCGACATCGTGGTGCTGGTCGCCGTGACCAGCTGCCTGAACTCGGCGCTGTACACCTCTTCGCGCATGCTCTTCTCCCTCGGCAAGCGTGGCGATGCACCGGCCATGGCGACGCGGGTGAACAAAAGCGGTACGCCTTACTGGGCGGTGATGCTGTCCACCGGCGCGGCATTCCTGTGCACCTTCGCCAACTACGTGGCCCCGGCCGCAGTGTTCGAATTCCTGCTGGCCAGCTCCGGCGCGATCGCACTGTTGGTGTACCTGGTAATCGCCTTCTCGCAACTGCGCATGCGTAAACAACGCATGGCCCGTGGCGAGAAAATCGTCTTCAGCATGTGGCTGTTCCCGGGCCTGACCTATGCGGTGATCATCTTCATCGTTGCGGCCCTGACCATCATGCTGTTCCAGGAAGCGCATCGCGTGGAGATCCTCGCGACTGGTTTGCTGAGTTTGATGGTGGTGGCTGCCGGTCTGTTGGTGGCACGCCGTCGCAAGCTGGAAAAACGTGGCGCGGTGGTGTTGAACTGATCCGTAACGCGTAATGCAAAACGGCCGCTGTCAGTAATGACTAGCGGCCGTTTTTGTTTACGAGCGTTGTTTATTCGCTCTTGCCTTCCTGTGCTTCCACCGACTTGCCATAAGCATCCAGCGCAACCCCGAAATCGGTGATGAACTGTGGCTCGCTCAGCCAGGCCTGGGCGGCTTCGATGTCCATGCCGTCGGCCCACATGCGGTAGTCGATCAGCATGTCGGCGGCCAGGTGAGTGGCGGCCATGCCTTCGTTGTCGGCGTTTTCCATGTCCAGCAGCTCTGGATGGTCAACGATGACGAACGCCAGTTCGCGCAGCAGGGTCAGCAGCATCTCGTTGCGGCTGATGGCTTCGGCGTCGCGCATTTTGCTGAACATCGCCAGGACGTATTCCGGCACCGGCTCGGCGAGGTGGTCGAGGTCTTCGTCCTGCTCCAGCGGCTTGCGGCCGACCATACGGATTTGCTTGGCTTTGGCCTTGGCGCGCTTGGCGCGTTTCTGTTGCTTGTTCAGGGATGCCATGGGAGCTCAGTTCTTCTGTTGGGTTTGCGCGGCGATCGCGTCGGACGCCGCCACATAGTCGGCCTGGAAGGCCGGGGATTCGATCCACGCCAGCGCGCCGGCCTCGTCGGTTTCCTGCGACCACTGGCGATACTCGATCAGCGCGGCAAGGATGAAATCCATCGCGCCTTCTTCGCCTTCCTGCTCATAGACCAGCTCCAGCAGCGGGTCTTCGAGGAACGCGGTGCACAGCGCTTGCTGGCTGATCTTCTCGGCGTCGATCATTTTCTTGAACAGCTCGGTCAGGTCCACCGACTCGAAATCAATGCGGTCATCGTTCGGGTCCAGCTCGACCGGCGCTTCGGCGCGTTTGGTGCGGTTCTGTTTGGCCTTGGCTTTGGCCCGGGTGGCGCGTTTTTGCTGCTTGTTGGCGGAGGCCATGATGTGTTCCGTCGTGCGTTGAGAGGGGCTCAGCTGCGCGGGACTTGCCGCCCGGGGGTGTCGGGGGCCAGTGTGCCGGTTTGCAGCCAAGTCAGAGCGATGGGCCATAGTGTGGCTTGGTATGCGCTGCGAAAAAAGGCGAAATGTCCGACTTGTTGTTCGTTGATGTCCTGCGGTTCGATGCGCAAGTGGGTTTTTGTAGCGTTGCTGAGGTAGTCGAGCAGGCGTTCGATGGCGGGAATGGTGCCGTAGGGATCGTCGCTGATGCTGATCGCCAGTGTCTGCGCGCGGACATTGGCGAAGGGCAGGGCGCCGGTCTTTTTCATCAGCGCGCGACCACTTGGGCGCTGTTCGTAACGCGCGGCAGGCGTGCTCCAGTCGCGTACAACGCCGGTCGGCGAATCTTCCAGCCAGCCAAGACGTTTGCCCGGGAAGTAACCGCAGATCAGCGTCAGCAACGGCATCACCACATGCCATTTGCCGAACATGCGCCAGCGATGTTCGGGCGCGTAATCGCGCCAGTAGGCGAACTGCGCACCGACGGTGACCAGCCGTCGGATAACTCGCCCGGATTCGCCCAGACCTGCCGCGCAACCGCCGAAGCTGTGGCCGACCACATCGATCGGCTGACCGGGAAACTCTCGTTGCGCGCGTTTGAGCATCGCTTCGAAATCCAGTGCGCCCCAATCTGTCCACGAGGCGTTCAAGCCTTTGATCGACGCGGATCGTGATTCGCCGATGCCGCGGTAGTCGTAGGTCATCACGTCGAAGCCGTTTGCGAACAGATAAGCCGCGAAACGCGAGTAGTGGCGGCAACGTACTGACGTGGCGGCGTTGATGATCACTACCGGGCGTTGGCTATCAGGCAAGAACTGACGCCAGGTGAAACCACCAAGTGCAAAACCGTCGGCGGCAGCTTCTTTGAAAGGCTCACCTTGCTCAGCAGTCAAGGTTGGCGACCCTGACCGCATGTCTTGCCTTGCGGGCGTGTCCTGACAGCTCATGACGCTCGACCTTGAAGAGTAAGCTGACAACGATAGTCTCAGCGCCGCCCGGCAACAATCCGCAAGTTTTACTCGGTGGATTGAGTGAGCCTGCGCTCTTCGATCAACGCCTGCTCGCGATTGAGTTCTGCGCGTAACTCGTCTTCACTCGGCAGGATCGTCTTGTAACTGCTGGCAAACAGTTGCTCATTGCCCTTGAGCATTGAGTAACGCGCCACCGAGTCGTTGCTCTCGGCAGACAGAATAATCCCGACTGTCGGCTTGTCGCCCTCGCTGCGCATGAGTTCGTCGTACATGCGCACATACATGTCCATCTGCCCGACATCGCGGGCGCTGAGCTTGCCGCGTTTGAGATCAATGATCACAAAGCATTTGAGCAGGTAGTTGTAGAACACCAGATCGATATACAGATCGACGCCGTCGGTACTGATGCGTTGTTGGCGGGCGACAAAGGAAAAGCCTTTGCCCAGCTCTAGCAGAAAGCCCTGCAGATGGTCGATCAGAGCTTGTTCGAGACCGCTTTCCCTGACCTTGCCTGCCGAGGGCAGACCGAGAAATTCGAGCATGACGGGATCACGAATGAATTCACGCGGGTTGCATTTCAGCGCTTCGATATTGGTGGTGGCTTCTTCGATCACATCGGCTTTGTCCCGACTCATGAGAAGCCGCTCGTAGTAGAGCGTGAGGATCTGGCGGTCGAGGGCGCGGCTTGACCAGTTCAGATTGGCGCATTCGTCCATGTACCAGTGCCGTGCCTTTTCGTTGTTCACTCCCAGAAGCCGACGATAGTGGGTCCAGCTCAATTCGGAACGCACTGCGTTCCAAATTGGAAACATCTGATAAAAGCTGCGCATGTATCGCAGATTACGATCATCAAACCCTTTACCAAACTGCGCCGTCAGATCCTTCGCCAGCAAGGCAAGCAACTGCTTTCCATAGCCCGCACGCTGGGCACCTTGCTGTTCAAACTCGACGATATGCCGGCCGATCTGCCAGCAGGTCTGCACTTGAATCGTGTCCACCGCACGCAGTACTTTTTGCCGCGCCTGGCGAATCAATTCGCCCAGTTCCCCCAGCAACGAATCGATTTTCGGGTCTTGCGTGTCAGCAGGTTTTAGCGGGCTCATCGGCTCTTCCACATCGTTGGATACAGGCGTCAAAGCATGCCAAGAGTCGCCGCGTGGGTATGTCGGGCGAGCCGGTTAAATGGGACGGAAGAAGGGATTGATGTTGCAGGACGTTGCCGCTGAAAGATGCGCCAGAGAGTCATGGTCTGTAGTCCATTTCATACACGCGCCAAGTTCCAAACAATCTAAAACCCGCCCCGATACGCAAAATCTAAAAGGAGTAACGGTTGGGTTCTGCAAGAACCCGGGAGTCGTGATCATGAAACGCGTTCTTTCATTCATGCTGCCCATCGCCGCAGTTGCTGCATTGCTGTTTCCGGTGATGTTGCAGGCAGCCAGTCTTGAGCCCATCGACAGTGCCGGGGTGCAAGTTCAGCAGCAACAACAGAACGGCGTCAGCTATTTGGCCGGAGGGGTCGGTGAGGATGAGGCGAAGGCCATTCAACAAAGCAGCGGTTACAGCCTGCACATGACATTCGCCGTGGGCGCGCAAGATGAGTACACCGCTGATGTCGATGTAAGAATTGAAAAGTCTTCAGGGCAAACCGTACTTACGCTTAGCCAGACGGGCCCGCTGGTGTATGTGCAATTGCTGCCCGGCAAGTACACGGTGGTGGCCACGCGTAAAGGCGAAACGCGGCACGACGTGACCGACGTTGGCAGCGGCACCCCGCGCAATCTGGTGTTCCACTGGAATGATGTTGGATAGCGATGGGTGTGATGGCAGAGTTGAGGCGCGGGTACAATCCCGCGCCTCATCTTTGTGACGTAAGGAAACGCTGGTTTGAAAGGGATTTTGCGTACGGTTGGTGTCATCGGCCTGGTATTGCAGTTGGCCGGCTGCGGAACGTTTATCGGGCGTTTGAATGACGGTTTGTCCGATGCTCAGTATTACCGAGGCGTTGATGGCAACCTTCATCTACTGGGTGTGCGTGGCGGCGGCAGCGATGGCATGCCGGCGGCGATCGTCTGTTACATGATGATTGTCTGCCCGCTCATCACCGTCGTATCCCTGCCAGTGGATGCCGCGCTGGATACGGTTCTGCTGCCTGTCGATTACATCAATACGCTTTAGGTTTTCTTTGCGCGGCGTTTGCGATTCGCTGGCTTCGACGGCTTCGACGGCTTCGACGGCTTCGACGGCTTCTGCACTTTGCGGTAGATCCACACGCCGAACATCGCAATTGCCAGCAGCAACATCATGACGACGCCTTGCCGCACAAATTCAAACCAGAACCGCCGGGGTTGCTCGGCCAAGGTGTAGGTGCTGCGCGGGCCACGGTTGGTGGTGGTGATGGAGCCGCTGATCCAGCTGTCGATCAGCATCCAGATTGATGCGCCAATGGCGAAGGCAATCAGCACAACAAAGAGCACGGTCAGCCAGTAACTCGTGCTGCTAGGACGATAGGGCGGCGGATGAGGCAGGGGGACGCGGGTTCGTTTCTGGTTCATCGCGGGGATGACCCTCTTCCGTAAGGGGTCGCCAAAATAGCGCGTATTCAGCTGACTGAAACAGTACTCACCCAATCGCAGGCATAAAAAAACCCTGAATCTTGCGATTCAGGGTTTTCGGTATTTGGTGCCCAGAGACGGAATCGAACCGCCGACACGGGGATTTTCAATCCCCTGCTCTACCGACTGAGCTATCTGGGCAACGGGGCGCATTAAAAGGGTTTTTCGGATTTACGTCAACGACTTTTTTAAAATTTCTTAAATTAATTCCGTCGCTTACGATCCCACCCCCGATTTTGCAGGGTTTACTCAGCAGGCGGAACGTAGCCTTCGGCCTTGGCGTATTCCTCGCCGGAGAAGTACTTGTCCATTTCGCCCTGAAGATATTTGCGGTCTTCGGCGTTCATCATGTTCAGACGCTTTTCGTTGATCAGCAGGGTTTGGTGTTTCTGCCAGTCAGCCCAGGCCTTGGCCGAGACGTGGTCAAAAATATCCTGACCTTTGGCGCCCGGGAAAGGAGCGCGGTCCAGCGCGGGCAGTTCTTCTTTGTACTTGCGGCACATTACGGTGCGGGTCATGGCGACTCTCCTGCATTCAAGACGGCGGCCGCGCGTTCGAGCAAGGTTTTGACCGGGGCGGCGAGGCCCAGGCGCGGCGGGGTGGCGAGGTTATACCAGAGCCAGTCGGCCTCGGCCACGTGATGGGCGGCCTCCTGCACCTGAACCAGCCAGGGTTCGATGGACAGCTGGAAATGGCTGAACGTGTGGACGAGGCTCGGCAGCGCCTGCTGCTCGCCCATGGTCAGCGAGTGCTGAGCGGCGAGATGTTGCAGGTCATCGAGGTCGTCGAGTTCCGGCAGGCTCCACAAACCGCCCCACAAACCGCTCGAGGGGCGGCGGTAAAGCAGAATCGCGCCGTCGCCGTTGGCGAGCATTGGCATCAGCGTGCGCTTCTGCGGGATGGCTTTGCGCGGCTTGGGGATCGGGTAGCGGGTTTCGAGACCGAGCATGTGCGCCTCGCAGCCACGTTCCAGTGGACACAGCAGGCAACTCGGCTTGCTGCGCGTACACAGTGTGGCGCCGAGATCCATCATTGCCTGGGTGTAAGCGTTGACCCGATCGTGCGGCGTAAAGCGCTCAGCGTTGGCCCAGAGTTGTTTGGCGACCTTCGGCTCGCCGGGGTAGCCCTCTTGCGCAGTAAAGCGCGCCAGCACGCGTTTGACGTTGCCGTCGAGGATCGGCGCACGCAGGCCCATGCTGATGCTCGCGATGGCGCCAGCGGTGGACAGGCCAATGCCCGGCAGATCGGTGAGCTTTTCAACGTCACGCGGAAACTCGCCGCCGTACTGGCTGACGACGATCTTCGCGGTCTTCTGCAAGTTGCGCGCACGGGTGTAGTAACCGAGCCCGGTCCACAGGTGCAGCACCTCGTCTTCGGGGGCTTCGGCCAGCGCTTCGACCGTCGGCAGCGCGGCCATGAAACGGTCAAAATAATTGAGCACGGTGCTGACTTGGGTCTGCTGCAACATGATCTCCGACACCCACACCCGATACGGGTTGATGTCCTGCTGCCAAGGCAGATCGTGGCGCCCGTGGCGGTCGAACCAATCCAGCACCGCCGTGGAAAATTGCTCCGCTCTCATCGCTTGAACAGCCCCTTCAATGCGTTTTTCAATTCCGGGCTGACCTTGTCACCGAGTTTCTCGTCGATCTTCTCACTGAGCTTGTCGCCGGCCAGTTTGGTCGCGACCTGACCGAGGCGATCGTTGTCGACGCGGCAGGCCTTGGCGCCCAGTTCCAGAGGGCCACGGCAGCGCAGCGGCCATTCGACACCGACGAATTTTTCGCCGACCTGACACGCCGGATCCGGCATGGCGCTGGTGTCGCCCTCGACGATGATGCCGACGCGGTAGTCCATGCCGAGCACGCGCAAATCGATGTCGCCGTCACCGTTGACGGTCATGCCGGGGATGCGCACTTTCAGGTCCGGATTGCTGGCGACGCCGTTGCGGAAGGTCAGGTTGCCCTTGAGTTCCTGGAACGGCGTGTCGTTGCCGCGTGGCTCGCCGCTGAGGGTTTTGCGATTAAGCGTGGCGATGCCTTTGCACAGTTGCTGCTCAAGGTTGGCGTTGAGCAGCACGCCGTTGTTGATCACGAAACTGGCGTTACCGTTAAGCGTATCGATCAGTGCCTGCTGGCTGTTGCCGCTGCCGGTCACGTTGCTGGTGAGGGTCACCAGACCTTTGACCGGCGGGTTCTTGCCTTGGCTTTCGAGGATTTTTTCTACAGGCACGCGATTGAGCCTGGTCTGCAGGTTCAGCACAGGCGCGCTCGGGCGTACATCGAGAGTCCCGTTGGCGGCGAAACCGCCGTTGTACAACTCACCGCTCAGGTTGGTCAGGGTCAGCAGGCCGCCCTGGCCGGTGGCTTTCAGTGCGGCGTTCTGGATCGGCAGTTTATCGAGGGTCAGTTGGCCGAAGGTCAGATCGGCATCGACGTCGAGTTTGGCCAGGCGTTCAACCGGCAGCAGGCGCTCGGTGCTCCAGGCGGTTTTGCTGGGTTTGTCCGGCAGAGGCGTTGAGCCGGCACCGGCCATCGCATCGGCTTCGGTGCTGGCGACTTCGGCCTGACGCACTTGCGTGGCGCTGTTGGCTTGCGCCGATTTTGGCGGCAGGTAGCGGTCGACGTTGAACGTGTCAGCCTTGAGGATTGCCCGCAGTGACTGTTTGGCGAAATCCTCGACGGCGATGCGGCCGCTGAAGCTGCTGTCGTCGAGTTTCAGGTTGATGTTGTCGAAAGCGATGCTGGTTGGCGTGGCGGCAACGCGGCTGACCAGTTCGACCTTGCTCAGGCTGCCTTCGGTCATGGCCGGCAGTTTCTGGCCGATGCTGTCGACGAATTTCGCCAGATCGAACTGGGCGATGGAGAGGCCGCCAGTGATTTGTGGGGTCTTGTCGAGGTCGTTGGCTTTCAGCTCGCCCAAGGCGCGCAATTGGTTGGCGGAGATCTTGATGCCGGTCCATTCGGCGACGTTCGCGGCTTTGTCCAGCGATAACTGGCCTTGAGCTGCGAAGGTCATGGTCTTGCCTTGCAACGGATCGCCGGCCAGCTCGCCGGACAGCTTCATGTCTTCGAACCTGTAGCGTTGCAGCGCGCGCTCGATGCGCAGCTCGCCGGTGAGCTCGGTACGCACGCGCAGGACGGGCTGGTTGGTGCCGAGGAATGCCGTGGCTTTCACCGGAATATTCGTCGAATCGTGTACCGGGCCGGTGCTCAACTGAATGCTTTCGGCGCTGAACTGCTTGCCCGTCAGTTCATCGTTGTATTCAACACGGGCGTTGTTGACGGTCAAGCTGTCGATATCCAGGCGGATCGGCTGTGGCGGTTTTTCGGGTTGGGCAGGGGCCTCTGCAGTGGCTGTGCTGGCCGGCGCCGGAGTGCCGGCAGGTGCGGCGGCTGTCGGCACTTTGCCGATGTCTTCCCAGTTACCGTGGCCGTTCTTGTCGCGTTTCAGGCGCAGATTCAGGCCTTCAACGCGCACATCGCTCATTTGCACTTCGCGGCGCAACAGCGGTAGCACGCGCACGGACAGGCCGAGCATCTGCAGATCGGCATACGGTTCGGTCGGATTGATCAGGGTGGCGACGCTGGCTTCGTGCAGTTCCAGGCCGAGCCACGGAAACAGGCTCCAGCCGATGTCGCCATTGAGCGTCAGCTCGATGTGGGCCTTGTCGCGGGCTATCTGGCGGATCTCGTCTTTGTAATCGTTGGGATCGAAGAGGTGGGTCAGGGCAAAACCTGCCGCCACGATGATCAGCAACAGCCCGAGAAGTACCAGACCCAGGATTTTGCCGAACGCTTTCATGGGCGAGTCCTTGTAGTTAGTCGAATTCGTAATTTAGCCGGGGAGTATAGCGCTGCAACTGCCCGGTTCGCTGTGACGTCATGTTGCCGGGACTTCCAGCGGAACACACAATTTGGCGGCGAGTGCCTGAGCCTCCAGATGCCCGGCAGGCGCCAGCAGACGCAACTCAGCCCCCGCTTGCGACGCCATTTTCTGTGCTTGGTTCACCAGCCGTTCGGCAACTCCACGGCGGCGGGTAACTTTTCGTACGCATAAATGGGACAAGTACCAGACGTCGCGGTGCCTTTGCAGAATGCCGGCACTGAGCAGGCGATCGTTGAAGCGGCCGGCAATAAGAGCCCCGTCCGCGAGTGCGCTTTCGATCAGCTCTGCCTCCCCGGAAAACGGAGCGAACAGCCATTCAGGGGCGTCGCGATAGATCTTCTGCAGATCCTGTTGATCCTGATAACTGGCGTCTTTCAAGGCTTGGACAATGACTGGCATACGTTCCCCCGCAGGAATGCTTCTGTAGGAGCTGCCGAAGGCTGCGATCTTTTGATTTTGTTCCCGCAAAAAAGATCAAAAGATCGCAGCCTTCGGCAGCTCCTACACGTTTGGAGATCAGATGACAGAAAAAAGGTGATATCAGTTTGGTTTTTCTGTCACGTGCAAATGGTAACCTTCGCCCGTTCGTCCGTCCTTCTGCGACTTAACGTCGCGCCTTCAAGGAGCTTCACCCAAAAAAACGGTCATGCCTGCGTGCATAAAGGCCGGGGGTGAACAGTGGCTGGCGAACCATACTAATAATTGGGGGATACACAATGAGCACGAGCATCACGGCGGACGGCCTTCGCGCCGACCAGCCTGCGTTCCTGTCCAAGGAACGCATCATCGCCAAGCCCGGTTTCAACCGCTGGCTAGTTCCACCGGCCGCTCTGGCCATCCACCTGTGCATCGGCATGGCCTACGGTTTCTCGGTGTTCTGGTTGCCGCTGTCCAAGGCTCTGGGCGTTACTGCTCCAGTGGCTTGCGCGCCGGACATGAGCTTCATCGCACAGGTATTTTCGTCGAACTGCGACTGGCCGATCTCCATGCTCGGCTGGATCTACACGCTGTTCTTCATCTTCCTCGGCTGCTCGGCAGCGATCTGGGGTGGCTGGCTGGAACACGCCGGGCCACGCAAGGCCGGCGTTGTATCGGCCTTGTGCTGGTGCGGCGGTCTGCTGATCTCGGCGCTGGGTATTTATACCCACCAGATCTGGCTGATGTGGATCGGCTCCGGCGTGATCGGCGGTATCGGTCTCGGTCTGGGCTATATCTCGCCGGTGTCGACCCTGATCAAGTGGTTCCCGGACAAGCGCGGCATGGCCACCGGCATGGCAATCATGGGTTTCGGTGGTGGCGCGATGGTCGGTGCGCCATTGGCGACGGCGCTGATGAGCCACTTCGGTTCGGCTGAAGGTGTCGGCGTCTGGCAGAGCTTCGTGGCCATGGCTGCGATCTACTTTGTGTTCATGATCGGTGGCGCTCTGGCTTACCGCGTGCCGCCAACCGGCTGGAAACCGGAAGGCTGGACCGCTCCGGCGAAGAAAGCGGCGAACGCAATGATCACCAACCGTCACGTGCACGTGAATGTGGCGTGGAAAACCCCGCAATTCCGTCTGGTCTGGCTGGTGCTCTGCCTGAACGTGTCCGCCGGCATCGGCATCCTCGGCATGGCTTCGCCGCTGCTGCAGGAAGTGTTCGGCGGCAAATTGCTGGGGGTTGATGTGCCTTTTGGTCAGCTCGATGCTGGGCAACTGGCTTCGATCGCGGCGATTGCTGCCGGTTTCACCGGTCTGCTGAGCCTGTTTAACATTGGTGGCCGCTTCTTCTGGGCTTCGTTCTCGGACTATCTGGGCCGCAAAAACACCTACTTCGTGTTCTTCGCCCTGGGTTTTGCTCTGTACGCGCTGATTCCGAACATGGGCCATCTGGGCAACGTTGCACTGTTCGTGGCGGCGTTCTGCATCATTCTGTCGATGTACGGCGGCGGTTTTGCGACGGTGCCGGCGTATCTGGCCGACCTGTTCGGTACGCAGATGGTTGGTGCGATCCATGGTCGTCTGCTGACGGCTTGGGCTGCGGCTGGCGTGCTGGGTCCGGTATTGGTGAACTACCTGCGTGAGTATCAGCTGAGCATCGGCGTTGAGCGCGCTGCCGCTTACGACATCACCTTGTACATCCTCGCCGGTCTGCTGGTGCTGGGCTTCCTGTGCAACCTGATGGTGCGTCCGGTGGCTGACAAGTACTTCATGACCGACGCTGAGCTGGCTGCCGAACAGGCGCTGGGCCACGACAAGGGTGCTGACGCCAGCACGGTTCTGGAGTGGAAAGCCGCACCGGGCAGCAAGCCGCTGGCAATCGCTGCCTGGCTGGTTGTAGGTATTCCGTTGGCGTGGGGTGTGTGGGTAACCCTGCAGAAGACGGCGGTACTGTTTCACTAAGTAATTGGTAAAACGCAGTACCCCTGTGGGAGCGAGCCTGCTCGCGATGACGGAGTGTCAGTCGACATAAATGTTGGCTGACCCACCGCATTCGCGAGCAGGCTCGCTCCCACATTTGTTTTTGCGCTGCCTGTAATGGCTTGTATGGACATGTCTACCCGCGACAGCCGGGCGTTCTATCCGTCTGCCATCTCACCTCTCGTGTTTCTGTTTGCGCCCCGCGTGCCTATAATGGCTGCCTTTTTCGCCCAATGATTTTGCGGAGCTGGTGATGGCCGAACGTAAGGCGTCTGTCGAGCGCGACACTCTGGAAACCCAGATCAAAGCCTCGATCAACCTTGATGGCACCGGAAAGGCCCGATTTGATATCGGTGTTCCTTTTCTTGAGCACATGCTGGATCAGATCGCCCGTCACGGGTTGATCGACCTGGATATTGAATGCAAGGGCGATCTGCATATCGACGACCACCATACGGTGGAAGACGTCGGTATCACCCTCGGCCAGGCGTTTGCCAAAGCCATCGGCGATAAAAAAGGCATCCGTCGCTACGGTCATGCCTACGTGCCGCTCGATGAAGCGCTGTCGCGCGTCGTCATCGATTTCTCCGGTCGTCCAGGCCTGCAGATGCACGTGCCGTACACCCGCGCCACCGTCGGCGGCTTCGACGTTGACCTGTTCCAGGAATTCTTCCAGGGCTTCGTCAACCACGCGCTGGTCAGCCTGCACATCGACAACCTGCGCGGCACCAATACCCACCACCAGATCGAAACCGTGTTCAAGGCTTTCGGCCGCGCGCTGCGCATGGCCGTCGAGCTGGATGAGCGCATGGCCGGGCAAATGCCATCGACCAAAGGCGTTCTGTAATGCAGACGGTTGCAGTTATCGATTACGGCATGGGTAACCTGCATTCGGTGGCCAAGGCCCTCGAGCACGTCGGTGCCGGCAAGGTGCTGATCACCAGCGATGCGGCGGTGATTCGTGAAGCTGACCGTGTGGTGTTCCCCGGTGTTGGCGCGATTCGCGACTGCATGGCGGAGATCCGTCGCCTCGGTTTCGATTCGCTGGTGCGCGAAGTGAGTCAGGATCGTCCGTTCCTCGGCATCTGTGTCGGCATGCAAGCCTTGCTCGACACCAGCGAAGAGAACGACGGCGTCGACTGCATCGGCCTGTTCCCGGGCGCGGTGAAGTTCTTCGGCAAAGACCTGCATGAAGACGGCGAGCACCTGAAAGTCCCGCACATGGGCTGGAACGAAGTGCAGCAGAAAGTCAGCCACCCGCTGTGGCATGACATTCCGGACATGGCGCGTTTTTACTTTGTGCACAGCTACTACATTGCCGCCGCCAACGCGCGGCAGGTGGTCGGTGGCGGTCATTACGGCGTCGATTTCGCCGCGGCGCTGGCCGATGGCTCGCGTTTCGCCGTGCAGTTCCACCCGGAGAAAAGCCATACCCATGGCCTGCAATTGCTGCAGAACTTCGCCGCGTGGGACGGTCGCTGGTAAATGGCTGCCAAGAAGTCCAAACCGCCGATTCTGACCCTCACTCCCGAACAGGAGAACGAGGCCAATCGCAAGATTCAGCGGTTCATGGAAGACCGTTTCGAACTCGACCTGGGTTCGTTCGAAGCGGCGGAAATTCTTGAGCTGTTTACCCGCGAAATTGCTCCGCACTATTACAACAGGGCGATTTTCGATGTGCAGACCCACCTCAAAGAGCGGTTTGAAAGCATCGAAAGCGACCTGTGGGCGCTCGAAAAAAATTAGGAGCAGCTGCAAGCCGCAAGCTTCAAGCTGCAAGAACTGGTACACCGCATGCTCGCAGCTAGTCGCTTGCAGCTTGCCGCTCTTTTGACGAAGGAAAAAGCATGCTGATTATTCCCGCTATCGATCTTAAAGACGGTGCCTGCGTACGTCTGCGCCAGGGCCGCATGGAAGATTCCACAGTGTTCTCCGATGACCCGGTGAGCATGGCTGCCAAGTGGGTGGAGGGCGGTTGCCGCCGTCTGCATCTGGTCGATCTGAACGGCGCTTTCGAAGGCCAGCCAGTCAATGGCGAAGTCGTCACCGCAATCGCCAAGCGCTACCCGACCCTGCCGATCCAGATCGGTGGCGGTATCCGTTCGCTGGAAACCATCGAACACTACGTCAAGGCTGGCGTCAGCTACGTGATCATCGGCACCAAAGCGGTTAAAGATCCTGCATTCGTCGCTGAAGCGTGCCGTGCGTTCCCGGGCAAGATCATCGTCGGTCTGGATGCCAAAGACGGTTTCGTCGCCACCGATGGCTGGGCTGAAATCAGCACCGTGCAGGTCATCGATCTGGCCAAGCAGTTTGAAGCCGACGGCGTGTCCTCGATCGTTTATACCGACATCGCCAAAGACGGCATGATGCAGGGCTGCAACGTGCCGTTCACCGCTGCGCTGGCCGCTGCCACCAAGATCCCGGTGATCGCTTCCGGCGGTATCCACAATCTGGGTGACATCAAGTCGCTGCTCGACGCCAAGGCGCCGGGCATCATCGGCGCCATCACGGGCCGGGCGATCTACGAAGGCACCCTCGACGTCGCCGAAGCGCAAGCTTTCTGCGATTCGTACCAAGGCTGAGGACTGACCATGGCTCTGGCCAAACGCATCATCCCTTGCCTGGACGTGGACAACGGCCGGGTCGTCAAAGGTGTGAAGTTCGAAAACATCCGCGACGCCGGTGACCCGGTGGAAATCGCCCGTCGTTACGACGAGCAGGGTGCCGACGAGATTACTTTTCTCGATATCACCGCCAGCGTCGATGGCCGCGACACCACGTTGCATACCGTCGAGCGCATGGCCAGCCAGGTGTTCATCCCGCTGACCGTCGGCGGTGGCGTGCGTACCGTGCAGGACATTCGCAATCTGCTCAATGCCGGTGCAGACAAGGTGTCGATCAACACCGCGGCCGTGTTCAACCCGGAATTCGTCGGCGAAGCGGCGCAGCATTTCGGCTCGCAGTGCATCGTCGTCGCCATCGACGCCAAGAAGGTTTCCGGCCCGGGCGAAACCCCGCGTTGGGAAATCTTCACCCACGGCGGGCGCAAGCCAACCGGCCTCGACGCGGTCGAGTGGGCGAAGAAAATGGAAGGCCTAGGTGCCGGCGAGATCCTGCTGACCAGCATGGATCAGGACGGCATGAAAAACGGTTTTGATCTCGGCGTGACCCGCGCGATCAGCGATGCGCTGGGCATTCCGGTAATTGCTTCCGGTGGCGTCGGCAACTTGCAGCACCTGGCTGACGGCATTCTCGAAGGTCACGCCAGTGCAGTATTGGCGGCGAGTATTTTCCACTTCGGCGAATACACTGTGCAGGAAGCCAAGGCCTACATGGCCAAACGCGGCATCGTGATGCGTTAAGCGTCAAATTCCATACAGGCCAGTGGACACCATGGCGCACCCGAGGCACTCTTGGGCACGCCATGGATTTCGGTAGCCCGACATGATCAAACGCCTGCTTCTCGTTCTCGCCAGTGTTTCTTTGTTGCTGGTCAACACGGCTCGTGCCGAGGACAGTCCCGACACCGATCTGGTGCTCCTTACCGAAAACTTCCCGCCGTACAACATGGCGAAGAACGGCAAGAATTTCGCCCAGGGCGAGAACATCAACGGTATCGCCACCGATATCGTGCGTGAGATGTTCCGGCGTTCCGGCCTTACTTACAGTCTGACTCTGCGCTTTCCCTGGGAGCGGGTGTACAAACTGGCGCTGGAAAATCCCGGCTACGGTGCTTTCGTGATGGCACGCCTGCCTGATCGCGAGAAACTCTTCAAATGGGTCGGACCGATCGGCCCCGACGACTGGATCCTGTTGGCCAAGGCCGACAGCAAGATCACCCTCGAAACCCTGAATGACGCGCGCAAGTACAAGATCGGCGCCTACAAGGGCGATGCCATTGCCGAGACGCTGACCAAACAAGGCTTGAAGCCCGTGGTTGTGCTGCGCGATCAGGACAATGCGAAAAAGTTGGTCAATGGTCAGATCGACCTGTGGGCCACGGGGGATCCTGCCGGGCGCTATCTGGCGCGGCAGGATGGTGTGACGGGTCTCAAGACCGTGCTGCGCTTCAATAGCGCCGAGCTGTATCTGGCTCTCAACAAAGACATTTCTGACGAAGTCGTCGCCAGGTTGCAGGCGGCATTGGATCAGATGCGCAAGGACGGCGTTGTCGACGAGATCATGGGGCGTTATCTGTAGCCGTTGGCAATTCTGTCGGCGCTGGCGTTTGCGTGATGGCGTTATCCGCTACAGAAGTGTCTATCGCGTCCGCGGCTTGCGGCTCTTCCTCAGGCAGGATCGGCTCATCCGGTACCGGCAATGTGTAGGCGCTGAAGTGCAAACTGTTGGCGTCGGTGTAACTGACAGCGCCGGTAACGTGCGTACCGTCTGCGCGTAGCAGCGTGTATTGACTTTGCATCAGGTAGACCGCCATCGAGCTGTTTTTGGCCATGACCGCGGCGATTTCAATCGGCGTTGAGTTGAGCCAGTCGTTTGAGTGGACTTCGCATTGGGTGAACTCATTGTTCAAGCGCGCCGAAAACAGGAAAGGCCGGGACACATTACTCTTCCATTGCGCGCCGAACTCGATCGAGGTGCGGTTGGTGAATGCGCGCAGACCTTCGCTGCTCTGTGCCCGGGGTGCGGTCCAGCGCATCGTCCTGTTTTGGTTTTCCCCGTTGTAGCGATGGCATATGAGCTGATACTGATCCGTGCGTTGCAGAAGATAGAAAGGTGACTGGCGCAGTTGTTCGCGTCTGGAAAACTGCGGGTCTTTTACCGCGAACCAGGGAAGTCTGGCGGTGTGCGTGGATATCTCGGGTATTTGCGAAGACGGCGAAACTGCACTGTCAAGAATCGGCGCGCCGGGACGGGGATTGATCTGCAGCGGGATCTCAAGGCGCAGTGAGTAAAGGAGGAAGTCAGCGGGCCTGGAATGACTGTTCCAGCCGACAAAGGTGCCGGGTGCCAGATGAATCACATTCGACGGGGCTGAGGGTGGAACGACACTCCAGGTGCTGACGCTTTGTCGGGCACCGCTGCCCTTGTCGTTCCACACCGGTTCACTGACGCCTGATGCGATGACGAGATCGGCGCGGACACAGCGAACCGCGTTGAGTGATGGTTTTTCGTAGCCGTCGGAGCATACAGAGCCGAGTGCCACGTAACCTTCGGGTGGAACGGGTCGCCAGATTGCACCGTCCTTCCTGGATCCCGCCCCGGTATCCTTCCAGATCAGCTCGTAGTCGTTTGGGCGACTCAGCGCTTTGCCTTTGCCAGGATCGGCACTGGGTGTTCCAGCCTCGCAAACCACAGCCACCACATGTCGGTCGGTAATGTTGTTGTGATGATCAATGGCCACGTCGCCCAATGGAAAATAGCCGGGAAGCACATCGGCGGCAGGAGTGGGGCGCCAGAAGGCGGCCGGTTTTGCCCGCGAACCGCTGGTGTCCCAGACGCGGAGAAACTCCGTGGTGAAGTTGATCAGCAGATTGTCGTGTCGAATGGCATCCGTTTGCCCGATCGGCGAAACGGTATCGTCATGAGTAGTCATGGTAGCTCCTGATAGTTGAAAGGCGACTCAGGGGAGTCGCGACCTGTTGCAGGTCTTACTATCCGGGGCTGGGCCCGATGGCTGGCGGTAACTATGTATCTACAGTCGTGACAACCTGTTACCGGTACACGCCATCTTTGCCATGGCCAGCCATGGCGCGATTGCTGCGCACGCTGATCATCTGTTTGATGTCGATCCACTCGATACCCTGGGCCTTCAGTCTGGGCAGTTCTCGCTCCAGCACCGCCAGCGTCTGTGGATACGGATGGCCGATCATGACAGCCGAGCCCTGTTTGCGGGCCAGGCTGATCGCCGTCTGCAGCTGAGTGAAGATTGCGGCCTCAGTGCGTTCGTCATCGAGAAATACATCCCGCGAAACGCTCGCCAGATCGATTTTCTGTGCCTGCTGTGCCGCCACGGTTTGAGCGCTGGTGCGGCTGTCGACGAAAAACTTGTGGCGGCGCTGCAGCTCGCCCATCAACCACGCCATCGCCACCGGTTGCGCCGTCATGCGGCTGCCCATGTGGTTATTGATCCCGGCCGTGTACGGGACCATTTTGAATGCGGCGTTGAGGCGTTTTTGCAGTTCTTCGATCGGCAAATCCGGGTGCCAGGCATAAGGCCCGGTGGCCGGGTCCATCGGCATGTGCAGGATGACGATCTTGCCGGCGCGATGGGCTTCGCGGGCGAACTCGGTGGCGTGCGGGGTATCTGGCATGATCGCTGTGGTCACCGGGCCGGGCAGAGCCAGCACGCGGCGATCGCGGGGCAGGTTCTGCCCCAGGTCGTCGATGATCAGTGTCAGGTAGGCTTTGTGCGGCGTTGAACTGGCGGGCTCTGCATGAGCAGCACCCGCCAGACAGCACAATAAAACAAAGAGAAAACGCAGAGACATCCTCAACGGCCGGACGTAATGCTCAGCCCTTTGAGCAGGCTCAGGGCCTGGGCCAATTGGTAATCGTCATCCTGCGGCATGGCTTTGGCCTTGCTGGCGGATCCGCTCGGCTTGTCCGCGCCGCCGTTGCCGTTGCCCAAGTGACCTTGCAGGTCGGCTTCCTTGAAGTATTCGCCGTCGGCCTCGCTGGTGATCTTGGCCTTGCGCACTTCGATGTCCGGCACGATGCCCTGTGCCTGAATCGAACGGCCATTCGGTGTGAAGTACAGCGCGGTGGTGATCTTCAGTGCGCGGTCGTTGTTCAGCGGCAGCACGGTTTGTACCGAGCCTTTGCCGAAACTGGTGGTGCCCATGACCACCGCGCGTTTCTGGTCCTGCAGGGCGCCGGCGACGATTTCCGAAGCCGAGGCGCTGCCACCGTTGATCAACACCACCATCGGCACCGCTTCGCTTTCGTCCTTGCCGGTAGCCGAGAAGCGCAGTTCGGAATTGGCGATGCGGCCTTTGGTGTAAACGATCAGGCCTTTGGTGATGAAGTGGTCGACCACTTCCACCGCCGCCTGCAACACGCCGCCCGGGTTGTTGCGCAAGTCGAGAATGATGCCGTTGAGCTTCTTGCCGTTGTCCTTGCGCAGCTTGGCCAGGGCCTTGGAAACCTCTTCGCCGGTCTTGACCTGGAACTGGGTGATGCGGATGTACGCGTAGCCGGTTTCCAGCAGTTGCGCCTTGACGCTCTTCACCTGAATCACCGCACGGGCCAGGGTCACGTCGAACGGCGTGCCGCCATCGCGGACCAGGGTCAGGGTGATTTTCTGGCCGATCTTGCCGCGCATCTTGTCGACGGCTTCGGTCATGGTCTGGCCGCGCGTTGGCGCGCCGTTGATCTTGACGATGAAGTCGCCGGCCTGAATGCCGGCTTTCGACGCCGGGGTGTCATCGATTGGCGAGACCACTTTGATGAAGCCGTCTTCGGCACCGACTTCAATACCCAGGCCGCCGAATTCACCGCTGGTGCTTTCCTGTAGCTCGGTGAAATCTTCAGGGCCCAGATAGGCGGAATGCGGATCGAGGTTGCTGAGCATGCCCTTGATCGCGTTTTCCAGCAGGGTCTTGTCGTCTACCGGCTCGACGTAAGCGGCTTTGATCCGGTCCATGACCTCGGCAAAGGTGCGCAACTCTTCCAGTGGCAACGGTGCCTTGGAGGTCGCGGCAGTGCCTGCCGGAGCGACGGTCGGGGCCGGTTGCGCGGCGAACGCCAGAGGCGCGCCGATCACCAGGGCGATCGTCAGGGCCAGCGAGGTAAGGCGGGACAAATGCAGCATGTCGAACGAACTCCTGAATTAGATGGCGCGCTTATCCTTGCGCGCGGCACCATTGCGCCGGATCACTCGGGTGACCCTGCTGACGAATTGCGAAATACAGCGCTGATGTGTCCTGGCCGCCACTGTTACCGACAGTGGAGATGGACTCACCGGCTTTAACCACATCACCGGCCGACTTGAGCAGCGTCTGGTTGTGACCGTAAAGACTCAGAAAACCGTTGCCGTGATCGAGGATCACCAGCAACCCGGCGCCGCGCAGCCAGTCGGCGAACACCACGCGACCACCGTGTACGGCATGCACCTGGCTGCCTGCGGAGGCGCTGATCATCACGCCGTCCCACTTGGTGCGGGCATCGTCGCCACGGCTTTCGCCGAAGCGTGCCAGCAGTCGACCATCAACCGGCCACGGAAGTTTTCCCCGGGTTGCAGCAAAAGGACCACCGAAGGTCTCGCCGCTGCTGGAGACCAGCGCGCCGGGAGTGGATCTGGCCGGTTTTCGTGGGGCGTCGCTGTTTTCAGCCTGCGCCTCACGCAAGCGCTTTTTTTCCGCTTCCTGCTGGGCGATCAGCGCTTTCTGCCGCGCTTCTTCTGCCTCACGGGCCTGGCGGGCCAGGGTTTCTTCAATGGTTTTAAGGACTTTAGACAGGTCTGCCTGATCCTGCTCGCGGGCGGCGAGTTTCTGGTCGCGGGCCTTCACATCGTCATTCAGCTTGGCGAGCACCTGTTGGCGTTCCTTGCGGACTTTCTCGAGTGCTTCGCGCTGAGTGTCGAGGTCGCTTTTCTGTACCAGCAATTGCGCTTGCTGCAAACCGATGTCTTTTTCGACATTGGCCAGTTGGCGCAGGGTTTCATTGAAGCTCTTCAACTGCTCCAGACGCGCCTGGCTCAGGTAATCGTAATAGGTCAGGGTGCGGGCGAATTTCTCGGGATTCTGCTGGTTGAGCAGCAGCTTGAGGTATTCCTGCCGACCGTTCTGATAAGCCGCACGGGCCTGAATGGCGATCAGTCGCTGCTGTTCAGTGCGCGCGCTCTGGAGTTTTTTTTTCTCTGCATCGAGTCGCTGCAGCTCGGATTCGCTTTTCTGCAGTTCTTTCTGCAGCGCGTCGACCTGCTTCTGCAGCTTGCCCAACTCGGTTTCAGTGCCCTTGAGTTCTTTCTGCACGCCGGATTTTTCTTCCTGGACTTTGCCCAGCAGCTTTTTCAGCTCGGCAATGTCCTGACGCGTGGCGTCCAACTGCTGTTGGGTTTGCGCGCGCTCGTCAGCGAAGGCCGGTTGGAGCAGGCAGGTCAGAGCGAGGGCGATCAGGACGCGGAGCATAGAGGCGGGCGGCACCAGGGTAATGGACGGCCTAGTATGCCCGCCCGAGGCTGCAAAAAAAACGCCCAATTGGGGCTGTGTGATAACTGGCCTGAAAAACACCACAAACCAATGTAGGAGTGAGCCTGCTCGCGAAAGCAGTGTGTCAGGCGACATCGCTGTCGACTGATCCACCGTATTCGCGAGCAGGCTCGCTCCCACAAGGTTAGGTGTGGTTTACACCAGAATCGAGGTGCCAGTCATTTCCGTCGGTTTTTCCAGCCCCAGCAGTTTCAGCATGGTCGGCGCCACGTCCGCCAGCACGCCGCCTTCACGCACTTTCAAATCGCGCTTGCCGACATAAATGAACGGCACCGGCTCGGTGGTGTGCGCGGTGTGCGCTTGCCCGGTGGATTCATCGGCCATTTGCTCGACGTTGCCGTGGTCAGCAGTGATCAGCGCCTCGCCACCGACCTTTTCCAGCGCATCGACAATGCGACCCACGCAAGTATCGAGGCATTCAACCGCCTTCACGGCGGCGTCGAACACGCCGCTGTGGCCGACCATGTCACCGTTGGCGTAGTTGACCACGATCACGTCGAAACGCTGGTTTTCGATGGCGTCGACGATGCGGTCGGTCACCTCAGGCGCGCTCATTTCCGGCTGCAAGTCGTAAGTTGCGACCTTCGGAGACGGGATCAGAATGCGCTCTTCACCCGGGAACGGTTCTTCGCGGCCGCCGGAGAAAAAGAAGGTCACGTGCGCATATTTCTCGGTTTCAGCGATGCGCAGCTGGGTTTTGCCGTTCTTCGCCAAATAATCGCCCAGCACGTTTTCCAGGCTGCCCGCGGCGAATGCCGATGGCGCAGGAATGCTTGCGGCGTATTGGGTCAGCATGACGAAACCGGCCAGTTTCGGCTGACGTGCGCGTTCGAAATCCTTGAAGTCGTCTTCGACGAACACGCGAGTCAGCTCGCGGGCACGGTCGGCGCGGAAGTTCATGAACACCACGGCATCGCCGTCTTCGACTTTCACCGGCTCACCGATGGTAGTGGCTTTGACGAATTCGTCGCTCTCGCCGCGAGCGTAAGCAGCATCCAGACCTTCCTGGGCGGTGGCCGCGTGGAATTCGCTGTTGCCGTCGACGATCAGGTTGTACGCCTGAGCAACACGATCCCAGCGGTTGTCACGGTCCATGGCGAAGTAGCGACCGATGATGCTGGCGATACGGCCCTTGCCCAGCGCCTGGAAGGTCGCGTCGAGCAGTTCGATCGACGATGCAGCGCTTTTCGGCGGCGTGTCGCGGCCATCGAGGAAAGCGTGCAGGTAGATTTTTTCAGCACCGCGCTTGAACGCCAGTTCGGCCATGGCGATCAGGTGATCCTGGTGGCTGTGTACGCCGCCATCGGACAGCAGGCCCATGAAGTGCACGGCTTTACCGGCGGCCACGGCTTTATCCACCGCGGCGCAGATGGTCGGGTTCTCGAAGAATTCGCCGTCGCGGATCGATTTGGTTACACGCGTGAAGTCCTGATACACCACGCGGCCGGCGCCGAGGTTCATGTGGCCGACTTCGGAGTTGCCCATTTGGCCGTCCGGCAGGCCGACGTCCATGCCGCTGCCCGAGATCAAGCCGTTCGGCACAGTGGCCCAGAGGCGATCGAGAACAGGCTTCTTTGCCGCAAAAACGGCGTTGGATTCGGGGCTGTCGCTGTGACCGAAGCCGTCGAGAATCATCAGGACCAAAGGTTTAGGCGTAGTCGTCATGGAATCCACTCGTGGCTAATAAAGAAGAGGGCGATGGAAAAGGGAGTTGGAGTTTAAAGCTAAGTTCCGACCGCGTCACCGCCGGACGGGGTTTGGCCGACCATAGTGGCTGTGTATACTGGCCGACATTTTAACGCCCTGGAACCTCCTTCGATGGTTGCTCACCTGATTGAATTTGCCACTAACCACTACATTCTTGTCGGTATCTTCGTCGTACTGCTGGCTCTGCTGCTGGCGCACACGATGCAGGGCGGCGGTAAAAGCCTGAGCACCGGCGAGCTGACCGCGCTGGTCAATAAAGATGCAGGCGTGGTGGTGGACATCCGTCCGGCCAAGGATTTCGCTGCCGGCCATATCGTTGGCGCGGTGAACATTCCCCAGGACAAACTGGCTGCGCGCGTTGCCGAGCTGGAAAAGCACAAGGCCAAGACCATCATTCTGGTCGACGCCCTGGGCCAGACCGCCGGCACCCACGCCCGCGAACTGATGAAATCCGGCTTCACCGCCGCCAAGCTGTCCGGCGGGATCTCCAGCTGGAAAGGCGACAACCTGCCGCTGGTGAAGTGATATGAGTGAAGTCATCGTCTACTCCAGCGATTACTGCCCTTATTGCTCGCGAGCCAAGTACCTGCTCGAGAACAAAGGCGTGGCCTTCAAAGAGATCAAGGTCGATGGCAAGCCGCAGGTGCGCGCCGAAATGACCCAGAAAGCCGGACGCACGTCCGTGCCGCAGATCTGGATCGGCGACAAGCACATCGGCGGTTGTGACGATTTGTATGCCCTGGAGCGCGCCGGCAAGCTCGACGCGCTGCTCAAGGCCTGAACGGCTGCACCTACGTACAGCACTCCCTAAAAGACCCAAGATCGATAAGGATCTGAGATGACTGACCAACAGAACACTGCAGCCAGCGAAGAAGAAACCGCACCGCAATTCTCCTTGCAGCGCATCTACGTACGCGACCTGTCCTTCGAAGCCCCGAAAAGCCCGGCGATCTTCCGCCAGCAGTGGGACCCGGCGGTCGGCCTGGATCTGAACACTCGCCAGAAAGCGCTCGAAGGTGATTTCTACGAAGTCGTGCTGACCCTGTCCGTCACCGTGAAAAACGGTGAAGAAGTCGCCTTCATCGCTGAAGTGCAACAGGCCGGTATCTTCCTGATCAAGAACCTCGACGCGGCCTCGATGAGCCACACCCTGGGTGCGTTCTGCCCGAACATCCTGTTCCCGTACGCGCGCGAAACCCTGGACAGCCTGGTGACCCGTGGTTCGTTCCCGGCGCTGATGCTGGCTCCGGTGAACTTCGACGCCCTGTACGCGCAAGAGCTGCAGCGCATGCAGGAAAGCGGCGAAACGCCAACCGTTCAGTAAGACGGTTCAGCAACACCCCATGTGGGAGCGAGCCTGCTCGCGAAGAGGGCGTGTCAGATGACGGTTTTGTCGACTGATACACCGCTTTCGCGAGCAGGCTCGCTCCCACATTTGTTTTGCGGTGTTATTTGAAGTCGTTCTGGCGCCAGGCTTCGTACACAGCGACCGCAACGGTGTTGGACAGATTCAGGCTGCGGCAGCCTTCGCGCATCGGCAGGCGCAGGCGCTGTTCTGGCGGCAGGGCGTCGAGCACTTCCGGCGGCAGGCCACGGCTTTCCGGGCCGAAGATGAACGCATCGCCAGGAACAAACGCGGCATCATGAAACGGTCGCGAACCCTTGGTGGTGAACGCAAACAGTCTTGGGTTGCCCAGGCTTTCCAGGCAACTGGCCAGGTCCGCGTGACGTTGCAGCGTGGCATATTCATGGTAATCGAGACCGGCACGGCGCAAGCGCTTGTCGTCCATCTCGAAACCCAGCGGCTCGATCAAATGCAGGTGGCAGCCGCTGTTGGCGCACAGCCTGATAACGTTGCCGGTATTCGGCGGAATTTCTGGTTGGAAAAGGATGACGTGAAACATGCACGGCTCCGAAGGTAAAGATGAGCGGCATTCTACGCCGCCTGTGGACAACCGTTCGAAACTATTCCCGCGGGTGATCGGTTCGCTGGCGATTGTCGGACTGATGATTGGCTTGATGATCGGCCGCCTGACCACGCCGGATCCGACTGTGTTGCAGCAAGTCGAGGTCAGCGAAAGCGGGTTGGTGCTGTGGTTCAACAACGAACCGAAGCTGCACGGTGAAATCATCGATGGCACGCTCGCGCTGCTGTTTCAGGCCGAAGGCCGGGCGCAGAAGGGCCAGCTCAAACTCAACGGCAAAGACGTGAACTGGCGCACGCGAGCGAGTGACGGCGGGTTGTTGCTGACAGTGCTGGCAGCGCGGCCGCTGCAGGGTGACTGGGCCGGCAGCAAGGTCGATGAGCGTTGGCGCCTGGAGATTCGATTGCAAGCGAACTGAGCCGAGACTAACCGTCCGGCTTGGTCACTCCTACGCTTATTGACGCCGTTTCCCACTACAAAAATCTGTTTTTCCGCTCTCCCTCTTGGCGTGCGCACGCTATCGTGCGGTTCTTCTTTAAACCGGCAGGATGCCGAAACCGTCGTTCCTTGCGTGAAGCCAGGGGCGAGTTCTTCAAGGATGAAAAACATGCCAGTAAAACCACCTCGCGGTGGCAATACCCACGTGGATGTCCCCGGAGGCCCGAGCCGCCCCGGTGATGTGGATACTTCGCTCCCTGATCCATCGATCCGCAGAGGCGTCGACTCAGGTCTTGCGCTCGATGACCTGCAGCTGCGAGCCGGGCCATCGCGCGATACACACGCTGATGTCGTCCGCCCGGAGCCGGCCGTGCTGGTTCAAATGACTGCCGTTGACATCCCGCATCCGGCAGCCGCGCCGCTACTGGAGAATTACTTGATCGGCGCCAGGATAACGCTTCCAGATGCCGACAGCCGTGGCCTCAGGGTGTTTAACAAGCGTACTTACGTCGATCTGTCAGAGGGCGGCACTGTTCTGGTTGCAATGGATCCGGTCAATGCAACGTATCGCGCACGGTTACCCAATGAGCGGCATCCTTCCGGCCCCGAGTTGGTGCGCGACATTGACAGCGGTCTCTGGCATCCACGCGAAGGCGTTGACTTGACCCTTCGAACACAAGTGAAAAAAAGCCTTCCGGAACTGTCCGATCGACAAGCGGATGACTTTGTATCCCGGTTTGGTGACAAGGAGACGTTAGAGGCTGAACTCAAACGCATTCAACTGGGTTTGCCGCAGTTGGAGCGTGAGCTCAGCACCTGGACGAATGCCCTCAAGGACTCTCCCGGCGCCGAGTACGCGAGTCGACTGTCACTGAGTGCCAAGCTGATTCAACTGTACAAGTGGCAAGGCGACGATCTCGACCCTTGGGGGCGAGTCTATCGCGGCGGGCGAATGGCGGGTTTCAGGCTGGATATCAATCTGAGCGAATGGCCCATGCAAAGGGCTCCACTTTTTTCTACACCCATCAATTCCGTTGTTTCTCTTACCCTGAGAGGTTTTTCGTCACAAACACCGAAGGATTTCTTCGCCGGGTTTCCCAGCCTTGGAACATTGAGGACGTCAGGCCAGGTGTATGGACTGCCTGGCGGAGTCGGACGGCTCACGGAGTTGCGCGTGGCGGACTTGAGTAATCCTCTGCTCCACCTTTCGCTAGCCGATATTGAACAATTGAAACAGCTGCCACGTTTGCGCGAGCTGAACCTGGAAGGCCATCCCCTCGGGTATGGTTTTTCGATACGCGATATGACTGAGTTGCGGGTGTTGAAACTGGGTAATACCAGTCTTGTCGGTTTGCCTGGGGGACTGAACGAGTTGGCCGGATGGTCGCGGTTACAGGTATTGGATCTTCAACGAAATCCTTTTATAGGGCGTGCGCCTGACGTTACCGGGATGTCCGAGCTGCGGGTATTGAATCTGACGCAGACCGGTATCAGCCAGATCCCTGGCGGGCTGGGCACCGGGAATGGCCCCAAAGGCTTGGAAATATTGAAACTCGGCGAAAATTCGCTGTTTGATGCGCCTTCGCTCGAAGGAATGAGCAAGTTGCGGGAACTTGATCTTTCCAGCACGGATATCGACAAGTTTCCCGACGGCATCACGTCTGAAATTCCCGCGACAGTATTGAATCTCGCGAACAATCGAATCAGATCGATTCCCGAATCAGTGGAGCTTAGAGCAGGCTTCAACTTGACCGGAAATCCTATTACAGACCCCGCGTCCCTGCGGCGATTGATATTTGCGCGTCGACAAACGGGTACTGATATCTGGTTGGGAGTAGAGAGCGTTGATGCGTCGGCGGATCTCTGGCTACGACATGTGCCACACGCGCAAACTCCAGAGAAACTGGCGCTTTGGGACAGGTTGAACAGCTATTCTGAAAGCAGTTTGTTCTCGCGGATTCGAAATCTGAGCCGTACGCCTGAATTCTTCGTAGAACGTCAGCTATTAGAGCGCCGGGTCTGGGCGTTTCTCGAAAGTTTCGAAAAGGCAGGCGCTGTTGAACGGTCTCGCCTCAGGGACGTAGCCAGGAATGAAACGAGTCCAGGAAAGATGCTGGAAAGGCTGGAGGAGGAAATAAAGGCACTTGATCCCGGGCGACAGAATCAGCCCTTGCATCATCTACCCAAGCGTCCGAGGCTCGACTGACCCCGGGAGTGCGGCGTAAAAGCGGGAATCCCTGACCTGCCTGTATCAGGGTTCCCAAAACGGGGTGGACTTCGCTGGCAGCGTCAGTCCGGTGTAAAGAGGGAACCCCCGGCCTGCCTGTACCAAGGATCCCAAAACGGTGGGCGCATCGCGTTGCGGTGTGCGCCCGGTATAAAGAGGGGAATCCCCGGCCTGCCTGTACCAAGGTCCCCGAAACGGGTGGTGAATCGAATCACCTGTAAGACGTATTGCAGGGGGCGTGCCAGGTTTTAATCTGCTGAAACAAAAAAGCTGATCAGAGACATCAAAGCCCCGTAATTCGGGGCTTTGGTGTTTCTGGATAGTCGGTTTTTCCGTGTTCTGAGAAGTGAATGAGGCGATCCGGCTGTGCGCGATCGCGGGTCATTGTGCATTGATGCGGTGCACGGGGGCCCCTCACCCTAACCCTCCCGAAACGTCGGACCGCCCATAGGGAGAGGGAACTGACCGAGTTGTCGGTTCAAGTTACGCCGACCTGAAATATTGAGCCGGACTCAGGTTTCGAAAACATCCGAGATCGGCTCCCTTTCCCCTCTCCCCCTTGGGGAGAGGGCTGGGGTGAGGGGGATCGATCCTGAGTACACAACCATCCTCAAGCGAACAAGGTTTTAACCCTCATCCCCTTCATCATCATCCCCACCATCAACCTTCATCCCCAATTCCTTGATCTTGCGCGTCAGGGTATTACGCCCCCAACCCAACAACACCGCTGCATCACGCCGGCGCCCGGCGGTGTGCTTCAGCGCTGTCTCGATCATGATCCGTTCAAATGCCGGCACTGCGCTGTCGAGCAAACTCGACTGGCCGCGCGCCAAGGCCTGATCGGCCCACTGACGCAGCGCCTGCTCCCAGTTGGTCACCGGTGCCGAGTCCTGCGGCAGGTTCAGGAGTTCTGGCGGCAGGTCGCTGATGTGCACCTCGCGCCCGGACGCCATCACGGTGATCCAGCGGCAAGTGTTCTCCAACTGCCGCACGTTGCCGCCCCACGGCAGGTTCTTCAGGTATTCCTCGGTCTCGCTTTTCAGCAGTTTTGGCTCGACAGCCAGTTCCTGCGCGGCGCGGCTGAGGAAGTGCTTGGCCAGGGTCGGAATGTCTTCGCGACGATCCGACAGGCGGGGGATGTGGATGCGGATTACGTTGAGGCGGTGGAACAAGTCCTCACGGAATTTGCCGGCGTGCACCAGGGTTTCCAGATTCTGGTGGGTCGCGGCGATGATCCGCACATCGACCTTGACCGGCACGTGCCCGCCGACGCGGTAGAACTCGCCATCGGCCAGAACGCGCAGCAAACGGGTTTGCGTATCCGCCGGCATGTCGCCGATTTCATCGAGGAACAGCGTGCCGCCGTCAGCCTGTTCAAAGCGGCCGCGACGCAGGTTCGCCGCGCCAGTGAACGCGCCTTTCTCATGGCCGAACAGCTCGGATTCCATCAGATCTTTTGGGATTGCCGCCATGTTCAGCGCGATGAACGGCGAGGCCGCGCGCGGGCTGTGGCGGTGCAATGCGTGAGCGACCAGTTCTTTACCGGTACCGGATTCGCCGTTGATCAGCACGGTGATGTTGGAGTGGCTCAAGCGCCCGATGGCGCGAAATACTTCCTGCATCGCCGGCGCTTCGCCGATGATTTCCGGGGTGCGGGTCAGCGCCGGTACGACTTCCAGGCCTTGCTGTTCCTGGGCGTGCTGGTTGGCACGTTTGACCAGCGACACCGCTTCATCGACGTCAAACGGCTTGGGCAAATACTCAAACGCACCGCCCTGATACGAGGCGACAGCGCTGTCCAGATCGGAGTGAGCGGTCATGATGATGACCGGCAGCCGTGGGTGTTGCTCGCGAATCCGCGCCAGCAGATCCAGCCCACTGGCACCCGGCATGCGGATGTCGGAAATGATCACGTCGGGCTGCTGACGGGCCAGGCGACTCATCACACCGTCGGCGCTGTCGAAGCTCTGGGTGGTCATGCCTTCCTGCTGCAGCGCCTTTTCCAGCACCCAACGGATAGAACGGTCGTCATCGACGATCCACACGGTTTCACTACGGCTCATGTCGATGTGGCTCCTTGTTCCAGTGGCAGAAAGATCGAGAAGGTGGTGTGGCCTGGATGGCTGTCACACTCGATCAGGCCCTGGTGCTGGCTGATGATGTTCTGGGTAATGGCCAGGCCCAGCCCGGTACCGTCCGGGCGTCCGCTGACCATGGGAAAGAAAATGGTTTCCTGAAGTTCCGCCGGGATCCCGGGGCCGTTGTCGATGATCTCGATCTTGGTCACCAGACGATGGCGGACGTGGCCGATGGTGAACTGGCGCATGGTCCGGGTGCGCAGGCTGATGCGGCCCAGGCGCAGTTCGTTCTGGCTGCTGATCGCCTGCATCGCGTTGCGCACGATGTTCAACACCGCCTGAATCATTTGCTCGCGGTCGATCAATACGTCGGGAATGCTTGGGTCGTAATCGCGCACCAAGGTGATGCAGCCCTGGCTTTCGGCTTCGACCAGTTGGCAGACGCGCTCCAGCACTTCGTGGACGTTGCACATCGCCAGCGACGGCAGCTTGTTCGAGCCGAGCATGCGGTCAACCAGATTGCGCAGGCGGTCGGCCTCTTCAATGATCACGTTGGTGTAATCGCGCAGGCTGTCTTCCGGCAGTTCGCGGGCCAAAAGTTGCGCGGCGCCACGGATGCCACCCAGCGGGTTCTTGATCTCGTGGGCGAGGCCGCGCACCAGCATCTTGCTGGTTTCCTGTTTGGACAGCTGCGCCTCTTCCTTGGTGATTCGCAGCAAGCGGTCACGCGGGTGGACTTCGAGAAGGAGCATGGTCGCGCCGTTGCTGAGGATCGGCGTCACCGCGTAATCCACGGTCAGCGTCTGGCCGGTGAGGGCGGTGAGCATGGCTTCGCGTTTGGTAAACGGATGCGCCTGCTCCACGGCCTGGCGCAGGGAATTCAGCGCCTCGGTGGATTCGGTGAACAACTCGCTGATGAATTGGCCATGGCTGCGCTGCCCGCTGATGGCGAGCAGCATCTCCGCCGCCGGGTTCATGTACTCGAGGCGCAATTCGGCGTCGAGCAGGATCGTGGCGGTGGTCAGGTTGTCGAGCAGCAAACGGTGAATTGCGTCGCTAATAGTCATCGGAGCCTCTTTTGGGGGCGGAGCGTGCGCAAATAACAAGCGTCGGTGAACGGAAAATGCAAAAACCAAACCAAGGCTCTGAAAAGAAGCGTTCAACGCCTGAAACAGGCGTTTGACGCTCGTTTGAGTGGCAGGGTGCCAGCTCTCACGGGTAGTTTCGAACCAAAATGGGTTGGATTGTGGGTACGGTGCAGCCTATTGCACCAATATAGTGCGCAAAGCTGAGCGGCGTCAGAAGAAACGCAGGAAGGGGTTTTTCGGCTCGGGCGGTTTGTCTTTCAGTGGGCATTCCGGACGGATGCCGTAGTCGTCCTTGGTGCAAGGTTTGACCTGACGCTTCTGCGCAAGCGAGATGCGCAGCATATGGAAGGGCTGGTTGGCGGTGCGTTCGACGGTGCGGCCTCCGGCGTCGAGAATTTCCACGGAAAGGTTGTGGCTGCCGCGATCAATGTTGTTCAGCGGGAACACTGGACTGAGGCCTGGCTCGCCCGTGGCCTGTCCGTCCAGTAGCAGGCGATAACGGTGACCTCGCTGTAGTCCGGGCTCGCTGGTGACGCTGACAATGATTTCACCTGCGCTGCTGCGAATCGTGGCATCGGGTTCAGGTATCAGAATGCGCAGCATGTCGTAATGGAATAGAGGCTGTTCGACGGATTTTTTCGCGGTGGTGACCGGCGCGGCGGCCGTTGGGTTGGGCGACATGCGATTGCTGGTTGCGATGGGCACTCGCTTGGCGTTGCCGCGCGGTTGGTCGGTGTAGACGCGATTGCCCTGCGCATCGGTATAGGTGAAGACCTCAGCCGATGCTTGCAGCGTCAGCAGTGCCAACACAGTGATAAGCCACGCGCGAATCATGGCTTGTGTACTCGCTGTACGCTAAGGGCCGCTGGCGGGCTCTGCTGAATGATCGTCTGCCCGTCGATCACTTGCACGGCGAGACGATGTTCGCCGCGATCCACGTTCACCAGTTGCAGGATCGGCACGTTGCTCGGCTGACCGTAGGGTTCATCGTCCAATACCAGTCTTAATTGATGCGGTGGCCGCAGGCGCGGTTTGATCAGCACGTTGACGGTGAACGTGCCGTTATTGGCGCGCAGGGCTTCTTCGGTGGGCAGGCCGGCGATTTCCAGAATCTCATAGGCATCGCTGCGTGCCTGCTGGCGATTGTCCGTGCCAGAGGGGGCCGGTGCGCTGGGCGCCTGAGGCTCGACACGGTTGAGCGGCGGCAACTCCACGGGCTGCGCCTGCACGCCGTCTGGCGAGTGATCGCTGTAGACCGTGTTGCCATTGGCATCGGTGTACTTGTAGATCTGCGCGGCGGCGGGCAGGGCGATCAGCAGCAGTATGTAGATAAAGATGCGACCCATGAAATCGACCGGGATTGAAAACGATGGGATGCAGCATAGGACAGACGCGGCGGTTGGCCCAACTCGGCACACATCCGGAGATCATTCAGGCGCCACAAATCCCCTGTGGGAGCGAGCCTGCTCGCGATGGCGTAGTGTCAGTCAGCATCACCTTCAATGATCCACCGCTATCGCGAGCAGGCTCACTCCTACAGGGATTTGCGTCGAGCCATAAATCGCAATAAAAAAGGCCTCCCGAAGGAGGCCTCTTTCACTCACGCCACGTAACGCAGCGCTACCGGATCAGCAGCTGTAGTACAGCTCGTATTCCAGTGGGTGTACGAAGGTACGGACCTTGATTTCTTCTTCGGATTTCAGCGCGATGTAAGCGTCGATGAAGTCGTCGGAGAACACGCCGCCCTTGGTCAGGAACGCACGGCCTTTATCCAGCTCTTCCAGAGCTTCTTTCAGGCTGCCGCAAACTTGCGGGATCTCTTTCGCCTCTTCAGGCGGCAGGTCGTACAGGTTTTTGTCGGCAGCGTCGCCTGGGTGGATCTTGTTCTGGATACCGTCCAGGCCAGCCATCAGCAGTGCTGCGAAAGCCAGGTACGGGTTGGCAGCCGGATCCGGGAAACGCGCTTCGATACGACGGCCACGTGGGCTGTTGACGTAAGGAATACGGATCGACGCGGAACGGTTGCGAGCCGAGTAGGCCAGCATCACCGGCGCTTCGAAACCTGGCACCAGACGCTTGTAGGAGTTGGTGGCCGGGTTGGTGAAGCCGTTCAGTGCCTTACCGTGCTTGATGATACCGCCGATGAAGTACAGAGCGGTTTCGGACAGGCCGGCATAGCCTTCGCCAGCGAAGGTGTTCTTGCCATCTTTGGCGATGGACATGTGCACGTGCATACCCGAACCGTTGTCACCGTACAGTGGCTTCGGCATGAAGGTAGCGGTGCGGCCGTAGGCGTCAGCCACGTTGTGTACAACGTATTTCAGCGTCTGAACTTCGTCAGCTTTTTTCACCAGGGTGTTGAACTTGACACCGATTTCGTTCTGACCGGCAGTTGCCACTTCGTGGTGGTGAACTTCAACGGTCTGGCCCATTTCTTCCAGTGCGTTGCACATGGCAGTACGGATTTCGTGATCGTGGTCGAACGGCGGAACCGGGAAGTAACCACCTTTGATACCTGGACGGTGGCCTTTGTTGCCGCCTTCGATGTCCTGGTCGGACATCCACGAACCTTGTTCGGAGTAGATCTTGAACATCGAACCAGAGATGTCGGACTTGAACTTCACTTCGTCGAAGATGAAGAACTCAGGCTCTGGACCGGCGAATACGGTGTCACCGATACCGGTGGTCTTCAGGTATTCCTCGGCACGGTGAGCGATGGCGCGCGGGTCGCGATCGTAACCTTGCATGGTCGACGGTTCGATGATGTCGCACACCAGAATCAGGGTGGCGTCTTCGGTGAACGGGTCGAGCACGGCAGTTTCGTCGTCCGGCAGCAGGATCATGTCGGAGGCTTCGATGCCTTTCCAGCCAGCGATGGAGGAACCGTCGAACATCTTGCCGACTTCGAAGAAGTCGTCTTCCAGCGCATCGCGAGCCGGCATGGTCACGTGGTGCTGAGTGCCTTTGGTGTCCGTGAAGCGCAGATCAATCCACTTGACGTCATGATCTTTGATGAGTTGAACCGACTTCGACATAGTGTCCTCCGGGTGAATTAGGGCTGGTAGTGGATGCCCTTAATAGTGGTGATGCCGGCGCGAATACTCTGCCAAGGCAACCTGCCTCACAAGGGAGCAAATTGCATGCCAGTGCCCCAGCATGGGTTTTTTGCCCCAAATTCACGCTTATTAAGGTGCGGAGCTTCTTAAAGCAGGAAATATCGCCCTTTAATGTAGCGTCACAATCTACAAATGACCTGTTTTGGTGCATGCAAAACCTTCTGCACATTAACTGGTTAAACCTTGAGCAATTTCCGCTATAATCCGCGCCCCCCTTTTTCGGCTGGCCGTTCGCGCGCTGTTTTCATGAAACTAATCGTAAAAGTCTTCCCCGAGATCACCATCAAAAGCCGACCTGTCCGGACGAAGTTCATCCGCCAGTTGGCCAAGAACATCCGCACCGTGCTCCGTGACCTGGACCCGGCCGTGGTGGTGAACGGTGTGTGGGACAATCTCGAGCTGGAAACCCGCATTACCGACGCCAAAGCCTTGAAAGAGATGGGTGAGCGCCTGACCTGCATGCCGGGCATCGCGCACTTTCTGCAGATCGACGAGTACCCGCTGGGCGACTTCGACGACATCACCGAGAAGTGCAAACAGCACTACGGCGCTGCGCTGGCCGGGAAGATTTTCTCGGTGCGCTGCAAGCGTGCCGGCAAGCACACCTTCAGCTCGATGGACGTCGAAAAATACGTCGGCAGCAAGCTGCGTCGTGAGTGCGGTGCCGCCGGTATCGACCTGAAAGCGCCGGAAATCGAAGTCCGGATCGAAGTTCGCGACAAACGGTTGTTTGTGATCCACAGCCAGCACAACGGCATCGGCGGTTACCCGCTGGGTGCGTTGGAGCAGACGCTGGTATTGATGTCCGGCGGCTTTGACTCGACCGTTGCGGCTTACCAGATCATTCGTCGCGGCCTGATGACGCACTTCTGCTTCTTCAATCTGGGCGGTCGTGCCCACGAATTGGGCGTGATGGAAGTCGCGCATTTCATCTGGAAGAAGTACGGCAGCTCGCAACGCGTGCTATTTGTCAGTGTTCCGTTCGAAGAAGTGTTGGGCGAAATTCTCGGCAAAGTCGATAACAGTCATATGGGCGTCGTATTGAAGCGTATGATGTTGCGCGCGGCCTCCAACATCGCCGACCGTCTGCACATCGAGGCGCTGGTCACCGGCGAGGCGATCTCCCAGGTGTCGAGCCAGACGCTGCCAAACCTGTCGGTGATCGACTGCGTGACCGACAAACTGGTCCTGCGTCCGCTGATCGTGGCGCACAAGCAGGACATCATCGACACGGCCAACGAAATCGGCACCGCCGATTTCGCCCGGCACATGCCGGAATACTGCGGAGTCATTTCGGTCAATCCGAAGACCGCCGCCAAACGCGGTCGCGTTGAGCACGAAGAGAAAGAATTCGACATGGCGGTGCTCGAGCGTGCGCTCGAAAACGCCAAACTGGTGCCGATCGATCGGGTGATCGACGAATTGGGCCAGGACGTACAGATTGAAGAAGTCAGCGAAGCACTGGCCGGCCAGATCGTGATCGACATCCGTCACCCGGATGCCGCCGAGGATGAGCCGCTGGAACTCGCTGGCGTAGAAGTACAGACGATGCCGTTCTACGCAGTGAACGCTCGTTTCAAGGAGCTGGATCCGACTCGCCAGTACCTGCTGTATTGCGACAAAGGCGTGATGAGTCGCCTGCATGCTCACCATTTGCTCAGTGAGGGGCATGCCAATGTGCGCGTTTATCGACCGAGCTAAGTGCCCGGGGCTGTTTGCCTGTGGCCTGCGTCACCGGCCCCCCGACACCGCCGTCAAGCTGTAACGGCCATGCCGGACACTACTGCTAATCGCTGCCAAGACTTGTCAGCAAACCGAATCCTCTGATCGAGATACACAAGTGATCGAAAATCTACGCAACATCGCCATCATTGCCCACGTTGACCATGGTAAAACCACCCTGGTAGACAAACTCCTGCGTCAATCCGGCACTCTGGAGCGCAACGAGCTCAACGACGAGCGCGTGATGGACTCCAACGACCAGGAAAAAGAGCGCGGTATTACCATTCTGGCGAAAAACACCGCCATCAACTGGAACGGCTACCACATCAACATCGTGGACACCCCGGGCCACGCCGACTTCGGCGGCGAAGTTGAACGCGTAATGTCGATGGTTGACTCCGTTCTGCTGCTGGTTGACGCTCAAGACGGCCCTATGCCGCAAACCCGTTTCGTGACCAAGAAGGCTTTCGAAGCCGGCCTGCGTCCAATCGTGGTAATCAACAAGGTTGACCGTCCAGGCGCGCGTCCGGACTGGGTTCTGGATCAGATCTTCGACCTGTTCGACAACCTCGGTGCTACCGAAGAACAACTGGACTTCCAGGTTGTTTACGCTTCGGCCCTGAACGGCATTGCCGGTCTGGATCACACCGCCATGGCTGAAGACATGACCCCGCTGTACCAAGCGGTAGTCGACCACGTTCCGCCTCCGGCTGTTGACCGTGATGGCGCGTTCCAGATGCAGATCTCCGCTCTGGACTACAACAGCTTCCTGGGTGTTATCGGCGTTGGCCGTATCGCTCGTGGCCGCGTCAAGCCGAACACCCCGGTTGTGGCGATCGGTGCCGACGGCAAGCGCCGTAACGGCCGTATCCTGAAACTGATGGGTCACCACGGTCTGCACCGCATCGACGTTGAAGAAGCTGCAGCAGGCGATATCGTTTGCATCAGCGGTATGGACTCGCTGTTCATCTCCGACACCCTGTGCCACCCGGACACTGTCGAGGCGATGAAGCCTCTGACCGTTGACGAGCCAACCGTTTCGATGACCTTCCAGGTAAACGACTCGCCATTCTGCGGTAAAGAAGGCAAGTTCGTGACGTCCCGTAACATCAAGGACCGTCTGGACAAAGAGCTGCTGTACAACGTTGCACTGCGCGTTGAAGAAGGCGACACCGCTGACAAGTTCAAGGTTTCCGGCCGTGGTGAGCTGCACCTCTCGGTACTGATCGAAACCATGCGTCGCGAAGGCTTCGAGCTGGCCCTGGGCCGTCCTGAAGTAATCATTCGTGAAGTGAACGGCGTTAAACAAGAACCGTTCGAAAACGTGACCATCGACATCCCTGAAGAAGCTCAGGGCAAGGTCATGGAAGAAATGGGTCTGCGTAAAGGCGACCTGAGCAACATGGTGCCGGATGGCAAGGGCCGTGTTCGTCTGGAATACAACATCCCTGCTCGCGGTCTGATCGGTTTCCGTAACCAGTTCCTGACCCTGACCAACGGTGCTGGCATCCTGACCTCGATCTTCGATCGCTACGACACCGTCAAGTCGGGCCACATGTCCGGCCGTCAGAACGGCGTTCTGGTTTCGGTTGAAACCGGCAAGGCACTGACCTACTCGCTGGAAACCCTGCAGGCTCGTGGCAAGCTGTTCGTAGAACACGGCCAGGAGATCTACAACGGTCAAATCGTTGGTCAGAACAGCCGCGACAACGACCTGGGTGTAAACCCAACCAAAGGCAAGAAGCTCGACAACATGCGTGCTTCGGGTAAAGACGAAACCATCGCTCTGGTACCACCTGTTCGCTTCACTCTGGAACAGGCTCTGGAATACATCCAGGAAGACGAGCTGTGCGAAGTTACTCCTAAGTCCATCCGTCTTCGCAAGAAGATCCTGGACGAAAGCGAGCGTACCCGCGCTGCCAAGAAAGCCAAGGCGTAATTTAGCCCGAGCTTGAAAAAACGCCCCCGGTCGCGAGACCGGGGGCGTTTTTGTTTGTCTGGGGGAAATGTGGATTGAGTCTTGAAGGTCAAGAGCCCCTCACCCTAGCCCTCTCCCAGAGGGAGAGGGGACCGAATGGGGGATATTCATGAGATGCATCGACTTGAAAGAATTCTGCTGAATCCATAATCGATTTGGTGGGGCTGTACCGAATCCATAATCGCCTGGGTGTTTCAGGTCGCTGTATGGCGCCAGACACCTCGGTCGGCTCCCTCTCCCTCCGGGAGAGGGCTGGGCGGGCGGCGTTCCGATGAGGGTAAGCGTTTAAAATTTCTCGATCGCTCGGAAATTCTGCTCGCGCACCACTTCCTTCGGCTTATAAGCGCAATACCCCGGCCGCGGCCCGATCTTCGGGTGATTGCGGCAGGTATCCGGGCGCTTGTCATAAATGGTGCACAGGCGGCTCTTACGATCCAGGTAGTAGCAATCGTTGTTGCTCATGCGCTGCAGGGTGAAGATGCCGGACTTCTGGTTGAAGCGCTCGACCAGGCCTTCCTTCTGCAAACGCTTGGCGATGTTCTTCGGCGGGTCGCCCAGTTCGAACTCATCTACCACGCCGATGCGCACCAGATCCTTGATCTTCACCTCAACCGGCAGCGTGCAGCAGCTCGACACGCAGGAACCGCACATCGGGGCTGAGTATTTTGCCCACGTATCGAGACGGTCGATCTCGGCGGCGGCAATCAGGTTGGGCTTCATCATCGGGAGTTACCAGGCGTGTGTGCATCAGGGCGCGCGATCATACCGGGACTGGTGGATTTTTGAACAACCTTTCGCCAGATTTTTTCTGCATACAGGCACATTGCCGGACAATTCGGCACGGCCCCTGCATTCATTAGCTCACTCGCCAAGGTAATGCCGGGCTATCTCACAGTCTCAGGAAATACTGCCGAACCAGAGCCCTCACCGTCGGTCAGACCGTCTAGGCTCAGACAATTCCCGCTCGCTCGAGGTCCTATTGATGACTCAAGAACCACTAGTTCGCGAAGCAGAGGTGGCCGCATTCCGCGACGCCGTCCTGACCAAGCTCACCTACGCGGTGGGCAAAGACCCCGATCACGCCTTCGACCATGACTGGTTCGAAGCCATCGCATTGGCTGCGCGTGATCACATGGTCGAACACTGGATGGACCACACCCGGCAGATCTACCGCAAAGGTCAGAAACGGGTGTATTACCTCTCGCTGGAATTTCTTATCGGCCGCTTGCTCTACGACAGCCTGAGCAACCTTGGCCTGCTCGACGTCGCCCGTGAAGCGTTGACTGAACTCGGTGTCGATCTTGAGCGCATCCGCTTGCTGGAGCCCGATGCTGCGCTTGGCAACGGCGGCCTCGGTCGTCTGGCCGCGTGCTTCATGGAAAGCATGTCGACCCTCGGCATCGCCGGCCACGGTTATGGCATTCGGTATGAGCACGGCTTGTTCCGCCAGGCCATCGTCGACGGCTGGCAGCAGGAACAGACCGAGCACTGGCTGGATTTCGGCAACCCGTGGGAATTCGAACGGCCGGAAGTGGTTTACACCATCGGCTTCGGCGGCAGCGTTGAAACCGTCACCGATGTCAGCGGCAAATCCAAACAAGTCTGGTCGCCGGCAGAAACCGTGCGCGCCATTGCTTACGACACGCCCGTGGTCGGCTGGCGCGGGGCGAGCGTCAACACCTTGCGGCTGTGGCGTGCCCGCGCCATGGAAGATTTGCACCTGGAGCGCTTCAACGCCGGTGACCACTTGGGCGCCGTTGCCGAAGTGGCACGTGCCGAAAGCATCTCCCGTGTGCTTTACCCGGCGGACAGCACCGAAGCAGGGCAAGAGCTGCGCCTGCGCCAGGAATACTTCTTCGTCGCTGCTTCCTTGCAGGATCTGCTGCGCCGCCATCGCAACATGCACACCTCGGTGCTGACCCTTGGCGATCACGCAGCCATCCAGCTCAACGACACCCACCCCTCGATTGCCGTCGCCGAATTGATGCGGCAACTGGTCGACGTCTACGACGTGGCCTGGGATGCGGCGTGGCAAGTGACGGTCGATACGCTGTCGTACACCAACCACACGCTGCTGCCGGAAGCGCTGGAAACCTGGCCGGTGGGTTTGATGGAACGCATGCTGCCACGGCACATGCAGATCATTTACCTGATCAACGCCCAGCACATCGACTCGCTGCGGGCCAAAGGCATTCATGATTTTGACGTGCTGCGTGCGGTGTCGCTGATCGAAGAAGACAACGGTCGCCGGGTGCGCATGGGCAACCTCGCTTTCCTCGGTTCGCACAGCGTCAACGGCGTGTCCGGGCTGCACACGCAGTTGATGCGCAAAACCGTGTTCGCCGAACTGCACAAGCTCTACCCGGAGCGGATCAACAATAAAACCAACGGCATTACCTTCCGCCGCTGGTTGTATCAGGCCAACTCCGAACTGACTTCGATGCTGGTCGACGCGCTCGGCCCGGATTTGCTCGATAACCCTGAAGAGCGTCTGCTCGATCTTGAGCCGTTCGCCGAAAAAACCGCGTTCCGCAAAGCTTTTGCCGAACAACGGCTGCACAGCAAAAAAGCGCTGGCCTATCTGATTCACGAACGGCTGGGTATCGCGGTCAATCCGGCGGCGATGTTTGATGTGCAGGTTAAGCGGATCCACGAATACAAACGTCAGTTGCTCAACCTGATGCACACCGTGGCGCTGTATCAGGCGATTCGCGCTGAGCCGGAAGTCGATTGGGTGCCACGGGTGAAAATCTTCGCCGGCAAGGCTGCGGCGAGTTATCACCAGGCCAAACTGATCATCAAGCTGACCAACGACATCGCGCGGGTGGTGAACAACGATCCGACGGTGCGCGGCCTGCTGAAAGTGGTGTTCCTGCCCAACTACAACGTCAGCCTGGCGGAGAGCATCATTCCGGCGGCGGACTTGTCCGAGCAGATCTCCACTGCCGGCTTCGAAGCGTCGGGCACCAGTAACATGAAGTTCGGCCTCAACGGCGCACTGACCATCGGCACGCTGGACGGCGCCAACGTGGAAATGTGCGAACGCATTGGTGCTGAGCACATGTTCATTTTCGGCCTCAGCGCGCAGCAGGTCGAAGCGCGCAAACAGAACCACGAGTTCAGCGCGTTGCCGGACATTGCCGCGTCGCATCGTTTGAACGATGTGCTGCAAGCGATTCGCAGCGGGGTGTTCTCGCCGGATGACACTTCGCGCTACACCGGGCTGATCGATTCGCTGGTGGATTACGACCGCTTCCTGGTCTGCGCCGACTTCGACTCCTATTGGGAAGCGCAGAAACGCGTTGAAGAGCATTGGCACGACAGCAACAACTGGTGGCGTTCAGCGGTGCTGAACACGGCGCGGATGGGCTGGTTCTCCTCGGACCGGACGATTCGCGAGTACGCCACGGATATCTGGAAAGCGTTGGAGTAACTTTCCACAACAAATGTGCGCAAGGCCCAACGTTTGTTGGGCCGGATCGATATACTGAGCGCCGGTTACCGGCAGCGCCAGTCACCACCAATCCAATGTGGGAGCGAGCCTGCTCGCGAAGCGGTTGTCATGTTAAACAGAAATGTTGGCTGACAAACCGCTTTCGCGAGCAGGCTCGCTCCCACTGGGTTTGTGCCTAGACTGAAGCAATCGCCGGACTCGCCCTGTCTTGGGGCTGCTTAGGGATATCGACCATGCAATGGATGTTCATGTTGATCGGGCTGGTGCTCGGCTGGCTGCTCGACGAGTCGTTCAGTGATGCGCTGTTGGGCGCGTTGCTGGGGCTGGCAATCGGGCAGACGATCCGCATCGCGCGGCTAGGCTCGCAGGCGATGGAGCAGCAACGTCAACTTGAACAGGCGAAGGTCGCTTTGCAGGGGGTCGAACAGCGCCTGTTTCTGCTCGAAGGGGCACCGGTTCGTGCCGCGTCGCCAGCGAGTACGCCGCCGGTTACCGAGCCCGTCGTAGAACCGGTCAAAGCCGCCGCAGAAGCTCCTGCCCCCGAACTGGTCTGGGAACTGCCGCCCGAACTCGAACCGATTTCCGCCGTCGCCAGCGAAACCAGTCAACCGCTGCCCGCTGATGTGTGGCGCCTCGACGCCGTTACTCCTGAGCCCCAAGCCCCCGCCGAACCCCGTGGCCCGAACCTCATCGAACGCGGCATCAGCGCCGCGCGCAATTGGTTGTTCGGCGGCAACACCGTGCTGCGGGTCGGCGTGGTGTTGCTGTTCTTCGGTCTGGCGTTTCTGCTGCGCTACGCCACCGAAGGGATGGTTGTGCCGATCGAGGTACGTTACGCCGGTGTCGCGGCAGCCGCGTTGGGCTTGCTCGCGCTGGGCTGGTGGCTACGCCGGCGCAACAGCAATTACGCGTTGATGCTGCAAGGCACCGGGATTGCGGTGCTGTACCTGACGGTGTTTGCGGCGATGCGTCTGCATCCGTTGCTCGATCCGTCCGCCGCGCTGGGCTTGCTGGTCGCTGTGACGGTGTTCTCGGCGATTCTGGCGATCACTCAGGATGCTTTAGGGTTGGCAGCTGCAGCGGCATTGGGCGGTTTTGCCGCGCCGATCCTGACATCAACCGGCGCGGGCAACCACGTCGCGCTGTTCAGCTATTTCGCGCTGCTCAACGCCGGCATTCTCGCCATCGCCTGGTTCAAGGCTTGGCGCTTGCTCAACCTGATCGGCTTCGTCGGCACCTTCGGTATCGGCTTCGCCTGGGGCCTGCGTTCGTATGCGCCGGAGCTGTTGTGGAGCACCGAGCCGTTCCTGATTCTGTTTTTCCTGATGTACCTGGCCATCGGCCTGCTGTTTGCCCGGCGCAAGTTGCTCGACATGCCCGATGCGCCGGCGGATGGCGATCGCGAGGCGTTACTGCACTGGTCAGCGCGCAAGGGCGATTATGTCGACGGGACGATGCTGTTCGGTCCGCCGATTATTGGCTTCGGTTTGCAGTTTGCGCTGGTGCAGCATCTGGAGTTTGCTGCGGCGTTCAGTGCGCTGGGGTTGGGCATGATCTATATGGCGCTGGCCAAGGTATTGATGGGCGGACGCGCGGTGCTGCTGGGCGAAACCTGTCTGGCGCTCGGGGTGATTTTTGCCAGTCTGGCGATTCCGTTGGGGCTGGATGCGCGTTGGACGTCGGCGGCGTGGGCGGTGGAAGGTGCGGGGATTTTCTGGCTCGGTTTGCGTCAGCATCGGCCGTTAGCCCGGGCGTTTGCCTTGCTCCTGCAACTGGGGTCGGCATTGGCCTTCCTTAGCCAATTGTGCGTTGGTGAAAGCAGTCTGCTCGACGGTGCACCGTTGGGCGCGTTGATGCTCGGTATTGCGTTGCTGTTCAGTTTCTATCAACTGCGCAAGGCCTCACCGGAACAGGCATCACCTTGGGAGCGTCAAGGCTTGCCGGTCTTGGCGTGTCTGGGCCTGACCTTCCTCTATCTGCTGGCGCCGTTGTTCTTCTTCGTTCAAGCCACGGCGATTAGTTGGGCGCTGGCCGGGTTGGCAACTCTGTTGGTCGGTCTGCGGATTCAGTCGCGTACGTTCCTGTTCTCTGCGTTTGCCGTGCAGTTGCTCGGTGGCGCGTTGTTTCTGTTGCGTCTGCAAGGTGCAGGGGAAGATTCCGCTGCTGTGTTCAGCGCCGGTTGGAGCGGTTTGCTTAGTGCGTCGTTGATCGGTCTGGCATTGATCGCCGGCATGCTGTTGGCGGCTCGCGATGAGATGGTGCGTGGCGATGTGCGTCTGCTGCGCGGTTTGTCGGTGGTGCTGTTGGCCGGTCTGGTGCTGATCAATCTGGCGGTGCTGTTTGTACTGCCATGGCAGACCGCGAGCGCGGTGTGGGCCGCGAGTGGTTTGCTGATTATCTGGCTGAGCCTGTACCTCAAGCAGCGCGTGAGTTTTGTCTTCGGTCTGCTGTTGCAGTTGATCGGTGGCGCGGCGTTTTTGCTGGCCGGCCCCGAGTTGCTTGGGCCGCTGTCCAGCGAAGGTCTGAAGCCTTTGGCCCATGGAGGATTCTGGACGCCGCTGGTGCTCGGACTGGCCGCAATGATCGGCGCGTGGCGCCTGCAACTGGGCAATCACGCCTCGGCATTCGATGCGTTGAGCTTGCAGCGCTTGTCAGAAGTGTTGCTGGTGTGGGGCGCCGGTTGGTGGGCGCTGGCATGGGTCAGCGAAGTGTTGCGCTTTGCCGCGCCGAATCTGCAAGGCACGTTGTTGCTGTTGGTCGTGGCGCTCAGTGTCGCGCTGTGGGCGTTGCTGTCGCTGCGGTTGAAATGGCCGGCGCTGGGCTTGCTCTGCACCTTGCTGATTCCGGCGGCGGGTCTGGTGTTGCTCGCTGCCTGGCATCCGCGTTATCACCCAGCGGCCGATTTCGGTTGGCTGGCGTGGGCAGCAGTGTTCGCCGTGCATTTCTTCAGCTTGCGACGCTTGGCGCCGATGCTGCCGGCGCGGGCCTTGAGCACGGCGCACGTGCTCGGTTGCTGGCTGCTGATCGGCGTACTGGCGCTGGAATTGCGCTACGGCCTGCTGCTGTTGTCCGAGCAATACAACGCCTGGCGCTGGCTGGGCTGGGCGATTCTGCCGAGCGTTTACCTGCTGCTGGCAGCAGCACCGCGCAGTTGGCCGTGGCCGGTGGCGGGGTTTGCCCGAGAGTACCGCTTGTACGCCGCTGCGCCGTTGGCGGTGTTGATGCTGGTGTGGTTCTGGCTGGCCAATGGCGTCAGCGATGGTAATGCCGAGCCACTTCCTTACGTGCCGCTGCTCAATCCATTAGAGCTGGGTTTGTTGTTCGCCTTGTTCGGCGTCTATGTCTGGTCGCGCAGTGCGATTTCGCAGTTGTCGATTCGTCAGGACTACGCCGATTACGGCACACAACTGATCGCCGGGATTTCGCTGTTCGCCTTCTGCACCGCGTTGGTCACCCGCGCGGCGCACCATTGGGCCGGCATCCCGTTCGAGCTGGATACGTTGCTCGCCTCAATGCTGGTGCAGGCCGGATTGTCCATCGTCTGGACGTTGATGGCGCTGGGCCTGATGATCGGCGGCCATCTGCGCCATCGTCGCGAAGTGTGGCTGATCGGCGCGGCGCTGATTGCGCTGGTGGTGGCCAAATTGATTTTTGTCGAATTGAGCAACCGAGGCGGCCTCGCCCGGATCGTCTCGTTTATCGGCGTTGGCGTGTTGCTGTTGGTGGTCGGCTACTTTGCGCCACTGCCGCCTAAACGCGTCGAAGCTTTACCGGCGGCGGACATACCGGCCCCGGACACCGAAGGAGTTTCATCTTGAGTCGCATGCGAAATCTGGGTTGGTTGGCGCTGGGCGTGGTGATGGCCGCTGGCGCTCAGGAAAAGCCGGCGGACTTCGCCACGCAAGTACCGCTGGCGGTGAGCGGCAACGGCCCGTGGTATCGCCTCGAATTGCCGTTGAGCGTGCAATTGCAGGCGCGCCAGACCGATCTCAGCGACTTGCGCGTGTTCAACGCCGCTGGCGAACCACAGGCCTATGCTCTGGCTCGTGAATCGGCGCAGACCCGCGACGACGGCCAGTTGCGCGAGGTGAAGTGGTTCCCGCTGTACAACGCCGCCGACGCCAGCGAACGCGCGCCGAACGTGCGAGTGCAAGCGACCACCAACGGCACGCTGGTCGAGGTGCAACCGTCCAGCCAGTTGGAGGCGGGCGAAGAAGTGCTGCGCGGTTGGCTGTTGGATGCGAGCGCGATCAAGGCGCCCTTGCAGCAATTGATCCTCGACTGGACCAGCGAGCGCGACGGCTTTCAGCGCTTCAGCATCGAGGCCAGTGACGACCTGCAACATTGGCAAGCGTGGGGCGAAGGGCAGGTGGCACGACTGACCTTTTCCGATGAGCGCATCGAGCAGCATGAGGTGACGTTGCCGGGGCAGTCGGCGCGTTATGTGCGGTTGCTGTGGGAGTCGCCGAATTCGGCGCCGATCCTGACGGCGGCCCAATTGAAAAGCAGTGATCCGCGCAATGTGCCTCTGCCGTTGGTCTGGTCGCAGGCATTGGCCGGCAGCAGCACCAAGGCCGGGGAATACACCTGGCAGTTGCCGATGGGGTTGAATGTCGAGCGTGTACAGGTCGAGCTGAAACAGCCGAACAGCCTGGCGCCGGTGACGCTGGCGGGACGACGTGAAAGCAGTTTGCCGTGGCAGGAGTTGAGCAGCGGTTTGCTCTATCGCCTGACGCAGAATGGTCAGGATGTGCAGCAGAACGAATTGCAGCTTTATGGGCAGACTGTGCAGCAGTTGAAGCTGAGCGTGGATGAGCGCGGCGGAGGGTTGGGTGAGCAGGCGCCGAGTCTTAAATATGCGGTGCGGGCGACTCACGTGATATTCCTCGCGCGCGGCGAGGGGCCGTACAGTCTGGCGCTGGGTAATCCGAGTGTGAGGACGGCGAATCTGCCGTTGACGACGCTGATTCCGGATTTCAAACCGGAGAAGCTGGCGGCGTTGGGTAAGGCTGTGGTTCAGGGGGAGGTGGTGGCTACGCAGACTTCTACTGCGACGACGGCGGCGGTGGCCGAGACCAATTGGAAGAAGATCGGGTTGTGGGCGGTGTTGTTGTTGAGTGTGGTGTTTTTGGGGGCGATGGCGTTTAGTTTGTTGCGCAAACCGCCAACCAATACCTGAGAATGGCTGGCGCTGCGCGCCATTCGCGAGCAGGCTCGCTCCCACAGTGGATCTTCAATGGACGCCAATTCAGCGGTCACCCCCGATTCCCTGTGGGAGCGAGCCTGCTCGCGAAAGCGGCGTGTCAGCCAATACATATTCCGACTGATCAATTAACCCCCAGCCACACCCGTCCGATTTCCAACTACGCTAAACCCGCTACCTGAACTCTCCACCCACATTCACGTCTCATGCAGGCAATTACACCCCAACGCACGTTACCGGGCGTCTTCGCTCGCTACGTTTTCAGACTCCCTGTAAACTGCGCGGGTTTTTAGCCCCCCATTCCACCGGAGCCGTCCATGTCCCGCGTTACCCTGAGTCGCTATTTGATTGAGCAGACCCGCAGCAATAACACTCCTGCCGATCTGCGTTTCCTGATCGAAGTGGTGGCGCGTGCTTGCAAAGAAATCAGCCACGCCGTGTCCAAAGGCGCCCTGGGTGGTGTTCTGGGCAGCATGGGCACTGAAAACGTCCAAGGCGAAGTGCAGAAGAAGCTCGACGTGATCTCCAACGAGATCCTGCTCGAAGCCAACGAATGGGGCGGTCACCTGGCCGGCATGGCGTCCGAAGAAATGGACAATGCCTACCAGATCCCGGGCAAGTACCCGAAAGGCGCGTACCTGCTGGTATTCGACCCACTGGACGGCTCGTCGAACATCGACATTAACGCCCCGGTCGGCACCATCTTCTCGGTACTGCGTTGCCCGAACGAATACCTGAGCCAGAACGAGCCGCTGAACGAGAAAGCGTTCCTGCAGCCAGGCACTCAGCAAGTTGCTGCCGGTTACGCAATCTACGGCCCGCAGACCATGCTGGTACTGACTCTGGGCGACGGCGTCAAAGGCTTCACCCTCGACCGCGAAATGGGCAGCTTCGTGCTGACCCACGAAGACATCACCATTCCTGAATCGACCCAGGAATTCGCCATCAACATGTCCAACCAGCGTCACTGGGAAGCCCCGGTACAACGCTACGTGGGCGAGCTGCTGGCCGGTGAAGAAGGTCCGCTGAAAAAGAACTACAACATGCGCTGGGTCGCGGCGATGGTTGCCGACGTACACCGCATCCTGACCCGTGGCGGTCTGTTCATGTACCCGCGCGACAGCCGTGAGCCATCCAAGCCAGGCAAACTGCGTCTGATGTACGAAGCCAACCCGATGTCGTTCCTCGTGGAACAAGCGGGCGGCGCGTCCACCGACGGTCACCAGCGCATTCTCGACATTCAGCCAGAAGGCCTGCACCAGCGCGTAGCGGTGTTCCTCGGCTCGAAAGAAGAAGTCGCCCGCGCGACGGCCTACCACAAGGAATAAATCATGACCGCGCCTTGGCAGCCGTTGCTCGATTGGTGGTTCGGACAGGCCGAATCCCCTGACGAGATATCGGCTGACAAGGGCAAGTTGTGGTTCGGTAAGCGAGACAGCCAAGACCTCGAAGCGCGTGAGCGTTTCGGGGTCTTTGTCGATCAGGCCCTGGCCGGCGAATTGACCGCGTGGACGCAACGTCCCGAAGGTTGGCTGGCGGTGGTGTTACTGCTCGATCAACTGCCGCGAATGATCTTTCGCGATAATCCCAAAGCTTTCTCAGGTGATCTGCGCGCGCAGAAACTCGTCGCGCAAGGCATTGCGGCGGATTTTGATCGGCAGTTGAAGCCGATTCAGCGTGTATTCATTTATCTGGTGTTTGAGCACTGCGAGAATCTTGCGGTGCAGAACGAGGCGGTTTCCCGGTTTATCGAACTGGTGGCTGAACAGCCGGAAGCACAGCGGGCGGTGTTTGCCGATAATCTGGATTATGCCGAACGGCATCAGAAAGTGATCGCGCGGTTTGGCCGGTTTCCGCATCGCAATGCGGTGTTGGGGCGGGAGTCTACGGCTGAAGAGTTGGTGTTTCTTTCTGAGCCTGGGTCGCGGTTTTAAGGGCTTGCCCTCACCCTAACCCTCTCCCGGGGGGAGAGGGGACTGACCGAGGTGGTTGGGCTTGATACATCGACCTGCAAATTTCGAGTCGAACTCAGGTCTGGAAAATCCCCCGATCGGCTCCCTTTCCCCCTCGCCCCCTTGGGGGAGAGGGCTGGGGTGAGGGGGTAAAGCCCTTGATCTTTAAATCCTGAAACTACCCACCAACTGCTTCAACCGCGCCGCCTGCTGCTCCAGATCCGAGCACGCCCGCAACGTCGCCTGCAAGTTCTCCACACCTTCCTGATTCAGCGTGTTGATCTCATTGATATCGACATTGATCGACTCGACCACAGCGGTCTGCTCTTCAGTCGCGGTGGCCACCGACTGGTTCATCCCGTCGATCTCGCCGATACGCTGAGTCACGCTGCCCAAGCGCTCACCGGCCTGGTTGGCGATGCCGACGCTGCTTTCGCTCTCGCGCTGGCTCTCGGTCATGATGCTGACCGCCTGCCGCGCGCCGACTTGCAGCTCTTCGATCATCTTCTGCACTTGCTGCGCCGAATCCTGGGTGCGGTGCGCGAGGTTACGCACTTCATCCGCCACCACGGCAAAACCACGACCGGCTTCACCGGCACGCGCCGCTTCGATCGCGGCGTTGAGCGCGAGCAGGTTGGTCTGCTGGGAAATGCTGGTGATCACTTCGAGAATCTGGCCGATGTTCACCGTGTTGCTGTTCAGGGTTTCGATGTTGCCGCACGAATCGCTGATCTTCGCCGACAGCTGCTGCATGGCGTGGATGGTTTTATCGACAACCTGCTGACCGTCGACCGCGAGGCTGCGGGCATCGCTGGAGTGCTGCGAGGCGAGGGCGGCGTTCTGGGCGATTTCCTGCGCGGCGGCGCCGAGTTGGTTGATCGCGGCGGCGACGCTGTTGGTGCGACTGGCTTGCTGGTCGGAGTTGTACATCGACGAGTTCGATGCCGCGACCACGCGCAGAGCGACTTCGTTGACTTGGCCGGTGGCTGAGGACACTTCGCGAATCGAGGTGTGGATACGTTCGACGAAGCGGTTGAACGAGGTGCCCAGTGCGCCGAACTCGTCGTTGCCGTGGATCACCAGACGTTTAGTCAGGTCACCTTCGCCTTCGGCGATGTCGTGCATCGCGCGGCCCATGGTCAGCAGCGGCTGCATCAGCACGCGGATGAGCATGCCGAGCAGGGCGATGATGATCACCACGGCAATGACCATGGCGATCAGCGCCGAGGTGCGGAACTCGCTGAGCATTGCGAACGCGGTGTCTTTATCGAGTACCAGCGCCACGTACCAGTCGGCCGACGGCACGCCGTTGATGTGGGTGAAGGAGATCAACTGAGTCTTGCCGTTGAACTCGACTTCTTTCAGGCCGGCGCTGACTTTCGGCGCGCCATTCGGGTAGGCCTCGGCGAGGGTCTTGAGCACCAGTTTGCTGTCCGGGTGGATCAGGATCTTGCCCTCGCTGCTGACGATGAACGCGTGGCCATGGCCGCCGAAGTTCAGCGAGTTGATGATCGCGCTGACACTGGTCAGGTCGATGTCGGCACCGGCGACGCCGAGCATTTGCCCTTGGCGCTGTACCGGCGTGGCAACGGTGATCACCAGTTTGCCCGAGGACGCGGCGATGTACGGTTCGGTGACGATGGTCTGTTGTGCGCTGTTTGCCGCTTTGTACCAGCCGCGTGCGCGTGGATCGTAATCCGGCGCGCGATTACCGGCGGGTACCGAGAACATCACGCCGTCAGCGCCGCCGAAATAGCTGAGCTGAAAATTGCCGGTGTAGGCGGGCAGGTCGATGATGCGTTTCAGGCTCGCCGGGGCGTTACCGTCGACGGCCACTTGCTGCGACAACGATTGCAGCAACTGAATGCGGCTTTCCAGCCAGGTCTGGATGTTACTGGTGGTCAGGCTGCCCAGCTCCTGCATCGAGGCTTCGGTGCTTGTGCTCAAGGCTTCGCGCTGTCGATAGTCGTTGAAGAAAATGAAACAGGCGAACGCAACGGCCACCACGAGGGCGGCAGCCAACAAAATCTTGTGGCTGAATTTCATGTTTCTGGTCATCGAATGAACTACCGCGAAGGGGCTGGTCAAGAAAGGGCGGCAATTTGCCACACTCGGGGGCTTTGCGCTGCTCTTATTTCGACCGCGGCGCGCCAAAGATTAGGCGTCTTTGGCGAAAGGCGACGAAATGCTCAATAGCCCTACAAAGTGTCTGATTTATCGGTAAATGCCAGACGGGCGGGCTAATAAATAGCCATTCCTCCACGGAACCAGATGAGGGTTTTCTCTTCTAAGCTTCTGGTTGGCACCATGCCATCCCCCCTCGTTCCAGGAGTTACACCATGTCGCTGCGATCTATCGCCCTTCTGACGTTTTGCGTGCTGCTGGCCGCATGCAGCAAGGTCAATCAGGAAAACTATTCGAAGCTCTCGGCCGGTATGGCCAAGGCCGAAGTCGAGACTCTGCTCGGCAAGCCCACCGATTGCTCGGGCGCGCTCGGCATGTCCAGTTGCACCTGGGGCGACAAGAACAGCTTTATCAGCGTGCAGTACGCCGGTGACAAAGTGCTGATGTTTTCCGGCCAAGGCCTGAAGTAAACCGGGGCTTCGCGCCCACGGAGAAGAAAAATGAAGCGGTTATTGCTGATCCTTTTTGCCGGCCTGGTACTGGCCGGCTGCGCCAGTTCCGGCGTCGACCCGTTGGCGCCGAAAACCGTCAACAGCGTCAATCTCAAGCGCTATCAGGGCACCTGGTACGAATTGGCGCGCTTGCCGATGTACTTCCAGCGCCATTGCGCGCAATCCGAAGCCCATTACACCCTCAAGCCTGACGGCAATGTCGCGGTGCTCAATCGCTGCCTGACCCCGGACTGGCAGTGGGAAGAGGCCAAGGGCACGGCTTATCCACAGGTGCCGGGCAAGACCGACAAACTCTGGGTCGAATTCGATACCTGGTTTTCGCGGCTGATTCCGGGTGTGGCGAAAGGCGAATATTGGGTGTTGTACGTCAGCGATGACTACAAGACCGCCATCGTCGGCGATCCGAGTCGCAAGTACATGTGGCTGCTGTCGCGGACACCGACCGTCAACGGTGTGGTGCGTGAAGAACTGCTGAGCAAGGCGCGTCAGCAGGGCTATGACACCACGCGACTGATCTGGCGCGCGTCGGATCGGCAGATGGCCAAGACCTCGAATTAAGCATTGTCACCAATCAAAATGTGGGAGCGAGCCTGCTCTCGAAGGGGGCGTGTCAGTTAACGAAGATGTAACTGATACACCGCTTTCGCGAGCAGGCTCGCTCCCACATTTTTGTTTTGTGTCAGCCTAAAAGGTCACGCAGGACTTGGGTGAAGGCACGCGCACTGTCTTCTTCGCCAGCATGCCGACCATCACGCACTACCCACTGACCATTGACCAGCACATCGCGCACCTGCCGATCGCCGCCGGCAAACAACCAGCGATTCAAAATCCCGTCACCGCTCGCCGTCGCCAGATACGGATCGCTGCCATCGAGCACAATCCAGTCCGCGCGCTTGCCCACTTCCAGCGCACCAATCGGCTGCCCCAACGCTTGCGCGCCGCCATCCAGCGCCGCGTCATACAGCGTGCGCCCGACCATCGGCTGATCTGCGCCATATAAACGGTTACGTCGCTGATCGCGCAGACGCTGGCCGTATTCCAGCCAACGCAGTTCCTCCACCACACTGAGCGACACATGGCTGTCGGAACCGATGCCCATGCGCCCGCCCTGCGCGAGGAAGTCCACCGCCGGAAAAATCCCGTCGCCCAGATTCGCTTCAGTGGTCAGGCACAGCCCGGCAATGGCGCGACTTTTGGCCATCAGCGTGACCTCTTCCGGATTGGCGTGAGTGGCGTGAACCAGACACCAGCGCTGATCGACCTCGGTATTTTCGTACAGCCATTGCAGCGGACGCCGACCGCTCCAGCTCAGGCAGTCGTCGACTTCTTTTTGCTGTTCGGCGATGTGAATGTGAATCGGGCATTGCTTGTCGCTGGCCACCAATACTTCGCTGATCTGCTGCGGGGTCACCGCGCGCAGCGAGTGGAAGCACAGGCCCAGCGACTGCGCCTTTTGCTGTGCCAGTAACGGCTGCAAACGCGATTGCAGATTCAGGTAATTTTCGCTGCTGTTGATAAAGCGGCGCTGGCCGTCATTCGGCGTCTGGCCGCCAAAGCCAGAGTGGCTGTAGAGCACTGGCAGCAGGGTCAGGCCGATGCCGCTTTCGCTCGCGGCCTGGCTGATGCGCAGCGCCAGCTCCGCCGGATCTGCGTAAGGCTGACCATTGCTGTCGTGGTGCACGTAGTGAAATTCAGCGACGGAGGTGTAACCGGCCTTGAGCATTTCGATGTACAGCTGCCGGGCAATCACGCCGAGCTGATCCGGGCTGATTTTTCCGACGAGCCGATACATCAGATCGCGCCAGGTCCAGAAACTGTCGTTGGGGTTGCCGGCCACTTCGGCCAGACCCGCCATCGCCCGCTGGAAGGCGTGGGAATGCAAATTAGGCATGCCCGGCAGCAACGGACCGCTCAGCCGTTCGGCGCCATCTGCAGTGGAATCGGCCTGGATTTGGGTCAACAGGCCATCGGCGCTGACCTCAAGACGTACATTGTTGGCCCATCCGTTAGGCAGCAGCGCGCGTTCGGCAAAGAAGGCGGACATGGTTCAGCACCCCATCGTGTGTTATTTGTATATACATATACAGACGTTTGCCTGCTCGGTAAACTCCGGCAAGCTAGCCACTTTCATCCAAAGAACAGGGATCAACCGTGCCGACTCCGCCTCCAGTCTCCCCGTTGGCCGCGAACATGGGCGACAGTCCGGCGCCCTTGTACGCCCGCGTCAAACAGATGATCACCCAGCAGATCGACAGCGGAAACTGGCCGCCGCACTACCGCGTGCCGTCCGAGAGCGAGCTGGTCAATCAACTCGGCTTCAGCCGCATGACCATCAACCGCGCCTTGCGTGAGATGACCGCCGACGGTCTGTTGGTACGCATGCAAGGCGTCGGCACCTTCGTCGCTGAACCGAAGAGCCAGTCCGCGCTGTTCGAAGTGCACAACATCGCCGACGAAATCGCTTCCCGTGGTCATCGCCACACCTGTCAGGTCATCACCCTTGAAGAAGAGGCCGCCGGTTCCGAGCGCGCGCTGGCGCTGGACATGCGTGAAGGGCAGAAGGTCTTCCACTCGCTGATCGTGCATTACGAAAACGATATTCCGGTGCAAATCGAAGACCGTTTCGTCAACGCGCTGGTCGCGCCGGAATACCTCAAACAGGATTTCACTCTGCAAACGCCGTACGCCTATCTGAACCAGGTGGCGCCGCTGACCGAGGGCGAGCACGTGGTTGAAGCGATCCTCGCTGAGTCTTCCGAATGCAAATTGCTGCAGATTGAAAAAGGCGAGCCGTGCCTGCTGATTCGTCGCCGCACGTGGTCGGGGCGTCAGCCGGTGACCGCTGCACGTTTGATTCACCCAGGTTCTCGTCATCGTCTGGAAGGGCGGTTCCATAAATGAGTGCACTTAAGGTTTTACGCGCCAAGGGTTACCCGCGCATGCCGTGGAAAAACGGCGGCGGCAGCACTGAAGAAATCACCCGTGATGCCGGTGCCGGGCTGGACGGTTTTGGCTGGCGTCTGTCGATTGCCGATATCGCCGAGTCGGGCGGCTTCTCGACGTTCGCCGGTTACCAGCGGGTGATCACCGTGTTGCAGGGTGACGGCATGACCTTGTGCGTTGACGGCGACGATACGCGGCCGCTGTTACCGCTCGACCCGTTTGCCTTCAGTGGCGAAAGCCAGGTGTCCTGCACTTTGCTCGGCGGCGCGATTCGCGACTTCAACCTGATTTACGCGCCACAGCGTTACAGCGCACGGTTGCAGTGGCTGGACGGTGAGCAGCGGTTCTTCAGCTCGGCGGGGACGGTGTTGGTGTTCAGTGTCAGTGAGTTGCTGGAAGTCCGTATCGGTGACAGTGTTTCGCAGTTGGGGCGACATGATTGCCTGCAACTGGACGGCAACAGCGGTCTGGCCGAAGTCTCCACCAATGCGGGTTGCTGCGTCATTGAGCTGACTGGACGCTGATTCAGAAATCTTAAAAGGTCGCAGCCTTCGGCAGCTCCTACAGGGTGTACATCAAACCCAGTGTAGGAGCTGCCGAAGGCTGCGATCTTTTGCTTTTGGGGTGTTCCCAACCCACGCACCAACTTGTTACCGAACGCCCCAGCGTGGCGCAAAACCACGCTCATGTAACAAAGCCCCGCCTCCCTAAATCATCCCCAAGAAAAATTTCATCCACGCCTGAACCCTTGATTCAGGCGCTCTCCAGCCTTGCCAGCGATTTTTCTCAAACGATCCTCCAATAAGTTGGCCGCTCGATTGCATATGCTTGTATGTACAAGTAAAGACGTATGCGTATGAGTCGCTCGAGACTCTCCGCAGCGTCCACTGATTCGCTTGTCGCGCATCGAAGCGCACAGGCTGCTTGCCCACTGCCAGGGTTGGTTTGAATTGATCGCTGAGGAGTCTTTTTCGTGACTGACAATAAGCCTACAAAGTTTCGCAACGTTGAGATCCGCGCTGCCCGCGGCAACAAGCTGACCGCCAAGAGCTGGCTGACCGAAGCGCCGCTGCGCATGCTGATGAACAACCTCGACCCGGAAGTCGCCGAGAACCCGAAAGAGCTGGTGGTCTACGGTGGTATCGGTCGCGCTGCGCGTAACTGGGAGTGCTACGACAAGATCGTCGAAAGCCTGACCAATCTGAACGACGACGAGACCCTGCTGGTGCAATCCGGCAAGCCGGTCGGCGTGTTCAAGACTCACAGCAATGCCCCGCGTGTACTGATCGCCAACTCCAACCTCGTCCCACACTGGGCGAGCTGGGAGCACTTCAACGAACTCGACGCAAAAGGCCTGGCCATGTACGGCCAGATGACCGCCGGCAGCTGGATCTACATCGGCAGCCAGGGCATCGTGCAAGGCACCTACGAAACCTTCGTTGAAGCCGGTCGCCAGCACTACAACGACAACCTCACCGGCAAGTGGGTCCTCACCGCCGGTCTGGGCGGCATGGGTGGTGCGCAACCGCTGGCGGCAACCCTCGCCGGCGCCTGCTCGCTGAACATCGAATGCCAACAAGTCAGCATCGATTTCCGCCTGAAAAGCCGTTACGTCGATGAGCAAGCCAAAGACCTTGATGACGCCCTGGCGCGCATCGACAAATACACCAAAGAAGGCAAAGCGATCTCCATCGCCCTGCTGGGTAACGCCGCAGAAATTCTCCCGGAACTGGTCAAGCGCGGCGTGCGCCCGGACATGGTCACCGACCAGACCAGCGCCCACGACCCGCTCAACGGTTACCTGCCAGCCGGCTGGACTTGGGACGAATACCGTGCCCGCGCCAAGACTGAACCGGCTGCTGTAATCAAAGCCGCCAAGCAGTCGATGGCCGTGCACGTTAAAGCGATGCTGGAATTCCAGAAGCAAGGCATTCCGACCTTCGACTACGGCAACAACATCCGTCAGATGGCGCAGGAAGAAGGCGTCGAAAACGCCTTCGATTTCCCGGGTTTCGTACCGGCTTACATCCGTCCGCTGTTCTGCCGTGGCATCGGCCCGTTCCGTTGGGCGGCGCTGTCGGGTGATCCGCAAGACATCTACAAAACCGACGCCAAGGTCAAAGAGCTGATCCCGGATGACGCGCACCTGCACAACTGGCTGGACATGGCCCGCGAGCGCATCAGCTTTCAGGGTCTGCCGGCACGTATCTGCTGGGTCGGCCTGGGCCTGCGCGCCAAGCTCGGTCTGGCCTTCAACGAAATGGTCCGCAGCGGTGAGTTGTCGGCGCCGATCGTCATCGGTCGCGACCACCTCGACTCCGGCTCGGTGGCCAGCCCGAACCGTGAAACCGAATCGATGCAGGACGGTTCCGACGCCGTGTCCGACTGGCCACTGCTCAACGCGCTGCTAAACACCGCGAGCGGCGCGACCTGGGTTTCCCTGCACCATGGCGGCGGCGTTGGCATGGGCTTCTCGCAGCACTCGGGCATGGTGATTGTTTGCGACGGTACGGATGAAGCGGCCGAGCGTATTGCGCGCGTGCTGCACAACGACCCGGCCACTGGCGTTATGCGTCATGCCGATGCCGGTTACCAGATCGCCATCGACTGCGCCAAGGAACAGGGGCTGAACCTGCCGATGATTACCGGCAAATAAACGCAAAACCCCTGTAGGAGCTGCCGCAGGCTGCGATCTTTTGATGTTGGTTTTTCAAGATCAAAAGATCGCAGCCTGCGGCAGCTCCTACAGAGAATCTAACAATCCACAGAGGTTGAATCATGGCTGTCAACACCGATCGTGCAAGCAACAAACCGTTGATCGAAAGGCGTTCGATCGACTATATCCCGGAAGCGGAAAGACACGGTCGTCTGTTCAGCCAATTCACCTTGTGGATGGGTGCCAACCTGCAAATCACCGCGATTGTCACCGGGGCCTTGGCCGTGGTGCTCGGCGGTGATGTGTTCTGGTCGTTGATCGGTCTGTTGATCGGTCAATTGCTGGGCGGCGGGGTGATGGCGCTGCATGCCGCGCAAGGGCCGAAACTGGGCCTGCCGCAGATGATTTCCAGCCGTGTGCAGTTTGGCGTGTATGGTGCGGCGATCCCGATCGTGCTGGTGTGCCTGATGTACCTGGGTTTCACCGCGACCGGCACCGTGCTTTCCGGCCAGGCGCTGGGGCAGTTGTTTAACGTCAGTGACAGCGTCGGCATCCTGATTTTTGCCAGCGTCATCGTGCTGGTCACGGTGCTCGGTTATCGGGTGATCCACTGGATCGGCCGTGTCGCCAGCGTCATTGGCGTGATCGCTTTCGTGTTCCTGTTCTGGCGTTTGATGAGCCAGACCGACGTCGGCGCACTTCTGCAAATCCGTCATTTCAGCTGGAGCAGCTTCCTCCTCGCGGTGTCGCTCGCGGCCTCCTGGCAGATTGCTTTCGGCCCTTACGTGGCTGACTATTCCCGTTATCTGCCGAGCAACACCTCGGCAGTCAAAACCTTCTTCGCCGCCGGTGCCGGCTCAGTGGTCGGCGCGCAAGTGGCGATGATCCTCGGCGTCTTTGCTGCGGCTTCGGCCAACGGCCAGTTCGCCGGTCACGAAGTCTCCTACATCGTCGGTCTGGGCGGCACCGGTGCTACCGCTGCGCTGCTGTACTTCAGCATCGCATTCGGCAAGGTGACCATCTCGACGCTGAACTCCTACGGCAGCTTCATGTGCATCGCGACCATCATCAGTGGTTTCAAAGGTCACCTGACCGTTACGCGTATGCAGCGTCTGGTGTTCGTGCTGGTGATTGTTGGCGCGGCGACGCTGATTGCGTTGCTCGGTCAGCACTCGTTCCTCGGGGCGTTCAAGTCTTTCATCCTCTTCCTGCTCGCCTTCTTCACCCCGTGGAGTGCGATCAACCTGGTGGATTACTACTGCATCACCCGCGAGCGTTATGACGTGCCGGCGCTGGCCGATCCGAACGGACGCTACGGTCGCTGGAATCTGCTCGGCATCAGCGTCTATGTGTTCGGTGTGCTGGTGCAGCTGCCGTTCATCTCCACCAAGTTCTACACCGGTCCATTGGTGGCCGCCCTCGGTGATGTGGACATTTCCTGGATCATCGGCCTCTTGTTGCCGGCCGCCGTCTACTACGTGTGTGCAAAAAAATGGCACAGCGCGGTACCCGATCAACTGATTCTGCCGGTCGAGCAGAACAGCGTTGTACAACCTAAAACAAGCGGGGCCGGTCGCGCTGCGGCGCAGGCCTGATTTGGACGTGGACAGGGCTGGATGCCTCTTGACTGCCGTAAGCCAATTCATGATTAGGAGCGTCACAACAATGAAATCGAACAAGACCCTGCTGACCACATTGCTGTCCATGGGCCTGTTGGCCAGTGCCGGTGCGACGCAAGCCGCCGGCTGGTGCGAATCGGGCAAACCGGTGAAATTCGCCGGGCTGAACTGGGAAAGCGGCATGCTGCTGACCGACGTGCTGCAAGTGGTGCTGGAGAAAGGTTACGACTGCAAGACCGACAGCTTGCCGGGCAACTCCATCACCATGGAAAACGCCCTGAGCAGCAACGATATTCAAGTGTTCGCCGAAGAGTGGGTCGGCCGCAGCGAGGTCTGGAACAAGGCCGAGAAGGCCGGCAAGGTCGTCGGTGTCGGCGCACCTGTCGTCGGCGCGGTGGAAGGCTGGTACGTGCCGCGTTACGTGATCGAAGGCGATGCCAAGCGCAAGCTTGAGCCGAAGGCCCCGGACCTGAAAAACATCGCTGACCTGGGTAAATACGCCGCCGTGTTCAAGGACGCTGAAGAGCCGTCCAAGGGCCGTTTCTACAACTGCCCGGCCGGCTGGACCTGCGAACTCGACAACAGCGAAATGCTGAAAAGCTACGGCCTCGAAAGCAGCTACACCAACTTCCGTCCGGGCACTGGCCCGGCGCTGGATGCGGCGGTGCTGTCGAGCTACAAGCGTGGCGAGCCGATCCTGTTCTACTACTGGTCGCCAACCCCGCTGATGGGCCAGGTGGATCTGGTCAAACTCGAAGAAAAACCGGGCGTAGACAAGACCGTGAGCATCAAGGTCGGCCTGTCGAAAACCTTCCACGACGAAGCCCCGGAACTGGTCGCCGTGCTGGAAAAGGTCAATCTGCCGATCGATCTGCTGAACCAGAACCTGGGCCGCATGGCCAAGGAACGTATCGAGTCGCCAAAACTGGCGAAAATCTTCCTCAAGGAACATCCTGAGGTCTGGCATGCGTGGGTCAGTGAAGACGCTGCCAGGAAAATCGACGCGGCGCTGTAGGTCGATACCTCCCGGTCAACCGTGAGGCTGGCCGGGAGATATGCCGTAAACGCTTGATTGAGATTTCTGATTGAGAGCCGCTTATGTTTCCCGAAAGCTTTACCTTTTCCATCGCCGACTGGGTCAACGGTTGGGTCGATTCGCTGGTCACCAACTACGGTGATGTGTTCCGCCACATCTCGGACACCCTGCTCTGGGCAATCGTCAACCTCGAAGGCCTGCTGCGTGCGGCACCGTGGTGGTTGATGCTGGCCATCGTCGGTGTGGTCGCCTGGCATGCCACGCGCAAAGTCGTGACTACGGCGGTCATCGTCGGTCTGTTGTTCCTGGTCGGCGCCGTTGGCTTGTGGGACAAGCTCATGCAGACCCTGGCGCTGATGATGGTCGCGACGATCATTTCGGTGCTGATCGGCATTCCGCTGGGGATTCTCTCGGCGCGCAGCAATCGCCTGCGTTCGGTGCTGATGCCGCTACTCGACATCATGCAAACCATGCCAAGTTTCGTATACCTGATCCCGGTGCTGATGCTGTTCGGTCTGGGCAAGGTCCCGGCGATTTTCGCCACGGTGATCTACGCCGCGCCACCGCTGATTCGCCTGACCGATCTGGGCATCCGCCAGGTTGACGGCGAAGTCATGGAAGCGATCAACGCGTTCGGCGCCAACTGCTGGCAGCAACTGTTCGGCGTGCAACTGCCGCTGGCGCTGCCGAGCATCATGGCCGGGATCAACCAGACCACCATGATGGCCCTGTCGATGGTGGTGATCGCCTCGATGATCGGCGCCCGTGGCCTCGGTGAAGATGTGCTGGTGGGGATTCAGACCCTCAACGTCGGACGTGGCCTTGAGGCTGGTCTGGCGATCGTGATTCTCGCAGTGGTCATCGACCGCATTACTCAGGCGTACGGTCGGCCGCGGCATGAGGTGAGCAAATGAGCAACGCAACCGTGAGCAAGATCGAAGTCAAAAACGTCTTCAAGATTTTCGGCAACCGCGCCAAGGATGCACTGGCCATGGTCGGTCAGGGCAAGACCAAGGATCAGGTGCTGAGCGAAACCGGTTGCGTGGTCGGCGTTAACGACCTGTCGCTGAGCATCGGCACTGGCGAGATCTTCGTGATCATGGGCCTGTCGGGTTCGGGTAAATCGACACTGGTGCGCCACTTCAACCGGCTGATTGACCCGACCAGCGGCGCGATCCTCGTCGACGGCGTGGACATCCTGCAATACGACATGGACGCCCTGCGCGAATTTCGCCGGCACAAGATCAGCATGGTGTTCCAGAGCTTCGGCCTGCTGCCGCACAAGACCGTGCTCGATAACGTCGCCTACGGCCTGAAAGTGCGTGGCGAGAGCAAGCAAATGTGCTCGGAACGCGCGCTGCACTGGATCAACACCGTCGGCCTCAAAGGCTACGAAAACAAATACCCGCACCAGCTCTCCGGCGGCATGCGCCAGCGTGTCGGTTTGGCCCGCGCTTTGGCGGCAGACACTGACATCATCCTCATGGATGAGGCGTTCAGTGCGCTGGATCCGCTGATCCGCGCCGAGATGCAGGACCAGTTGCTGGAGCTGCAAAAGACTTTGCACAAGACCATTGTCTTCATCACCCATGACCTCGACGAGGCGGTGCGTATTGGTAACCGGATTGCGATTCTCAAGGATGGGAAGTTGATTCAGGTCGGCACGCCGCGCGAGATTCTGCATTCGCCGGCGGATGAGTATGTCGACCGGTTTGTGCAGCGGCGGGCGGCGGTGGTTTAACAGACTTGCGGTGAGGCTGCCGGCCCCTTCGCGAGCAAGCTCGCTCCCACATTGGAATGCGGTCTCCTGTGGGAGCGAGCTTGCTCGCGAAGGGGCCGGCAGAGCTGCATCAATATTACGGTTGAGGTTTTAGATGTCCCAGGCTGAAAAAATCGTTATCACCGGCGCCCCCCTGCGTTGGCAGGACGTGGTCGCCGTCGCCCGTCACGGCGCTCAACTCGAGCTGTCCAGCGACACCTGGGCGCGCATCGAAAACGCCCAAGGCATCGTCCAACGCATCGTCGCCAGCGGCGAGCGTGCCTACGGCGTCAACACCGGCCTGGGCGGTTTGTCCAACGTTTCCCTGAAAGACGAACAACTCAGCCAGCTCTCGCGCAACACCTTGCTCAGCCATGCCTGCGGCGTCGGTCCGGTACTCGCCGACGAGCAGACCCGCGCGATCATCTGCGCGGCGATCCACAATTACAGCCACGGCAAATCCGGCATCCACCGCCGGGTCGTCGAAGCGCTGCTGGCGCTGCTCAATCGCGGCATTACCCCGCAAGTGCCGTCGCAAGGTTCGGTGGGTTATCTGACCCACATGGCACACATCGGCATCGCGCTGCTCGGCGTCGGCAATGTCAGCTATCGCGGCCAGATCACTTCGGCGCAACAGGCGCTGGCCGAGGAAGGCCTGCAACCCGTGCAACTCGGCGCGAAGGACGGTTTGTGCCTGGTCAACGGCACGCCGTGCATGACCGGCCTCAGCTGTCTGGCGATTGCCGACTCAACGCGATTGGTGCAATGGGCCGACGTCATCGGTGCCATGAGTTTCGAAGCCCAGCGCGGCCAGATCGATGCGTTCGATGCCGAGATCATCGCGCTGAAACCGCACCCGGGCATGCAGCAGGTCGGCATCAATCTGCGCGCGTTGCTCGATGGCAGTGAAGTGATTGCGTCGAGCAAAGGCATTCGCACTCAGGATGCGCTGAGCATTCGTTCGATTCCGCAGGTGCATGGCGCCGCGCGCGATCAACTGGAGCATGCGATCAAACAGGTCGAGGCCGAGCTCAACGGCTGCACCGACAACCCACTGTTGCTCGGCACACCGGACAACTTCCGGGTGATGTCGCAAGCCAACCCGCACGGGCAGTCGGTGGCGATGGCGGCGGACCTGCTGGCGATTGCCATGGCCGAAATCGGCTCGATTGCCGAGCGTCGTCTTGATCGTCTGGTCAACCCGCACGTCAGCGGTCTGCCGGCGTTTCTGGTGGCCAATCCCGGGGTGAACTCGGGGATGATGATCGTGCAATACGTCGCCGCATCGCTGTGTGCGGAAAACCGCCAATTGGCGCAACCGGCGGTACTCGATAACTACATCACTTCGGGCCTGCAGGAAGATCACTTGAGCATGGGCACCAACGCCGCGCTCAAGCTGCATCGTGCGCTGGAAAACTGCACGCAGATTCTCGCCATCGAGTACCTGCTGGCAGCGCAGGCGTTTGAGTTCCTCAAGGAACAGCGCTTTGGCGTGGGCACCGATATCGCTTGGCGACTGCTGCGCGAAAAAGTCCCTGCCTACGATCAGGATCGTTGGCTGGCGCCGGACATCGCTGCCGCTGCGAGCGTGTTGAAGAACCCGAATCTGCCGCACAACGTTTTACCGAATTTGCACTGACCAATACCCACGCCAGCGTGCCAAGGCGCGACTCCCCAAAAGGCGAGACGCGACGGACAACGGACATCTCCGGAGCGTCTGGCGAGTTAATAACAAACTCTCAAAAGGAGCACAAAATGACTGCGCTGAACCTGATTCCCGGCCAACTGAGCCTGGCCCAACTGCGTGATGTCTACCAGAACCCGGTCAAGCTGAGCCTCGACAACAGCGCCTCGGCGCAGATCGAAGCCAGCGTTGCCTGCGTCGAGCAGATCCTCGCCGAGAATCGCACCGCTTACGGCATCAACACCGGTTTCGGCCTGCTGGCCTCGACGCGCATCGCCAGCGAAGACCTGGAAAACCTCCAGCGCTCGCTGGTGTTGTCCCACGCCGCCGGTGTCGGCCAGCCGATCAGCGATGAACTGGTGCGGCTGATCATGGTGCTCAAGGTCAACAGCCTCAGCCGTGGTTTCTCCGGTATTCGCCGCGTGGTGATCGATGCGCTGATCGCGCTGATCAATGCCGAGGTCTATCCGCATATTCCGCTGAAAGGTTCGGTGGGCGCTTCGGGCGATCTGGCACCGTTGGCGCACATGTCGCTGGTGCTGCTGGGTGAAGGCAAGGCGCGCTACAAGGGTGAGTGGATGGAAGCCACCGAAGCGCTGAAAGTGGCTGGCCTGACGCCGCTGACGCTGGCGGCGAAAGAAGGTCTGGCGCTGCTCAACGGTACTCAGGTTTCCACCGCGTTCGCCCTGCGTGGTCTGTTTGAAGGTGAAGACTTGTTTGCCGGTGCCTTGGCGTTGGGCGGTCTGACGGTTGAAGCGGTATTGGGCTCGCGTTCGCCGTTCGATGCACGCATTCACGCGGCTCGCGGCCAGAAAGGGCAGATCGACGCGGCTGCCGCTTACCGCGATCTGCTCGGTGAGCGCAGCGAAGTCTCTGACTCGCACCAGAACTGCGAGAAGGTTCAGGATCCGTATTCGCTGCGTTGCCAGCCGCAAGTCATGGGCGCTTGCCTGACGCAGTTTCGTCAGGCTGCTGAAGTGCTGGCGGTTGAAGCCAACGCCGTTTCCGACAACCCGTTGGTCTTCGCCGCTGAAGGTGACGTGATTTCCGGCGGTAACTTCCACGCCGAGCCGGTTGCCATGGCCGCCGACAACATGGCCCTGGCCATCGCCGAAATCGGCTCGCTGAGCGAGCGCCGCATCTCGCTGATGATGGACAAGCACATGTCGCAACTGCCGCCGTTCCTCGTTGCCAATGGTGGGGTGAACTCCGGGTTCATGATTGCTCAAGTGACGGCAGCGGCATTGGCCAGCGAGAACAAGGCGTTGTCGCATCCGCATTCGGTGGACAGCCTGCCAACTTCGGCCAACCAGGAAGACCACGTTTCCATGGCGCCTGCTGCGGGCAAGCGTCTGTGGGAAATGGCTGAAAACACCCGTGGGATTCTTGCGGTGGAATGGCTGGCGGCGGTGCAGGGGCTGGATCTGCGTAACGGTCTGAAGACCTCGGCGAAGCTGGAACAGGCGCGGGCGATTTTGCGTAAGGAAGTGCCGTTTTATGAGAAGGACCGGTTTTTTGCTCCGGACATCAATGCGGCGACTGAATTGCTGGCTTCGCGGTGTTTGACTGAGCTGGTTTCGGCGAAGCTTTTGCCTAGTTTGTAAGTGGACTGTCAGGGGGATTTTTGTTGTTCGAGACATCGATCCCCCTCACCCCAACCCTCTCCCCCAGGGGGGAGAGGGGGAAGGGAGCCAATCTTCATGATTTTCAGAACCTGAGTTCGGCACAGAAATTTCAGGTCGATGTACCTCGACAGAACAACCCGGTCAGTCCCCTCTCCCTCCGGGAGAGGGCTAGGGTGAGGGGCTTTTCAGGGCCGCCCACCAAACCAGCCCCAACGGAGGCCAACAGTGAAAACCCTCTGGCAACACTGCCACGTCGCAACCATGGCGCAGGGCGTCTACTCGATCATCGAAGATGCGGCCATCGTGACGTCCGGTGCGCTCATTGAGTGGATCGGCCCGCGCAATCAATTGCCGTCCGGCGAATACCCGGCGGTCAATGACTTGCAAGGCGCGTGGGTCACCCCCGGCCTGATCGACTGCCACACCCACACCGTGTTCGGCGGTAACCGCAGTGGCGAATTTGAAAAGCGACTGCAAGGCGTCAGTTACGCGGAAATCGCGGCGGCGGGCGGCGGCATCGCCAGCACCGTGCGTGCGACGCGCGAAGCGACTGAAGACGAACTGTTCGTCAGCGCCGCCAAACGTCTGAAAAGCCTGATGCGCGACGGCGTGACCACGGTCGAGATGAAATCCGGCTACGGCCTCGATCTGGTCAACGAACGCAAAATCCTTCGCGTCATCCGTCGCCTGGAAAAAGAGCTGCCGATCAGCGTGCGCAGCACTTGTCTGGCTGCCCACGCGTTGCCACCTGAATACAAAGACCGCGCCGACGATTACATCGATCTGATCTGCACTCAGATGCTGCCAGCGTTGGCCGCCGAAGGTCTGGTCGATGCCGTGGATGCTTTCTGCGAATACCTGGCGTTCTCCCCTGAGCAGGTCGAGCGCGTATTTATTGCCGCACAAAAACTCGGTCTGCCAGTGAAACTGCACGCCGAACAACTGTCGTCGCTGCACGGCTCCAGTCTTGCCGCGCGTTACAAGGCGATGTCCGCCGATCACCTGGAGTTCATGGACGAAGCCGACGCCATCGCCATGGCAGCATCCGACACCGTCGCCGTGCTGCTGCCGGGCGCGTTCTATTTCCTGCGTGAAACCCAGTTGCCGCCGATGGACGCCCTGCGCAAACACAAAGTGAAAATCGCCATTGCCAGTGACCTCAACCCCGGCACCTCGCCAGCGCTGTCATTGCGGCTGATGCTGAACATGGCCTGCACCTGTTTCCGCATGACCCCGGAAGAAGCCCTGGCCGGCGCCACCATCCACGCCGCGCAGGCGTTGGGCATGGCCGACACCCACGGTTCGCTGGAAGTCGGCAAGGTCGCGGATTTCGTTGCCTGGCACATCGATCGTCCGGCGGATCTGGCCTATTGGCTCGGCGGTGATCTGGACAAACGCGTCGTGCGCCACGGCGTCGAATCAAGTCTGTAGGAGAGCGGTTGTGGATAAGGTTCTGAACTTCAAACAAGGTCGCGTGCCGCTGCTGATCAGCATGCCGCATGCCGGTGTGCGGTTGACGCCTGCGGTCGAGGCAGGGTTGATCCCCGATGCGAAAAGCCTGCCGGATACCGACTGGCATATTCCGCAGCTGTATGACTTCGCCGAGGAATTGGGCGCGAGCACTCTGGCTGCCGAGTACTCGCGGTTCGTCATCGACTTGAACCGTCCGTCCGACGACAAACCGTTGTACGCCGGTGCCACCACCGGGTTGTACCCGGCAACGCTGTTCGATGGCATTCCGTTGTTCCGCGAAGGCCACGAGCCGTCGAAACAAGAGCGCGCGACTTATCTGGAGCAGATCTGGACGCCGTACCACCGCACGCTGCAAGAAGAGCTGGCACGACTGAAAGCCGAGTTCGGTTACGCGCTGCTGTTCGATGCGCACTCGATCCGTTCGATCATCCCGCATCTGTTCGACGGCAAACTGCCGGACTTCAATCTCGGCACCTTCAACGGCGCCAGTTGTGATCCGCAACTGGCCAGCCAGCTGGAAGCGATCTGCGCGCGCCACGACGATTACAGCCACGTGCTCAACGGCCGTTTCAAGGGTGGCCACATCACCCGCCAATACGGCAACCCGGCCGAGAACATCCACGCGGTGCAACTGGAGTTGTGCCAGAGCACCTACATGGAAGAGTTCGAACCGTTCCGCTACCGCGCGGATCTGGCCGAACCGACGCGGGTGGTGCTCAAGGAATTGCTGCAGGGCTATCTGGCCTGGGCAAAGTCTCACTACACCGCATAACCCCCTTGTGGGAGCGAGCCTGCTCGCGAAGGCGTCCGTTCAGCCAACATCTACGTTGAATGACACGCCGCTTTCGCGAGCAGGCTCGCTCCCACAGGAGTGTGTACAGCCTGCGAAGTTTATGGCTGACAAACGGTGACTGCGCTGGAGCATGCTCATTGACGTAAATCGGGTTTATGATGCCCAACGGCAGAATAATAGAAGTCCCCCCAGGGATGACCTCGACCCCTTACGGAGCGCGCAATGCAGACTTTGTTTCCGCAGATCAAACCTCACGCCCGGCACGATCTGGCTGTCGATGACACCCATACGCTGTACGTCGACGAAAGCGGTTCACCGGAGGGTTTGCCGGTTGTGTTCATCCACGGCGGCCCCGGCGCCGGTTGCGACGCGCAGAGCCGTCGCTATTTCGATCCGAACCTGTATCGCATTGTCACCTTCGATCAGCGCGGCTGCGGGCGCTCCACGCCGCATGCCAGCCTCGAGAACAACACTACCTGGGATCTGGTCGCCGACCTTGAGCGCATCCGCAAACATTTGGGCATCGACAAATGGGTGCTGTTCGGCGGTTCGTGGGGTTCGACCTTGGCGCTGGCTTATGCGCAAACCCACCCTGAGCGCGTTCACGGTCTGATCCTGCGCGGGATCTTTCTCTGCCGTCCGCAGGAAATCGAGTGGTTCTATCAGGCGGGTGCCAGCCGTCTGTTCCCCGATTACTGGCAGGATTACATCGCACCGATCCCACTGGACGAGCGCGACGACCTGCTCAGCGCTTTCCACAAACGCCTGACCGGCAACGACCAGATCGCCCAGATGCACGCGGCCAAAGCCTGGTCGACCTGGGAAGGGCGCACCGCGACCCTGCGGCCGAACCCGCTGGTGGTCGATCGCTTCTCCGAGCCGCAGCGTGCACTGTCGATCGCGCGGATCGAATGCCACTACTTCACCAACAACGCCTTCCTGGAGCCGAACCAGTTGATTCGCGACATGGGCAAGATCGCCCATTTGCCCGGCGTAATCATTCACGGTCGCTACGACGTGATCTGCCCGCTCGACAATGCCTGGGAGTTGCATCAAGCGTGGCCGAACAGCGAACTGCAGGTGATCCGTGATGCCGGCCACGCGGCCTCTGAACCGGGCATCACCGATGCACTGGTGCGTGCGGCGGGCAACATGGCGCGGCGCCTGCTCGACCTGCCGCCCGAAGAAGCATGAAAGGGCTTTTACAGCGCGTAAGCGCAGCAAGAGTCGAAGTCTCGGGTGAGGTGGTTGGCGCTGTTGATCATGGATTGTTGGTGCTGGTAGCGGTGGAACCCGACGACACGCGTGCCAGCGCCGACAAACTTCTGCATAAGCTGCTTAACTATCGGGTATTCAGTGATGCGGAGGGCAAGATGAACTTGTCCCTCGCCGATGTCGGTGGCGGGTTGCTGCTGGTCTCGCAGTTCACCCTCGCGGCCGACACCAAAAGCGGGTTGCGCCCGAGCTTTTCGACGGCCGCGCCTCCAGCCTTGGGCGAGGAATTGTTCGACTATCTATTGAGCAGTGCGAAACAGGTGCATGGCACTGTGGCATCAGGTAGATTCGGCGCCGATATGCAGGTGCATTTGGTCAACGATGGCCCGGTTACCTTTTTGTTACAGACCTGAATGCGCTTGAAACACCTTTTTGGGAAATTTCGACTGTTTTTAGGGTGTTTTCGCGATAAATACTTTGTTACCCCTGATGCGTTGTCATGCGGGCTACTAGATAATCGCGCGCACTGGGATCAGCGTTCGCTGATCCATTTTCACTTAGGTAGAGACTTGTCCGGATCCGATTGGGGAATCATTTTGCCCCAGCGGAGTCGGAACAATGCTCGCCAACCTGGCATATAGATAGCTGGCCGTTGGTTTTTTGATCTGTTTTCGGCGAGGGTTGCTCGTGATTGTTAGTCCCTGTAATGCAGCAAAATTGTCTGCCAAACGCGTGCGAAGTGCTCTGGTAGCGGGCTCGGCGCTCCTGTGCCTGCTCAGCGCCGGCCAGCTTTGGGCGTTCAATCTTGACGATGTATCGGCGAAAGCTAAAGAACTGGCCGGGCAGAAGTTCGAAGCCCCGCGCAGCAATCTGCCGAACGAGTTCCGCGACATGAAGTTCGCGGACTATCAGAAAATCCGCTTCCTCACCGAAAAGGCTGAGTGGGCTGATCAGAAGACCCCGTTCAAACTTTCCTTCTATCACCAGGGTATGCACTTCGATACGCCGGTGAAAATCAACGAAATCACCGCGAACACCGTCGAAGAGATCAAATACGATCCGACACGCTTCGATTTCGGCGACCTGAAATTCGATCCGAAAGCCACCGAACAACTGGGCTACGCCGGTTTCCGTGTGCTGTACCCGATCAACAAGGCCGACAAGCAAGACGAAATCATGACCATGCTCGGCGCGAGTTACTTCCGCGTTGTCGGCAAGGGCCACACCTACGGCCTCTCGGCGCGTGGTCTGGCGATTGATACCGCGCTGCCGTCGGGCGAAGAATTCCCGCGTTTCCGCGAGTTCTGGATTCAACAGCCGAAGCCGGGCGACAAGCACCTGGTGATCTTCGCTCTGCTCGATTCGCCGCGTGCTACTGGTGCCTACCGTCTGATCCTGCGTCCGGGCAGCGACACCATTGTCGACGTCAAAGCGCAGATGTTCCTGCGTGACAAGGTCGGCAAACTGGGCATCGCACCGCTGACCAGCATGTTCCTGTTCGGCGCCAACCAGCCGTCGAAAGTCCTCAACTACCGTCGTGAACTGCACGACTCCAGCGGTCTGTCGATCCATGCCGGTAACGGTGAGTGGATCTGGCGCCCGTTGAACAACCCGAAACACCTGGCCGTGAGCAACTTCAGCATCGAGAACCCGCGTGGTTTCGGTTTGCTGCAACGTGGCCGCGACTTCAGCCACTACGAAGACCTCGACGATCGCTACGACAAGCGCCCAAGCGCTTGGATCGAGCCGAAGGGTGAGTGGGGCAAAGGCACCGTTGATCTGGTAGAAATTCCGACCGCCGACGAAACCAACGACAACATCGTTGCGTTCTGGAGCCCGGAAAAAATGCCGGAGCCGGGTCAGCCGCTGGACTTCGCTTACCGCATGCACTGGACCATGGACGAAGCGGCGATTCATGCGCCGGACAGCGCTTGGGTTTCGCAGACTCTGCGTTCGACCGGTGACGTCAAGCAATCGAACCTGATCCGTCAGCCGGATGGCAGCGTTGCTTATCTGGTCGACTTCGAAGGTCCATCGCTGGCCGCCCTGGCACCGGATGCCGACGTGCGCAGTCAGGTCAGTGTCGGCGACAACGCCGAACTGGTTGAGAACAGCGTGCGCTACAACCCGGAAACCAAGGGCTGGCGCTTGACCCTGCGGATGAAAATCAAGGACGCGAGCAAGTCGACCGAGATGCGTGCCGCCCTGGTGCAGCCAATCGTCACGGCTGATCTGGCCAAGTCTTCGGTACCGGCGTCCAACTCGTCCGTTGCCAAGGCCGACAAGGTTGCCGCCAAGCAACAAGAGAAAATCGACAAGGAAGCCAAAGCCGCCGAGGCCAAACAGGCCGACGCCAAGCCAGCTGCAGATGCCAAGGACAAGGCCAACAAAGACGCCAAGCAGCCAGTTGCTGCGGACGCGGCCCCAGCCACACCGGAATCGGCACCGACTGAAGAAGTCCTGACCGAGACCTGGAGCTATCAGTTGCCTGCCGATGAGTAACTCTCAAGTACAGCCAGAGACTCTGTCCGAGTATCTGGCGCATCTGCCGATGACCGACGAGCAGCGCGCGGAACTCGCGGGCTGCCAGTCGTTCAGCGAGCTGCATGAACGCCTGTCGTCTTCAACGTTCGACGCTCCTGCCGAGGCCGCCCAGGCTTCGGTGGGCAAGCGCCTGACCCTGAGCACCGCCGAAGAGCTGGAAGACGCGGAGATGCTGGTGCTCGACGCCAGCGGTCGCGTCAGCATGAAGGCAACGCCGCCGATCCGTCGGACCAAGGTCGTGCCGGAGCCGTGGCGCACCAATATTCTGGTGCGTGGCTGGCGCCGTATGACCGGCCGCACCAACCCGCCACAACCGCCGAAAGACGAAAACGTCCTGCCGGCCGCGCGCTGGCGCACCGTCGGTTCGATCCGTCGCTACATTCTGTTGCTGCTGATGCTTGGCCAGACCATCGTTGCCGGCTGGTACATGAAAGGCATCATGCCGTACCAGGGCTGGTCGTTCGTTGATCTCGAAGAAGTTCTGCATCAACCGCTGCTGCAAACCGCCACGCAAGTGCTGCCGTATGCGCTGCAAACCAGCATCCTGATTCTGTTCGGGATTCTGTTCTGCTGGGTGTCGGCCGGTTTCTGGACGGCGTTGATGGGCTTCCTCGAGTTGCTCACCGGTCACGATAAATACCGTATCTCCGGCAAAAGCGCCGGCAACGAGCCGATTGCCAAAGACGCGCGTACCGCGTTGGTCATGCCGATCTGCAACGAAGACGTACCGCGCGTGTTCGCCGGTCTGCGCGCGACGTTCGAATCGGTGGCTGCCACCGGTGATCTGGACCGTTTCGACTTCTTCGTCCTCAGTGACAGTAACGACACCGACATCTGCGTGGCCGAGCAACAGGCCTGGCTGGATGTCTGCCGCGAAGCCAAAGGCTTCGGCAAGATCTTCTATCGCCGCCGCCGCCGTCGCGTGAAGCGCAAGAGCGGCAACCTCGACGACTTCTGCCGTCGCTGGGGCGGTGACTATAAATACATGGTCGTTCTCGACGCCGACTCGGTGATGAGCGGCGAGTGCCTGACCAGTCTGGTGCGCTTGATGGAAGCCACGCCGGACGCCGGGATCATCCAGACCGCGCCGCGTGCGTCGGGCATGGACACCCTGTATGCACGCATGCAGCAGTTTGCGACCCGTGTTTACGGCCCGCTGTTTACCGCCGGTCTGCACTTCTGGCAGTTGGGTGAATCCCACTACTGGGGTCACAACGCGATCATCCGCATGAAGCCGTTTATCGACCACTGCGCCTTGGCGCCGTTGCCGGGTAAAGGCGCGTTCTCGGGTGCGATTCTGTCCCACGACTTCGTTGAAGCGGCGTTGATGCGCCGTGCCGGTTGGGGCGTGTGGATTGCCTACGACTTGCCGGGCAGCTACGAAGAACTGCCGCCGAACCTGCTCGACGAACTCAAGCGTGACCGTCGCTGGTGCCACGGCAACCTGATGAACTTCCGTCTGTTCCTGGTCAAAGGCATGCACCCGGTGCACCGCGCGGTGTTCCTCACCGGCGTGATGTCGTACCTGTCGGCGCCGTTGTGGTTCTTCTTCCTGGTGTTGTCGACCGCGCTGCTGGCGGTTAACACGCTCATGGAGCCGCAGTACTTCCTTGAACCGCGCCAGCTCTATCCGCTGTGGCCACAATGGCACCCGGACAAGGCGATCGCGCTGTTCTCGACGACCATCGTGCTGCTGTTCCTGCCGAAACTGTTGAGCATCATCCTGATCTGGGCCAAGGGCGCGAAAGAGTTCGGCGGCAAGTTCAAGGTGACCCTGTCGATGTTGCTGGAGATGCTGTTCTCCATGCTGCTGGCGCCGGTGCGGATGATTTTCCACACGCGTTTCGTCCTCGCCGCGTTCCTCGGCTGGGCGGCGACCTGGAATTCCCCGCAGCGTGACGACGACTCGACGCCATGGAGCGAAGCGGTCAAACGCCACGGTCCGCAGACCCTGCTGGGTTTCTGCTGGGCGCTGCTGGTGATCTGGCTGAACCCGAGCTTCCTCTGGTGGCTGGTGCCGATCGTCGGTTCGCTGATGCTGTCGATCCCGGTGTCGGTGATTTCCAGCCGTGTCGGTCTGGGCCTGAAGTCCCGTGACGAGAGCCTGTTCCTCATTCCTGAGGAATACAATCCGCCACAGGCGCTGCTGGCGACCGATCAGTACACCCACGAAAACCGTTACCACGCCCTCAACGACGGCTTCGTCCGCGCGGTGGTCGATCCTCAGCAGAACGCTCTGGCGTGCTCGCTGGCGACCTCGCGTCACGGTCAGGCCGAGCCGATCGAGTGGCTGCGTCAGGAACGAGTGCGTCACGCGATCAAGGTTGGCCCGGCCGGGCTGAACAACCATGATCGTCTGCAACTGCTGAGCGACCCTGTGGCGCTGGCGCGTCTGCATGAGCAGGTTTGGGCTGAAGGTCTCGCTGAGTGGCTGGATGCCTGGCGGGCTTCGGTGAAAGCCGATCCGCATGCGCCGTTGCTGCCGTTGCGACCGGTGAGCTTGCAGGCGCAACCGGCCTGATCAGAAAACCCCGCTGATTCAGCGGGGTTTTTTTATGGCGCCGAAAAGCCCCTCACCCTAGCCCTCTCCCAGAGGGAGAGGGGACTGACCGAGGTGTCTGGCGCTATCCGTCGACCTGAAGCATCGAGTCGATTATGGATTCGGCAAATCCGCTTCAGGTCGGCGTACCCCTGAAGCATCCCCCGATCGGCCCCCTCTCCCTCCGGGAGAGGGCTGGGGTGAGGGTCAGCTCTTGATTGTTAAACAAATCGTCCATTAAACCTTGTGCAAAAAAACGAGTGCGTTAGCATCCGTCCCCGAATTGGCGCACCCGGGCTTTTTTGCCCGTCACTGTTGGTTTTCGCGCCGCAAACGCAATGGTTTTGGGGACTTGAAGATGAAGAAGTATCTGTCGATGCTGCTGGTCGGTGTCACGGCACTGGTTGCAGTCAATGCGGCGCAGGCCGGCGCAATCGATGACGCGGTCAAGCGCGGCACGCTGAAAGTCGGTATGGATCCGACCTACATGCCGTTCGAAATGACCAACAAACGCGGCGAAATCATCGGCTTTGAAGTCGACATCCTCAAGGCCATGTCCAAGGCCATGGGCGTCAAGCTGGAGCTGGTTTCCACCGGTTACGACGGCATCATCCCGGCGCTGATGACCGACAAGTTCGACATGATCGGCAGCGGCATGACCCTGACTCAGGAACGCAACCTGCGCCTGAACTTCAGCGAACCGTTCATCGTGGTCGGCCAGACCCTGCTGATCCGCAAGGAACTGGAAGGCACCATCAAGTCCTACAAAGACCTGAACACAGCCGACTACCGCATCACCTCCAAGCTCGGCACCACCGGCGAAATGGTCGCCAAGAAGCTGATCTCCAAAGCCAAGTACCACGGCTACGACAACGAGCAGGAAGCCGTGCTTGACGTGGTCAACGGCAAGGCTGACGCCTTTATCTATGACGCCCCGTACAACGTCGTTGCGGTGACCAAGGTCGGCGCCGGCAAACTGGTGTTCCTCGACAAACCGTTCACCTACGAGCCTTTGGCGTTTGGTCTGAAGAAGGGTGACTACGACAGCCTCAACTTCATCAACAACTTCCTGCACCAGATCCACGAAGACGGCACCTACGATCGCATCCATGACAAGTGGTTCAAGAGCACCGAGTGGCTCAAGGACATGGAATAACGCTGGTCTGCCAGACCGCGTCGCCCCTTTCGCGAGCAGGCTCGCTCCCACATTGGAATGCATTTCAAATGTGGGAGCGAGCCTGCTCGCGAAGAGGGCCTTGAAAGCAACACCAATTCCGGAACCTGCAATGAAACAGAAAAAAGCCCAATGGCCCTGGCACGTCCTCACCGTGCTGGTGCTGGTCGGCCTGGCCGGTGCGTTGTATTACGCCACGTCGCTGATGTCCTACGAATGGCGCTGGAACCGCGTGCCGCAGTACTTCGCCTATCAGGCCGAAGAAACCCAGCGTGCCACCGACATCTCCACTGTCACCGAACTTGTGCGCAAGGGCAGCAGCGCGCAAGTCACCCTGCGTAATGACACCGGTGACGAGCAGCACCTGACCGTCGACGAGAACAGCCTGCAATTCGCTCAGGGCGACGATGTGGCCGAAGGCGACGTCGTGGGCGTCACTCGCCATTGGGCGGCAGGACCGCTGTTGTGGGGCCTTTGGACAACGCTTTGGCTGTCAGTTGTCTCTGGTGTACTCGGTTTGCTGATCGGTCTGGTCACTGGCCTGTGCCGGCTGTCGAACAACCCGACCCTGCGCGACCTGTCGACAATCTATGTCGAACTGGTGCGCGGCACGCCGCTGCTGGTGCAGATCTTCATTTTCTACTTCTTCATCGGCACGGTGATGAACCTGTCCCGCGAATTCGCCGGGATCGCCGCGCTGTCGCTGTTCACTGGCGCCTACGTGGCCGAGATCATCCGTTCCGGCGTGCAATCGATTGCCCGTGGCCAGAACGAAGCGGCGCGTTCGCTCGGTCTGAGTGCCGGTCAATCGATGCGTCACGTGGTGCTGCCGCAAGCGTTCAAACGCGTGCTGCCGCCGCTGGCCGGGCAGTTCATCAGTCTGGTCAAGGACACCTCGCTGGTGTCGGTGATCGCCATCACCGAGCTGCTGAAAAGCGGCCGTGAAGTCATCACCACCTCGTTCTCGCCGTTCGAGATTCTGTTCTGCGTTGCCGGCCTGTACCTGTTGATCAACCTGCCGCTGTCGAAAATCGCCAGCCGGCTTGAGCGGAGGCTCGCGCAAAGTGATTGAAGTCCGCGATCTGGTAAAAGTCTTCGACACCCGTGGGCAAGTGGTGCGCGCGGTGGATAACGTCAGCACCACGGTGGCCAAGGGCGAAGTGCTGGTGGTGATCGGCCCGTCGGGTTCCGGCAAGTCGACCTTCCTGCGCTGCCTCAATGGCCTGGAAGAATTCGATTCCGGCTCGGTGAGCATTGACGGCCTGCAACTGGCCGACCCGAAAACCGACGTCAACGCCTACCGCCGCGAAGTCGGCATGGTGTTCCAGCATTTCAACCTGTTCCCGCACATGACCGTGCTGGAAAACCTCTGTCTGGCGCAGAAAGTCGTGCGCAAGCGCGGCAAGCAAGAGCGCGAAGCCAAGGCGATGGAGTTGCTGAAAAAGGTCGGGATTGCGCAGAAGGCCAACGAGTTTCCATCGCGCCTTTCCGGCGGACAACAGCAACGGGTGGCGATTGCCCGGGCGCTGGCGATGGAGCCGAAGGTCATGCTGTTCGATGAACCGACCTCGGCGCTCGACCCGGAAATGGTCGGTGAGGTGCTGGACGTGATGAAGAACCTGGCCGTGGAAGGCATGACCATGGTCTGCGTGACCCACGAGATGGGCTTTGCCCGGGAAGTGGCGGATCGGGTGTTGTTTTTCGATCACGGCAAGTTGCTGGAAGATGCCGCACCGGCGGAGTTCTTCGATGCGCCGAAGGATCCGCGCGCGCAGGCCTTCTTGCGTCAGGTCCTGTAATTTCAGCATCTCTCAGGACGCCTTCGCGAGCAGGCTCGCTCCCACAGTTGATCGAGTTGTCCAATGTGGGAGCGAGCCTGCTCGCGAATGGCATCACCTCGGTCCAGAGCGAACCGAGGCCGATGAATCACTTCAAACCTTGAATCGGCCCACCAGCATCTGCAGGTGGTTGCCAAGGCGCGCCAGCTCAACGCTGGAAGCCGCGGTCTCTTCACTCGCCGCCGAGGTCTGATCCGACACATCCCGCACATTCAGCACGCTACGGTTGATCTCTTCCGCCACCGCGCTCTGCTGCTCGGCCGCCGCCGCAATCTGCTGGTTCATCGCCTGAATCGCCGACACGGTACGAGTGATGCTTTCCAGCGAACCGCCCGCGCGGCGGGTCAGCTCAACGCTGCTGTCGGTGAGGGTGCGGCTGTTGTCCATGATCGTTGCCACTTGCTGAGTGCCGTTTTGCAGCCCGACGATCAGCTCTTCGATCTCTTCGGTGGACTTCTGCGTGCGCTGGGCGAGGCTGCGCACTTCATCGGCAACCACGGCAAACCCACGCCCGGCTTCACCGGCACGCGCCGCTTCGATGGCCGCGTTTAGGGCCAGCAGATTGGTTTGCTGGGCCACGGATTTGATCACGTCGAGGACGCTGCCGATCTTGTCGCTTTCGCGCTTCAATTCGCCCATGGCTTCAGTGGAATGACCAACCTCAACCGCCAGACGCTCGATCTGCGCAATCGCTTCGCCGACGACTTTGTCGCCTTCGCGGGCCTGTTGGTCAGCAGCGACGGCGGCTTCGGAAGCCTCTTCGGCGTTACGCGCGACTTCCTGCACGGTGGCGGCCATTTCGTTCATGGCCGTGGCGACCTGATCGGTCTCGATTTTCTGATTGTTGACCCCGGCGCTGGTCTGCTCGGTCACGGCCGACAGTTCTTCAGCGGCGCTGGCGATCTGGGTGACGCCATCGCTGATCCCGCCCACCAGTTCACGCAGGCCTTGGGTCATGCTCTGCATCGAGCGTTGCAGTTGGCCCAATTCGTCACGACGCAGGGAAACCAGGTTGTGGGTCAGGTCGCCGGCGGCTACGCGCTCGGCCACTTTCAAGGTCTGGTTCAGCGGGATGATGATCTGGCGAGTGATCGCCCAAGCGGCCAGCAGGCCGAAGGCTACGGCCAGTGCGGTGGCGATCAGCAACAGGTTTTTGGCGCGTGCGGCGTCAGTGTCGCGAACCACAGTCTGCGATTCAGTCAGTTTCTTGCTGACGGCGATCAAAATGTCGCCCTGAGCAGACATGTTGGCCAGTGCTGCAGCGTTTTTTACTTGAGAATCACGGAATTGAGCCACGGCTGCACGGTAAGCCTTAAGCGAGTCGGTGGCTTGCTGCAGGTTGGCGATATGCTGATCTGGGACGCGGGACGGCAGGCTTTCGAGGTTTTTCAGGGCATTGTCGATGGCGGTCAGGGCTGGTTGCTCGGCATCGGCCTTGCCGCTGTAGGTGTAACCGCGCACCTGATAGCGCGCTTGCTGCAGCAGTTTGCTCAGTTCGATCACCGCGTTGTATTGCGCGACGCTGTCGCCTTGTAGCAGTGCGCTCTCGACCTCGCCGACCTTGGACACGGCATTGTCGGCATTGGCGCCTAGTTTGCTGCGTGCGTCTTCACGCTGCACGGTGGCCTGTGTCATTTCACCGAAGGCACGCTTGTATTCGGCCACGGCAGCCAATTGTTGATCGACCATCGCCACATCGGACGGCTGCTCGATCATGCCGCGTGCCGATTGCAGACCGCTTTCGAGTTTGCTCAGGAATTCGTTGGCCGTGCCCGGCCCCTGCTCGCCGCGACGCATGTCGTAGTCCATGCGCGCGAGGCGCAGGTCCTTGGTCAGCTCGTTAAGGCTGGAGATAAACCCGAGTTTGTCACCGCGGCTGATGATGCCGCTCATGCCGGTCCAGCCGGTGAAGGTGATCAACAGTGTCAGCAACAGCACCAGGCCGAAACCGATTCCCAGCTTGCGTTTGACGCTGACGTTTCCAAGACTCTCGGCTAACCAACGGTACATGCGACCACTCCCTTCGGACCACTAATTGGACTTATGGAGAAGGTATCGGCCGAATGATGGCAATCTGTAACACCATTTATCCGCCGGCCCTGCACGGTATCAATGTAGGGAGCTGCCGAAGGCTGCGATCTTTTGATCTTGCTTCTAAAAAACAACATCAAAAGATCGCAGCCTGCGGCAGCTCCTACAGGGGATTGGTGTTGGGTTAGAAGAGCCGGGCGAGCAGGGCGGTGACGGCGGTTTCGACGCGCAGGATGCGTTCGCCCAGTTGCACCGGTTGCAGGCCGGACTTGGCCAGCAGATCGATTTCGTAGGGGATCCAGCCGCCTTCAGGGCCGATGGCCAGTGTCACCGGTTCGCTGAGCGCGCGCGGGCACGGCGGGTAGTTGCCGGGATGGCCGACCAGACCGAGGGTGCCTTCGGTAATCGCCGGCAGCCGATCTTCAACAAACGGCTTGAAGCGCTTCTCGATGATGATCTCCGGCAGCACGGTATCGCGGGCTTGTTCGAGGCCGAGGATCAAGTTTTCGCGAATCGCCTCAGGCTCAAGAAACGGTGTCTGCCAGAAGCTTTTTTCGACCCGATAGCTGTTGACCAGAATCACCTTGGACACGCCCATGGTCGCCACGGTCTGAAACACTCGGCGGAGCATTTTCGGCCGCGGCAGCGCCAGCACGAGAGTCAGCGGCAGTTTGGCCGGTGGCGGCTGATCGAGAGTGACGCGCAGCTCAGCTTCGCCTGTTTCCAGTCGCAGCAACTCAGCCGAACCCATCAGCCCGTTGATGCGCCCGACGCGCAGGCTGTCACCGACTTCCGAACGGTGAACTTCCTGCATATGGGTCAGGCGGCGATCACGCAGCACCACGCGGTCGGCCGCAATGAAATCGGCCTCTTCGAGCAACAGCAGGTTCATGCCTGGGTCGCTGGCGGCTGGTCGTTGTGGTCGTCGGCCGGGTTCTCGTCCGGGCGTTCGCGCTTGCTGATCAGGCCACCGAACAGGATGCCGATTTCGAACAGCATCCACATCGGCACGGCCAGCAGGGTCTGCGAGAAGATGTCCGGCGGCGTCAGGATCATGCCGACCACGAAGCAGCCGATGATCACGTACGGACGGATTTTCTTCAGGTAGGCGACGTCGACCACGCCGATCCACACCAGCAGCACCACGGCCACCGGGATTTCGAACGCCACGCCGAAGGCGAAGAACAGCGTCATGACGAAATCGAGGTAACTGGCGATGTCGGTCATCATTTCCACGCCGGCCGGGGTGGCCGCGGCGAAGAATTTGAAGATCAGCGGGAACACGAAGTAATAGGCGAACGCCATGCCGGTATAGAACAGCAGAATGCTCGACACCAGCAGCGGCACCGCGATGCGTTTCTCATGCTTGTACAGGCCTGGCGCGATAAAGCCCCAGATCTGATGCAGGATCACCGGAATCGCAAGAAACAGCGAGACCATCATCGTCAGCTTCAGCGGCGTCAGGAACGGCGACGACACGTCGGTGGCGATCATCGTCGCACCGACCGGCAGGTACTGGCGCAGCGGCGTCGAGACGAAGGTGTAGATCTGCTGGGTGAAGGCGAACAGCCCGGCGAAGATGATGAAGATCGCCGCCACACAACGCAGCAGACGGGTGCGCAACTCGGTGAGGTGCGAAACCAGCGGCATGTGCTGGTCGTTTTCGGGGAGATCGCTCATGGGGCTCGCGGCGGCAAAGTGGTGTCGTGAGGCGCAGGTGTGATCGGCGCGGCGGTTGGAGATACATGTTCAACCGAAGTTTCTGCAGTAGCGGGCACGGTTTCTGTCGGCGCTACAACGGCAGCAGGTGCAGGTGTCGGAGCAGGTGCAGCGGGCGCATGAATCGTCTGCTGACCCACATGCTCAACCGGCGTCGGTTCCTGTTGAACCGGGCTGAAAATCTTCCGCGCCTCCTGCTCCAGCGACAGAATGTGCTCGTTGTGCAGTTGCCGACGGATCTCGTCGGCACCGATTTCACGTTCAACTTCCTGTTTGATCGCGTTGAAGCTGCGCTTCAGCCGACCGACCCACAGGCCAGCAGTGCGCGCAGCGCCCGGCAGACGCTCGGGGCCCAGCACCAGCAGGGCCACGAGGCCGACGAGCAGCAGTTCAGAGAAGCTGATACCAAACATTAGTCAGTGCTCACACGTCTTTGCGGATCGGCTCTTCGACTTTTTGCGCCTGCACGTCGATGGTGTGCGGCGGGTTGGCCTGAGCGGTGGCTTGCGGCTGCACCGGTGGCACCGGCTGCGCAGGCGTCACGGTTGGATCGGCAGCCGGTTTTTCATCGTCGTTCATGGCTTTGCGAAAGCCCTTGATCGACTCGCCAACGTCGGTGCCGAGGTTTTTCAGTTTCTTGGTGCCGAACACCAGCACCACGACAACCAGGATGACGATCCAGTGTTTCCAGTCAAAAATGCCCATGTTGCTGTTCCTCTCTAAAAATTGTTCAGACGGACGGACGCGAGGCTTTCTCGACGTGTCCGGACAGGCCGAAGCGACGGTCCAGTTCATCCAGCACGGCCTGCGGATGCTGCCCCAGTTGGGCGAGCATGACCATGCTGTGGAACCACAGGTCGGCGGTCTCGTAGATCACGTCGCTGCAGTCGCCGCTGATCGCGGCGTCCTTGGCGGCAATAATGGTTTCGACCGACTCTTCGCCGACTTTCTCCAGAATCTTGTTCAAACCCTTGTGATACAGACTGGCCACATAGGAGCTGTCGGCGGCTGCGCCTTTGCGCTCTTCAAGTACCTGAGCGAGGCGGGTCAGGGTTTCACTCATGTTTGTGTCCTGCGGAATAGATAGCGTGCGGGTCTTTCAGAACCGGGTCGACTATCTTCCAGTCGCCGTTTTCGAAGACACGATAAAAGCAGCTTTGACGGCCGGTATGGCAAGCGATGTCGCCGATCTGTTCAACCATCAGGATGATCACGTCGGCGTCACAGTCCAGACGCATTTCATGCAGGGTCTGCACATGGCCGGACTCTTCGCCCTTGCGCCACAGCTTGCCACGGGAACGTGACCAGTAGATTGCACGGTTTTCCGCAGCGGTCAGTTCGAGCGCTTCGCGGTTCATCCAGGCCATCATTAGCACGCGTCCGGTCTTGTGATCCTGGGCAATCGCCGGCACCAGGCCATCAGCGTCCCACTTGATCTCGTCCAGCCAGTTTTTCATCTTCAATTCCCGAAACGCAGCTACAAGCTTTGAGCTTCAAGCTGCAAGTAAAAGCAGATTGCGGTGTTCCAGTATCGTCAGGCTTGCAGCTCGCAGCTTATAACTTGCAGCTGATTCGTGCTATCGGCGAACGACCAGATACAAGCCCACGGCCACCATGATTCCCGCCGGCCAATGCCCCAATTCGTGCAGCGGGCCACCGATGGCAAGGATCACCCCGCCGGCCAGATGCGCGCAACCGAGCAAGCGCAGGAACCAGCCGTCCTTGCGTTTATGCCATGGCGGAGGCGGGTCGTAGGCGTGCGGCTGGGACATGCGCTCGAGCAGATCACGGGCCATATTCGCCAGGTGCGGCAGTTGCTCCAACTGGCTCTGCACATTGCCCAGCAAGGCTTTCGGGCTGACGCGCTCGCGCATCCAGCGCTCCAGAAACGGCTGCGCGGTGTTCCACAGATCCAGCTCCGGATACAGCTGACGGCCAAGACCTTCGATGTTCAGCAGGGTCTTTTGCAGCAGCACCAGTTGCGGCTGCACTTCCATGTTGAAGCGCCGCGCGGTCTGGAACAGGCGCATCAGCACCTGGCCAAATGAAATATCTTTTAACGGTTTTTCGAAGATCGGTTCGCATACCGTACGTATCGCCGCTTCGAATTCGTTGAGTTTGGTTTCCGCCGGCACCCAGCCAGAATCGATATGCAACTGCGCCACGCGACGGTAGTCACGCTTGAAGAAGGCGAACAGGTTGCGCGCCAGATAATCCTGGTCTTCCGGGGTCAGGCTGCCGACGATGCCGCAGTCGATCGCGATGTACTGCGGGCTCCACGGATTGACGGTGCTGACGAAGATGTTGCCCGGGTGCATGTCGGCGTGGAAGAAACTGTCGCGGAACACTTGGGTGAAGAAGATCTCCACACCGCGTTCGGCAAGCATTTTCATGTCGGTGCGCTGGTCGGCGAGGGTTGCCAGATCGGTGACCTGAATGCCGTAGATACGCTCCATCACCAGCACTTTCGGCCGGCACCAGTCCCAATAGACTTGCGGCACGTAGAGCAGCGGCGAACCTTCGAAGTTACGCTTCAACTGGCTGGCGTTGGCCGCTTCGCGCAGCAGATCCAATTCGTCGTAGATGGTTTTTTCGTAGTCCTGGACCACGTCGACCGGGTGCAGCAGACGTGCGTCGGCAGAGAGTTTTTCAGCGGCGCGGGCGAGGATGAACAGCCACGCCAGATCCTGCGCGATGATCGGCTTCAGGCCCGGCCGGATCACCTTGACCACCACTTCTTCGCCGGTTTTCAGCTGCGCGGCATGCACCTGCGCCACCGAGGCCGAAGCCAGCGGTTCGACGTCGAAACGGCTGAACACGTCGCTGATTTTCTTGCCCAGCTGTTCTTCGATCAGCTTGATCGACAGCTGCGAATCGAACGGCGGCACGCGGTCCTGCAAGCGCATCAGCTCATCGGCGATGTCTTCCGGCAGCAGATCGCGGCGGGTCGAAAGGATTTGCCCGAACTTGATGAAAATCGGCCCGAGATCCTGCAACGCCAGACGCAAACGTGCGCCCCGGCTCAGGTCCAGCGGCTTGCGCGGGAACCAGCGCCACGGCAGCACATAGCGCAGCGCCAGGAGAAACCAGGGCAGCGGCAGATCGAACAGCAGGTCATCGAGGCGGTAGCGGATCACGACAGACTGGATGCGCAACAGACGGCGGACGGCGAGCAGCTTCATGCGTTATCGCTTGGGTCGAGGGATCGGGAAAGGCGCTCGAAACGCGCCTCGAGACGTTCCAGATCAAGTTTGATCCGGTCCAGTTCGCTGAACCGCGCTTCGGCTTCGCGCTGCCCGACAAGGGTGCGCGATTCTTCGGCGAGGTATTCGGCGAGGTTCTGGTTGAGGCTGGCAAATCCTTGTTGATACCAGCGTGCGCGGCTGCGCAGATGGCCACCGACCAGTTGCGTGGCGACCGGGCCGAGCCAGCGCGAGAGTTCGTACTCCCAGTCCAGCTCAAGGTCTTGCAGGACACCCGCCAGCTCCAGCAGCACGCCGCTGTCGCCATCGAGCTCGACTTCCGGGGCGTGCAACACCGCGGTCTTGTCTTTGCTCACGGCCAGTTTGATCAGGCTCGAGGCCGGCGCACGCAGGGTGCAGTCGACGCCGGTTTCCCAGTGCGAGGCCAGCATCAGACCTTCGTCGCTCGGCAGGATGAACAGTTGCAGCGCCGGGCTGCGGCAGTCGACGGCAATCACCTTGCCAGTCAAATGCGCCAGCCGCGGCAACGCCGTGCTGTCGAGACGCAGCACCCGGTTGAGGCCGAGTTCAACGCTGGCGAGCAGCCCGGTGAGCAACATCAGGGCTTGATGCCACGGTGCAGGGCGACGATGCCTGCGGTCATGTTGTGATAGGTCACGCGGTCAAAACCGGCGTCGACCATCATCGACTTCAGGGTTTCCTGATTCGGGTGCATGCGGATCGATTCGGCCAGGTAGCGATAGCTTTCCGAGTCGTTGGTGATCAGCTTGCCCATCAGTGGCATGAAGGCGAACGAGTAGGCGTCGTAGGCTTTCGACATCAGCGCGTTGGTCGGCTTGGAGAATTCCAGCACCAGCAGGCGTCCGCCGGGCTTGAGCACGCGCAGCATCGAACGCAGGGCGTCTTCTTTATGCGTCACGTTGCGCAGGCCGAAGGCGATGGTCACGCAATCGAAATGGTTGTCCGGGAACGGCAGTTTTTCTGCGTCTGCCTGAACGAATTCGACGTTGCCGGCGACACCCAGATCCAGCAGGCGGTCACGACCGACCTTGAGCATCGATTCGTTGATGTCGGCCAAAACGACCTGACCGGTCGGGCCGACCAGGTGCGAGAACTTTTTGGTCAGGTCACCGGTACCGCCGGCGATGTCGAGCACGCGGTTACCGCTGCGCACGCCCGACAATTCGATCGCGAAACGCTTCCACAGACGGTGCATGCCGCCCGACAGAAGGTCATTCATCAGGTCGTACTTGGCGGCTACCGAGTGGAAAACCTCAGCGACTTTTTCCGCTTTCTGGCTTTCCGGAACGTTTTTGAAGCCGAAGTGAGTGGTGGGTTCGGCATCGCTGCCTTTGCGCTGATCAGTCATATCGCTGTCACCAAAAGAGAATGCGCGACATTCTAATCCCCAAGCCATGCTTTGTCTTGGAATGGCTAAAGGTAAGATGGGCAACCCTCGGGACGATTTGCCGCAGCGGCGGTCAAGATTTACCGACACATCTTTTTCGCCCCATTCAAAAAGCAGGAGTCAATCAATGGCCAAAATCACTGTTGAGCGTGCCCACAATCTGGGTAAGGAAGCCGCCCGCGAGAAGGCCGACAAGCTGGCGCAGAAACTCTCCGAGCAATATGGCCTGGAGCCGCAATGGTCCGGCGACACCCTGAACCTCAAGCGCTCGGGCGTGAAAGGTGCGGTGCATGTGGCGGACGATTCGATCAAGGTCGACGTGGAACTGGGCATCATGATGTCGGCCATGAGCGGCATGATCAAAGCCGAGATCGAAAAAGCCCTCGATAAAGCCCTGGTCTGATCGCGATTTTCGGTAAACCGAGATCCCCTGTGGGAGCGAGCCTGCTCGCGAAAGCGGTGCGTCAGTCGACTCAAATATTGACTGATACACCGTTTTCGCGAGCAGGCTCGCTCCCACATTTGTTTTGTGTACGGCCAGAGGTTCATGTCAGTTGTTAGGGTGCCGTTTCTAATTTTTCTGCCTACTTTGTGCCTGAGCCCGACACTTTCGCGGGCAGTTCCTCAAACCTTCTGCGCGTGAGGTGCACCATGGCCAAAGTAATTTTGAAGAAAAAAATCGACGCTTCGACTTCTGCTCTGAGCGACGTCAAATCCTATGCCCGCAAGATCTGGCTGGCAGGCCTGGGTGCCTACGCCAAGGTCGGCCAAGAGGGCAGCGATTACTTTCAAGAGTTGATTAAGGCTGGTCAAACTGTTGAAAAGAAAGGCAAAAAAGCCGTCACCGAAAAACTCGAAGCGGCCAACGCCGAGATCGATGAAGCCAAGAGCGAAGTGAGTTCTTTCAAAGGTCGTGTCGAAGTTCAACTCGACAAGGTCGAGAAAGCTTTCGACACCCGCGTAGCAAGCGCCTTGAATCGTATCGGCATTCCGTCTAAACATGACGTTGAGACACTCTCTGCTAAGCTCGATGAGCTGACGGCATTGCTCGAACGCGTCGCGCGTAAATCTTAAGGAGAACGGGATGGCTGGTAAAAAGAACACCGATAAAGAAGGCAGCTCGTGGATCGGGAAAGTCGAAGACTACTCCCGCAAGATCTGGCTGGCTGGTTTAGGCGTGTACTCGAAGATCGACACTGACGGCAGCAAGCTCTTCGATACATTGGTCAAAGACGGCGAGAAAGCCGAGAAGCTCACCAAGTCCGCAGTCGGCAAAAAAGTCGATGCCGCCAAGGACTCCGCTTCTTCGGCCAAGTCGCGCATCAGCGGCGTGAAAGATCGCGCACTGGGCAAGTGGGACGAGCTGGAAGGGGCTTTCGACAAGCGCCTGAACAGTGCGATCTCGCGCCTCGGTGTACCGAGCCGCAATGAAGTCAAAGCGCTCAATAGCAAGGTCGACACACTGACCAAACAGATCGAAAAACTCACCGGTCTGAAGGCTCAACCTGTGGCGGCGAAAACCGCTGCGGCAAAACCGGCAGCGAAAACTGCGGCGGCCAAACCAGCGGCAAAATCCGCTGCCAAGCCTCTGGCCAAAGCGGCGGCTAAACCCGCAGCAAAAGCAGCGGCCAAGCCTGCAGCAAAAACCGCAGCGGCCAAGCCAGCCAAAGCAGCCGCCAAACCGGTTGCCGCCAAAGCCGCAGCCAAACCGGCAGCAAAACCTGCGGCCAAAACTGCAGCGAAACCAGCCGCAAAGCCAGCCGCGAAAACCGCGGCCGCCAAACCGGCTGCCAAGCCAGCAGCGAAACCGGCTGCAGCTAAAAAACCGGCAGTGAAAAAACCGGCCGCGCCGAAAGCCGCAGCGCTGAAGCCAGCAGCACCTGCTGCAGCCAAGCCGGCTACCCCGGCAGCTCCGGTGAGCGCGTCGAACTCCGCCGCCGCACCGACTCCGGCGGCCACCCCGACTGCTGTATCGACGCCGTCGACGCCAACCAGTCAGTCCTGATTCTTCAGGGCAAAACAAAACGCCCGGCCTGTGAAGGTCGGGCGTTTTTGTATCTGAATTCCAACAGCCCCTCACCCTAGCCCTCTCCCAGAGGGAGAGGGGACCGACCGAGGTGTCTCACGCTATACGCCGACCTGAAAGACCTTATCGATTATGGATTCGGTAACGCACTGTCAGGTCGGCGTACTTCTACAGCATCCCCCAATCAGTCCCCTCTCCCTCTGGGAGAGGGCTAGGGTGAGGGGCTTTTGATTCAGTCATGGTCTTCAAGATACTGAAGAGCCATCCGCTCCGTGGCGACCTTAACCGGCGGCAGCAAATGCGGCGCCACCAGCATCATGATCTGATAAACCACCAGCCTGACCTCCCCTTCACGATCAAGGATCCGCTGATAATCCAGCGAAAACAGCAACGTCATGGTGATCTGCTCCACCAACTGCCCCAACGCCTGCGTATCACTGACCAACTGCCCCGCAGCCTTCAATCGCGCCAGTAACGACGCCAGCGTGCGCTTCAGCGCATTGAGCAAATGTCGAATGCCCTTGGCCAGTTTCGGCAACCGTCCAGCCAAGTTCGACAGGTCCTGAAACAGAAACCGATACTGCGCCAGCCGCTCGACGATCAAATGCAGAAACAGCCAGTAATCCTCCGGCGCCAATTCCACATCCGAGGGCGGATCGAGCAGTGGCGCCAGTTCATTCTGGAAGCGTTCAAACAACCCGAGAATAAGCGGTTCCTTGCCGTGGAAGTGGTAGTAGAGGTTGCCCGGGCTGATCCCCATTTCGTTGGCGACCTCCATGGTGGAGACGTTCGGCTCGCCCTTTTCGTTGAACAGTTGCAAAGCACATTCGAGAATCCGGTCGCGGGTTTTCATCCAGTCTTCTTAGAAAAGTTCGGTTAAGCGTCAGCGCACACGCACGTAAGTACCGGGCGCTGCCTCCATCGGTGGATAGTTCGGATTGCCGAGGGTGAACGAGGTTTCGTGCTGGGCGCCGGAGCGATGCTGAATCCACTCCAGCCACTGCGGCCACCAACTGCCATCGACGTGCTTGCCGTCGTAATACCAGGCGCGCGGGTCGCTGCTCATTTTGCCGTTCTCGACGTACGCGGCTTTCGCGTTGCTTGGTGGGTTGAGGATGCTCTGCACATGGCCGCTGTTGGACAGCACGAAACGCCGCTCGCCACCGAGTAGCAGGGTCGAGCGATACACCGCATCCCACGGGGTGATGTGGTCGTTCATGCCGGCGACGCTGAAGCTGTCGACGGTGACTTTCTGCAGATCGATGGGCGTGCCGCAAACCTCCAGACCACCCGGATGGGTCAGTGGGTTGTGCTTGAAGAAGTCCAGCAGGTCACCGTGAAATGCCGCCGGCAGGCGGGTGTTGTCGTTGTTCCAGTAGAGGATGTCGAAGGCCGGTGGCTCTTTGCCCAACAGGTAGTTGTTGACGAAGTAGCTCCAGATCAAATCATTGGGACGCATCCAGGCGAAGATCCTGGCCATGTCGCGACCGTCGAGCACGCCTTTCTGATAGGAACGGCGCTTGGCGGCTTCGAGGGTTTGTTCGTCGGCGAACAGCGTGGCCGGGGTTTCGATCTGGCTGTCGAGCAGGCTGACCAGATAGGTCGCGCTGGAGACCCGGCGCAGCTGCCGCTTGGCCTGCAGGTGGCCTTGCAGGGCGGCGATGGTCAGCCCGCCTGCGCAGGCGCCCATCAGGTTGACCTCGCGGGCACCGGTGATCGCCCGGCAGATGTTCATCGCTTCCTCCACCGCTTCGACGTAGGTCGACAGGCCCCATTCGCGATGGCGTACATCCGGGTTGCGCCAGCTGATCATGAAGGTCTGCAAGCCGTTCTTCAGGGCGTACTGGACGAAGCTGTTGTGCGGGCTCAGGTCGAAAATGTAGTACTTGTTGATTTGCGGCGGCACCACCAACAGTGGTTTGGCGTACTGTTTTTCGCTCATCGGTTTGTACTGGATCAGCTCCAGCATCTCGTTGCGAAACACCACCGAACCGGTGGTGGTGGCGACGGTCTTGCCGACCTCGAAAGCCTGTTTGGTCACTTGGCGCGGCAGGCCGTCGTTGTGCAGCAAGTCATCGAATAAATGGCTGAGGCCGCGCACCAGGCTGTGTCCACCGGAGTTGAACAGCTCCTTGACCGCCAGCGGATTGAGCAGGGTGTTGGACGGCGCCACGGCGTCGTTGAGCAGGGTGAAGGCGAAGTGCGCGCGGGCGCGATCGTCATCGCTCATGTTGCTTTCATCGATCCAGCTTTTGACCTGCTTCTGCCAGGCCAGATAGGCCTGCAGGCTGCGCCGGTAAAACGGGTTCAGGCTCCACGCCGGATCGGCGAAACGGCTGTCGTTCGTGTTGGTTGGGTGCAGGGTCTCGCCGAGCAATACGCGGCCCAATTGGCCGCCGAGTTTCAAGGCATGCTTCGCACTGTGGATCGGGTTGCGCAGACCGTGGGCGGCGACACTGCGCAAGGTCGAAATCAAATCCCGCCCACGCAAGCCGGTAATCGCACTTTGTGCATTGATGAACACGGCGGGGCTGGGCACTACGCCCGTCGCTGGTTTGTCGCGCATGACTCAACACTCCTTCGTCTTCAGGCCAAAAACAAACTCACCGAACCAGAACACCATAGACGCTGTTGCGGGTTGCTGCCTGCGCGGCGTCCTGCCGCGCACTCTTTCTTGAAGCACTGCATAAAGCCTGCCGCCAGCGTTAACCGCCCAGCGGTGTCGGATGCGGGTGCATCACCGCGCGCTGACGTTCCTCCTGGAGGAATTTCATGATGATCGGCGCCACCGCTTCGGCGCGGGTAATCAGGAACAGATGACCGTCGTCGATGATGTGCAGTTGGGCGTTGGGAATGCGCCAGGCGAGCATGCGCATGTTGATCAGCGGGATCAGCGGATCGTCATCGCCGGCCAGCACCAGCGTCGGCTGATGGATCTTGTGCAGCCAATGAATGCTGGTCCAGCCGAGGCCGGCGAACAGTTGCCAGTAGTAACCGAGCTTGCCCGCCGAACGCACTTTCGCCGCGTGGCTGGCGGCCAGGGTCGGATCGCGGCGGAACGAGCCGCCGTAGATCAGCGGGGCGATGCGGATCACATGGGAAGGCTGAATGTAGCGCCGGGGACTGGCCATCATCCACAGCACTTTCGGTTTGCCCGGCACCATCACCGCACCGGCAGCGGTCGCCGCCAACACCAGTTTCTTGCAGCGCTCGGGGTAGTCGTAGGCGAACTGCTGCGCGAGCGCACCGCCCCACGACACGCCGATCACGTTGACCTGACCGTAGTCGAGGTAATCGAGCATCCGCGCGGTGAGCTTGGCCAGCCCGGGAAAGCGGTACGGCCGGTTCGGCGTCGAGGAACCGCCGACACCGGGCACGTCGAAGGCGATCACTTCCAGATCCGGGTCCAGCGCCGCGACAAACGGAAACACCAGCTCCAGGTTGGCGCCGATGCCGTTGAAAATCAGCAAGGGCGTCAAGTGAGGCTTGCCGGGGCGTACCGCCGTGCGGAGGGTCTGGCCATCCAGATCGACGGTACGGAATATGAACGGTTGCGGCATGCGTCAGGCCCTTCGGGTTAGAGTGGAGCAGCTACAAGCCGCAAGCTTCAAGCAGAACCTGCTCAGCTTGCGGCTCGTAACTTGTGGCTTGCCGCTATCTTTCGTGAACGTAAGTGCCCGGCGATGCTTCACCCGCCGGATACGCCTTGTTGCCCAGTTTCACCGGGGCCTTTTTCAGGTTGCCCGAGCGCTCGGCCTGCCACGTCTGCCAGTACAGCCACCAGGAGTCGGTGTGCTTGGTCGAGTTCTCTTGCCATTCATCGGCATTGGCAGCCACTTCTTCGCTGGTCATGTAGCGCGATTTCGGGTTGCCCGGCGGGTTCAGGATGCTCTGGATATGCCCGCTGCTCGACAGCACGAACTCCACCTTGCCACCGAACAATTGCGCCGACTTGTAGCAGGACTTCCACGGCGTGATGTGGTCGTTGGTGCCAGCCAGCGAGAAGATGTCGGCCGTGACCTGCTTGAGGTCGATCGGTGTGCCGCACACTTCCAGTGCATTCGGGCGAATCAGTGGGTTGTTTTTGAACATCTCGATCAGGTCGCCGTGGAACGCGGCGGGCAACCGGGTGGTGTCGTTGTTCCAGAACAGGATGTCGAACACCGGAGGCTCGTTGCCGAGCAGGTAGTTGTTGACCCAGTAGTTCCAGATCAGATCGTTGGGGCGCATCCACGCGAAGACCTTGGCCATGTCTTTGCCTTCGAGCACGCCGGCCTGATACGAGTGGCGCTTGGCGGTCTCCAGGGTCTGCTCGTCGACGAACAGGGCGACGTCGCTGTCCAGGGTCGTGTCGAGCACGCTGACCAGCAGCGTGAGGGCATTGACCTTCTTCTCGCCGATCGCCGCGTAGTGGCCGAGCAGGGCGGTGCAGGTGATGCCGCCGGAGCAGGCGCCGAGCATGTTCACGTCTTTGCTGCCGGTGATCGCGGTGACCACGTCGACCGCTTCTTTCAGCGCATCGATGTAGGTCGACAGGCCCCACTCACGCTGCGCCTTGGTCGGGTTGCGCCAGCTGACGATAAACGTCTGCACGTTATTGCGCAGGCAGAAGCGCGCCAGACTCTTGTCCGGGCTCAAATCGAATACGTAGAACTTGTTGATCTGCGGCGGCACCACCAGCAATGGACGCTCGTGGACTTGCTCGGTGATCGGCTTGTACTGGATCAGCTCCAGCACGTCGTTGCGAAACACCACCGCGCCTTCGGTGACACCGAGGCTCTTGCCGACCTCGAACGCGCCCATGTTGACCTGGCTCGGCATGCCGCCGTTATGTACCAGATCCTTGGCCAGATGCGAGAGGCCATCGAGCAGGCTCTTGCCGCCGGTTTCGAAAAAGCGTTTTACCGCGGCCGGGTTGGCAGCAGTGTTGGTCGGGGCCATGGCTTCGGTCATCAGGTTGATGACGAAGTGGCCGCGGGCGATGTCTTTGGGGGAGAGACTGCTGTCATCAATCCAGGCATGGAGTTCCTTGCGCCACGCCAGGTAGGTTTGCAGATAACGTTTGTAGAGCGGGTTCTGGCTCCACGCAGGATCAGCGAAGCGACGGTCATCGCCAGCCGGTTGCAGTTCGGATTTGCCGAACAACACGTTCTTCAGTTCGAGGCCGAAATGGGTGACGTGCTTGACGCTATGGATCGGTTGTCTGATGGCCTGTTTCAGCACCATACGAGCAGAGGCCAGCAGATCCTTTCCGCGTAGCCCAACGACGGGATTAAGCCCCAGGGTGTTTTCCGAGGCTTGGTACTTCAGGTCATCGTTATTCTTGTTACTCATCTACGACGCTCCATTGTCCTGAGACGAGTACCCGGTTTTCTGCTGTGCAGTTCCACAGCCAATGCCAGGTACTACTGCTCGGGTGACCGTTAATTCTGCATAGCTGCTTTACAGTCGTAGAGCATTGCAGGGAACTTGCCAGCTCCATTGGTTACCCGAGTTTAATTTTTTTCGCAAGCAGGCCGATCCTCGGCCACACAGCAGAGCATTCAAACAGATGAATTTAGAAAATGCCCTCTAATGAGCGCAAGGCTCGGGCTAGAGCATCAGCTTGACGATCGACTCGTTCGGGTCGCGGGTTTTTCCGGCAGCTTTGAGCTCGGCCAGATAATCGGCCCAGAGTGCGTCATGACGTCGCCCCAGCTCGTAGAGATAATCCCAGGTGAACAAGCCGCTGTCGTGACCGTCGTCGAAGGTCAGTTTCAGTGCGTAGTGACCGGCCGGTTCCAGCTTGCTCAGACCGACGTTGAGCTTGCCGAATTGCAGGATCGGTTTGCCGTGGCCCTGAACCTCGGCGGAGGGGGAATGCACGCGCAGAAACTCGGCGGGCAGGGTGTACTCCTCGCCGGACGCGTAGGTGAGCGTCAGGGTTTTCGAGGCTTTGTGCAGTTTGATGTCGGTGGGAATCATAAAAACAGCCCTGAGCTACAAGCAACAAGCTGCAAGCTTAACTCAGCCCGCAGCTTGTCGCTTGCAGCTCGGAGCTTGCCGCTCTACAGAATGTAGCGGGACAGGTCTTCGTTCTGCGCCAATTCGCCGAGGTGGCTGTTGACGTATTCGGCGTCGATCAGAATCGGCTTCTCATCGTGGGAGCTGGCCAGATCGCCGGCGCTGAACGACACCTCTTCGAGCAGACGCTCCAGCAGCGTGTGCAAGCGACGGGCACCGATGTTCTCGGTCTTCTCGTTGACCTGCCAGGCGATCTCCGCCAGACGCTTGATGCCTTCGGGCTGGAACTGGATGTTCAGGCCTTCGGTTTTCAGCAGCGCGCAGTATTGCTCGGTGAGCGAGGCATGCGGTTCGCTGAGGATGCGTTCGAAGTCCGACGGGCTCAGCGCTTTGAGTTCAACGCGGATCGGCAGGCGACCTTGCAACTCAGGCACCAGATCGCTCGGCTTGCTCAGGTGGAACGCACCGGACGCGATGAACAGGATGTGGTCGGTCTTGACCATGCCCAGTTTGGTGTTGACGGTGCAGCCTTCGATCAGCGGCAGCAGGTCGCGCTGCACGCCTTCACGGGACACATCGGCGCCGCCAACGTTGCCGCGCTTGGCGACTTTGTCGATCTCGTCGATGAACACGATGCCGTGCTGTTCAACCGCTTCCAGCGCTTTGGCCTTCAGCTCTTCTTCATTGACCAGACGCCCGGCTTCTTCGTCGCGCACCAGCTTCAGCGCTTCTTTGACCTTGAGCTTGCGCGCCTTCTTCTTGCCCTTGCCCATGTTGGCGAACAAGGACTGCAACTGGTTGGTCATCTCTTCCATGCCAGGCGGCGTGGCGATCTCGATGCCGGCCACTTCGGCGACTTCGATCTCGATTTCCTTGTCATCCAGCTGACCTTCGCGCAGGCGCTTGCGGAACAGCTGACGGGTGTTGGAATCGCTGCTCGGCGCTTCTTCATTGCTGAAGCCCATGCGCGCCGGCGGCAGCAGTGCGTCGAGGATACGATCCTCGGCGGCGTCTTCGGCGCGATGGCGCACGCGGGTCATTTCCTGCTCGCGGAGCATCTTGATCGCGGCGTCGGCCAGATCACGGATGATCGATTCGACGTCACGGCCGACGTAGCCGACTTCGGTGAACTTGGTCGCTTCGACCTTGATGAACGGCGCGTTGGCCAGTTTCGCCAGGCGACGGGCGATTTCGGTTTTACCGACTCCGGTCGGGCCGATCATCAGGATGTTCTTCGGGGTCACTTCAACGCGCAGCTCTTCAGGCAGCTGCATGCGGCGCCAGCGGTTGCGCAGGGCAATCGCGACGGCGCGCTTGGCATCGTCCTGGCCGATGATGTGGCGGTTGAGTTCGTGGACGATTTCGCGGGGAGTCATGGACATAGTAATTGACGGTCCTCAAGCAGAAACAAGCCGTGGCACAGGGCCGCGTCAGGCTTATTCAGCGAGATCCTGCTCCTCAATGGTCTGAGTGTGGTTGGTGAATACACAGATGTCGCCGGCGATGCCGAGGGCGGTTTCGACGATTTCACGGGCCGACAGGTCGGTCTTTTTCAACAGGGCACTGGCCGCAGCCTGCGCGTAACCGCCGCCGGAACCCATGGCGATCAGGCCATCTTCGGGTTCGACCACGTCACCGTTGCCAGTGATGATCAACGAGGCGTCCTTGTTGGCGACCGCGAGCATGGCTTCGAGGCGGCTCAGGGAGCGGTCGGTGCGCCATTCTTTGGCGAGTTCGACCGCGGCGCGCACCAGGTGGCCCTGATGTTTTTCAAGCTGGCCTTCGAAACGTTCGAAGAGGGTAAAGGCGTCGGCAGTGGCACCGGCAAAACCGGCGATGACCTGGCCGTGGTACAGGCGACGGACTTTTTTCGCGTTGCCTTTCATCACGGTATTGCCGAGAGAAACCTGGCCGTCGCCGCCCATGACGACTTTGCCGTGACGGCGGACTGAAACGATGGTGGTCAAGGGAAGAGTCTCCACACAGCGGGGCGAAAGTGCCTTATGCCCATTCATATGGGGGTGCTGGAGAGGATTTCAACCGGGGAGGGTGCGGAGGGACGAACGGCGGGGACTGATCAGGGATATGTGGTGTTGCAAACATTGCCTTCGCGAGCAGGCTCGCTCCCACAGGGACAGCGCATATCCTGTGGGAGCGAGCCTGCTCCGGGCGGCGTTCCGACGAAGAACGATGACGCGGTGCTACTGACGAAATCAGCGGCTCTGGCGTTGTTGTAACAACAGGTTGCTGAAGCCGGCGCCGGCCAGTTGTTTCTGCGCGGTGGTCAGTTGTTCGCGGTTGCTGAACGGCCCGACCAATACGCGATACCAGGTTTCATCCTTCACCGTGCCGGACTCAACCGCTACCGCCTGACCAAGCAGAATGATCTGCGCACGCACCTTGTCGGCATCGGTTTCCTTGCGGAACGAACCGGCCTGCAAGAAGAACTTGGTCACCGGCGCGGCTTTGCTCACCGGCGGTGCTGGCGGCGGGGTAATCCCGGCCAGTGCTGCCTGCGCGCGCGCAGTGTCGATCTTCGCCGCTTCTGCCGGTGTCACTGGCGTGGTCGGGATGGCCGGCACTTGTGGCGTCGGCAGGGTCTTCTCCGGGACGGCGTCCGGCGGCACGATCACTTCCGATTCCGGCAGCAGGGTGTAGAAGTCGTACTTCGGCTTCACCGGTTGCGTCGGGCTCGGCGGGGTCTTGTTGGCCTCGGCGATCTTCGACGCTTTCTGCTGTTGCGCCTGTTCGACCTTCTCACGTTTGACCGTGTCGCTACCCTTGCCCGGCTCCAGCTTCATCAGAAACACGATGAACGCGCCGACCGTGAGGCCGATGGCCATCCACAGCCAGCCCGGAATCGGTTGCTTCGCAGGAGCTTGGTAACGGCTGGCGCCACGCTTGGGTGCAGGTTTTTTCTTGGCAGCCAACTTACATACGCTCCAGAGTTTCCAGACCCAACAGCTCCAGGCCTTGCTTGAGGGTGCGACCGGTCAGCGCGGCCAGGCGCAGACGGCTCTGCATCTGGGCCGGGGTCTCGGCGGCGAGGATCGGGCAGTTCTCGTAGAAGCTGGAGAACAGACCGGCAACGTCGTACAGATAAGTGCAGAGAATGTGCGGCGTGCCTTTGTCGGACACGTTGTTCAGCACTTCGCCGAACTGCGCCAGTTTCGCCGCCAGCTCTAGTTCGTGTTCCGCCTCGAGCACGATCTGGCCATCGACTTCGCTGAAGTCCTTGCCCAATTTGCGGAACACACCGGCCACGCGGGTGTAGGCGAACAGCAGGTACGGCGCGCTGTTGCCTTCGAAATTCAGCATCAGGTCGAAGTTGAAGCTGTAGTCGCTGGTGCGGTGCTTCGACAGGTCGGCGTATTTCACTGCGCCGATGCCGACGACTTTGGCGATGTTGCGCAGTTCGTCTTCGGCAAGTTCCGGGTTCTTCTCTTTCACCAGGTTGTAGGCGCGTTCCTGCGCTTCGGTGAGCAGATCGATCAGCTTCACGGTGCCGCCGTCACGGGTCTTGAACGGACGGCCGTCGGCGCCGTTCATGGTGCCGAAGCCCATGTGTTCCATTTCCATCGGATGGGTGACGAAACCGGCCTTGCGCGCCACGGCGAACACTTGCTGGAAGTGCAGGGCCTGACGCTGGTCAACGAAGTACAGCGCACGATCAGCTTTCAGCTTGCCGCTGCGGTAGCGCACGGCCGCCAGGTCAGTGGTGGCATAGAGGTAGCCGCCGTCAGCCTTGACGATGATCACCGGCAGCGGATCGCCATCGGCGTTCTTGAACTCGTCGAGGAACACGCACTGCGCGCCGTTGCTCTCGACCAGCATGCCAGCGGCTTTCAGATCGTTGACCACGTTGATCAGGTCGTCGTTGTAGGCGCTTTCGCCCATCACGTCGGCCATGGTCAGTTTGACGTTGAGCAGTTCGTAGATCTTCTGGCAGTGCGACAGCGAGATGTCCTTGAACTTGGTCCACAGCGCCAGGCACTCGGCATCGCCGGCCTGCAACTTGACCACCAGACCACGGGCGCGGTCGGCGAATTCTGCGGATTCGTCGAAACGCTGCTTGGCGGCGCGGTAGAAGTTTTCCAGGTCAGACAGCTCGTCGCTGGTGATCGGGTTTTCCTGCAAATAAGCCATCAGCATGCCGAACTGGGTACCCCAGTCGCCGACGTGGTTCTGACGGATCACTTCGTCGCCGAGGAATTCGAGGACGCGGGCCACACCGTCGCCAATGATGGTCGAGCGCAAGTGGCCGACGTGCATCTCTTTGGCCAGGTTCGGTGCCGACAGGTCGACCACGGTGCGTTGCGCCGGGCCGGCCTTGCGTACGCCAACATGGGCATCAGCCAATGCAGCGTCGAGACGCGAGGCCAAAGCCTGGGTGTTCTGGAAGAAGTTGATGAAGCCCGGGCCAGCGATTTCGGCCTTGGTGACGTTCTCGTCAGCCGGCAGTGCGGCGATGATTTTTTCCGCCAGATCGCGCGGCTTCATGCCCGCAGGCTTGGCCAGCATCATCGCGATGTTGCTGGCGAAGTCGCCGTGAGTCTTGTCACGGGCGTTCTCCACCTGAATCGCCGGCGACAGGCCTTCAGGCAACACACCTTCGTTGACGAGTTGGGTGAGGGCTTGTTGGATCAGCTGGCGAATGGTGTCTTTCATGGTCTTCTCTTTCGACCGCAAGCGCGGCGGGCGCATCGATGCGCGGGTGGAAAAACTGGGCATTATCCGTTGCGAAGACGGGCTTGCCAACCTTAGCAGGCAGCTTATGGATATGTGGTGACAAATAGATCATTTTCGCGAGCAAGAGCGGCGCAATCCTTGTGGGAGCGAGCCTGCTCGCGAAGGCGATCTCTCTATCAATACAAATCTACAGGGTCGACATCCAGCGACCAGCGCACCGCCCGCCCACTCGGCATCTGCTCCAGCACCAGCAACCAGCTCGCCAGCAACCGGTGCAACGGTGCCCGCGCCGTCGCCTGCAACAAAAGCTGCGCACGATAACGCCCTGCCCGCCGCTCCATCGGCGCTGGCACCGGCCCGAGCAATTCAATCCCGCTCAGATTCTGCTCGGCCAACAAGCGCTCTGCCTCGCTGCACGCCTCATCGAGAAAGCCTTCCGCCTGCCCCGGTTTGTGCGCTTCGGCACGCAACAACGCCAGATGCGCAAACGGCGGCAACCCGGCGGCGCGGCGCTCACTCAAGGCCTGTTCGGCGAAGGCGAAATAGCCTTGTTCGGTGAGCTGCACCAATAAAGGATGGTCGGCGAGGTGCGTCTGAATGATCACCTTGCCCGGTTCTTCCGCTCGCCCGGCGCGCCCGGCCACCTGCACGATCAACTGCGCCATGCGCTCGCTGGCGCGGAAGTCACCGGAGAACAACCCGCCGTCGGCATCGAGGATCGACACCAGCGTCACCCGCGGAAAGTGGTGCCCTTTGGCCAACATTTGCGTGCCGACCAGAATGCACGGCTGGCCCTTCTGGATCGTCGCGAACAGTTGATTCATCGCGTCTTTGCGTGACGTGCTGTCGCGGTCGACGCGCAGCACCGGATAATCGGGGAACAGGATTGCCAATCGCTCTTCGGCGCGCTCGGTGCCAGCACCCACGGGCCGCAAATCAACCTTGTTGCACTTCGGACATTGGCGCGGCGTGCGCTCGACGTAGCCACAATGGTGGCAGCGCAATTCGCCGTAACGCTGGTGCACGGTCATCCGCGCATCGCAACGTGAACACTCGGACATCCAGCCGCAGTCGTGGCAGAGCAACGTTGGCGCAAAGCCGCGACGGTTGAGGAACACCAACACCTGTTGCCCATTCGCCAGCGTCTGACCGATGGCTTGCTGCATCGGCCCGGAAATCCCACTGTCCAGTGGACGGCTTTTCACATCCAGACGCAGGAAGCGCGGCTGCTTGGCGCCGCCCGCGCGTTCATTCAGGCGTAGCAAGCCATAGCGACCGGTGTAGGCGTTGTGCAGGCTTTCCAGCGATGGCGTGGCGGAGCCGAGCACGATCGGGATGTTTTCCTGCCGCGCGCGCACCAGCGCCAGATCACGGGCGTGGTAACGCAGCCCTTCCTGCTGTTTATAAGAGCCGTCGTGCTCTTCATCGATGATGATCAGCCCGGGGTTCTTCATCGGCGTGAACAGCGCCGAGCGGGTGCCGATAATAATGTCGGCCTCGCCATCGCGCGCTGCGAGCCAGGCGTCGAGGCGCTCGCGGTCATTGACCGCCGAGTGCAGCAGGGCGATCCGCGCGTTGAAGCGTTGCTCGAAGCGCGCCAGGGTCTGCGGGCCGAGGTTGATCTCCGGGATCAGTACCAAGGCCTGCTTGCCGGCTTCGAGGGTTTCGCGGATCAGTTGCAAATAGACTTCGGTCTTGCCGCTGCCGGTGACGCCGGCCAGCAGGAACGCGTGATAACTGTCGAACCCGGCGCGGATCGCCTCGTATGCGGCGCGTTGTTCGGTGTTGAGCGGTAATTCCGGTTGCGCCAGCCAATGTTCGTGGCGCGCGCCTGGGGCATGGCGGCGGATTTCCACTTGCACCAGACCTTTGGCCAGCAGCAAATCGAGACTGTCTTTGCTCAACATCAGTTTGCTCAGCAACTGATGGGCGACGCCGTGCGGGTGCTGGGCCAGCGTTGCGAGTGCTTCGCGCTGGCGCGGTGCGCGGGCAATGCGCGGGTCATCAAGGCTGGCGCCGGGGACGGCTGACCAGAAGCGCTCTTGCCGAGCCTCGGCCAGTTCGCCCTGACGCAATAGCACCGGCAACGCCCAGCTCAAGGTGTCGCCGAGGCTGTGCTGATAATACTGCGACGTCCACAGGCACAACTTGAACAGCGCCGGTGGCAGCGGCGGCGTGGCATCAAGCAGAGCCAGCGCCGGTTTGAGTTTTTCCACCGGGACTTCGCTGGTGTCGGTGACCTCGACCAGAATCCCGATCATCTCGCGTCGACCGAACGGTACCCGCAGGCGCATGCCCGGCTGCAATTGTTCACGCAGCACGCCGGCCGGGGCCCGATAGTCGAACAGGCGGCGCAAGGGTGAAGGCAGGGCGAGGCGCAGAATGGCGTCGGGCACGCGGGGGGGATCTCTATAAACAGACGATTAAAAGGACTGCGTACATTACCTGTGGGAGCGAGCCTGCTCGCGAAAGCGGCGTGTCAGGCGACGAAAATACTGGCTGATAGATCGTTTTCGCGAGCAGGCTCGCTCCCACAGGGACAGCGCAATGGGCCGGGAGCCTAGCAGACGGTCGGTCTCGGTGACAGCTTGCGTGTTTGAAAAGGTCTGGTAGAATCCGCGGCCTAATTACGTGCGGTATTCAACAATAGTGTTGGGTGGCGGCACGCTAGCTGAGGAAGACACCATGAAAGCTGATATTCACCCGAATTACCCAGTCATCGCTGTTACCTGCAGCTGTGGCAACAAGTTCGAAACTCGTTCGACTTTCGGCAAAGCTCTGCCAATCGACGTTTGCAACGAATGCCACCCGTTCTACACCGGTAAGCAGAAGACTCTGGACACTGGCGGCCGCGTTCAGCGCTTCGCAGACCGTTTCGGTGCTTTCGGCAAGAAACCTGCTGCTGCAGAGTAAGGTTGAAGGGCCCGGTGGGCTTTTCCTCGTTGCTGAAAAAGGCGTCCCTTGCGGGCGCCTTTTTTGTGTCTGCGATTTGGCTGTCCGGGGCGCAAGCCTTCTGCCCGGCACCTGCGGGGCTGACCAGCGTCACGGTGCAGCGCGTGGTCGATGGCGACACGCTGCGCCTGAGCGATGGTCGCAGCGTACGCATGATCGGCCTCAACACGCCTGAACTGGGCAAGCAGGGCCGCAGCGACGAACCCTTCGCCGTGGCGGCACGCAAACGCCTGCAAGCGCTGGTCGATGCCAGCGGTGGACGCGTCGGATTGCTGCCCGGCAAGCAAGCCAAAGACCATTACGGGCGTACGCTCGCGCATATTTACAGCGCCAGCGGCGCCAATCTCGAAGCGCAAATGCTCGCCGATGGCCTCGGTTTCCAGGTCGCGGTGGCGCCGAATGTCGATCTTGTCGCCTGCCAGCAAGCCGCCGAACGCAGTGCGCGAAAGGCCGGGCTGGGCCTTTGGCGGCAATCTCCTGTACTGAAAGCGGAGCAGATTCAGCGCTCGGGTTTCGCCGTGATCAGTGGGCGTGTGAGCAAGGTTCAGCGCAATCGTGGCGGAATCTGGATCGAGTTGCAGGATGCGCTTGTATTGCGCGTTGCACCCAATCTGGTCGGACAATTCGACAATGCCCGTTTGCAGGCGCTGAAAGGCAAGCAGATCGAGGCTCGCGGCTGGATCGTTGATCGTTCCCGGCGCGATGGATTGCAATCCGGTCAGTCGCGCTGGCTACTTCCGTTGACGGATCCTGCGATGTTGCAAACGCCGCGCTGAAGAAAAATTGTAGACATTTTTTCTATCGATTGTGAACAGTCCAGCCCTTGTGCGCCGTGGCTCTTGGCCCAAAGTCGTAGGGCAGGGCGCTTGACAGGGGTGACCGCTCAGTCTTGTGGGGACTTTGCGAGGCGCGTATCCTCGCTGACCAGTCTGTCCAACAGTAAAAAGCGGAATGCCAAAATGTCTGATCTGAAAACTGCCGCTCTCGAATATCATGCCAATCCTCGTCCAGGGAAGCTGAGTGTCGAGCTCACCAAGGCCACTGCTACCGCTCGCGACTTGTCGCTGGCCTACAGCCCCGGCGTAGCTGAACCAGTGCGTGAGATCGCTCGCGATCCTGAACTGGCCTACAAATACACCGGCAAGGGCAACCTGGTTGCAGTCATTTCCGATGGCACCGCGATTCTCGGTCTGGGCAACCTCGGCCCATTGGCTTCCAAGCCAGTGATGGAAGGTAAAGGCGTACTGTTCAAGCGCTTCGCCGGCATCGACGTTTTCGACATCGAAGTCGACTCCGAAAGCCCGCAAGCCTTCATCGACACGGTAAAACGCATCTCCATCACCTTCGGTGGCATCAACCTGGAAGACATCAAGGCGCCAGAGTGCTTTGAGATCGAACGTGCTCTGATCGAGCAGTGCGACATTCCGGTGTTCCACGATGACCAGCACGGCACCGCGATCGTGACTGCTGCGGGCATGATCAACGCCCTGGAAATCGCTGGCAAAACCCTGCCAGACGCCAAGATCGTCTGCCTGGGCGCCGGCGCTGCGGCCATCTCCTGCATGAAACTGCTGGTGAGCATGGGTGCACGCATCGAAAACATCTTCATGGTTGACCGTACCGGCGTGATCCACTCCGGCCGTGACGACCTGAACCAGTACAAAGCCGTATTCGCTCACGCGACCGACAAGCGCAGCCTGGCTGACGCACTGGCGGGCGCTGACGTGTTCGTCGGTTTGTCCGGCCCGAACCTGCTCAGCGCTGAAGGCCTGCTGTCGATGGCACCGAACCCGATCGTGTTCGCCTGCTCGAACCCGGATCCGGAAATCTCCCCGGAGCTGGCGCACGCTACCCGTAGCGACGTGATCATGGCCACCGGCCGTTCGGACTACCCGAACCAGGTCAACAACGTGCTGGGCTTCCCGTTCATCTTCCGTGGTGCCCTGGACGTTCGCGCCAAGCGCATCAACGAAGAAATGAAAGTGGCTGCGGCCAACGCCCTGCGTGAACTGGCCAAGCTGCCTGTTCCACAGGACGTGTGCGATGCCTACGGTGGCGCGCCGCTGGAATTCGGTCGTGAGTACATCATTCCGAAGCCAATGGACAAGCGCCTGATCACCCTGATCTCCGACGCTGTGGCCAAGGCAGCAATCGAGACTGGTGTGGCGACCCTGCCGTATCCGAAGAACTACCCGCTGAAAAGCGTGGATGACGTGTTCAACGGCTAAGTCGTTGTAGCGCTTCAACCGAAAGCCCCGGCTCGTGAGAGTCGGGGCTTTTTATTGCCTGAGGATCAAGAGCCCCTCACCCTAGCCCTCTCCCGGAGGGAGAGGGGACTGACTGGGGGATGCTCGGGAGTTGCACCGACCTGAACATGCCCTGCCGAATCCATAATCGACACCATACTTTCAGGTCGATGTAGGAAGCCAGACAACTCGGTCAGTCCCCTCTCCCTCCGGGAGAGGGTTAGGGTGAGGGGCTCTTGATCCTCAGGCAATAAAAAGCCCCGCACTTCTCACGAAAGCGGGGCTTTTCAATACCGTTAGATCAGAACAAATCGATCGGCGCCTGCTCATCAGCCGGCAGCGGACTGCCCGGCGCCGTGCCATTGCCCAGCTCATTCACCGACGGCGGCGTGTCCTCAGACTTGAACAGCTCGAAGTACGCGCCCGGCGTGCTCGGCGTAGCTGCACGGCCACTGACCGGATCCACGCGCAGGCTCAACAAACCTTCCGGCTCAGGCTGAACATGCGGCGGCTTGTCCTTCAGCGCGGCCGACATGTAGTTCATCCAGATCGGCAGCGCCACGGTGCCACCGAACTCGCGACGACCGAGGCTTTCCGGCTGGTCGAAGCCGGTCCAGACCGTGGTCACGTAATCGGCGTTGTAGCCGGAGAACCACGCATCTTTCGATTCGTTGGTGGTACCGGTTTTACCGGCGATATCGCTGCGGCCCATGGCCAGCGCGCGACGGCCGGTGCCGAGCTTGATCACGTCCTGCAACATGCTGTTGAGGATGTACGTGGTGCGACCATCGACGATCCGCTCAGCCACTGCCGGCGTTTGTGGCACGGCTGCGTTGCCCGGTACTTCACCTGCAACCGGTGTGGCGTTGACCGTAAACGACTCACTGTTCGGTGCTGCGATACCGTCCGTCGCCGATCCGCCCTGAGGCACGGTCGGCGGGTTGGCGAGGAACAGCGTGTCGCCGTTACGGCTTTCGATCTTGTCGATGATGTACGGGGTGATCTTGTAGCCGCCGTTGGCGAACGTACTCCAACCGGTGGCGATCTCCATCGGCGTCAGCGTTGCGGTGCCCAGCGCCAGCGACAGATTTGGCGGCAGATCCTGCTTGTTGAAGCCGAAGCGAGTGATGTAGTCGATGGTCTTGCCCACGCCCATCGCTTGCAGCAAGCGGATCGACACGAGGTTACGCGACTTGTACAGCGCCTCGCGCAAGCGGATCGGGCCGAGGAAGGTGTTGGTGTCGTTCTTCGGGCGCCAGACCTTGTCCAGGTACTCGTCGACGAACACGATCGGCGCATCGTTGACCAGCGTCGCAGCGGTGTAGCCGCTGTCCAGCGCAGCGCTGTAGACGAACGGTTTGAAGCTCGAACCCGGCTGACGCTTGGCCTGCATGGCACGGTTGTAGTTGCTCTGTTCGAAGGCGAAACCGCCGACCAGCGAGCGAATCGCACCGTTCTGCGGATCCAGCGAAACCAGTGCACCTTGTGCCTGCGGGATCTGGCTGAACTTCAGCGAATTGTCTTTCTGACGCTGCACGCGAACCAGATCGCCGACCGCCGCGACATCCGACGGCTGACGCGGGTTGGCGCCCATGCTGTTGGTGTTGAGGAACGGACGCGCCCATTTCATGGTGTCCCAGGCGACGTGCTCTTCGCCGGTGCGGGTCAGCACTTGCAGGCCGTTCTTGTCGACCTGAGTGACGATGGCCGGCTCGAGGCTGCTGATGGTGCGTTGTTTGGTCAGCTCACTGGCCCACGCTTCGCGCGTCTTGCCTGGCAAGCGCGACTCGGGGCCGCGGTAGCCGTGACGCTGGTCGTAGGTCATCAAACCTTCGTGCAGCGCGGTATTGGCCATTTCCTGCAGATTGCTCGGCACCGTGGTGGTGACGCGGAAACCTTCCGTATAGGCATCGCTGCCGTAGCGGCCGACCATTTCGGCACGGGCCATTTCGGCGATGTACGGCGCGTTCACTTCCGGGGTCGGCACGTGATAGCTGGCGTTTAGCGGCTCATTGATGGCGGCGGTGTAATCCGCTTCGCTGATCTTGCCGAGCTTGTACATGCGCCCGAGGATCCAGTCGCGGCGTTCTTTACTGCGCGCCGGGTTGGCCAGCGGGTTGAAGCGCGACGGCGCTTTCGGCAGGCCGGCGATCATCGCCATCTGCGCCAGGCTGACATCGCGGATCGACTTGCCGTAATACACCTGCGCCGCCGCTTCGATGCCATAGGCGCGGTTGCCCAGATAGATCTTGTTCACGTACAGCTCAAGGATTTCATCCTTGGTCAGCTGCCGCTCGATCTGCAGGGCCAGAAGAATTTCGGTGGTTTTGCGCGAGAAGCTGCGTTCGCTGGTCAGGAAGAAGTTCTTCGCCACCTGCATGGTGATGGTGCTGCCGCCGGACTGAATGTGTCCGCTTTTGACCAGTTGGGTCGCGGCGCGCATCAGGCTGCTCGGATCGACGCCATAGTGGTTGGCGAAATTGTCGTCTTCAGCACTTAGTAACGCATTAATGAAATTGGGGGGAATGTCGGCGAAACGGATCGGTGTACGGCGCATTTCGCCAAATTCTGCGATCAACTTGTTGTCGCTGGAGTAGACCCGCAGGGGAATCTGCAACTGAATGCTTCGCAGAGCCTCCACAGAGGGCAAACCCGGACTAAGGTAAAGAAACGCGCCGCTGAGACCTAAAAGCAGTCCGCAGAAAACGGCGACGATGGACCAACCGAAAAATTTCAGCAGACGAATCAAGGCGTTTGAACATCCAGGGCAAAGAATGAATTTGGCGACGGGGTTCCGGCTACACACAGAACCATCCGCGCTTGCAGTAAAAAGCGGAAAAAAACACTGGGCATTATAAGCACTTTTCTGCTGGGGGCGTCATTTGCGCTTCTGTCAAGACGGGGTGAAGGAACGCAATGCGTATTACAGAGTCCGTAACTCACGGAAAGTCATAGGGAATTGGTAGTGCTGGGACTCTTCAATAAAAAGGCCAAAACGTTACTGGGGATCGACATCAGCTCCACGTCAGTGAAGCTGCTGGAACTGAGCCGTCAGGGTGACCGCTACCGGGTCGAGGCATACGCGGTAGAGCCATTGCCGGTCAATGCCGTGGTCGAAAAGAACATCGCCGAGCTTGAAGGCGTCGGTCAGGCCCTGAGCCGCGTGCTGGTCAAGGCGCGTACCGGGCTCAAGAGCGTGGCGGTGGCGGTGGCCGGTTCCGCCGTGATCACCAAGGTCATCGAAATGGACGCCGGGCTGTCCGACGATGAACTGGAAAACCAGCTCAAGATCGAAGCCGACCAATACATTCCCTACCCGCTGGACGAAGTCGCCATCGACTTTGAAGTCCAGGGCGTATCACCGCGCAATCCCGAGCGGGTCAACGTGTTGCTCGCCGCCTGTCGCAAGGAAAACGTCGAAGTCCGTGAAGCGGCGCTGGCTCTCGCCGGGCTGACCGCGCGGGTGGTCGATGTCGAGGCTTATGCGCTGGAGCGCTCGTTCGGCTTGCTCGCAACGCAACTGGCAGCCTCTCAGGAGCGTCTGACCGTGGCGGTGGTCGACATCGGCGCGACCATGACCACCCTCAGCGTCCTGCACAACGGCAAGATCATCTATACCCGCGAGCAACTGTTCGGGGGGCGGCAATTGACCGAAGAAATCCAGCGGCGTTATGGCCTGACCCTCGAGCAAGCGGGGCTGGCGAAAAAGCAGGGTGGTCTGCCCGATGATTACATCAGTGAGGTCTTGCAGCCGTTCCGTGAGGCGCTGGTGCAGCAGGTCTCACGCTCATTGCAGTTCTTCTTCGCCTCCGGGCAATACAACGCCGTCGATCACATTCTGCTCGCCGGTGGCACGGCGTCAGTGCCTGGGCTGGACCGGCTGATCGAGCAACGCCTGAACACGCCGACGCAAGTGGCCAACCCGTTTTCCAATATGGCCTTGAGCAGCAAGGTCAACGCCGGTGCGCTGGCCAGCGATGCGCCGGCGCTGATGATTGCCTGCGGGCTCGCGCTCAGGAGTTTCGACTGATGGCGCGGATCAACCTCCTGCCCTGGCGCGAAGAGCGTCGCGAAGAACGGCGCAAACGCTTTTTGCTGGCCTTGATCGGCGTGGTGGTCGGCTCGGTCGGCGCGGTGCTGATTGCCGACCAGATCATCAGTGCGGCGATTACGCGGCAAGTGGCGCGCAATGATTACATCGGCAAGCAGATCGCTGTGGTCGACGAGCGGATCAAACAGATCAGCGATCTCAAGGCCCGGCGTCAGCAACTGGTCGAACGCATGCGCATCATCCAGGACTTGCAGGGCAACCGGCAGATCAGCGGCCGAATCTTCGATCAATTGGCACGCACGCTGCCTGACGGGGTGTATTTCACCGATGTGAAGATGGCCGGCAAAACCCTGTCGATCAGTGGCGCCGCAGAGTCCAACAACCGCGTCTCGGACCTGATGCGCAATCTGGAGGCGTCGGACTGGTTTGATGCGCCGAGTCTCAACGAAGTCAAGGCGACGACTGCCGGCCAGGTGGACCAGACCAACACGTTTGAACTGACCGTACGGCAGACCCAGCCGCAAGCTGTGGAGGACGACCAATGAAACCGTCCGAATGGCTTGAAAGTTTGCGCGACATCGATTTCAACGATCTCGACACCAGCAACATCGGTTCCTGGCCGGCGGCGGTGAAATTTATCGCCGGAGCGCTGTTGATGGTGCTGGTGTTGGCGCTTGGCTATAACTTTTTCATCAGTGACATGGAAAATCAGCTCGACCTCAAACGTGAGGAAGAGATCACCCTCAAAGAGCAGTTCGCCAGCAAGGCGCGCCTGTCAGCCAATCTTGAGCTGTACACCCAGCAAATGAAGGAAATGGAAAATACCTTCGGCGTGCTGTTGCGCCAATTGCCCAGTGACACCGAAGTGCCGGGGCTGCTCGAAGACATCACGCGTACCGGTCTGGGCAGTGGTCTGGAGTTCGAAGAGATCAAACTGCTGCCGGAGGTCACCCAGCAGTTCTACATAGAACTGCCGATTCAGATCACCGTCACCGGCGCCTATCACGATCTCGCCACCTTCGTCAGCGGCGTGGCTGGACTGCCGCGCATCGTTACCCTGCATGATTTCGAACTCGCTCCTGCCGATAAAGAGGGCGGGCCGAAGTTACGCATGAGCATACTTGCCAAGACCTACCGCTATAACGACAAGGGGCTGCAGAAATGAGCCCGATTCGTTGTATTGCGTTGTCGATGACGCTGCTCGCGTTGAACGGTTGTGGTGGTAGCGATGACTCCGGTGACCTCGATGCCTACTTGAATGAAGTGCGCCTGCGCCCGGCAGGCAAGATTGAACCAACCCCGACATTTCGGTCTTACCCAACATTCACTTACAGCGCTGCCAACCTGCGCAGTCCGTTCTCGCGCCAGGTGCGCGTCGATCTGGCCGGGCAGAAGCACGGCTCGCGTAACGTCAAGCCCGACCCCAACCGGGTCAAGCAATACCTCGAAGGTTTCAACATCGAGCAGTTCGAGATGGTTGGCACGATCTCCAATGTTTCCGGCTCCTTTGCGTTGTTGCGCGGTGCTGGCGGCGTACATCGGTTAAAAGTCGGCGATTACCTGGGGCGCAACGACGGTCGCATCGTCGCCATCAGCGCCACCCAGGTCGATGTCGTCGAAATCGTGCCCGACGGCGAAGGCGCCTGGCTGGAGCGCCCGCGCACCATTCCTTTGAAAGAGCACTCATAGTGGAAGTCGAACAATGAACAGGATTTTCTCCACCCTCGGTTTTTCGCTATGGATAGCGCTGATGTCGCCGATGGTATTCGCGGCCAATCTGAAGACGCTCGACGTGGCGGCGTTGCCGGGTGATCGCGTCGAGCTGAAGTTGTCGTTCGACGGCCCGCCGCCGCAACCCAAGGGCTACACCACCGAATCACCGGCGCGGATTGCGCTGGATCTGCCCGGTGTCGCCAGTCAGTTGGCCAGCAAGAATCTTGATCTGGGCAGTGGTAATGCGCGCACGGCCACGGTGGTCGAGGCCAAGGAGCGGACGCGGCTGATTGTCAGTCTCACGCAACTGGCGCCTTACACCACGCGGGTCGAAGGCAATAACCTGTTCGTGGTGGTTGGTCAGGGCGCACCGGCAGCGGCGACGCGTCCTGCTGCCGTCGCACCTCGTGCTACCGCTAAAGCGCCTGCGCCCGCCAAGGCCTTTGTGCCGAAAAACCGGGCGATTCGCGGTGTGGACTTCCAGCGCGGTACGGCAGGTGAAGGTAATGTCGTCATCGACCTGTCCGACCCGACCATCGCTCCGGATATCCAGGAACATGACGGCAAGATCATCCTCAACTTTACCCGCACGCAGTTACCAGACAAGTTGCGGGTACGCCTCGACGTCAAGGATTTTGCTACTCCGGTGCAGTTCGTCAATGCCGGGGTGAGCGGTGATCGCACGGTTATTACTGTCGAACCCAGCGGCACCTACGAGTACTCCACCTTCCAGACCGACAACAAGCTAACCGTCAGCATCCGCCCGATGACCGTCGATGACCTGCAGAAACGTAATGCCGACCGTCAGGCGTACGTCGGCGAAAAGCTCTCGCTGAATTTCCAGGACATTGATGTGCGCTCGGTGCTGCAACTGATCGCCGATTTCACCAACCTCAATCTGGTCGCCAGCGATACGGTGCAGGGCGGCATCACCTTGCGTCTGCAAAACGTGCCGTGGGATCAGGCGCTGGATCTGGTGCTGAAAACCAAAGGTCTGGATAAACGCAAGATCGGTAACGTGCTGCTGGTCGCTCCCGCCGATGAAATCGCTGCCCGCGAGCGCCAGGAACTGGAGTCGCAGAAGCAGATTGCCGAACTGGCGCCGTTGCGCCGTGAGCTGCTGCAAGTGAATTACGCCAAGGCGGCGGACATCGCCAAGCTGTTCCAGTCGGTGACCAGTGCTGAGGCTAAAATCGACGAGCGCGGTTCGATTACTGTCGATGAGCGGACCAACAACATCATTGCCTACCAGACTCAGGATCGTCTCGACGAACTGCGGCGGATCGTGGCGCAGCTGGATATTCCGGTGCGTCAGGTGATGATCGAGGCGCGGATCGTCGAGGCTAACGTCGATTACGACAAAAGCCTCGGCGTGCGCTGGGGCGGCTCGATCCAGAACAAGGGCAACTGGAACGCTTCCGGGGTCAACGGTTCATCAACCACCATTGGTACGCCGGGCAGCACCAGTACCAACTCACCGTTTGTCGATATGGGGGCCGTGGGTAATACCTCGGGGATCGGCATTGCCTTCATCACTGACAATGTCTTGCTCGATCTTGAGCTGACAGCGATGGAGAAAACCGGCAACGGCGAAATCGTCTCGCAGCCGAAAGTGGTCACCTCCGACAAAGAAACCGCAAAAATCCTCAAAGGCACCGAGATTCCGTATCAGGAAGCCAGCTCCAGCGGTGCCACGTCGGTGTCGTTCAAGGAGGCATCGCTGTCGCTGGAAGTCACGCCGCAGATCACCCCCGACAATCGCATCATCATGGAGGTCAAGGTCACCAAGGACGAACCGGATTACCTGAACAAAGTGCAGGATGTGCCGCCGATCAAGAAAAACGAGGTCAACGCCAAGGTACTGGTCAATGACGGCGAAACCATCGTGATTGGCGGTGTTTTCTCAAATACTCAAAGCAAGGTCGTAGATAAGGTGCCATTTCTTGGCGATGTGCCGTATCTTGGCCGCCTTTTCCGGCGTGATGTGGTTTCGGAGAAAAAATCCGAGCTGCTGGTATTTCTCACACCACGTATCATGAATAACCAGGCGATTGCTGTGAGTCGTTGATTCTGTGCGAAATTTGATTCTTGTAGGACCGATGGGCGCTGGCAAAAGCACCATCGGCCGGTTGCTGGCCAAAGAGCTGCGCCTGCCGTTCAAAGATTCCGACAAGGAAATTGAACTGCGCACGGGCGCCAATATCCCGTGGATCTTCGACAAGGAAGGCGAACCCGGCTTTCGTGACCGTGAGCAGGCGATGATCGCCGAACTGTGCGCGTTCGATGGCGTGGTGTTGGCGACCGGCGGTGGCGCAGTCATGCGCGATGCCAATCGCAAGGCCCTGCATGAGGGTGGGCGAGTGGTGTATCTGCACGCCTCCGTTGAACAGCAGGTCGGCCGTACGTCTCGCGACCGCAATCGGCCATTGCTGCGCACCGCCAATCCGGAGAAAACCCTGCGCGACCTGCTGGCGATTCGGGATCCGCTCTATCGGGAAATCGCCGATCTGGTGGTGGAAACCGACGAACGGCCGCCGCGCATGGTGGTGCTCGACATTCTCGATCGTCTGGCGCAACTTCCTCCCCGTTAAAGCAGCGCTCGAAATGCGCTATCCTCGGCGTCCTGTCACAGCTCGTCGAGGTTGTGGCGGATGGCGTGCGAGCGGCGTCATACCCGCAATAGGCCGCAGATAACCAATAATTCAGGGCAGGACGCCTGCTTCCATCTTCACTGTGGGGACACATGCAGACACTCAAGGTCGATCTAGGCGAGCGCAGCTACCCGATTCATATTGGCGAAGGTTTGTTGGATCAGCCCGAACTGCTGGCTCCGCACATCCATGGGCGGCAGGTGGCAATCATCTCCAACGAGACCGTTGCGCCGCTCTATCTCGAACGTCTGACCCGCAGCCTGGCGCAGTTCTCGGTGATCTCCGTGGTGTTGCCGGACGGCGAAGCCTTCAAGAACTGGGAAACCCTGCAACTGATCTTCGACGGTCTGCTGACTGCCCGTCATGACCGCCGCACCACCGTGATCGCCCTCGGCGGCGGTGTGATCGGCGACATGGCCGGCTTCGCCGCTGCCTGCTACCAGCGCGGTGTCGACTTTATCCAGATTCCTACTACGTTGCTGTCCCAGGTCGATTCGTCGGTGGGCGGCAAGACCGGCATCAACCATCCGCTGGGCAAGAACATGGTCGGCGCGTTCTATCAGCCGAACGTGGTGCTGATCGATACGGCGTCCCTGAAAACCCTGCCAGAGCGCGAGCTGTCCGCCGGTCTGGCCGAAGTCATCAAATACGGGCTTATCTGTGACGAGCCGTTCCTGACCTGGCTCGAAGAAAACGTCGATGCCCTGTGTGCGCTCGACCAGAAAGCCCTGACTTACGCGATCGAGCGCTCTTGCGCAGCGAAGGCTGCGGTGGTCGGTGCCGATGAGAAGGAAACCGGCGTGCGCGCCACGCTCAATCTTGGCCACACCTTCGGCCACGCCATCGAGACCCACATGGGCTATGGTGTCTGGCTGCACGGTGAGGCCGTCGCGGCTGGCACGGTGATGGCGCTGGAAATGTCCGCGCGCCTGGGCTGGATCAGTGAACAGGAGCGTGATCGCGGCATTCGTCTGTTCCAGCGCGCCGGTCTGCCGGTGATCCCGCCGACGGAAATGACCGAAGCCGATTTCCTGGAACACATGGCAATTGATAAAAAAGTGATCGACGGTCGTCTGCGCCTGGTGCTGCTGCGCCGGATGGGCGAAGCGGTAGTGACCGACGATTATCCGAAAGAGGTTCTACAGGCCACGCTGGGAGCGGATTACCGCGCCCTGGCTCAGCTTAAAGGTTAATAAGATTCCGATGACTAGTTTGCATGCCGACGAGGCGTTCCTCGGCCATTTCCAGTTAAGCCACGACCCGTTCGCGCCGCGTGTGCCGGGCTTCAAGTTCTTCCCGGCTCAGCGCAAACCGGTGCTGGGTCAATTGCATCATCTGGCGCGCTATAGCCAATTGCTACTTGTGGTCACTGGTCCGCAAGGCAGTGGTAAAACCCTGCTGCGTCAGGCGCTGGTCGCCAGCACTAACAAGCAATCGGTGCAGAGCGTGGTGGTTTCCGCGCGTGGCGCCGGTGATGCTGCTGGCGTGTTGCGTCAGGTCGCGCAGGCGCTGAACGTCGCTCAGGCCGAAGTTGGCGCGATTCTGGACCAGGTTGTGCAACTCGCGCTGACCGGCCAGGAAGTCTATCTGCTGGTGGATGACGCCGAGCAACTCGACGAATCCGCCCTGGAAGCGCTGATGGCGCTGGGTGCCGGCGCTCCGGAAGGTCGCCCGCATGTGTTCCTGTTCGGTGAGTCCTCGCTGATCGCTCAGCTCGAGGCGTTGCACCTTGAGGAAGAGCGCTTCCACGTCATCGAATTGCAGCCTTACACCGAAGAAGAGACTCGCGAGTATCTCGACCAACGGCTCGAAGGTGCCGGTCGCGGTGTCGAACTTTTCACCGCGGATCAGATCTCTGATATTCACGAAAGTGCCGAGGGTTGGCCGGGCAACATCAACCAGGTCGCTCGCGATGCTCTGATCGAAGTCATGATTGCCAGCCGCTCTGCGGTCAAGCGTCCAAGTATGGGGTTCAACATGCCGAAGAAACACGTATTGGCGATTTCCGCCGTCGTTGTGGTCGCGGTCGCCGCCGCCTGGCTGATGCCGGGTCGCAACAAGGCGCCAACCACCGGCGCACCGGCCAATGAACAGGCGCAGTTGCCGTTGGGCCAGGGCGCAGCCAATGGCGGCGCGCCGAACGTCGAATTCGCCGGTAATACGCAGCCGATGCCGCTGCCGTTGGTCGGCAACTCGCAACCGGTGATGCGCGGTCCGTTGGCTGAAGCAGCGGGCGGTATCACTGAAGGTGACGACGGTGTGCCGCTGGAAGGTTCCAGCGACACCCCGCCAACCGTGACCACTTCGGCGCCACCCGCGGGTGTTCCGGCAGGTCCTGCGCCAACACCGGTTCCTGTCCCGGCAGCCAAGCCGACCCCCGCGCCAACTCAGGTTGCCACCGCCAAGCCTGCTCCAGCAGCGCCAGCAGCCAAACCGGCTCCGGCGCCAGCCAAACCTGTTGCAGCCGCGAAACCGGCCGAGAAGCCGGTTACTGTCGCCAAAGCGGCCGGTGGCAGCTGGTACGCCGGTCAGCCGACCGGTAACTACGTGGTGCAGATTCTCGGCACCAGCTCGGAAGCTGCCGCGCAAAGCTTCGTCAAGGAGCAGGGTGGTGAGTACCGTTATTTCAAGAAAGTCCTCAACGGCAAGCCGCTTTACGTGATCACCTACGGCAACTTTGCCAATCGTGATGCGGCCGTTTCTGCCATCAAGGCCTTGCCAGCGAAGGTTCAGGCTGGTAAACCTTGGCCTCGCACTGTCGCCAGCGTCCAACAGGAACTGGCAACAACTCGCTGAAGATTCGGCGGCCTTACCCAGGCCGCCTCTCCAAGCACCTCAAAATTTCTACGAGTGCGCGCCGCCTTCACAGGCCGCGTGCCTTGTGGTGTCTGCGTCACAGTAGTCTTTGAGTCGTTGCGGTCAAAATTAAAAAAGTTTTGACTAGCACAGCAGATCGCTTTAAACCTTTCACAAATGCGACATGAATTTGCGACATTTCGTCGTCAAATTTGTGAGCCTCTGTGTCGCTGTGTACAATGACCACCCTTTTGCCCCTGCTAAGCCGGCGTACGTTCGGCGCGGGATGCAAGTGGTTGAATTGAAAAGAAATTTGCCTCGAAAAGAGGCAGCCTGGTGAGAAAGTGTCTATGAAAGCAGGTCTGTACCAACCAGATGAATTCAAGGATAACTGCGGTTTCGGCCTGATAGCCCATATGCAGGGCGAGCCCAGTCATACCCTTTTGCAAACGGCCATCGAGGCCCTGACCTGCATGACCCACCGCGGTGGGATTAATGCCGACGGCAAGACCGGTGACGGTTGCGGTCTGCTGATTCAGAAGCCTGACGCGTTCCTGCGAGCCATTGCCCAGGAAACCTTCAGCGTCGAACTGCCCAAGCAATATGCAGTGGGCATGGTTTTCTTCAACCAGGATCCGGTCAAGGCCGAAGCCGCTCGCGAGAACATGAACCGCGAGATCCTCGCTGAAGGTCTGCAACTGATCGGCTGGCGCAAAGTGCCGATCGACACCAGCGTCCTCGGCCGCCTGGCCCTTGAGCGCCTGCCGCAGATCGAGCAGGTGTACATCGGCGGTGAAGGCCTGAGCGATCAGGACATGGCCGTGAAGCTGTTCAGCGCACGTCGTCGTTCGTCGGTGGCCAATGCCGTCGACTCCGACCACTACATCTGCAGCTTTTCGCACAAAACCATCATCTATAAAGGCCTGATGATGCCGGCCGACCTGGCCGCGTTTTATCCAGACCTGAGCGACGAGCGCCTGCAAACCGCGATCTGCGTGTTCCACCAGCGCTTCTCCACCAACACCCTGCCGAAATGGCCGCTGGCGCAGCCATTCCGCTTCCTCGCCCACAACGGCGAGATCAACACCATCACCGGTAACCGTAACTGGGCGCAGGCCCGTCGGACCAAGTTCACCAACGATCTGATGGATCTGGAAGAGCTCGGCCCGCTGGTCAACCGTGTCGGTTCCGACTCCTCGAGCATGGACAACATGCTCGAACTGATGGTCACCGGTGGCATCGACCTGTTCCGTGGCGTGCGGATGATCATTCCGCCGGCGTGGCAGAACGTCGAAACCATGGACCCGGATCTGCGTGCGTTCTACGAGTACAACTCGATGCACATGGAGCCGTGGGACGGCCCGGCTGGCGTAGTAATGACCGACGGTCGTTACGCGGTGTGCCTGCTCGACCGTAACGGTCTGCGTCCGGCGCGCTGGGTCACCACCACCAACGGTTTCATTACCCTCGCCTCGGAAATCGGCGTGTGGGACTACAAGCCAGAAGACGTGATTGCCAAAGGCCGTGTCGGCCCGGGCCAGATCTTCGCGGTGGACACCGAAACCGGGCAGATCCTCGACACCGATGCGATCGACAACCGTCTGAAATCCCGTCATCCGTACAAGCAATGGCTGCGCAAGAATGCCCTGCGCATTCAGGCGACCATGGAAGACAACGACCACGGTTCGGCGTTTTACGACGTCGATCAGCTCAAGCAATACATGAAGATGTATCAGGTCACGTTCGAAGAGCGTGATCAGGTGCTGCGTCCGCTCGGCGAACAAGGCTACGAAGCCGTGGGCTCGATGGGCGACGACACGCCGATGGCCGTGCTGTCGCAGCGCGTGCGCACGCCGTACGACTATTTCCGCCAGCAGTTCGCGCAGGTTACCAACCCGCCGATCGACCCGCTGCGTGAAGCGATCGTGATGTCGCTGGAAATCTGCCTCGGTGCCGAGCGCAACATTTTCCAGGAGTCGCCGGAACACGCTTCGCGCGTGATCCTCAGCTCGCCGGTCATTTCTCCGGCCAAGTGGCGCTCGCTGATGAACCTCGACCGCCCGGGTTTCGAGCGGCAGATCATCGATCTCAACTACGACGAAAGCGTCGGCCTCGAAGCGGCGATCCGCAATGTTGCCGATCAGGCTGAAGAGGCCGTGCGCGCCGGTCGCACCCAAATCGTTCTGAGCGACCGTCATATCGCCCCGGGCAAGCTGCCGATCCACGCCTCGCTGGCGACCGGTGCCGTGCACCACCGCCTGACCGAAAAAGGTCTGCGTTGCGATTCCAACATCCTCGTTGAAACCGCGACCGCCCGTGACCCGCATCACTTTGCGGTGCTGATCGGTTTCGGCGCCTCGGCGGTGTATCCGTTCCTGGCCTACGAAGTGCTGGGCGACCTGATCCGTACCGGTGAAGTGCTGGGCGACCTCTATGAGGTGTTCAAGAACTACCGCAAAGGCATCACCAAAGGTCTGCTGAAGATCCTCTCGAAGATGGGCATCTCGACCATCGCTTCGTACCGTGGCGCTCAGTTGTTCGAAGCCATCGGCCTGTCCGAAGAAGTCTGCGACCTGAGCTTCCGTGGCGTGCCGAGCCGCATCAAGGGTGCGCGTTTCGTCGACATCGAAGCCGAGCAGAAAGCACTGGCTACCGAAGCCTGGAGTCCGCGCAAGCCGATCCAGCAGGGCGGTCTGCTGAAGTTCGTTCACGGTGGCGAATATCACGCGTACAACCCGGACGTGGTCAACACTTTGCAAGCCGCTGTGCAGCAGGGCGACTACGCCAAGTTCAAGGAATACACCTCGCTGGTGGACAACCGTCCGGTGTCGATGATCCGCGACCTGTTCAAGGTCAAGACCCTCGACACGCCGCTGGACATCAGTGAAATCGAGCCGCTGGAATCGGTGCTCAAACGCTTCGACTCCGCCGGTATCTCGCTGGGCGCACTGTCGCCGGAAGCTCACGAAGCCCTGGCCGAAGCCATGAACCGCCTCGGTGCGCGTTCCAACTCCGGCGAAGGTGGTGAAGACCCGGCGCGTTACGGCACCATCAAGAGTTCGAAAATCAAGCAGGTTGCCACTGGCCGTTTCGGGGTAACCCCGGAATACCTGGTCAATGCCGAAGTGCTGCAGATCAAGGTCGCGCAAGGCGCCAAACCGGGCGAGGGCGGGCAACTGCCGGGCGGCAAGGTCAACGGGCTGATCGCCAAGCTGCGTTACGCAGTGCCGGGCGTAACCCTGATTTCGCCGCCGCCGCACCACGACATCTATTCGATCGAAGACTTGTCGCAGCTGATTTTCGACCTGAAACAAGTCAACCCGAAAGCACTGGTTTCGGTGAAACTGGTGGCTGAAGCGGGCGTCGGCACCATCGCCGCTGGTGTGGCCAAGGCCTATGCGGACTTGATCACCATCTCCGGCTACGACGGTGGCACCGGTGCTTCGCCGCTGACTTCGATCAAATACGCTGGCGCACCGTGGGAACTCGGCCTCGCCGAAACCCACCAGACCCTGCGCGGCAACGACCTGCGCGGCAAAGTCCGGGTGCAGACCGACGGCGGCCTGAAAACCGGCCTCGACGTGATCAAGGCAGCGATTCTCGGCGCCGAAAGCTTCGGCTTCGGTACCGCGCCAATGATCGCGCTGGGCTGCAAATACCTGCGTATCTGCCACTTGAACAACTGCGCCACCGGCGTTGCGACGCAGAACGAGAAACTGCGCAAGGATCACTACATCGGTACCGTCGACATGGTGGTGAATTTCTTCACCTACGTCGCCGAAGAAACCCGTGAGTGGCTGGCCAAGCTCGGCGTGCGCTCCCTCGAAGAGCTGATCGGTCGCACCGATCTGCTGGAAATCCTCGAAGGCCAGACCGCCAAGCAAAACCACCTGGACCTGACGCCGCTGTTGGGCAGCGATCACATCCCGGCGGACAAGCCACAGTTCTGCGGCGTTGAGCGCAACCCGCCGTTCGACCAAGGCCTGCTGGCCGAGAAGATGGTCGAGATGGCCTCGTCGGCGATCAACGACATGAGCGGCGCTGAGTTCGATCTGGACATCTGCAACTGCGATCGTTCGATCGGCGCGCGGATCTCCGGCGAAATCGCCCGCAAGCACGGCAACCAGGGCATGGCGAAAGCGCCAATCACCTTCCGCTTCAAAGGCACTGCCGGTCAGAGCTTCGGCGTGTGGAACGCTGGCGGTCTGAACATGTACCTCGAAGGCGACGCCAACGACTACGTCGGCAAAGGCATGACCGGTGGCAAGCTGACCATCGTGCCGCCGAAGGGCAGCGTTTACAAAACTCAGGACAGCGCCATCATCGGCAACACCTGCCTGTACGGCGCCACGGGCGGCAAGTTGTTCGCCGCCGGCACCGCAGGCGAGCGTTTCGCCGTGCGCAACTCCGGTGCCCACACGGTTGTGGAAGGCACTGGCGATCACTGCTGTGAGTACATGACCGGTGGTTTCGTCTGCGTTCTGGGCAAGACCGGTTACAACTTCGGCTCTGGCATGACCGGTGGTTTCGCCTACGTGCTCGACCAGGACAACACCTTCGTTGACCGGGTCAACCACGAACTGGTGGAAATCCAGCGGATCAGCGGCGAGGCGATGGAAGCCTATCGCAGCCACCTGCAAAACGTGCTGAACGAGTACGTCGCGGAAACCGACAGCGAGTGGGGTCGTGAACTCGCCGAAAACCTCGATGACTACCTGCGCCGTTTCTGGCTGGTCAAACCGAAGGCGGCGAGTTTGAAATCTCTGCTCTCCAGTACTCGTGCGAGTCCGCAATAACGGCGCAGCTGCAAGCCACTGGCTTCAAGCGGCAAGCTGGAGCCAGTGCGCGCTGTAACGGACTAATGTGATTTTCTTGCAGCTTGAAGCTTGTAGCTTGGAGCTGTCGTGTAAGAGGTTTTGAAGATGGCCGAACGTCTCAGTAACGACTTTCAATTCATCGATGTCGGGCGCAAAGATCCGAAGAAGAAACTGTTGCGTCAACGCAAGAAAGAGTTCGTCGAGATCTACGAACCGTTCAAACCCCAGCAGTCGGCCGATCAGGCCCACCGCTGCCTGGGTTGCGGCAACCCGTATTGCGAATGGAAGTGCCCGGTGCACAACTTCATTCCCAACTGGCTGAAGCTGGTGGCCGAGGGCAACATCCTTCAGGCCGCCGAGCTGTCGCACCAGACCAACACCTTGCCGGAAGTCTGCGGCCGCGTGTGCCCGCAAGATCGTCTGTGCGAGGGTGCCTGCACCCTTAACGACGGCTTCGGCGCGGTGACCATCGGTTCGGTCGAGAAGTACATCACCGACACCGCGTTCGCCATGGGCTGGCGCCCGGACATGTCCAAGGTCAAGCCGACCGGCAAACGTGTCGCGATCATCGGTGCAGGCCCGGCGGGTCTCGGTTGTGCCGACGTGCTGGTGCGTGGCGGCGTAACTCCGGTGGTGTTCGACAAGAACCCGGAAATCGGCGGTCTGCTGACCTTCGGTATCCCCGAGTTCAAGCTTGAGAAGACCGTGCTGAGCAATCGTCGCGAAGTCTTCACCGGCATGGGCATCGAGTTCCGTCTGAACACCGAAGTCGGCAAAGACGTGACCATGGAACAACTGCTCGCCGAGTACGATGCGGTGTTCATGGGCATGGGCACTTACACCTACATGAAGGGCGGTTTTGCCGGTGAAGATCTGCCGGGCGTTTATGACGCACTGGACTTCCTGATTGCCAACGTCAATCGCAACCTGGGCTTTGAAAAGTCGCCGGAAGATTTCGTCGACATGAAAGGCAAGAAGGTTGTGGTACTCGGCGGCGGCGACACGGCGATGGACTGCAACCGCACGTCGATCCGTCAGGGCGCCAAATCGGTGACCTGCGCTTATCGTCGTGACGAAGCGAACATGCCCGGCTCGCGCAAAGAGGTGAAGAACGCCAAGGAAGAAGGCGTGAAATTCCTCTACAACCGCCAGCCGATCGCTATCGTCGGTGAAGACAAGGTCGAAGGCGTGAAAGTGGTCGAGACCCGTCTCGGCGAACCGGACGCCCGTGGCCGTCGCAGCCCTGAGCCGATCCCGGGTTCCGAAGAGATCATCCCGGCCGACGCCGTGGTTATCGCTTTCGGTTTCCGCCCGAGCCCGGCGCCGTGGTTCGAACAGTTCGAGATCCAGACCGACAGCCAGGGCCGCGTCGTTGCGCCTGAGCAAGGTCAGTACAAGCACCAGACCAGCAACCCGAAAATCTTTGCCGGTGGCGACATGGTGCGCGGTTCCGACCTGGTGGTGACGGCGATCTTCGAAGGCCGCAATGCCGCCGAAGGGATCCTCGATTACCTGGGCGTCTGATTACATTTCAAGCTGAAGTGCGATCAAAAATGTGGGAGCGAGCCTGCTCGCGAAAGCGGTCTGTCAGCCAACTTAAATGTTGGATGTGCCGGCCTCTTCGCGAGCAGGCTCGCTCCCACAGTTGTTTTTGGGGGCTGCAAATTCTGCATTCCAGCGCAATAAATTGACCCGATAGACAAAAGGCTGACCTGCATCCGTGCCTTTTGCGTCGCGCTCTGAGAAAATGCCCGCACTTTTTTTCCGGATGCCGACATGACTGCCCTGAAGAACGACCGTTTCCTCCGCGCCCTGCTCAAGCAACCCGTTGACGTCACCCCGGTGTGGATGATGCGCCAGGCCGGCCGCTACCTGCCGGAATACCGCGCCAGCCGCGCCCAGGCCGGTGATTTCATGAGCCTGTGCATGAATCCGGAATTCGCCTGCGAAGTCACCATGCAACCGCTCGACCGCTATCCACAACTGGACGCGGCGATCCTGTTTTCCGACATCCTCACCATCCCCGATGCCATGGGCCAGGGCCTGTACTTCGAGACCGGTGAAGGTCCGCGCTTCAAGAAAGTCGTCAGCACCCTCGCCGACATCGAAGCCCTGCCGATCCCGGATCCGCACAAAGACCTCGGCTACGTGATGGACGCAGTCAGCACCATCCGTCGCGAACTGAACGGTCGCGTGCCGCTGATCGGTTTCTCCGGCAGCCCTTGGACCCTGGCGACCTACATGGTTGAAGGCGGTTCGTCGAAAGACTTCCGCAAGACCAAAGCGATGCTCTACGACAACCCGCAAGCCATGCACCTGCTGCTGGATAAACTGGCGCAGTCGGTGACCTCGTACCTCAACGGCCAGATCATGGCTGGCGCGCAAGCGGTGCAGATTTTCGACACCTGGGGCGGCAACCTGTCGGCGGCGGCGTATCAGGAGTTCTCGCTGGCTTACATGAAGAAAATCGTCAGCGGCCTGATCCGCGAACACGACGGGCGCAAAGTACCGGTGATCCTCTTCACCAAAAACGGCGGCCTGTGGCTGGAAAGCATCGCCGACGCTGGCGCGGATGCACTGGGCCTGGACTGGACCTGCGACATCGGCAACGCCCGCGCCCGTGTTGGCGATAAAGTGGCGCTGCAAGGCAACATGGACCCGACCGTGCTCTACGCCAAACCGGAAGCGATCCGCACTGAAGTCGGGCGCATTCTGGCCAGCTACGGCAAAGGCAGCGGTCACGTATTCAACCTTGGCCATGGCATCACGCCCGAGGTTGATCCGGAGCACGCCGGTGCATTCCTGCGCGCGGTGCATGAGTTGTCGGCGCAGTATCACGAGTGACCGACGCCCAGCTCTAAATTCTGCAAAACAAAAACGCCCGGCTTATGCCGGGCGTTTTTGTTTCCACGATTCAATGTCGGACACAGATCAACTGTGGGAGCGAGCCTGCTCGCGAAAGCGGTGGATCAGCAAACTTTGCATCAACTGACAAAACGTCTTCGCGAGCAGGCTCGCTCCCACATGGGTTTTGTCTCAGGCTTTGACACCCTGCAGCGGCGGTAATTTCGCCAGCTTCAACGCCACCAACAGCGCCACCAGCAACAGCGCGCCGATGAACAAGCCAATCCCGTTCCATCCGCCCAAGTGCCAGAACACCCCGCCTGCCGTGCCGGCAATGCTCGACCCGGCGTAATAGCTGAACAGATACAACGACGACGCTTGCCCCTTGGCCTTGATCGCGCGGCGGCCGATCCAGCTACTCGCCACCGAATGCGCGCCAAAGAAACCAAAGGTGAAAATCAGCATGCCGACGATCACCAGTAGCAGCGGCGTAAACATCGTCAACGCAAGGCCGGCAAACATCAGCGCAATGGTCGCCCACAACACTTTGCGTCGCCCCAGTTTGTCCGCCAGCGAACCGATCTTCGCCGAGCTGTAGATCCCCGACAGATACACCACCGACAGCAGACCCACGAATACCTGATCAAGGTTGTACGGCGCCGCCAGTAAGCGATAACCGATGTAGTTGAACAGGGTGACGAATGCACCCATCAGCACGAATGCCTCCAGAAACAGCAACGGCAGACCGGCATCGCGAAAGTGCATGGTAAAGCCGTCGAGCAAACTGCGCGGGTGCAGCGAGCGTGAGCGGAAGTTGCGCGACTCGGGGAGGATCTTCCAGAACACCGCTGCGGCAATCATCGCCAGACCACCGATCACCAGCATCGCCGTGTGCCAGCTGACGAAGTCGATCAACACGCCGGTGATCAAGCGCCCGCTCATCCCGCCAATCGCGTTGCCGCCGATGTACAAACCCATCGCCAGGCCAATGTGTTGCGGGTGAATTTCTTCACTCAGATAGGTCATCGCCACCGCTGCCAGACCGCTCAGCGACAGCCCGATCAGCGCACGCATGATCAGCACGCCTTCCCAACTCGGCATCATTGCACTGGCCATGGTGCACAGCGCCGCTGCGAACAGCGCAGTCACCATCACCGGTTTGCGCCCGACCCGATCGGAAATCGGCCCGGTGATCAGCAGGCCGATGGCGAGCATGCCGGTGGCCACCGAGAGGATCAGGCTGCTTTGCGCCGCGTTGATTCCGTACTCGTGGGACAGCAGCGGCATCATCGGCTGCACGCAATACAGCAGGGCAAACGTCGCGAAGCCGCCGCTAAACAGCGCCAGCACCGTGCGCATGAACATCGGCGTGCCTTTTTCGATGTAGATCTCTTGTAGCTCGGCGACGACATCGTCCGCCGCAGCAGGCGGGACTTCATGGGCAAGGGGTGCGACAGCAGTTTTCACTTCAGACCTCGGAGGGCACGGCCAGGCAGGCAATGAAAAAATCATATAGCTGGCTAATGTTTCTATCCAATATATTGTTCGACCTGTTTGATAGCTTTAACGACCTAATGGGGTTTCCATGGAATTGCGTCATCTGCGCTACTTCATCGCCGTCGCCGAAGAACTGCACTTTGGCCGCGCCGCACAGGTGCTGGGTATCTCGCAGCCGCCGCTGAGCCAGCAGATTCAGGCGCTGGAACAGGAAGTCGGCGCGCGGCTCTTCGAACGGACCAATCGTCGGGTCGAGTTGAGCGAGGCTGGTCGATTGTTCCTCGAAGAGGCGCGCTTGGTGCTGGCGCAGGTTGATAAAGCAGCGGACGTCGCCCGGCGTGCGCAGCTCGGTGAATTGGGCGAGTTGAAGATTGGTTTCACCTCGTCGGCGCCGTTCAACTCGACCATTCCGCAGGCGATCTTTTCCTTTCGTCAGCGTTTTCCGGCGGTGCATCTCAACTTGCGTGAGATGAGCAGTACCCAAGTCGCTGAGGGCCTGGTGGATGAGTCAATCGAGGTCGGCATCATGCGCCCGCTGGGTTTGCCCGATTCGCTGAGTGTGGTTGAGTTGATGCGCGAGCCGCTGGTCGCCGTGCTCGGTTCCAAGCATCCATTGGCGCAGGGCAGTGAAGAAGGCCTGTTCCTCTCGGCCCTGGCACTGGAGCCGTTTGTGTTCTTTCCGCGCAGCTACGGCAGCGGGCTGTATGCGCAATTGCTGAGTCTGGCGCGCGATGCCGGGTTCAGCCCGCACTTCGCCCAAGAGGCGGGAGAGGCAATGACCATCATTGGTCTGGTCGCAGCGGGGCTTGGAGTTTCGGTGCTGCCGGCGTCTTATCAGCGGATGCGCATCGACGGCGTGGTCTACCGGCCGTTGCTTGATCCGGAAGCGGTGTCGGCGGTGTGGCTGGTGCAGCGCAAGGATCAGAAATCGCCGATGGCCAAGGCGTTTGTCGACCTGCTCACGCGCAAGGTTGAACCTTCAAAGGCGTGATTGCTGCGCAATCAAATCGCGAGCAGGCTCGCTCCCACAGGGGAACGCATTCCAAGGTGGGAGCGAGCCTGCTCGCGAAGGCGTCGGCCCAAACATCACCGATTTCAGGGCAACCGCACCAAATCCCCCCTCAACGCCACCCGCGTGACAAAAATCCCCGCCCGGCACTCGTACGTATTCAAATCCTTGCGCACATGCTGGTCGTAATAGCTGACGATATTGACCACCGCATTCGCCCCGACCCGCTTGGCATCGGCCTGCAACTTGATCAGATTCGACTGCAACACCCACTCGCAGGAGTTGTGGTCACTCTTGTTGAAGCCGTTGGTCTTCAAATCACTGACCACTCCACGGCGCAATAACTGCTGAGTCCCCTGCGGCCCATTACCGAGCAGATAGAACTTCACACTGCCATCCAGCCGTCCGGCGCGAATCGCGTCCGACAGCACGGTTTCGAAGGGCATGTACATGAGATTGGTGGCGTGGCTGGCGCTGGGCAGTAGCGTGAAAAACGCAGCGGCGATCAGGGCTTTCACTTGCATGGTCATCTCCTTGACGTAGCGATGAACATTCGCTGATTCAAAGAGTGTAGACACCGTGCATCTGCTACAGAGAAAACAGTGTGGAGTATGTGTAGCTCAAGGGCTACACTTCAGCCATGACTGAGATTCTTCGAAGTTCTACATTTTCCAACTGGCTTTTAAAGTTGGCTGATAGTCGCGCCAGGATGCGTATTCAGGTGCGAATTGATCGTATGGCTGACGGAAATTTTGGCGATGTCAAAGCCATCGGTGAAGGGCTCAGCGAAGTCAGAATTGACTATGGCCCCGGATATCGAGTCTATTTCATGCAACAAGGTCGGCAAGTGGTCATCCTCCTTTGCGGCGGAGACAAGAGCAGCCAACCCCGAGACATCAAGCAAGCCAGGCTCATCGCGGAGTCCTGGCAGGAGCAAAACCCATGACCGAAAAATTCACTCGTTGGGACTCAGCCGAGTACCTCAAGACAGAAGAGGACATGGCTAACTATCTGGACGCCTGCATGGAGGAGGCTGGAGATGACCCGGCTTTTATCGCCAAGGCACTTGGCACCATAGCGAGAGCGCGAGGCATGACTCAGGTCGCACGTGACGCAGGGTTGTCCCGAGAGAGCCTCTACCGCGCACTATCAGGTGAAGGAAACCCCGAGTTCGGAACAATCCTGAAAGTGGTGAAGGCGTTAGGGTTGAAGTTACACGCCAGTACTTGATCCGGGCTGAATGACAAAGGGCGCCGAATGGCGCCCTTTGTCGTTTCTACAATCCCATCAATCCACGTGCGCCAAGTCCCCGCGCAACGCCACGCTCGACACCACCATCCCCGCGCGGCACTGGAATTTCTCGGTGTCTTTGTAGAGGTCGCGCTGGTCGACACTGGCGATGTTGATCACCGCGTTGGCGTCGGCTTTCTTCGCGGCATTCTGCAAGGTGGCCAAGGCCGACTGCAGGGCCCAGAAGCAGGCGTCTTCGTCGGACTTGTTCGAGCCGTTGGTTTTACGGCTGCTGCTCACGGTGTCGAGTTTGCGCACCTGTTTTGGCAGCGTTTCGCCGGCCAGGTAGAACTTCACGCTGCCGTCGAGCAGGCCGGCGTCGGTGGCGCGTTTGACGCCTTCACGGAAGCTCAGGTAGGTCGGCTCGTCGGCGCCTTGTTTGACGATGCCCAGGTCGTTGACGAACTCGATGTCCGGGTTGATCGACAGCTCTTTGAGCACGTTGTCGCGCAGGCGGTTGACCCAGCGGTTGTAGTTGCCGTGGATCTTGCCGTCCTTGGCATCGAGGCCGTAGCTGCTGCGGTAGTCGATTTCGAACGAGGTCGGGGTGAACGGGATGTCGACTTCGGCGTGATGACGACCGCGCACGGTGATCGCCGCTTTGATCATGCCCGGACGTACCGATTGCACGACCCACTGGCGATCGTTCAGCGCAGTGACGATGGCGCGGCTCATTTGTGACTGGGTAAAGCCGAGGTTCGGCGAGAACTCTTCCTTGGCGTTGTACACCGGTTTGCTGGTGCAACCGCCGAGCACAAAAGCCAGTGCCAACAGAGCGGCGATGCGGTGAAACTGAGTCATTCCCTTCACTCCAAAGGTGTTGCGGTCAGTGCCAGCGGCGGAAAATCAACGAGGTGTTGACGCCACCAAAAGCAAAATTGTTGTTCATCACGTAGTCGTGATGCATCTGGCGGAATTCGCCGCGCAGGTAATCGAGTTTGCCGCAGTGCGGATCGACCTCGTCGAGGTTGAACGTGTGCACGTACAGGTCGCGGTTCATCATCTCGATGCTGAACCACGACTCCAGCGCGCCGCAGGCGCCGAGGGTGTGGCCGAGGAAACTCTTCTGCGAGCTGATCGGCATGCGCTCGCCGAACAAACTGCTGGTTGCCAGTGTTTCGGCAATGTCGCCCTGTTCTGTAGCCGTGCCGTGACCATTTACATAACCGATGGCATCCGGCGTCAGGCCGGCGTCTTCCAGCGCCAGTTCCATTGCACGACGCATGGTCACTTGTTCCGGGCGTGTGGTGTGCTGGCCGTCGGCGTTGCTGCCGAAGCCGACGATCTCGGCGTGGATGTGCGCACCGCGGGCGAGGGCGTGCTCCAGCTCTTCGAGGACCAGCATGCCGCCGCCTTCACCGATCACCAGACCATCGCGGCCCTTGTCGTACGGGCGCGGGCTGGTCTGTGGCGCATCGTTTTTCAGGCTGGTGGCGTAGAGCGCGTCGAAGACCATGGCTTCGGTCGGGCACAGCTCTTCGGCGCCGCCGGCGAGCATCAGCGGCAGGCGCCCGAACTTGATTGCTTCGTAGGCGTAACCGATGCCCTGACTGCCGCTGGTGCAGGCGCTGGACGTCGGGATCAGCCGCCCGGTCAGGCCAAAGAAGATGCTGATGTTGGCGGCGGTGGTGTGCGGCATCATTCGCACGTAGGAGTTGGCATTGAGGCCTTCGGCGACCGAGTTGAGCAGCATATTGCCGAACGCTTTGATCTCGTCGGTGCTGCCGGTGGACGAGCCGCAAGCGACGCCCATGCGCCCATCCTTGATCGATTCGTCACCGAGCAAACCGGCGTCAGCCAGGGCGTTTTCTGCCGCACGAACCGCCAGCCGCGATACCCGGCCCATGCTGCGCAGTTGCTTGCGGGTCCAGTGCGCAGGCACTGCAAAATCATCGATCGGCCCGGCCAGACGCGTGTTGAGTTCGCTGAAGCGATCCCACTCGTCCATCCGGCGGATGCCGCTGCGGTTGGCCGCGAAATTGCCGGCGATGGTCTCCCAGTCACTGCCCAGCGAGGTGATGCCGGCCATGCCGGTGACGACGACGCGCTTCATCAGCACAAGCCTCCGTTGACCGCCAGGACCTGGCGGGTGATGTACGAGGCTTCCGCCGACATCAGGAAATTCACTGCACTGGCCACCTCTTCCGGGGTGCCCATGCGTTGTGCGGGGATCATTTTCATCAGTTCTTCCACCGGCACGTTTTCGTCGAGCATCGCCGTGTCGATCAGGCCCGGCGCGACGCAGTTAACCGTGATTTTGCGCTTGCCCAGTTCGATCGCCAATGCCTTCGCCGCGCCGATCACGCCGGCCTTGGAGGCGCTGTAGTTGACCTGGCCACGGTTGCCGATCAGTCCTGACACCGAGGTGATGCAGACAATGCGACCAGCGGCGCGGCGGCGGATCATCGGCATCATCACCGGGTGCAGCACGTTGTAGAAACCATCTAGGTTGGTGCGCAACACCACGTCCCAATCGTCGTCACTCAGAGCTGGAAACGCACCGTCGCGGGTCAGGCCGGCATTCAACACAACACCGTAATAGGCACCGTGGCTTTCGACGTCGGCTTCCAGAATGGTTTTGCAGGTTTCGCGATCGGCAACATCGAATTGCAGAATGCGCGCGTTGCGCCCCAGCGCTTCGATTTCCGCCTGAACGCCTTGCGCCTCAGTCACGCCGCTGCGGCAATGCAGGACGATATCGTGCCCGGCCTGCGCCAGACGCAAGGCAATGGCGCGGCCGATGCCACGGCTGGAGCCGGTGACCAGTACGGATTCAGTCATCGTTCGACTCCTGTGTCTGTTGCAGATATTGAGTAACCTGGGGCGGGCGGAACACGTTCAGCCGCGCGCTGGCGTGGATGCCGGCGCCGTGGATATGGCATTCGAAGACGCCCATGCCGTTGTCGTCTTCCAGCGAGCGCAGACCATGGATGGTCAGATCGCTACCGGCGGGAAAGGCTTCGACGTTGCACTCGAACTTGCGTGTGCCGAGCAGAAAACCCAGCTCCACCGGGTTGCCTTTCTGCCGCGCGTGGCAGCCGGCAAATGCGGCGACGCTCTGTGCCATCAGCTCGACGCCGACCCACGCCGGCAGGCTGCCATCGGGCAGGCTGAACAAGCCTTCGGGCTTGACCGTGAGGCGGGTGAAAATCTGCTCCTCGTCAAAGCTGAGGATGTTGTCGATCAGAATCATGTCGCCCGCATGGGGCAGCAGTTCGGCGAGCGGCCAATCAGTCATGGGGCGTCTCCGATAATCAGGCTGACGTTGTTGCCGCCGAAGGCAAACGAGTTGCTCATCAGGTAGCGGGGTGCAATGGACGTCAGGCGCTCGCTCGCGGTCACCCACTTCAGCGGTGGCAGCGCGGGATCGGCCTGAGCGTCCCAGACGTGCGGCGGCAAGGCGTGATCGGGGTTGTCGGCGCTCAGGCTCAACCAGCAGAACGCCGCTTCCAGAGCACCGGCCGCGCCAAGGGTGTGGCCGGTCATCGGTTTGGTCGACGAGCACGCGACGCCTTCGGGAAACAGCGCGGCAACCGCTAGGCTTTCCATGGCGTCGTTGTGTTGGGTAGCGGTGCCGTGCAGGTTCAGGTAGTTGATCTGCGCTGCTTGCAGGTGCGCGTGGCTCAAGGCTTTCTGCATCGCTTGCAGGGCGCCGCGCCCGGTCGGCTCAGGGGCGGAAATGTGATGCGCGTCGGAACTGGCGCCAGCGCCAAGCAAGGCAATGGCCGGGCCTTCGCCTTGCTTTTTGCTCATCACGAACAGCACCGCCGCTTCACCGATGTTGATGCCGCTGCGGTTGGCCGAGAACGGATTGCAGCGCTCGTCGGATATCGCTTCGAGTGACGAGAAACCGTTGAGGGTCAGTTTGCACAAACTGTCGACGCCGCCGCACAGCACCGCGTCGCACAGGCCCAGATCGAGCAAACGCTGAGCGCTCATCAGTGCCCGGGCGCTGGAGGTGCACGCCGTGGAAATCACATAGGCCGGGCCGCTCAGTTGTAGCCAGTCGGCAAGGAAATTGGCCGGGGCGCCGAGTTCCTGTTGCCGATAGTCGTATTCCGCCGGGAACTGCTGCTCGCGAATGTAGTGCGCCAGACCACGGCTGGCCTCGTCGATGCCGGAAGTGCTGGTGCCGAGCACCACACCGATGCGCTCGCGGCCGAAGGTCTGGATCGCTTGATCGATGTCATCGCGAATCTGCAACGCCGCTTCCAGCAGCAGTTGATTGTTGCGGCTGCGCTGATCGGCGAGTTCTGCCGGGATCGGCGCCAGTTCGCCCTGGACGGCAGCGACGGGCAACTCACGCTCCGCCACCCAGCCGGACTCGCGGCGCATGCCCGAGCAGTCGCCGGCGAACAGGTTGCGCGCGACGGCTTGCTTGTCGCGGCCCAGCGCGCAGATCACGCCGAGGGCATTCAGGTAAGCGGTCATGGTGTCGGTTCACCCAACGGAGAAACGCGGTAGTGCGGGCCTTGGGGCAGGTTCAATTGAAAGCTCAACGGTTGTGAATAGTGAATATCCCAGCGCGCAGGCAGCGAGCGTTGCTGACCTTGTTGTTGCGCGGAGGGGTAATTGCGCAGCAGCTCACCGGACGGGGTCAGGGCGAACAGCAGCGCGGCGAACAATTCCCGCGCTTCCGGATTCGGTGGCAGCAGACCATCGGCTTGCCAATGGCCGTCGATCAGTTGCTGACGTGCCTGGGGAATACCCAGCGGATCCATCATCGACCAGCGGATGCCCGGGCCTTCACGCTGGATCACCAGCAGCCAGTCCTGGCGTTGTTCGGCTTGCTGGCGTTCGATGTGCAGTTGCAGCGGCAGGGGCAGCGTCGGGTTGCCCGCAGGCAACGGCGCCTGGCTGGCGCAGGCACTCAACAGAAGCATCACGCCGACCACAAAAAGTCGCAGCGCTGCGGTCACTGTGGGAGCGAGCCTGCTCGCGAAGACGCCGGCACATTCAACAAAGAGGCTGGCTGACCCACCGCTTTCGCGAGCAGGCTCGCTCCCACAGGTTATGTGTCGCATCAACGATCACCTTCAAGCGGTTTACGCGCGACAACGTTCACCAACGTCTCTTCACGCTCACCAAACGGTTTCGGCTTGCGCACCCCGAACCGCTCCAGCAAGCCAAAATCCTTCGACCGGCTCCACCACAGATACGGGTAGGAAACATTGCATTCGCCAAACTCAAACCCCTGCCCACGAATCATCTGCAGATACTGCGCCGCACTCTTCTGCACATGCATCGGATGGCGGAATAGCCAGCGAATCACCCACGTATCAATGTAAGCCTCTGTGGATTCGGCGAACAGCAGATAGCCACCCGGTTTCAGCACCCGATAAAACTCGGCCAGCGCTTTTTCCTGCTCGACCAGATGGTGGAACGTCTGGTGACAGAACAGCAGATCAACACTGGCGTCCACCACATTGAGCGTCGCGCAATCACTACCGATCAGCTCTACATCGAGGCCCAGACGCGTCGCTTCTTCAGCGCTCAACTCCAGGCTATGCGGATCGGCGTCAACACCGATCAAACGCTGTGGCGCAAAGGTCTGGCGCAGATGACCGAACGACTTGCCCTGACCGCAACCGGCATCCAGCAGCACCGGATTTTCCGGCAGGGCGTCACTGAACAACCCGCGCAAATCGTTGATCGCCACGCGCAGCACATGGTGCTGCCAGGTGTGGCTGCGCAGGAACCAGAAACCAAAGCGGGTTTCCTCGACGTAGCTGTCGCTCAAGTAATTCATGTGGCGTCCTTTGCACAGAGTTCGGAAATCATCTTCAAGCGGCGGCGGGCTTCGCTGACGAACGGGTTGCGCTCATCCCAGGCGTAGCCGGCGAGGATCGAACAGATCATCCGACGGATTTCCGCCTGACTGTCTTCATAGAAAATCACGTCCTGAAAGGTGCCGGCGTACCAGCCCTCTACGTAGCAGCGAAAGGTGTCGACGCCGCGCTTGAGCGGCTCGGCGAATTCGCTTTGCCAGTCGACGGTTTCGCCCTGCAACTGACGGTGCAAAACCGCTGCCGCCATGCTCGCCGAGCGCATGGCGATGGTCACGCCGGAGGAAAACACCGGGTCGAGAAATTCCGCCGCGTTGCCGAGCAGCGCGAAGCCTGGACCATGCAGGGTTTTCACATTGGCGGCGTAACCGCCGAGGGTGCGCGCCGGGGTGTCCCACACAGCATTGGTCAGTACGCCGGCAAGGCTCGGGGTTTCGGCGATGAAACTGCGCAGGCAGGCATCCAGATCGCTGTCACGGCCGTTGAAATGCTCTTGCGCGGCGACCACACCCACCGAGCAGCGTCCGTTGCTGAACGGGATCGTCCAGAACCAGATATCGCGGTGTTCCGGATGGGTGGTGACGAGAATTTTTTCGCGGTCGAATGCCGGGTTGTCGATGTGATCCTCGACGTGGGTGAACACCGCTTGGCGCACCGGAAAATTCGACGGTGCTTCCAGATCCAGCAGTCGCGACAGGACACGGCCATAGCCGCTGGCATCGAGGACGAAATCCGCTTCGACGCGGTACTCACTGCCGTCCTCGCGGCGTACGTCGAGCAACGGTATTGTCCGCTCGAAATCGACGCTGACGATGGCATCGCCGTAGCGGATTTCCGCGCCCTGCAACGCCGCTTGATCAGCCAGCAGTTTGTCGAAGTCGGCACGTTGCACCTGGAACGTGGTCGGTTTGCCGCCGGTAAAGGTGTCACCGAAATCGAAGGCGCTGTAACGCTCGCCCCAGGCGAATGCGGCGCCGGTCTTGCGCTGGAAGCCGGCGGCATTGACGGCGTCGAGCATGCCGGCCTCTTCGACGAAATCCAGGCAATGGCTGAGCAGGCTTTCGCCGATCGAAAAGCGCGGAAAGTGCTGGCGCTCGATCACCAACACATCGTGGCCCTTGCGCCTGAGCAACGCCGCTGCGATAGCGCCGGACGGGCCAGCGCCGATGATCACGACCTGACGGGATTCCATTTCAACGATTGGCACGTGAGCTCCGGGACAGAGGCTGTTGCAGATTCAAAGGCGCGCGATGCAGGCCGATCAGGGCCGGTAGCAGCGTCGCGATCAGGCCCATCAGCATCAGCGCGAAGTACAGCGCCGGTGTGATCAGCTGTTGTTGCAAGAGCAGATTGAGAAAGACGATTTCGCTGAGGCCACGAATATTCAGCAGCACACTTTCGCGCCAGCGGCTGGCGCCTTCGAACGAGGCGCCGGCCCAGCCGAGGCCTAGCCAGTTGCCGAGCAGTTTACTGGCAATCGGTAACAGCAATAGCGCCGCCCATTGCAGCGGACCAAGGCTGGAGAGGGCGCTGTGCACGTCGATCTGCACGATGCCGAACGTCAGAATCAGCGGAATCGCCAGCCACGTCTGCAAACGGCTCATCCAGCGCGCCGGCAATGGCAGCACCAATGGCACTTTCAGCGCGGCCATGCACAGCAGATAGCCGATGCCGAAGATCAGCGCGTTGAGTTTGTAATGCTCGGCCATCACCAGCAGCGCGAAGAAACCGAGGCTGTAAGTCAGCGGTCGACGCACAGCGAACAGATGCAGCAACAGCGGCACGCACGCGAGGCCCAGCGGCAGTAACAGACTGCTCAGGTGCAGACTGCCCTGAGCGAGGCCGAACAATGTCCAGCAGGTCAGATCAATGAGGATCGCGGTCTGCACCAATCGGCGCGTGGCGGCCGGCGGATAATCGATGTGGCGCAGATACAGGTACAGCACCGGGATCGCGGTAATCGCGAACACCAGACCGATGGCTAGCGAGTTGAGCCACGGTTGCGTCGGCAGTAGCCAATACGCAGCGGCAAGACCACAGGCGAACGGCACGAGGAAACTCGGCACGGCGATTTTCACGCTCTGACGATCGAGTTTCAGATCGATCACATCACTGAGGATATGCCCGAGCAGCAGGGCAAAACTCAGGCTGTAGAGGTTTTTCAGCCAGTCTGGCGCGATCAGCTCGGCGCCGCTGAGCTGCCAGCCCGGCTCGATCCAGAAGTACATCAGCAGCGGCAAGCCGAAGCTCGCCAGCAGCAACTGGCTGACGATCGGGATCAGGCCGAAGTGGCGCCCGATACGAGTGGCTACGGCGAACAATGCCAGGGCCAGCAGCCAGAAACCGGCGACCATCATGCCGCTGGCTCCGCGACTGTCGCGGTGTGTTCGTGGCGCCCGGCCCAGGGTGCGAGCATGAAGCTGAAGGCCAGACCGAGGCTCACCGACAGACCGAAATTGCTCACCGCCGGCGTGCTGGAAACCGCCAGCAAACCAAACGACAACCATGTCGTCACAGCGGCCAGCAAGGTACCCAGCAAGCTCACCGCCGCACCACCCACTTGTTCGCGCATGAGAATCGCGTAATCGACGCTGATCGCCGTCACCAGCAGCAGGCCGAACAGGCTGAACAGGGTCAGCGGCTGACCGAGCCAGCCGAGACTGGCGAGGCTGCACAAAGCGGCGAGCAACGGCAGGGCGACAATGCGCAGCGCGCCGCCGAGACCAAAGGGCAGCATCAGCACCAGCACGATCAACACACAGGAGGCGAGTTTCAGTTCAGCAGCGCTGATCTGCGTCGCGGCAAACACTTCATTCAATTCGCCAAGGCGGTCGACCAGCATCACTCCCGGCAAATCCAGCGCCTGCACCCGTAGCAGCGCCGGGTTGTTAAAACCTTGCAGGCTGGTCATCGCCGCCACGCCGTTTTCGCTCGGGCCGAGCCAAAGCATGCGATAAGGCTCGCCAAGTGGGCCAGCCAATGCCGCGTCGATGTCTTCAGCGGGCACGGTCTGCAGCTGTTGCAGTTCGCTTTGCAGGGCGGCGAGCGGTACACCGAGGTCTAGCAGTGGCTGCCAGTATTGCGGCAGTTTGTTCAGCGCCTCGCGCACCTGTTCTTGCTGGTTCGGTGGGCTGACCAGTTGATCGAGGGCCAGATAACCCTGCAGCTTGTCGAGGTTGACCAGTTGCTGCAGACGCTCGCTCAGCGCGGCCTGCCGCTCGAGCAATTGCTGCTGATTGTCTGCGCGCACGAGGAAAAACTGGCTGGTCGGCTGATAGCCGGTGATGCGCGCGATGGCCTGCGCTTCGTCGGTCAGATGTTGCGGTGCGCCGACCCATTGGCGGATGTCATTCTTGCTTTGCAGCTGCACCAGGCCGCCCACGCAGAAGGCGATCAGCAGCGCCAGCAACACTGGCGTGCGTACCCGTTCGAGGAGTTTTTCGCGCAGATTGACCAGGCGCTGGGCCAGATGCAACGGCCATTGTGCGGGCCGCAGTTCGACGTTGTTCAGTAGCGCCGGCAGCAGGCAGACGGCCGACAAATACGCACCGAGCAATCCTGCGGCAGAGAACACTGCTATTTGCGTCAGCGCCGGGAACGGCGTCCATGCCAGCGCCAGATAACCGATGGCGCTGGTGATCAGGCTCAGGGTCAGTCCGGACAAGGTCAGGCGCAAGGCTGGCCAGCTGCGCCACGGCTTCAGGCTCCAGCTCTTCGACAAATAGTGCAGCGGGTAATCCACGGCCACGCCGATCAGGCTGGAACCGAGCACCAGCGTCATCACATGCATATGGCCGAACAGCGCCACACAGGCCACCGCGCCAAACAACATGCCGACCAGTACCGGCACGAACGCCAGCAACACGCGCCAGCGGCGGAAAGCGAGCAACAGCAGCAATAGAATGCCGACGGTGGCGCCGCCGCCGACCCAGGTCATTTCGCGAGTGGCTTGCTGCTGACCGTTGGCCGCATACAGCAAGCCGCTGGCGGCGAGCAGTTGCACGTCGGATTTCGCGGCTTGATCACGGCTGTGTTGCAGCAGTGCCGCGACTTGCAGTGGCAGGTTCATGTCGAAGGCATTGCCGGTGGTGCGTGCGCGCAGCAGCACCCAGCTCTTGCCGTCGGCATCGGCAATCAACGCGCCGCTGCCGATGTCCAGTTGTACCGAACCGTGTTGCGGTTGACTGTTCTGGATGCGCCCGGTCAGGCCCAGCCAATCGTCCTGACTCGGCACCAGACTGAAACCGCTGAACGGGTCGAACAGGGCCTGTACGCGTTGCTGAATGAAGGCGTCGGGGTGTTCGATCAGCAATTGCCGGTCGTCCGCCGAAAGCATCGCCAGCCGCCCTTGCAGCAGTTGCGTGCGCAGGGCGGGGAGATCCGCTTGCAGGTTCCACTGCACTTTCTCGAACAGACCGCTGGCCTGCCATTGCTCGCCCAAAGTCTGCGCCATGGCCACCGCTTGCTGGCGATCGGCGTGGCCGACCAGCACCAGCATTTCGCGGTTGAGCGGTTCCTGCATACGCTGCTCGGCGCGCTGTTCAAGGGCATCCGGGTGAGTGCCGGGCACCAGCTCCATCAGGTTCGCTGATAGCGGCGCACCGTCGCGCCATTGCCAACCGGCCAGCGCGACAACGGCCAGCAGCAGGATCAGAAACAGCCAGGGCAGCCTGCGTTCACTCGGCAAAGTCATGTTGCTCCGCGTCGCTCAACGGTTGACTGGCGTTGCTGTCCTGCATGCGCAGCACGGTGCTGTCGCCTTGGGTTTCCAGCAATTCGATGGTCTGCACCAGCGCGCCGCCGTCGATATTGATCTGGTTGAACACTTGCTTGAGCAACAGCGAGCGCGGGGTCAGGGTCAGTTTCCACTGTTGTGCATCGCCGCTCAGCGCCAGTTCGAAATCCCGTTGCAGGCCACTGCTGTCACCTTGCAGTACGGCGAGGAACAAGCGGTTCTGCTCGGCCCCGGCGCTCTTGTTCGGCAGCAATTGCCAGCCATTGCCGTCACGCCGGGCGATGCCTTTGGCGCTGATGCGGTAATCCTGTTTCAGCGGCGTTTTCAGCAGCCAGAGCAGGCCGTGGTTTTTTGCCAGAACAAAACTGCCCTTGCTGATCAGTGGCTGCGGTAATGCACGCAGGTGTTTTTCCTGGATGAACTGGCCGTGGATCACGTCCGGTTTCGCCAGTTGTTCGCTGAGCTGTTGCAGGTCGAAGGCGTTGGCCAGCGACGACACGGCCAGCAGCGCCACTGCGCCAAGGCTTTTGAATAACAGGTTCATCGCAGCATCCTTTCCACGGCATCGGTGAAGACCTTTGGCGAAGCCAGTTGCATCTCGCGACTGCTCACTTCAACGGCGACCTGCACCGAGCTGGCGCGGGTCAGGCGCTCGCCGGTTTGCAGGTCGGTGATCAGGTAATTGATCTTCAGCCGGTTTTCCCACTCGACCAGACTGGCGCGCACATTCAGGCGCTGACCGAACACCGCGCCACGCACGTAGCGCAGTTGCAGGTCGATGATCGGCCAGGCGAACCCGGACTCGAGCATCTGCGTGTAGTTGTGGCCGATCTTGTCCAGCAGCGCGCAACGCGCCACTTCCAGATACTTGACGTAATGGCCGTGCCAGACGACGTGCATGGTGTCGACGTCAAAAAACGGCACAAGGATTTCGGTGTCGGCGTGGAGCACTCCGGCGCTACGCATGCAGCCTCCAGTGTTGCGCGGCGATGCGTTGCAGGCACAGGCGCAATTCGCCTTCCAAGGCGCGGTCTTCGATCACCGGCGGGAAGTCTTTGGCCAGTTCTGCGTGCATCGCTGCCAGCGACGGTGGCAACGGCCGGGCATCTTCGGCTTGAGCACGCAGCCACACGCCCTGGTTGGCGGCGAGCAATGTCGCGGCAGCGACCTGTTCGGTCAGCTCCAGCACACGGATCGCATCACGGGCGGCAATGGTGCCCATGCTGACTTTGTCCTGGTTGTGGCACTCGGTGGAGCGCGAGAACACGCTGGCCGGCATGGTGTTTTTCAACGCTTCGGCGGTCCACGCGCTAGTGCCGATCTGCACGGCTTTGAACCCGTGATTGATCATCGCGCTATCCGCCGGCGCGCCGGAGAGATTGCTCGGCAGACCGTGGTTGTAACGCTCATCCACCAGCAAGGCGAGTTGACGATCGAGCAGGTCGGCGACGTTGGCCACGAGGTTTTTCAGGCTGTCCATGGCGAACGCGATATGGCCGCCGTAGAAGTGCCCGCCGTGCAAAACGCGCTCGGCTTCGGCGTCGATGATCGGGTTGTCGTTGGCGCTGTTCAGCTCGGTTTCGATGAACGAACGCAGCCAGTTCAGGCTGTCGGCCAACACGCCGAGCACGTGCGGTGCGCAGCGCAGCGAATAGCGATCCTGCAGGCGATGCAGCGGTGCGGTCGGCGCGTCGATCGCCAGATCCTTGCGCAGCCACGCGGCGACCTGCATTTGCCCAGGATGCGGTTTGGCGGCGAACAGGCGCTCGTCGAAGTGCTCCGGATTGCCTTGCAGTGCGACCACATTGAGCGCGGTGATGCGCGTGGCCAGTTGCAGCAGATAGTCGGCACGGGCGAAGGCCAGGCAGGCGAGGCCGGTCATCACTGCGGTGCCGTTCATCAGCGCCAGCGCTTCTTTCGGGCGCAGTACCAGCGGCGCCCAGCCGAGTTCGCGATGCACGTCGGCCGCCTGACGGCGTTCGCCACGGAACATCACTTCGCGCTCGCCGGAGAGTGTCGCGGCGACGTAGGACAGCGGCGTCAGATCGCCGCTGGCGCCGACCGAACCTTCTTCAGGAATCAGCGGCAGGATGTCGTATTCGAGAAACGCGTGCAGACGTTCGAGAAGCTCTACGCGCACACCGGAAACGCCATGGCACAACGACTGCAAACGCGCCGCCAGCACCGCGCGGGTGGCTTGCGCATCAAGCAGTTTGCCCAGCCCGCAACCGTGGAAGGTATAGAGGTGACGCGGCAACGCTTCAACGTGATGCAACGGCACCGCGACCACGCAGGAGTCGCCGTAACCGGTGGTCACGCCGTAGATCACGCCTTCCTTGTCCAGCAGCGAATCGAGGAACCGCGCGCCCTTGGCGATGCGCTCGCGATAATCGGCGTCGCTCTGCAACTGCACGGGCGCCTGACGGTTGGCCAGGGCCAGCACGTCTTCGATGCGCAAAGGGCGTTCGCCGAAGGTTACCGGCTCATGGGTTGGCGTCGTCATCGGTCTTCCAGAAAGGGTAAAAGTTGAACCATTGTTGCGGCGCTTCGAGGCAATAGTGACTCAGGCGCTGCGCATAGCGGGTGGCCCACTGATGAATGACCTGCTCGCGCTCACTGCGCTTCCATACCACGGCGTCGGCGAAGGGCTCGAGGGTCAGACGATAGTGACCGTCCGGCTGCTTGAGGCACATCAGCAGATTGACCGGGCATTTGAGCAGACCGGCGAGCAGCCATGGGCCTTGCGGGAATGGCGCCGGATGGCCGAGGAAATCGACGGTCACACTGCGCCCGCCATGCAGCGGCACGCGATCGCCGGCAATCGCCAGCCACTCGCCGCGCTCCAGCCGTTCGTGCAGTTGCAGCATGATCACCGGGTCGAGTTCGCTGACCTGAATCAAACGCAGATTGGTCGCTCCGGCTTCACCGAGCAGGCGATTGAATTGCTCGGCGTGCTTGGTGTGCACCAGCACATTCATGGTGACCTTTTCGCCGATCTCCGCCAGTGCGCGGCAGACTTCGAGATTGCCCAGATGCGCACCAACCAGCAGTTGCCCGCGACTGCCGCGCAACTGATTGCGCAGCAGCGCCGGGTCAATGATTTCGATCTGCTCGATGCGCAGCTTGCCGTTCCACACGTCAAGCTTGTCGAGCATCGAATCGGCGAAGGCCATGAACTGACCGAACACCCGCCGATGCGTCGGGCGCAACGCGTCGCGCTGACTCCATGCGGCCAGGCGTTGCTGGTATTGCCAGGCGCTGTGTCGTGCGGTGCGGCCGAACAGGAAAAAGTACAGGACGATGCCGTACAGCAACGGGCTGAGCAGGCGTCGCCCGAGGACCTTGGCGGCGAACGCGGTGAATTTCATCAGCAGGAAACTGCCGCGTTCCTCGCGGTCAGCCCAGTGCTTCTTGTCGGTCTCGCTGGTCATGTTCGCCACCGCCGCCAGAGGATCAGCGGGAAGCGCAGCAACATGCCAAGAAACAGCCGTGTGTGCATGCTGGAAATCAGTGCGTTGTCGTGGAACAGACGAAAGTGCGACACGCCGTCCAGCGGGTAGTGCACGCTGGTTTGCAGCCAGCGCATCGGCTGATTGCGCCACGACAGGCGCACAAGAATGTCCGAGTCGAAATCCATGCGTTTGCCGACTTTCGCCGAGTCGATCACTGCCAGCGTCGGCGCCAACGGATAGACACGAAAGCCGCACATCGAATCGCGGATCTGCAGCGACAGCGTGTTGACCCAGACCATCACGTGGGTCAGGTAGCGCGCGTACAAACGGCCTTTCGGCACGCTCTCGTCGAACAGCGGATAACCGCAGATCATCGCCTCGGGATGGGCGCGGGACTCGTTGACGAAACGGGCGACGTCTTGCAAGTCGTGCTGGCCGTCGGCGTCGACCTGCAATGCATGGGTGAAGCCCAGCAGCGCGGCCTCGCGAAGGCCAGTCATCACCGCGCCGCCCTTGCCTTGGTTGGCGGTGAGGCGTACCAGATACACGTTGTCGCGTTCCGCCAAACCGTCGAGCACCTTGGCGCAGGACTGGGTGCTGGCGTCATCCACCAGAATGCACGGCAGATTTTGCGCGAGCAGAGCATCGACCACAGTACCGATGGCAGTTTCGTGGTTATAAACCGGGATCACTGCACAAGGATTATGCATATCGGTGATCCCTGTAGGAGTGAGCCTGCTCGCGATTGAGTGCGCAGCACTCACCAAGGTCAATCATGCTCTACACCCAAAAGAATCCGCCCACTGGAGCAGGTCGCCGTGTCATTGCGATAGGCAAAATACAACTTGCGCCGCTCCGGGTCGAACCGCAGGTGCAACTGGACTTCATCACCGGGCCGAACCAGTTGCTGGAACTTCAGCACTTCCATCCCGGCAAACGGGCCGGTCAGATTCAGCAACTGCCGCCCAAGGTGCAGCGCCCATTCCACCTGCACCACACCGGGCAATACTGGAGCTTTGGGAAAGTGACCACTGAAATAAGCCAGATCCGGTGGCACGCTCAGTTGCAGACTCCATTCACCCTCGGTCTCGACCTGCGACAGCACTTCGGGCGCTTTCGCTCGCGGCGCCATCAGCAGCGTTTCGATATCGGCCTGCGGCAGCTTGCCTTGGCTGTTCAACGGCAATTGCCGCACCAGTCGCCAGCGTCGGGGCAGCGCCAGGGCTTCGCAGTGCTGGCGCAAATGCTGGCGCAGGGTTTCGGTCAGGTTGCGACGGCCGTGTTCACGCAAGGCAAACAGGCCGGTCTCGCTGAGTACCAGCAGTGCACCGAGGGAGGCGCGGTTTTCCTGCACTACGCCGAGACGTGCTTCGGCGACCCAGTCATGGGTCACCAGCGCTTGTTCGAGCATGGGCAGAGAAATGCGTTTTTCTTCGAGTTTGACGATCCGGTCCAGCCGCCCGAACAGTTCGAAACGACCATCGGCGGCGATGCGCGCTGCATCAGCGGTGTGCTCGACGTGTCCGGCAGGCAGGTAAGGTGAAGCGATCAGTAGAGCGCCGTCGTTATCCTGGCTCAGTTCGACACCGGCGAACGGTTGCCACAGTTGTTCGCCCTGACGCCAGGCGATTCCGCCGGTTTCCGAGCTGCCGAGGATTTCCGTCGGCCATTGTTGCAAGCGTTTTTGCAGACTCTGCGCCGCTTCGAGCGGTAGCGCGCCACCGGAGGAAAACACCCGGCGCACGGCGCTCAGGGCTGGCCAGTCGAGGTTGTCGCCCATGCGTTTGAGCAGCGCCGGGCTGGCGACCCAGGCGAAGGCCGGATATTCGCGGCTGGCACGCTGCAAGTCTTCCGGAAACGCCAGTTGCTTGCGCAAGAACGGGCGCCCGGAGCACAGCGGCCAGAGGACGCGAAAGAGCAATCCGTAAATATGTTGAGTAGCGAGGCTACCGATGATGCAGGCCTCACCGAGGTCCGCGCCCCACAGTTGCTCCAGCGCTTCGACCTCGTTGGCCAGTTGGCGCAGAGTCTTGTCGATGCGCTTGGGCTCGCCGCTGGAGCCGGACGTGCACAGGCTCAGACGGCACTGGTCGAGATCCAGTTCGGCGCCGGGCAACGGCGGATGTTTAAAGTCGCTCAGTTGCGCGTCATCGGCCTGATCCGTCAGCCAGAGGTCGACTTCGCCCGACCAGCGCTGGCGGGTTTGCGCTTGCAGATCAGACGGCAGCAGAACACTGACGCCTGCACGCCATGCACCCAGCAGAGCGATGGCCAGTTCGGCGGCATCCTCCAGGTGCACAGCCAGACGTTTCACGCCCTGAACTTGCAGGTCGGCGGCAACGCTCAACGCCTGTTCGCACAGTTGCGCGTGTTCGAGCGCCGGTGCGTGGCTGATCGCCCGCGCCGGCACAGGCTTGAGCAGCAACTGCTCAAGTTTTATCCAGTTCATGTACGGCCTCTTACCCGTTGTCGTATCAGCCATTCAATGGCAAACATCAGGCCGATCAATCCATAGGAGATCAGACCGGTGTACAACATCCACCAATTCAGCGGCGCCCACAGGGTCAGGAGGGCGGCGCACAAACCGTTGCAGAAGAAAAACATGCTCCAGGCCACCGTGACCTTGCGCGTGTAGCGAATCGCGATGTCCGGCAGCTCTGGCTCACGCAAGCGCGCCAGTCGCTCGACCATCGGCGGCCCGAATTTCAGGCTCAGGCTGAACAGCACCAGCATGAAGCCGCTGATCAGCACCGGGTACCAGCGCAGCAACAACGGGCTGTCGAACAGCGCCAGCAGCAGGCAAAAAACAATGGCCACGCCAGCCATCCACAGGCTGCCGGGTTTGCGCTCGCCGGTCAGCGCCCGCGCCAGCCACAGGCTGCCCAGCAGCAGGCCGAACTGCCACGGAGCAAAATGCTCCATGCCGAAATACACCGCAAAGGGGTACAGCAGACCGGCCAGCAGCAGGCCGAGGCCGATCAGTCGGCTCATGCGGCCGGTTGAACCAGACGGTAGACCGCCTCGACCACGTCACCGACCGTGCGCACCGATTTGAACTCTTCGGCGGCGATTTTCTTGCCGGTCTGGCGCTTGATGTGATCGATCAGATCGACCGCGTCGATGCTGTCGATTTCCAGATCCTGGTACAGATTGGATTCCAGGCTGACACGGGCCGGATCCAGTTCGAACAGCTCGACCAAGGCATCGCGCAGGGTGTTGAAAATATCGTCACGAGTTTGCATGGTCCGGTCTCAAGCTGCCTGTTTTGCCGTGACGAACGCCGCAAGGCTGGCCACGTTGGTGAAATGGTTACGGGTGTCTTTGGCGTCGGCGTCGATCTTGATGCCGTATTTTTTCTGGATCGCCAGACCCAGTTCCAGCGCGTCGACGGAATCCAGACCCAGGCCTTCGCCGAACAGCGTCTGCTCGTCGCCAATGTCGTCGACACTGATGTCTTCGAGGCCGAGGGCGTCGATGATCAGCAGTTTGATGTCACGATTCAGATCGCTCATCTTCGGCGAGCTCCTTAATAAAGTAGGTGTGCAAATAATCGTTGAGCTTGCGCGAAGCTTGCGGGGCTGGCCCCTGCGCGGCGAAAGTCTGTGGGTCTATATCGGCGCCGACGCGAAAACTGAAGTGCACGCGGCGATTGGGGATTCGATACCAAGGCTCGGCTTTGGTCAGCGTGGTCGGGCTGACCTTGATAATCACCGGCGTGAGGATTTTCGCACCGCGCAGGGCAATCGCCGCAGCGCCCCGATGAAAGGCCGGCGCCTGACCGGGCTGGGTGCGCGTGCCTTCGGGAAAGATGATCAGGGTCTGGCCGTTTTGCAGGGATTGGGCGGCGCCATCGAGCATGTCCATGCTGCCGTCGTTGCTGATGTATTCGGTGCTGCGCAGCGGGCCACGGGTGAAGGGGTTTTCCCACAGGCTTTTCTTCACCACGCAATTGGCCTGGCGCACCAGACCGATCAGGAACACCACGTCGATCAACGACGGGTGATTGGCGATGATCATCTGCCCGGGGCGGCCAAGACGTTCAGCCCCTTGAATGTCATAGGTCAGCACGCCGGTACGGGCCATGAACCGGACGAAAAACCAGAACAGCCGACTGACGGTCTGCCGCGCGCGCTGCCGATGTTTCAGCGCATCACCCGGCAGGCATCCGAGCAGCGGAAACACCAGCACGCGCAGGCACAGTCCGCCCAGCCCGAACAGGGCGAAGCTTGCAGCGGTAGCCAGCAAGCGCCAGTAATAGGCGTCGCGGTTTTTCTCGGTCACGGGTTGCGTTGCCAGGTCCATACGCGATTTTTCCAGGCATGTTGGCAATGGGGTTGCTGGCCGAGCAGGGTTCGCAGCAAGTTGAGCGCGTGCGGCCAGTGCGCTTTTGACCGTGTTTCTGTGGTGCTGTTCAGGGTCAGCCGCCAGTCGGTACCGGGGGTGAGCAAAAGACCGAGCGCGTAGGGAAACGGCACGTCGTCGATCCACGCCGAATACGCTTCGGGCGGTTGTTCTTCGGTGATCACCAGCAACACCGCCGGGGCGCCTTCATTGAGCAGGGCTGCGGCTTCGAGCATGCCGTGTTCGAGGCCGTCGCCGGCAGCGGCGAGGGCAGTCATTTCGCTGGTCTCGCCGCGCATGATCGACCACAAGCCGATGATCGCGTTGTGCACCGAGAGGCTGAACTGCGTCGGCGACAGCGGCTGTTCGTTGGCCAGATCGGTGAGGATCTCGTAGGTACGCGGGGTTTCGCCGTGACGCGAAACGAACACCAGCGGCAGATTCTCCCGTCCGTCGGCCAAGGGCCAGCCCACGCTGAACGCCATGCGCGCCAGTCGGCTGAGGCGGCGGCGCTGCATGGCCGGCAAAAACGACACATCGGGCGCGGCATCACTGCGCTGGAGCACGACCGGTTGTCGGCTCCAGGCCTGCCAGGCGTCCACGCTGTCGAGGCCAGGAGCCCACGCGCGCCATTGGGCGATGTTGAAGTTGATCACGGACATTCATCCCGCCCCTGCGGGCTTTTGTTGACGCGTTTGGTCGCCAAAGCCGCAGCAGGCTTGACGTGGCGCTTGGCGCCGGGTGGCGCGCATTATCCCGGTGCGACGAGTGTGTAGCAAATGCTGGTTACATTTTGTGCAATGAAATGTACCGAGTGGTTCGCAAGAAAACTGTCACTTGGCCATTATCCAGATCGTGAGCGGCTTGTCTGTCAGGAATCTCGGCGATCAATGGCGGCGATTGCCCTATCTGTCCGCGGATATTTGCACCTGACTTTGTAGTCCGTGTCCGTCAAGGTAGCGAAGCGAGGTCGAGCGCATCTACACTCGGTCATTCTTTGATACACGGAGGTTTGGTCATGCGGCGCGTGGTGTTCAATCAGAAAGGTGGCGTAGGCAAGTCGAGCATTGCCTGCAATCTGGCGGCGGTCAGCGCGAGCGAGGGTTATCGCACGCTGTTGGTGGACCTCGATGCCCAGGCCAACTCCACTCAATATCTGACCGGGCTGACCGGCAATGACATCCCGATGGGAATTGCCGACTTCTTCAAGCAGACCCTGTCTTCGGGGCCGTTCTCGAAGAAGAATCAGGCGGATATCTACGAAACGCCGTTCGACAACCTGCACATCATCACCGCGACGGCCGAGCTGGCCGATTTGCAGCCCAAGCTCGAGGCCAAGCACAAGATCAACAAGTTGCGTAAGTTGCTGGATGAGTTGTCCGAGGATTACGACCGGATTTACCTCGATACCCCGCCAGCCTTGAATTTCTATGCAGTATCGGCGTTGATTGCCGCTGATCGGGTATTGATTCCCTTCGACTGCGACAGCTTTTCCCGTCAGGCTCTGTACGGCCTGATCGCGGAAATCGAAGAGCTGAAGGAAGACCACAACGAAGGTCTGGAAGTAGAAGGCATTGTGGTCAATCAGTTTCAGGCCCGGGCAAGCCTGCCTCAGCAGATGCTCGATGAGTTGATTACTGAAGGTTTGCCGGTATTGCCGGTGTATCTGAGCAGTTCTGTGCGCATGCGCGAATCGCACCAGGCCAGCATGCCGCTGATTCACCTCGACCCACGACACAAGCTGACCCAGCAGTTCGTTGAACTGCACAATCTGCTCGAAGATCACTGATTTCCCGGATTGCACCCAACCCCCTGTGGGAGCGAGCCTGCTCGCGAAGAGGCCAGTACATTCAACATCTGTGTTGACTGAACGGACGCCTTCGCGAGCAGGCTCGCTCCCACATTGGGTCCTGGTGTGTCAGATCCCCTGGCTACGCAGCCACGCCATCAGCTGCGGCAGCGGAAACGCACCACTCTGCCGTGCCACTTCCTTGCCGTTCTTGAACAGAATCAAACTCGGAATCGAGCGAATCCCCAACTGCGCCGACAACTGCTGATTCGCCTCGCTATCAAGCTTGGCCAAGCGGCACTTGCCCGCCAACTGCGCCGCCGCCTGCTCGAACACCGGCGCAAACGACTTGCACGGCCCGCACCAATCCGCCCAGACATCCACCAACAACGGCAGATCGCCTTTGATCTGGCTGGCGTAATCACCTTGCTTGAGTTCGAAGGGTTTGCTCAACAGCACGGCGGATTTGCAGCGCCCGCACTTGGGCTGATCCGCCAGGCGCTCGGCGGGGATGCGGTTGAGGCCGTTGCAGGAGGGGCAGGGGATGAGGAGTGGTTCGGACATGATGGGTTCTCAGGCAGGACGTCTATGAGACTGATCTGGAGGCAAAGTCACGATTATCAAGGAATTGATCTGTAGGTCGTTACCTTCCTCAGTTGAGGAAAGGGCCTACGCACGTCTGCGCGGAGGCTGACTATCTGTATTTTATCTAATCGGTCATTTTGTGCAGAACTGAGCGAAATACCTTCCTATGACCGCCAAGACCGTTAAACGCCTTCCACTCTCGGAGCTTTTGAAGGGCTCTGAATATCTAAAAACCTTAAATGCCCGGACGAGTTGTTCGCTCACCGGGGACTCTGTTGGCTTTGAAAGTGTTTGCCTTGATTCCGGTGCGGACCAAGGTCCGGGTCTCTTTACTCGTTTTCTGCAGTTGCCAGAAAACGAAGACGACTACGATGCCTTGGTGTTGGCGGTCGACGAACTGCTGGAAATTACCGGCGATGACGAGTCTCATCCGTTGATGAGCTTGGTGGATATCATTGGTGACTGGATTGAAGAATGGGATCAAACGCATCACCCGGTCCCAAAACCTCCGGGTTTTGAAGTATTGGGATATCTGATGCGTGAGCATGGTTTGACCCAGAGCGACTTGCCTGGAGTGGGCACTCAGTCAGTCGTCTCTGAGATCCTGAGCGGCAAGCGGCAACTAAACCTGCGACAGGTTCGATGGTTGGCTGAGTACTTCAAGCTGCCTGTAGACGTGTTTATCTAGGCCGCCTCAGGAAGAACAACTGATCTCCAAATGCTTGCCCCACTCCGGCGGCCGCTCGGCATAACCGTCCATCCCCGGCTGCTCGTCAAATGGTTTGCTCAGCACCGCGTGCAGCCGGCGTACTTCTGAGTAATCCCCTTGCTCTGCCGCGTCGATGGCTTTTTGCGCCAGGTAATTGCGCAGGATGTATAGCGGATTGACTGCATGCATGCGGGTGCGCCGTTGTTCCTGATCGGTGTCGCCATCGCGGGCAACCCGGGCGACGTAGCGTTCGCCCCAGGCGTCGAAACCCTTGATGTCGACGAAGTCATCACGCAACTGGGCGACGGCCTGTTCGGCGGACTCTTCACCGAGACGACGGAAGAACAGCGTGTAGTCGACGCCACTGTTCTGCATCAGTTGCAGCAGGTTTTCCAACAGCTTCTGGTCATCGTCTTCGGCGGTGGTGAAACCGAGGCGCCGGCGCATCAGGTCGAGGTAGTGCGCCTGAAACAGCGGCAGATACAAGCCGAGGGTTTCGCGCAGGGCTTCAACACTGATGAACGGCGTCAACGCTTGAGCCAATGCACTGAGGTTCCACTGGCCCACCGGCACCTGATTGCTGAACGAGTAGCGACCCTGATCATCGGAGTGGTTGCAGATGAAGTTGGCGTCGAAATCGTCGAGGAAGGCAAACGGGCCGAAGTCGAAGGTGATGCCGAGGATCGACATGTTGTCGGTGTTCATTACGCCGTGGCAGAAGCCGTAGGCCTGCCATTTGGCGATCAGTTCGGCGTTGCGCTCGACGATCTCGCGGAACATCGCCAGATACGGTTCCGGTTGCTCCAGGCACTCAGGGAAATGCATCGCCAGCACGTGCTCGCCCAGCTGCTTTTGCTGCTCGGGGCGTTTGGTGTAATAGAAATATTCGAAGTGGCCGAAGCGGATGTGGCTCGGCGCCAGACGCAGGACCATCGCTGCGCGTTCCTGCTTTTCACGCCAGACCGGGGTGTCGGAGCCGATCACGCACGCCGCGCGCGACGAAGGAATGTTCAGCGCGTATAGCGCCTCGGAAGCAAGGAACTCGCGGATCGACGAACGCAGCACCGCACGGCCATCGCCCATGCGCGAAAACGGCGTCTGCCCGGCGCCCTTCAGGTGCAGGTCCCAATGCTCGCCGGCCGCGTTGTACACCTCGCCGAGCAGCAAGCCACGACCGTCACCCAATTGCGGCGTGTAGCCGCCGAACTGATGTCCGGAATAGACCATTGCCCGCGGTTCGGCATCGGCCCACAGCTTGTGGCCGCCGAACAGTTCGGCAAATTCCTGGGTTTCAGCGGTCGCCGGATCGAGATCGAGCAAGGCTAGGGCCGCCGGGCTGGCGACGACTAGGCGCGGATTGTCGATCGGCTCGGGCAGCACATGGGCGGAGAACGCATCGCCCAAGCGGGCGAAGCGATTATCGAAGGTCAGTTCGTCGAGGGCTTTCAAGGGCCGGCTCCAGCAGAATGTCCGAGCATTCTGCTGGGTATAGACCGGTTAGTCGAGTTTGGCCGGCGGCGGCTCTTGCAGCGGTTTCTGATCGTCGGCGATCGGCACGATGGTTTTCGTTTCCGGTTCGATCGGCACCATCTTGTATTCCTGACCGTGAAGGTTCTTCAGGTAGACCTCCATCTGGCGGAACGAGATGTTGATGTGCTGCTTCTTGAACTCGCGGTTGATAAAGCGGTTGACCTCATCGAGCACCGGATTGCGGTCACCGAGGTCGCGCACGTGCATGCGCAACTCGTGGTCGAGGGTGCTTTCGCCGAAGTTGAGGAAGTACACATGCGGCTCGGGTTCCTTGAGCACGCGCGGGTTCTCGCGGGCAGCCTTGAGCAGCAGTTCCTTGACCAGATCCAGATCCGAGCCGTAATCGACACCGAGCTTCAGCGTCACGCGGGTGATGGTGTCGGTCAGCGACCAGTTGATCAATTGCCCGGTAATAAACGTCTTGTTCGGGACAATGATGTCCTTGCGGTCGAAGTCGGTGATGGTCGTGGCACGGATGCGGATCTTGCTCACCGTGCCCGACAGGTTGCCGATGGTGATGGTGTCACCGATCCGTACCGGACGTTCGAAGAGGATCATGATGCCGGAGATGAAGTTCGCAAAGATCTCCTGCATGCCGAAACCGAGGCCGACCGACAGCGCCGCCACCAGCCATTGCAACTTGTCCCAGCTGACGCCGAGGGTCGACAGGGTCGAGACGAAACCGACACCGGCGATCACGTAGGACAGCAACGTCGTGGTCGCATAAGCGCTGCCCTGGGCCAGATTGAGCTTGGACAGCACAAACACTTCCAGCAGGCCGGGCAAGTTGCGCGCGAGGGCGAAGGTAATGCCGATGATGATCAGTGCGCCGAGCATGTCGCCGATGCTGATCGGCACCATGCTCATGTTGGCGCCGGTGCCGCTGGTGTATTCGTAGAGGGTGATGTTGTCGAGGTACGAGAACACCGATATCAGGTCCGACCAGACCCAGTACAGCGCGGCGATGAAACCGCCGAGCAGGGCCAGACGGATCAGGCGCAGGGACTGTTCGTTGACCTTTTCGATGTCCAGAGTCGGCTCTTCGATCACCGCTTCGCCATCGCCAGCCTCTTTCGCTGCCTGACGTTTAGCCAGAGCGCGCTGGTAGGCCAGACGTCGCGCGGCGACGCTCAGGCCGCGAACGAATGTTGCTTCGATGACCAGCCAGAACATCAGCAGGTACAGGGTGTTGATCAGACGGTCGCTGAGTTTCAGCGCGGTGTAGTAGTAGCCGAAACATACCGCGACAAAAAGCGCGATCGGCAGCAGGGTGAACATCACGCCGACGGCCTTGCGGAACAGCGAGGCGTTTTCGTGGGCCGGGCTGCTGATCAGCAAGCGACTGAGCAGCCATGCCATCAACGCGTAGCAGGTCAGCACCACTGGCATGCCGAGGACGTCGTCGGCGAGCGCCGCCGGTTGTAATTCGGCGACCGCCACCACGGCCACCAGCGCCATGACCACCAGCCCGAGCCGGCGTACCCAGCCCTGAAGGAATTCGACCTGGGGTTTTTCCCAGCGGAAGTGCAATTCGGCCACACCGCCGGGCGCGAGGATTCGATAGGCGGTGTAGAACACCAGCCATGCCTGCCCCATCTGCAGGAGCGCTGCGCCCATGTTGGCATTCTGGCCGCGCGCGTCGATCTGCAAGGCCAGCCCGCACAAGGCGAGGCCCAGCGCCACCGGCATCGCCAGCAGAATATTGATCAGAATGGCCTGCGGTGTGTGCCACTGGCTGTCGCGCTTGAAATGGCCGATGTCCTGGTGAACCTTGTTCAGGCGACCGTAGAGACTTTTGCGGCGCCACAGCAGTGCGCCGATCAGCAATGCCAGAGGCAGAAACAGCAAGGGGCGCTGGGTCAGGCCGTCGGTCAGCTCGCTCAGGCTGGAGGCCCACGGCAGTGTATCGACCTGGCGTTTCAGCCGCTCCGGTACACCCCGCATCCACTCCAGATCCAGCGGCTTGTTGCTGGGAATCCAGAACATTTGCTCATCGAGGGTCGCACGCAGGCTCTGCGCGGTGCTCAGCAGTTGTTTCTGGTTGAGTTGCAGGGTGATCGATTCGTTGAGCATCGAGCTCAGTTCGCGGTTCAGGCGCTCCAGCAGATCAACGCGTGTGTTGGCCAGATCCAGCAGGCTTTTGCGCAACTGCGGGGTGACTTGTTCCGGCGGCTGAGTGGCCAGCAGGGTGTCGACATAGGACGCCGGATTGCTCAACAGTTCACGCTGCTGGCTGACGTCGAACTGATACAGGCGAATGTCGGCGATCTGATCCGCCAGATCACGATCGACCTTGAGTCGTGGCAGAGCTTGCTTCTGTTTGTAGAGAATCTTCGACAGCAGCAGGCTGCCCTTGAGCACGTTGATCTGCTCATCGAGGGCGGCATCGCTCTGGGTCAGGGTGTCGAGTTGCTGCTTGGTCTGCAGGTTCTGCTGGGTGACTTCGTTGAGGCGGTCGGTGCTTTTGAGCAGATAGTCCGAAAGCTTGAGGTTGGCTGAACTCTCAGTGGCGAGCAAGCTGCTGCTGCCGGCCTTCTGCGCCTCGATCGACTGCTGGGTCACGGTTTCCTGCGACTGCGCCAGACGCTTCTGATTGATCAGCGTCTGCAGTTCCTGAATCTCGCGGTCGAGGCGGTCGGATTTCTCCGAGAGCAGGTCATGCTGGGCGTTGCCCAGATCCTGCAACTGGCTGTTGCCGGCCAACTCCTGGCGGCGCAAAGGGATCAGCGCGTTCAGCGCTGCCAGTTCCGCGTTCAACTGATCGCGTTGCTCGTTGCTGACAGTCTTGCCGGCGTCCTTGCCGGACTTGAGGATGTTGTTGATCTGCTGGATGCGCGTCTGGCTGGCGGAAATTTCCGCTTGGGCGCGCTCGGGACGGGTCTGGGCAGTGATGATCAGACTGTTGGCGTCGGCCAGCGCTTTTTGCAGATCGCTTTGCTGGGTCGAGCGATCCGTCAGGATCTGCTCCAGCTGCTGGATCGACTCCTTGGGAAAACGCTGTGCCACCGGCACGACCGCCGTGGCCTTTAGGCGCGTCAGTTCGCGAGTGTTTTCGATCGTCTGCTTCGGCGCCGTGGCCAGCTGCTGTTTGAGGTCGATCAGCTTTTGTGCGTAATCACGCTGATTGTTCAGCTGAGTCAGCGTGCTCTGCAGGGTGGTTTGCAGGGCCTTTTTATCGGCATCCGGCAGTTTGCTGTCGGCGAGCTTGTCGAGGCTGGCCTGCACGGCGTCGCTGGACGGCGGTTCGGCGGCGTACAGCGGGCCGACAGTAAGACTCAGGCCCAGCAGGGCCGCGGCGAAAAAGGAGCGCAGGGTAGGCATAGAGACCGGTCAAGCAAGTGAGAGTGGACGCAGTTTAGAGGAAGAGCCCGGGGCCCGGGCGACTTCCTTCGGGGAATCTGACGCCCACTTTGCCGATCTTGTTCCCGTCCATGACCGCAACCGTCCAGTGGGTGTTGTTCCATTCCACCTGGTCACCGACGATGGGCGCACCACCGACTTTCTGCGCGATGAAGGCGCCCAGGGTCATGTCCGGATCAATACCCTCGGCCGGCAGGCCATAGAGTGCGGCAACCGCTTTAAGCTGGGCATCTCCTTCGAGTACGAAATCGCCGAAGAAACGCAGATCGAGGCCACGTTGCGGCGCCTGGCTGAACAGTTTTCCGAGGGCGCCGAGGTTGTGTTCATGGCCGATAACACACAGTAAATCATCGACTTCCAGCACCGTACTACCCGACGGATGGAGCAGTTGCTGGCCACGAAACAGTGCGGCGATACGTGTGCCTTCGGGCATTTTCAGTTCGCGCAGGGGCGAACCGATGCACCATTTCTCTGCGCCGAGCTTATAAACGAACAGCTCCCATTCGCTGGTGACGTGGACTTCCAGCGCCGCGCGGGAAATCGGCGCGGGCTCTGGCGGTACCGTCACCTTCAACAGCTTGGCCACCCACGGCAGGCTCGTGCCCTGCACCAGCAGCGACACCAGCACGATGAAGAACGCGAGGTTGAAGTACAGCTGCGCATTCGGCAGCCCGGCCATCAGCGGGAACACCGCGAGAATGATCGGCACCGCACCGCGCAGGCCGACCCAGGAAATAAAGGCTTTTTCGCGGCCATGGAAGGCCTTGAACGGCAGCAGGCCGACCATCACCGACAGTGGCCGCGCAAACAGAATCATCCACAGTGCCAGACCGAGAGCGGGCAGGGCGATCGGCAGCAAATCATGCGGCGTTACCAGCAAACCCAGCACAAGGAACATGCCGATCTGCGCCAGCCATGCCATGCCGTCGAGCATGTGCAGAATGCCGTGGCGACTGCGCACCGGGCGGTTGCCGATCACCAGACCGCACAGATAAACCGCGAGGAAGCCGCTGCCATGCAGGGCGTTGGTCAGGGCGAATACCACCAGACCGCCAGCGATCACCAGAATCGGATACAGGCCGGCGGCCAGATTGATCCGGTTGACCAGTTGCAACATCAGCCAGCCGCCACCGAGACCGATCACGCCGCCGATGCCGAACTCGCGGATCAGGTGGGTCAACAGGCTCCAGTGCAGGCCGGTCTGGCCGCTGGCGAGCATGTCGATCAGGGTCACGGTGAGAAACACCGCCATCGGGTCGTTGCTGCCGGATTCGATTTCAAGAGTCGCGGTGACCCGTTCGTTCAGGCCTTTGCCGCCGAGCAGCGAGAACACCGCTGCGGCGTCCGTCGAGCCGACGATGGCGCCGATCAGCAAGCCCTGGATGAGGTTCAGATCGAACAGCCACGCGGCGGCCATGCCGGTCAGCCCGGTGGTGATCAACACCCCAACCGTGGCCAGCGATAGCGCTGGCCATAACGCCACGCGGAAACTCGACACCCGCGTGCGCAAACCGCCGTCGAGGAGGATCACCGCCAGTGCGAGGTTGCCGACCAGATAGGCCGTCGGGTAGTTATCGAAAATGATCCCGCCGCCATCGACCCCGGCGGCCATGCCGACAGCGAGGATGATGACCAGAATCGGGATGCCGAGACGGGAAGAAAGTGAGCTGACGAGAATGCTTGCGCCTACCAGCAACGCGCCGATCAAGAACAGGCTGTTGATGGTCGTCGCATTCAAAGGCAGTACTCCAGAAGCGTAAAGACGGGCACAAACTGACCATGCAGTCTGCGTGCCAGCGATTCTAACCTGTTGAAATGTGATGCTGTCAAAAAGGTTTTTACGTTGGGGGATTCGAGGTTTGGGTTCGGCTGGCGATTGCTGCCCTCACCCTAGCCCTCTCCCAGGGGGAGAGGGGACTGATCGCGGTGTTTGTGCGAGGTACGCTGACTTGCAATATCGAGCCGAACTCAAAATCTGAAAGGCCCCCAATCTGCTCCCTTTCCCCCTCTCCCTCTGGGAGAGGGCTGGGGTGAGGGTGCTTTTGATCTTGATCTACTAAATTAAAGGCTGAACCGCCCAACCATGTTGTTCAGATCCAGCGCCAACCGCGACAGTTCATTACTCGCCGCACTGGTCTGATTCGCGCCCGTCGCCGATTGCACCGACAAATCACGAATATTCACCAGATTGCGATCCACTTCCCGCGCCACTTGCGCCTGCTCTTCGGCGGCGCTGGCGATCACCAGGTTGCGCTCGTTGATTTCGACGATGGCGGTGTTGATGGTGTCCAGCGACATGCCGGCACCACGGGCGATGTTCAGGGTCGACTCGGCGCGCTCGGTGCTGTTGCGCATCGAATCCACGGCGTGTTCGGTGCCGCTCTGAATGCTGCCGATCATCCGCTCGATTTCGCTGGTCGACTGCTGGGTGCGGTGCGCCAGGGCACGTACTTCGTCTGCTACCACGGCAAAACCACGACCGGCTTCACCGGCGCGTGCCGCTTCAATCGCTGCGTTCAGTGCCAGCAGGTTGGTCTGATCGGCCAGACCACGAATCACGTCGAGCACCTTGCCGATGTCACGGGATTCATTAGCCAGATCACCGATCAGAGACGCTGTGCTCTGCACATCGGCGCTCATGCGTTCGATCGCGCTAACGGTTTCCTGCACCAGATCACGCCCGTCACCGGCGGAAGTGGTGGCGTTTTTCGAGGCTTCCGAAGTGCTCACGGCGTTGCGCGCGACTTCTTCCACGGCGCTCGTCATTTCATTGACCGCAGTGGCCGCCTGTTCGATTTCATTGTTCTGCTGAGTCAGGCCGCGCGCGCTTTCGTCGGTGACGCTGTTCAGTTCTTCAGCCGCCGAAGCCAATTGAGTGGCCGAGCCGGAAATACGCTGCAGGGTGTCACGCAGCTTCGATTGCATCTTGGCCATGGCCGCGAGCAGACGTCCTGCCTCGTCTTCACCGTCAACGTGGATCGGCTGGGTCAGGTTGCCTTCGGCGATGGTTTCCGCAGCTTCCAATGCTTTGGAGATCGGCTTGGTGATGCTCACAGTCAGCAGCCAGGCAAAGAGGAACGTCAGGCCAGTGGCGATCACCAACAGCGTAACCACAAGGTTGAAAGACATCGAAAACTGCTCGCTCGCGCCTTTATCCGTCTCGGCGATTTGCTGAGTGTTGATCTCCAGCAAACGCGCCAGGGCGGTGTTCACCGCTTCCGAGTTGCTCAGCAAGTCCGAGTTGAGCATTTGCCGCAGTTCATCAATCTGATTGTTGCGCGACAGGGTTTTCATCCGGTCTTCAAGCTGGCGGTACTGCGCGAGCAACTGCACGTATTGATCGTAAGCCGCACGTTCTTGCGGGCCGTCGATCAACGGTTCGTAGGCGCGCTGGGCGTCGGCGATCTGCTTGTTGCGCAACTCGAACAGTTCGACAGTCTTTTGTTGAACGTCCGGTTCACGGTTGATCAGCAACCGATACGACAAAACGCGCAGGCGCAGGGTCAGTTGGGTGAATTCGTCGAGGGCTTTGATGGAAGGCACGCTGGCCGTGGCGATGTCTTCGCCTGCTGCGCGGATTTTGCTCATCTGATTCAGCGCGAACACGCCGAGAATCAGCATCAGGCCGCCGATCAGGGCGAAACCGGTAAACGCCCGTGGGGCGATATTCATATTGCGGAGGGACATGGGCGGATACCAAGAGAGGGCCGCTTCCATGCGGGCTGAGACTGCTGTATGGATGACTTATCGGTCATACGACTAAAGTCTTGAGGCACTGTGCGTATTTGTCGCAGAAGGGCTTGGGCGACGAAGTGCAGGAACCAGATCGGCAGATCACAGTCTTTAAAACTCGCAGGAACGGTCGGCCGCCAGGAAAATCAAGGCTTTGCGCCGGTTTAACCCTGGCATCCGTGATGACTTTTCTTTATCGTACGCGCCCTTTGAAAAACGCTTGGAAGATCAAAATGTTGGAAGCATCCCTCAGCCAATTGGAACAGCTCGTCAGCGACCTGGTGCAACAGAACCAGACCCTCGCGCAAACCAACCAGACCCTGTCCACGGAACTGGCCCAGGCCAAGGATGAAAACGAAAGCCTGCAACTGAACCTGATGGAGCAGGAAGAAAAGCACGGCGCCACTGCTGCACGCATTCAGGCACTGGTTGATCGCGTCAACGCCGGTCCTGTCAGCGCATGAACCACCACACAGCAGGGGTAAAAGTCGTCTCCATTCTCGGGGAGGACTATTCGATCAAGGCACCGGCCGGGGAAGAACAGACCCTGCTGGACGCGGCCATGATGCTCAAGGCTGCGCTGGACGACACCAAACGCAAATACCCGACGCTGATCGGTGATCGCTTGCTGGTGTTGGCGGCGATGAATCTGTGCTCGCAGCAGATCGAAATGAAGAAGCAACACCAGGAAGAACTCGACCGTTACCAAGAGCAAGTCAGCGCCACGGTCGACACCATCGCCAAGACCATTAACCAGGGTTAATGGAGCTGCGCACAACCAAAGAATAGATTGTCGACTGAGTTGTATACAATCGGCACGGCTGTTGCATTGTTTCGGCCACTTATTCTTTGGGGGTGCTCCATGCAGTTGTGGCGACGCAGTATTCAATGGCAGCTGATTCTCAGCATGGGCACGGCCCTGCTGATCAGCATCCTGATCGTGGTTGGCATTTATACCCTGGTGGTCAACCGCCTCGCCCAGAGCTATCTGGTCGAACAAGCCCTGCCGTCGAGCATCGAAGCGACGCGTAACGATATCGAACGCATCCTTGTGCAACCGCTGACGGCGGCCAAGGATATTGCCAGCAACACAATGGTCCGCGACTGGCTCGCTACTGGCGAAGACAGCAGCAAAACGGCGGGCTTCGCGCAGTATCTGGAAGGCATCCGCGCCGAACATAAAGCCTTTACCGCTTTGATCATCGGCACCGAATCCAATCATTACATCACCGAAAAAGGCCTGGATCGCACCCTCAGCCGTTCAAAACCGGCTGACGCGTGGTTCTATTCCTTCCTCGACAGCAATCAGCCGCGCACTCTCAATATCGACAACGACGGCGCCACCGGAGAACTGGCGCTGTTCATCGATCTGAAGGTCGAGCAGGCCGGCAAAGTCGTCGGTGTGGCCGGGCTCGGTTTGAGCATGAAAGAGCTGTCGGAGCTGATTCACAACTTCAGCTTTGGCGAGCGCGGCAAGGTCTATCTTGTGCGTTCCGACGGTTTGATCCAGGTGCATCCCGAGGCGCAGTTCAGCGGCAAACGCACCTTGAGCGAGCAGATCGGCGCCAATGCAGCGCAGGCCGTCATGGGCCAGAAAACGGCGATCAGCAGCAGCTTCCAGAGGGATGGCGAAGATTTCCTCGCCTTCAGCCTGCCGTTGCGTGATCTGGGCTGGACTCTGGTGGCCGAAGTGCCGCAATCGCAGATCTACGCCGAAGCCCGTAAAGCGATGTGGATGAGCGGCGGCATTGGTCTGGCCGTGGCACTGGTGTGCCTCGCGTTGGTGGTGTGGCTGGCGCAAGGTTTGGTGCGGCCGATTCGCCAAGTAACAGCTGCATTGGTAGCAATCGGTAGCGGTGGGGGAGATTTGACCCACCGGTTAGATTCCAGTCGCGCCGATGAGTTGGGCGACCTCGCGCGCGGCTTCAATCGTTTCCTCGACAGCCAGCGCGGGATGATCGCTGAAGTGCTGACCACCAGCGAGCGTCTGCGTACGGCAGTGGGGCAAGTGGCGAAAGTGGTGGAGAACACCGCAGAGCGCTCGGGTCGTCAGCAGGAAATGACTGACATGGTCGCGACTGCCGTTCACGAGATGGGTCTGACCGTGCAGGAGATTGCGCAGAACGCTGGTAATGCGGCACTGGCCTCGCAAACCGCGCGCGATGAAGCGATGCAGGCGCGGGAAGTGGTCGGTGGCTCGATTCGGCATATTGAAAGCATGTCCGATGAGATTGGCGTTGCGGCGGGGGCAGTGGGGGAGCTGGCGCATCAAGTGGCGTCGATCGACTCGGTGTTAGCTGTGATTCGCGGGGTGTCCGAGCAGACCAATCTTTTGGCGCTGAACGCGGCGATCGAAGCGGCGCGGGCTGGGGATATGGGGCGCGGCTTTGCGGTTGTCGCTGATGAAGTGCGCACCTTGGCGCGACGCACTCAAGCGTCTACTGACGAGATTCAGCAGATGATCGGTAGCCTCAAGCAAGGTGCGGAAAACGCCGTGTCGTCGATGCGTACCGGCCAGGCGGCGACTGGCACCGGGGTTGAGTCGAGTCAGCGCACCGGGGCGTCGCTGACGGCGATTACCGGTCAGGTCGAGCGCATCAGCGACATGAACCATCAGGTGGCGACGGCGACGGAAGAGCAGTCGGCGGTGACTGAAGAGATCAACCGTAATGTGCAGGGGATTTCTGATCTGGCGCGGGCGACGGCGGGGGAGGTGCGGGCGTGTCGTGAAGACTGCCAGATGTTGCAGAGGTTGGCGGATGATTTGGCAAGGCAGATGGGTGGGTTCAAGTTGAGTTGAGTGTTGAGCCAGAAAAGCCCCTCACCCTAACCCTCTCCCAGGGGGAGAGGGGACTGACCGAGGTGTCTTTCGCTATACATCGACCTGAAAACGCCAGTCGATTATGGATTCGGTGAGCTTCTTTCAGGTCGACGGAGTATTCAAGCATCCCCCGTTCGGCCCCCTCTCCCTCCGGGAGAGGGCTGGGGTGAGGGTGGCGTTTCAGAACCAAGCATCCTGCATCGCCAGACACGTATCATCCCGCGCCTCCAGCAACACCAGCTCATGGTGGCAACCCGGCACTTCCCACGTCAGAAAATACCGCGCCGCCTGCAACTTGCCCTTATAGAAGTCAGCATCCGCTGCATTCCCTTTGGCCAACCCTTCCTCGGCACGAATCGCCTGCTCCAGCCAGCGCCAGCCAATCACCGTGTGCCCGAACACCTTCAGGTACAGCGCAGAGTTCGCCAGGCTGCTATTGACCTTGCCCTGTGCCAGATCGGTCAACAAACCGATGGTCACCGTTTGCAGGCGCGCCACCAGTTTCTCTAAAGGCTCACGCAACGCGGTCAGCGATTCGTATGCCGTTGCGCGCTCAGCCGTGTTGGCGATCAGTCGAATCAGTTGCTTCAGTCCCGCGCCGCCGTTCTGCGCCAGTTTGCGCCCGAGCAAGTCCAGCGACTGAATACCGTGGGTGCCTTCATGGATCGGGTTCAAGCGGTTATCGCGGTAGTACTGCTCCACCGGGTATTCACGGGTATAACCGTGACCGCCGAGAATCTGGATCGCCAGTTCGTTGGCCTTGAGGCAGAACTCCGATGGCCAGGATTTGACGATCGGAGTCAGCAAATCCAGCAACTCATGCGCCTGTTTACGCTCGGCTTCAGACTCAAGCGTGGTGGTGTCATCGAACAAACGGGCGGCATACAAACCGAGGTCAAAGGCACCTTCGACGTAGGATTTTTGCGTTAGCAGCATGCGTCTGACGTCCGCATGCTGAATGATCGCTACCGGCGCAGTGGTCGGATCCTTGCTGTCCGGCACGCGACCCTGCGGCCGCTCGCGGGCGTACTCCAGCGAGTACAGATAACCGGCATAACCGAGCATCACCGCGCCCATGCCGACGCCGATCCGTGCTTCGTTCATCATCTGGAACATATAGCTCAAACCGCGATGCGGCTCGCCCACCAGATAGCCGACACACTCGCCGTTATCGCCGAAGTTCAGCGCTGTGGAGGTTGTGCCGCGCCAGCCCATCTTGTGAAACAGCCCGGCCAGCAGTACGTCATTACGCTGACCGAGGCTGCCGTCATCGTTGACCAGAAACTTTGGCACGATAAACAGCGAGATACCTTTAACACCCGCAGGCGCATCGGGCAGCTTGGCCAGGACCATGTGCACGATGTTCTCCGACAGCGGGTGATCGCCGCCGGAAATGAAGATCTTGTTGCCCTTCAGGCGATAGGTGCCGTCGGACGCCGGCTCGGCGCGTGTACGAATATCTGACAGCGATGAACCCGCGTGCGGTTCGGTCAAGGCCATGGTTCCGAAAAAACGGCCGTCGATCATGGGCTGCAGGAAGCGCTGTTTCTGCTCGTCGGTGCCAAAACTCTCGATCAGATTCGCCGCGCCCATGGTCAGGAACGGGTACGAGGTCGAAGCCGCGTTGGCTGACTGGAAATGCGCGAAGCAGGCTTGCGACAGCAGTGTAGGAAGCTGCATGCCGCCGGCGTCGAAACTTCTCGCGGCGTTGAGGAATCCGGCTTCAAGGAAGGCATCCACCGCTGGTTTCACTTCAGGAATCAAAATCGCCTGACCGTCTTCGTAGCGTGGTTCGTTCTCGTCGCCCTTGCGGTTGTGTGGTGCAAAGTACTTCTCGGCGATGTTGCGCGCGGTGCCGATGGCGGCGTCGAAGGTTTCGCGATTGTGCTCGGCAAAGCGCTCACGCCGGGTCAGGCCCTCGGCATCAAGGACTTCATACAGCTCGAAAGCCAGATTGCGGGAACTGAGCAGCGTCTCGGACATGGCGGCCTACCTGAAATTGGGGTTGGGCCGAGTCTAGGCGTGCTGATAAAGGCTGAACAGGATGATTGATCGCGGTGATGTTAGAGCCGAGCACCAACTTAACAAACACCCCAAAACAACTGTGGGAGCGAGCCTGCTCGCGAAAGCGGTGGTTCAGGCAACATTGATGTCGACTGACACTCCGTCTTCGCGAGCAGGCTCGCTCCCACAGGGGAATTGCAATCCAGGCGGCCATTGCGGTCGCCTGGGCTTACAGCGGTTTAGCCGATGGTCATCAAGCTCGCATTACCACCCGCCGCAGCAGTGTTAACACTCAACGCCCGCTCAATCACCAGACGCTCCAGCGCAATATTGGTCTCGCCCTGGGACAAGCCCTGAACGCCAACGATCGCGCCGGCACGCTTGGCAATCTGCTGGCAAACGCCGCGCAACTGGTCGGAATGGCCGTGATGCAGAACCGCATCAAACACCACCTCATCCTTGTTCCAGTCAGAAACCAGCTTGATCCGCGCCTGAATCTCCTTCGGCAGGCGTGCGAACAATGCCTTGCTGATGTCGGACTCTGGCCACACCGCCGAACCACCTACCGCCAGCACCGCTGCCAGTTGCGTCAGCAGATCGCCTTCAACCTCGGCCAGGCACAACACGTGCTCGCGCGGCAGAATGGCGTAGCTGTTTTTCTCACCGGTCGGGCCGGCCAGAACGCGAGTGATGCCGCTCTGCGATTGCGCAGCGTACTGCACGCACAGGGTGCTCAGGTCAGCGAACTTGTTGCTGTCAGCCCAGGCTTTCAAGGCGTTCAGCGGTTTGCTCATGGCGTCGCGCAAACGAACGTCCGGTGCTACCACGGCATCACCGCGAGCGAAGGATTGTTCGATGGCGTCGGTAGGGCGTGTCGCCAGCAAACGGTACAGGTACAGCGGGCCACCGGCTTTCGGGCCAGTACCCGACAGGCCTTCGCCGCCGAACGGCTGCACGCCAACCACGGCACCCACGATGTTGCGGTTGACGTAGACGTTACCGGCGTTGACGTTGTCGATCACCTTGGCGATGGTCTCGTCGATGCGCGTGTGTACGCCCAGTGTCAGGCCATAACCGGAAGCGTTGATCTGAGCGATCAGTTGATCGATTTCTTTACGCTTGTAGCGCACCACGTGCAGCACCGGGCCGAAGATCTCGCGTTGCAGTTCGTCGAAGCTTTCCAGTTCGATCAGGGTCGGCATGACGAAGGTGCCGCGTTTGACTTCTTCGGTGTCGGCAATCGCCACCTGGTACACGTTGCGACCTTTGTCGCGCATGCCCTGGATGTGCTTGTCGATGCCAGCCTTGGCTTCGGCGTCGATCACCGGGCCGATGTCCACGGACAAGCGCTCAGGGTTGCCGAGACGGCTTTCGGCCATGGCACCTTTGAGCATTTCGATGACGCGATCGGCGGAATCTTCCTGCAGGCACAGTACGCGCAGCGCCGAGCAACGCTGACCGGCGCTGTCGAAGGCCGAGGACACCACGTCGATCACCACCTGTTCGGTCAGTGCCGAAGAGTCGACGATCATCGCGTTCTGGCCACCGGTTTCGGCGATCAGCGGAATCGGACGGCCCTGGCTGTCGAGACGGCCAGCAATGTTGCGTTGCAGCAGGCGCGCGACTTCGGTGGAACCGGTGAACATCACGCCTTTGACGCGCTCATCGCCAACCAGACCAGCGCCGACGGTTTCGCCGCGACCCGGCAGCAGTTGCAGCACGCCTTCCGGGATGCCGGCTTCGAGCATCAGGCGCACCGCTTGAGCAGCCACCAGCGGAGTTTGCTCGGCAGGCTTGGCCAATACCGGGTTACCGGCAGCCAATGCCGCAGCGACTTGGCCACTGAAGATCGCCAATGGGAAGTTCCACGGGCTGATGCACACCACCGGACCCAGTGGGCGGTGGGCGTCGTTGCTGAAATCGTTGCGCGCCTGCACTGCGTAATAACGCAGGAAGTCGACCGCTTCGCGGACTTCAGCGATGGCGTTGGCGAAGGTCTTGCCGGCTTCGCGAGCCAGCAGGCCCATCAGCGGCTGGATCTCGCCTTCCATCAAGTCAGCGGCGCGCTCCAGAATCGCTGCGCGTTCGGCCGGCGGGGTGGCCTGCCAGATCGGCGCAGCGTTCAGCGCGCATTGAATGGCGTTGTCGACGTCTTCGACGGTGGCTTCCTGCACGTGACCGACCACATCACGGTGATCCGACGGATTCAGAACGGCTGCCGGTGTTTCGTTGCTGGAAGCGCAACCGAGCATCGGCGCGGCTTTCCAGTCGTTGTGCGCAGTGGCGAGCAGGGCGCAGGACAGCGAAGCCAGGCGATGTTCGTTGGCCATGTCGATGCCGCTGGAGTTGGCGCGTTCGGCACCGTACAGGTCACGCGGTAGCGGAATGCGCGGGTGCGGCAGGCCGAAACCACCTTCCACGGTCGCCATCTGCTCGATCTGCGCCACCGGATCGGCCACCAGTTCCTGAATCGAAATCGACTGGTCGGCGATGCGGTTGACGAACGAAGTGTTCGCGCCGTTTTCCAGCAGTCGACGCACGAGGTACGCCAGCAGGGTTTCGTGGGTGCCGACCGGTGCGTACACGCGGCACGGACGATTCAGCTTGCCTTCGGAAACTTTGCCTACAACCTGTTCGTAAAGCGGTTCGCCCATGCCGTGCAGGCACTGGAATTCGTACTGGCCGGGGTAATAGTTCTGACCGGCAATGTGGTAAATGGCCGACAGGGTGTGGGCGTTGTGCGTGGCGAACTGCGGGTAGATGACTTCCGGTACCGACAGCAGTTTGCGGGCGCAAGCGATGTAGGAAACGTCGGTGTACACCTTGCGGGTGTAGACCGGATAGCCTTCCAGGCCTTCGACTTGGGCGCGCTTGATTTCGCTGTCCCAGTACGCGCCTTTTACCAGACGGATCATCAGACGATGACGGCTGCGGCGAGCCAGGTCGATCACGTAGTCGATCACGTACGGGCAACGCTTCTGGTAAGCCTGGATGACGAAACCGATGCCGTTCCAGCCAGTCAGTTGCGGCTCGAAGCACAGGCGCTCAAGCAGATCCAGCGACAGTTCGAGACGGTCGGCTTCTTCGGCATCGATGTTCAGGCCGATGTCGTATTGCTTGGCCAGCAGGGTCAGCGACAGCAGGCGCGGGTACAGCTCGTCCATCACACGCTCGTACTGCGCACGGCTGTAACGCGGGTGCAGTGCCGACAACTTGATGGAGATGCCCGGGCCTTCATAAATCCCACGACCGTGGGAGGCTTTGCCGATCGAGTGAATGGCTTGTTCGTACGACGCCAGGTACTTCTGCGCGTCGTGTTCGGTGAGTGCCGCTTCACCGAGCATGTCGTAGGAATAACGGAAGCCCTTGGCTTCGAACTTGCTCGCGTTGGCCAGCGCTTCGGCGATGGTTTCGCCGGTGACGAACTGCTCGCCCATCAGGCGCATGGCCATGTCGACGCCCTTGCGGATCATCGGCTCGCCGCTCTTGCCGATGATGCGGCTCAGCGACGACGTCAGGCCGGCTTCGTTGTGCGTCGAGACCAGTTTGCCGGTCAGCAGCAGGCCCCAAGTGGCGGCGTTGACGAACAGCGACGGGCTGTTGCCCAAATGCGGATGCCAGTTGCCGGTGCTGATCTTGTCGCGGATCAGTGCGTCGCGAGTGCCCTTGTCCGGAATGCGCAGCAGCGCCTCGGCGAGGCACATCAGCGCCACGCCTTCCTGGGACGACAGGGAAAATTCCTGCAGCAGACCTTGAACAATGCCTGCACGACCACCGGCACTTTTCTGGTTACGCAGTTTTTCCGCGATGGAGGCGGCGAGTTTGTTGGTGGCTTCAGCCATGGCGACCGGCAGGCGAGCCTGCTCGATCAGCATCGGCACCACTTCCGGCTCAGGGCGACGGTAAGCGGCAGTGATCGATGCGCGCAGTACAGACTGCGGCAGGATGCTTTCAGCAAATTCGAGGAAGCATTGGTGGGCGTGATCAGTGTGGACTTCGCCCGCCTCATCGGCGTCCTTGGCGGTCAAACCGTTCAGCTCGGTCAGGGTTGCACCACCCTCGAGTTTCTCCAGGTAATTGAAAATTGCCTGCTTGATCAGCCAGTGCGGTGTGCGATCAATCGAGGTCGCGGCCGCCTTCAGGCGCTCGCGGGTCGGGTCATCAAGTTTGACCCCAAGGGTGGTGGTAGCCATATTTTTATCCTCATGGTTGCCACAGTTGCGTGGCATCAGCTGGCCGCAAGATTAGCCGTGCGCCGAAAGAGGTGCAACCGGGTGCAACCCTTTTTTTGTCGGAATAATAGGCAGCTCGTCAGGAATTATTTTCTGGTACGAAAGTGCTGCTCCTGCTTGGTGCTTTTGCTTCTAGCAAAGGGCCGTGACTGCCACAAAAGGGAGCAAAAACGGGGTGGTCGTCGATAAATCCGACTAGGTGCAACTAATTCTCACGAAACTGGTTGCACCTTATTTGATTTGTTGCATAGCATTCGCGCCCAAGGTGCAACCGGGAATAACCCGGTGTACCGGCTGATGGCTTTCCTGGGGAAACATCAGTCCTAAATGCGCGGGATCCCGGATCGTCTGCCAAACGTCGTCGTTTGCGTGCGGTTCACCACCGCCGCTACATAAAAACAAAGCCAGGGCGTAACTCAATGAGCGTAAGCAATCCAACCCTGATCACGTTCGTGATCTACATCGCAGCAATGGTGCTGATCGGCTTGATGGCCTATCGCTCCACCAACAACCTTTCTGACTATATTCTCGGCGGTCGCAGCCTCGGCAGCGTCGTCACCGCGCTGTCCGCCGGTGCGTCCGACATGAGTGGCTGGTTGTTGATGGGCCTGCCGGGCGCCATCTATATGTCCGGTCTGTCCGAAAGCTGGATCGCCATCGGTCTGGTCATCGGTGCCTACCTGAACTGGCTGTTCGTTGCCGGCCGTCTGCGCGTGCAGACCGAGCACAACGGCGACGCCCTGACCCTGCCGGATTACTTCGCCAGCCGTTTTGAAGATAAAAGCGGTCTGCTGCGGATCATTTCGGCGATCGTGATTCTGGTGTTCTTCACCATCTACTGCGCTTCCGGCATCGTGGCCGGTGCCCGTCTGTTCGAAAGCACCTTCGGCATGTCCTACGAGACGGCGCTGTGGGCCGGTGCTGCGGCGACGATTGCTTACACCTTTATTGGTGGTTTCCTCGCGGTGAGCTGGACCGACACCGTACAAGCCACGCTGATGATTTTCGCGCTGATCCTCACGCCGATCATCGTCCTGCTGGCTACTGGTGGCGTCGATACCACGTTCCTGGCGATCGAGGCGCAAGATCCGAGCAACTTCGACATGCTCAAAGGCACCACCTTCATCGGCATTATCTCGCTGATGGGCTGGGGTCTGGGCTACTTCGGTCAGCCGCACATCCTCGCGCGTTTCATGGCGGCGGATTCGGTTAAGTCGATCGCCAAGGCGCGTCGCATTTCCATGACCTGGATGATCCTGTGCCTGGGCGGCACCGTGGCGGTGGGCTTCTTCGGTATCGCGTACTTCTCGGCGCACCCGGAAGTTGCCGGTCCCGTGACCGAGAACCACGAACGCGTGTTCATCGAACTGGCCAAACTGCTGTTCAACCCATGGATCGCCGGTGTGCTGCTGTCGGCCATTCTGGCTGCGGTGATGAGCACCTTGAGCTGCCAGTTGCTGGTGTGCTCGAGCGCCCTGACCGAAGACTTCTACAAAACCTTCCTGCGTAAATCCGCCTCCCAGGTTGAACTGGTCTGGGTCGGCCGCGCCATGGTGCTGTTGGTTGCACTGATCGCGATCGCCTTGGCCGCCAACCCGGAAAACCGCGTACTCGGCCTGGTGTCCTACGCCTGGGCCGGTTTCGGTGCTGCGTTCGGTCCGGTTGTGCTGATCTCGGTTATCTGGAAAGAAATGACCCGCGACGGCGCACTGGCCGGTATTCTGGTCGGCGCGATCACCGTGGTGGTCTGGAAGCATTTCGAACTGCTGGGTCTGTACGAAATCATCCCGGGCTTCATCTTCGCCAGCCTGGCCATCTACATCGTCAGCAAGATGGGCGAGCCGACCAGAGGCATGGTGCAGCGCTTCGAAGCGGCGGAAAAAGATTTCCACCTGAACAAGTGATTGTTCTGAGCTGAGGCTCACCCGAAAACGGCCCGTTTCCTACAGGATACGGGCCGTTTTTTTGTGCCTGTGATTTCTCGAATCCTGTGGAAATCCATTGTGGGAGCGAGCCTGCTCGCGAATGCGATTGATCATTCAATGAATGTGTCGACTGACATGCCGCTTTCGCGAGCAGGCTCGCTCCCACAGGGTTCGGTGGTGGTTTTGGAGATTTGTCTGTAGTTGAAGGCGCTGCTTTTTGCAGGGTTTTTCGTCAATGAAAGTAGGGCAAATCTGATTTTCTCGTCACCCATTCATCACCCCTTGCCCCTCATGCAGAATCGCCCGCCCTTCATTCTGCAGAGAGACATCGGATGTTCGCGCCTGCCAATCAACCGCGTTTCACGTTGACCCTCGAAGGCGCCCAACATGACCTCAAGGTCCTTGAGTTCACGGGCAAGGAAGCCATCAGTCAACCCTTTCGTTTCGAGCTGGAACTGGTCAGTGAACGACCGGATCTGGATCTCGAAAGCCTGCTGCATTGTCAGGCGTTTCTGAGTTTTGATGCGGACGGCTCCGGCGTTCACGGTCAGATTTATCAGGTCGGGCAGGGCGATTCCGGGAAACGTCTGACGCGTTATCACCTGAGTCTGGTGCCGCGTCTGACGTACCTCGGTCACCGCATCAATCAGCGGATCTTCCAGCATCAGAGCGTGCCGCAAATTGTTGCGCAGGTGCTTAAGGATCACGCGATCCTTCGTGATGCTTTCGATTTTCGGTTAGGCAGTGAATACCCGGTTCGTGAGTATTGCGTGCAGTACGCTGAAAGCGACTTGGCGTTCATTCAGCGGCTATGTGCCGAGGTCGGCATTCATTACCACTTTCAACACAGCCCCGACGCGCACGTACTGGTGTTCGGTGATGACCAGACGGTGTTTCCAAAACTGGCCACGCCGACCCTTTATTTGCCGGGCAGTGGCATGTCTGCCGGAGCCCCGGCGATTCAGCGTTTCAACGTGCGCGTGGAAACCCGCACCAGCGTGGTCACTCGGCGCGACTACAACTTCGAAAAGCCCCGTCTGCACCTGCAAAGCCGTGTCGACGGCGAGCAGCGCCCAGTGCTGGAGGACTATCACTTCCCTGGCCAATTCAACGATCGTGAAACCGGCAAGCACCTCGCCCAGCGTGCCCTTGAGCGACATGTCGCTGATTACCGTCAGGCCGAAGGCATCAGCGACGAATCCGCACTGGTTTGCGGACATTTCCTGCAACTGACCGAGCATCCGCGCCACGACTGGAACGACCTGTGGCTGCTGACTGCCGTCGAACATCATGGCCGACAGCCGCAAGTGCTGGAGGAATCGGTGACCAGTGATGGGGAAGGATTCCAGGGTTACCGTAATACCTTTCTCGCCACGCCGTGGGACGTGTTCTTCCGTCCGGCGCTGGGGCCGGAAAAACCACGCATGCTCGGCTATCAACCGGCGGTTGTGACCGGGCCGACAGACACGGAAATCCACTGCGACGAGTATGGCCGGGTCAAGGTGCAACTGGCCTGGGATCGCGACGGTGAATTGAACGAGCATTCCAGTTGCTGGCTGCGCGTTGCCAGCGGTTGGGCCCATGACCGTTATGGCAGCGTGTTGATTCCGCGAGTCGGCATGGAAGTGCTTGTCGGTTTCATCGATGCCGATGCCGACAAACCGCTGGTCGTGGGTTGCCTGCCCAACGCCGCGACGCCGATCCCGCTGGATCTGCCCGCGGACAAGACCCGCAGCATTTTCCGCAGCCAGAGCAGCCCCGGCGGTGGCGGCTACAACGAACTGCGCATCGAGGATCGCAAAGGCGCCGAGGAAATCTACCTGCGCGCCCAGCGCAACTGGACGCAGCATGTGTTGCACGATCAACAAGTGCAGGTCGATAACCAGCGCAGCATCGTCGTCACCGGCACCGCCCGCCATGAGTTGAAGGCTGATGAGCAGCGCATTACTCACGGTCAGCGGCAGATCGAAGTGAAGCAGGACGACCATCTGAGCGTGAGCGGCGACCGGCATATTCGCGTGAGCAATCAGGCGATCAGCGCCAGTGGGCAATTCCACGTCAGCGCCGGTCAGCAAGTGGTCATTGACGGTGGCGCGAGTGCGACGATTCAGGCCGGTGGGCAGTGGATCAACATCGGTCCCAGCGGCATTTTCAGCAGTGTGCCGATTGTTGTGGGTGGTGTGCCGATGGCGGCGATGAGTGCCGCGCCGGTTGTCCCGGGATTACCGGAGAAACTGGTCGCTGCGCCGGCAGCGATGCTCACTGCCGCACAAATCATGAGCTTCAAGGGTGATGCACCATTCTGCGAAGAGTGTGAGCGTTGCAAGGACGGTCTCTGTGCAGCCTGATTTTCTTTTGCCTGCCGATTGGTTGGCGCGGGAGCCGTTGAAAACTTCCGAGCAGTTGTTTGCGGTTTTCAGTAATGCCAATGAGGCAAAACCGCCTGTCGCTTGGCGAGACACGGCGAGCCCGATCTGGGCCGAGACGATCTATGCCGAGTGGGATGCGGTGATGCCCTACGTGGGAATTGTCGCTACTGACAGTGAGTTTCTGCATTGGGTCACCACCACCGAGTCGCAGGATTGGGGGTGGCTGGCGGTTTCTTCGGCGAGTCTGGAAGAGGTGGTGGCGCACTTTCGCAGTCTCACCCAAGTGCTGATGCCTGGCGGGAAAACGGTGTTTTTTCGTTTTTGGGACGGGCGGTTTCTGTTGCCGATTTTGCAGGCCAACGAAGTGGATGCGGCGCAGCTGTTTCCGCTGATCGAGCGTTGTTTGATCAATGGGCAGGCGCTGGAAATTGGCGGCAGGGCGCAGGTTTCGGGAAGGGTATTTCCGTGGTGGCAGGTGCCGGAGTCGGTGCTGGCGCAGCAAGGCTATGACGTTCGAACCGCCAATGCGTTGCAGTGGTTGAGCGAGGAACATCCGGCAGTTTTCGAGGCCTTCCCCGAGGCGATTTTGCGCTGCAAAGTGAGGCGGTTTTTTCAGGTTTCTATGTCGGAAGAATCGTCGCAATCGGCGTTGCTGGCGTTTTTGCTGGCAGAGTCGGAGTGAGTTTTCGGGGCGAAGGTCTCGGACGATTCCTTCGAGTTGCGGCGGTTTTCATGAACTGGTGGGCGATGGGTTGCAGGGATAGTCTTTTCGTTGTCACTGCGAGAGTGGTGACAGGGTGTAGGAGCCCTCTACCTATGGTGCATCAGCGCTGTTGTTTGCATTGCGGCACGTAACTTGTGTGAGCAATGTCGTCAGCGGCGGCTGTGTGCGGGACACGCTTCGGCGTGGCCGAATTCCATGGGTCGGTTTCCTACTCCCGTGCACGGCTGCCACCCAATCCCGTAGGAAGGAATGCGGCAGTTCACTTTTACACTCTATGGAAGATAGAAATGACGACAATACGAACGGCTCCACCCTACGAAAAAATCATCCCCCATCCCGATAACCGCTTCATGGCCCTGACCGGCAATTGCAGCGACATGCCTACGCTGTTCATCGACACCCACGTGCCCCTCGACATCCTCATGGACGCCGCCAACCATCGTCTGCGCGCCGTGATCCAGGTGCTGGAAAACATGTGCATGCGCGGCTCGGTCGAATGCGACTCCGTCATCCTCAGCGATTTCGCCCAGCTCTGCGTGATCCCCTTGCGTGACGGCTGTGATGTGCTTGATGTCATCGGCAGGCGCCTGCGCAGCATGCCTGCCTGAAAAAGATCAAAAGATCGCAGCCTGCGGCAGCTCCTACACCGGAATAACGCTCACTCTGTAGGAGCTGCCGAAGGCTGCGATCTTTTGATGTTGATGGCGATCGGAGCATCAGTCGGAAATGTACGCGTCCTGAGTTTTGATAAAGCGGTTGAACGCCTCGGAGTTGTAGACCTTCAGGCACACAAGGAACACTACTTTTTCATTCGAGTATTTGCTGTTTGAAGGTGTCTGCTCGCAAGTCGCCAACACGTAGTTTCGGGTTTCTTTGTAGGGATCGTGCAGCACTTGCAGCGTGTCTTCATTTTGCAGGATGGAATGCATGCCTTTGCCCATGACGGAATAGGCATTGGCGGACAGGGCAATGTCTTTTTCCAGCGCGGAGCGCTCGTTGAATGGCTCTAGGATGCAGTGGCTCAGGCCGTAGTTCTTTAGTGTCTGGCGTGCCTGTTCAATGTGGGTTTCGTCGGCAAGGGCGAGGTATGGGCCAAGCAGGCTGAATAAGCAGATGATCAGATATCGCATGAGTTTTTGACGTCCTGTCGTTCATGGTTAGCCAGTTTAACGCCATAAAAGCAAAGCCCCTCACCCTAGCCCTCTCCCAGAGGGAGAGGGGACTGACCGAGTTGCCTGGGCGGTGTACGCCGACTTGCGACTTCAGCGGTGAACTTCGCTTGGCCAAGCCTGGATGGTGGTGCTGTTTCGGGGACTGACCGAGTTGTCTGGGCGATGTACGCCGACTTGCAACTTCAGTGGTGAACTTGGCTTGGCCAAGCCTGGATGGTGGTGTTTTTTCGGGGGGGGGACTGACCGAGTTGTCTGGCTGATCTACGCCGACTTGCGACTTCAGCGGTGCACTTCGCTTGGCCGAGTCTGGATGGAGGTGTTGTTTTGGGGGACTGACCGAGTTGTCTGGGTGATGTACGCCGACCTGCGACTTCAGCGGTGAACTTCGCTTGGCCAAACCTGAGATCACGCTGATCTTTCAGGTCGATGTAACTCGCAAGATCACTCGGTCAGTCCCCTCTCCCTCCGGGAGAGGGCTAGGGTGAGGGAAAGGCTTTTGTCCGCTCGGCTGCGAACCCCTGACTTGCCGCCCGGTAAAAGGTAAACTTTGCGCCCTTCGCAGGAGCAGCCATGAATTATCGTCACGCCTTCCATGCCGGCAATCACGCCGATGTGTTCAAACACCTGACCTTGACCCGCCTCATCGCCCTGATGTCGCGCAAGGAGCAGCCGTTTGCCTATCTCGACACGCACGCCGGCATCGGTCTGTATGACTTGCAGGGCGATCAGGCCAACCGTACCGGTGAGTACCTGGAAGGCATCGCGCGCTTGTGGGAGCAGCCGGATCTGCCGGCGCTGACCGCCGACTACATGAAGGTGCTGCACGAGATGAACCCGGACGGCCAGTTGCGCTATTACCCGGGTTCGCCGGAGCTGGCGCGGCGCCTGACGCGCCCACAGGATCGGGTCATGCTCAACGAGAAGCATCCGGAAGACGGTGTGCTGCTCAAGGACAACATGGCCGGCGATCGTCGGGTCAAAGTTCATCTTGGCGAAGGCTGGCACGTCGCGCGGGCGATGTTGCCGGTTCAGGAAAAACGCGCGGTGATGTTGATCGACCCGCCGTTCGAACAGCTCGATGAAATGCAGCGTTGCGCAGCGTCGTTGAAAGAGGCGATTGGCCGCATGCGCCAAACGGTGGCGGCGATCTGGTATCCGGTGAAGGATCAGCGCGCGTTGCGTCGTTTCTATCAGGATCTGGCCGGCACGGGTGCGCCGAAGTTGCTGCGTGTGGAGCTGCTGGTGCACCCGCTGGATACGCCGAACAGTCTGAACGGCTCGGGCATGGCGATTGCCAATCCGCCGTGGGGCCTGGAGGAAGAGTTGCGTGAGTTGCTGCCGTGGTTGTCGAAGAAGCTTGGGCAGACCCAGGGTGGCTGGCAGATGGATTGGCTGATTGCCGAGAGCTGATCAACGGCAAGATCAAAAGATCGCAGCCTGCGGCAACTCCTACAGCGATCGTTCCCACGCTCTGCGTGGGAATGCCTCAATGGACGCTCTGCGTCCGCTGTTGGGACGCGGAGCGTCCCGGGCTGCATTCCCACGCAGAGCGTGGGAACGATCAGTCGGCGGGGTTAGTTGCCTGCCAGACTCGCTGGCATGCACACGCCGGTGCCGCCAATCCCGCAGTAACCCTCAGGGTTCTTCGCCAGATACTGCTGGTGATACGTCTCGGCGAAGTACACGGTCGGCGCCTGTTCGATCTCGGTGCTGATTTCGCCCAGACCCGCTTTCGACAGTTCAGCCTGGTAGGTCGCTTTGCTTTTCAGCGCTGCGTCCAGGTGCTCAGGTGAGGTCGCGTAGATCACCGAGCGGTACTGCGTGCCGATGTCGTTACCTTGGCGCATGCCCTGTGTCGGGTTGTGCAGTTCCCAGAACATCGCCAGCAGCTCTTCGTAGCTGACTTTGGCCTTGTCATACACCACCAATACTACTTCCGCGTGGCCGGTCAGGCCCGAGCAGACTTCTTCGTAAGTCGGGTTCGGCGTGAAACCGCCGGCATAACCGACGACCGTGCTGACCACGCCTTCACGCTGCCAGAAGCGGCGCTCGGCGCCCCAGAAACAGCCCAGACCGAAAATCGCAAAGTCGACGTCCTGGAAAAACGGGCCAAGCAGCGGGGTTTCTTCGAAAACGAAGTGCTTTTCAGGCAAGGTCATCGCGGTTTCGCGGCCGGGCAGAGCTTGTTCTTTAGTCGGGAGCACGTTTTTGTTCACCAGAATTTCCGAGCGCAGAACCATGATCGTTCCTCTCAGTCAGGATGGGATGTAAAAAGTCAGACCGCCAGTGTGCCGAATGATGCCCGACTTCGCACTATCCAAATGTGGGAGCGAGCCTGCTCGCGAAAGCGCTGTAGCATTCAATATTTGCAGTGACTGACCCACCGCTTTCGCGAGCAAGCTCGCTCCCACAGGGGGAATTCATCCATAGGGGGAGTTTGCGGTGTTTTTAGAGGCAGAGCGGCCCGCGCGGGTAGCGCTTGAGGGCCTGGATCAGTTCGCCACCGGGGATCGGCCGGTCGAACAGGTAGCCCTGGCCAACATCGCAACGATGCCGACGGAGGAACGCCAATTGCTCGGCGGTCTCAATACCCTCGGCCACAACCTTGAGTTTCAGGTTGTGCGCCATGGCGATCACCGCGGAGGTGATTTCCATGTCGTCCTGGTTGTCGGGGATTTCGTGGATGAAGCTGCGATCGATCTTGATGATGTCGATCGGGAATTTCTTCAGATAGCTCAGCGACGAATAACCGGTGCCAAAGTCGTCCATGGCCAGGGTCAGGCCCAGGCGCTTGAGCTGGTCGAGTTGCAAGTGCGTGTCTTCGGTGGCTTCCAGCAGCAGGCCTTCGGTCAGTTCCAGTTCGAGCAGATTGGCCGGCAGCGCTTCTTCCTTGAGGATGTTGGCGATGGAGGCGACCAGATCCGGATCGGAGAATTGCTTGGGCGACAGGTTGATCGCCACTTGCAGATTGCCCATCCCAGCAGCGGTCAGCGCTTTGCTCATGCGGCAGGCCTGACGCGCGATCCACTTGCCGATCGGAATGATCAGGCCGGTTTCTTCGGCGACGCTGATGAACTGGTCCGGGCGGATCATGCCGCGCTCCGGATGGTTCCAGCGCAACAGCGCTTCCATGCCCAGCAGACGCCCGCTGCGCAGGCACAGCTTGGGCTGGTAGAACACGTCCAGCTCGTTCTGGGTCAGGGCGCGGCGCAGGTTGTTCTCGACGAACAGTTTGTAACTGGCCTCGGCATTCAACGCTTCGGTGAAGACCTGCACCTGATGTTTGCCGTTGGCCTTGGCCTTGTGCAGTGCCAGACCGGCGTTGCGCATCAGCGTTTGCGGGTCGCGACCGTGCAGCGGCGCGCACGCCAGGCCGACCGAGCCGGTAACGCTGATCAACTGGTTGTCGACGAACATCGGCTTGTCGAGCGTCGCCAGCAATTGGTTGGCGATCTTCTGACCGGTCGCGAGGTCGGTGTCGTCGAGCAACACCGCGAACTCGTTACTGGCGAACCGCGCGAGGCTGCCACTTGGGCTCAGGCTGTTGCGCAGACGTCGGGCCAGACTGATCAGCAGCTTGTCGCCGGTCTGGTGACCGAGGCTGTCGTTGATCCGTTTGAAGTTGTCGATGTCCACCAGCAACAGGCTGATCGGCGTGTCGCTGTCGCGGGCGAAGCGTTCGTCGAGATTGCGGATAAACGCCGGCCGGTTGCCGAGGTTGGTCAGGTTGTCGGTGTAGGCCAGACGCTCGATGCGCTGTTGCGCCAGTTTGGTCTGGGTGATGTCTTCGTAGATGCCGATGTAATGCGTCAGCTCGCGGTTATCGCCATAGACCTTGGAGATCGACAACTGGCCCCAGTACGGTTCGAGGTTCTTCCGGCGGCTCTTGAATTCACCCTGCCAGCTGTTGCTCTTGGCCAGCGCCGAAGGCGCGTCGAACAACAGTTCACTGAGGTTTTCCAGCGCCGGCAGCTCGGACAGACGCTGGCCGTGGACTTCTTCGGTGGTGTACTGGGTGATCGCGGTGAAACTCGGGTTGACGTACTCGACCACACCGTCGCAATTGACCAGCAAAAAGGCGTTGGCGCTTTGCTCGACCGCACGCTGGAACAGGTGCAGGGCGCTGGTGGCGGTGCGGCGGTTATGGTTGTTGATCACTTGCGCGAACTGGTCGGCCAGCTCCCCGGCAAAGGCGATTTCGTCGGACTGCCAGGCGCGGGTGACGCCGGTTTGCTCCAGACACAGTACGCCGACCACTTGGCCATCGACGCGAATACTGGCGTCGAGCATGGCGTTGACGTCGCGCGGGCGCAGGGCTTCGGCCATTTCCCGGGTGCGCGGATCGCGCATCGCATTGTGTGCGTCGATGGCGCGGCTGCTGTGCAGGGCTTCCATGTAGTCAGGGAAACTGCTGATGTCGATCACGTCCGGGAGGATGTATTCCTGGGTCGCGCGGTGGTACGCGGAGATCGGCACCAACTGCTGGCCTTCGAGGTTCCACAGACTGGCGCAGTCGATTTCATAGATATCACAGGCGCAGCGTGTGATCAGTTCGGCGGCTTCCTGCAGCGAGTTGTGCGTGCTGTAGCGCTGACGGGCGAGCAGCAGAATCAAGTCTTGCTGGGCGCGCACGCGTTCCAGGTGCTGCAGCTGTTCTTGCTGAGCGCGTTGATTGAGTTCAAGGGCGATTTGCAGGCGTGAATTTTGCGTTTCGAGGTCAACGGAGGGGGGCAGCGGCACTTCATCGAAAACGTGATCGACCGCCAGCAGATAGCCACGCAGCAGATGACGGTTGTGTTGTTTGTAGGTTTCGCCCAGCTCAAGGATGTTCAGTGCACCGGCAGCCGTGTGCAGGGTGTAACGCACCAGATAATGCGGGCTGACGGTGAGTTGTTGCTGGATCGCGTCGTGCAGTTGATAGCGCGCTTCGGGTTCCATCAGGCTGGCGTAGGGTGAGCCGACCAGCGCGCAGAGTTCGACGGCCGGCTGGCCGAACTGGCGTTCGCAGTTGGGATCGAGAAACAGCATGGCCCAACTGGCTTCATTCAAGCGCTCGAAACGCAGCATGCCGAGCCGCGAGGGCACAGGCAACTGCGTCACTACCTCGGCCGCCATACGGCTGGCGGCATCGGGTTGGCTCTTCATGAAGGGAACTCGCTTGGAAATATGCTGAACGCGCCGGGCTCTCGCCCTCTTTACTGTTGCCTGCGGCAAGGTTGCATCATTGCGGCACCGACTGACAAGAGACATGAAGGCCAAGTGCTATAAGAATATGTCGGCTGCGCTGAACATTTCTCCAGCGTGCGGCAGAAAGTAATGCTGTTGAATGGAAAAAAACGCCGTTCCAGAGCGCTTTGTGCCCCGAAACGACGCCCCTTCAACCGGTTATTCAACGCAAGGGAATGACGATCGATTGCAGCTGTTTGCCATCGCGATCGTGGTAATTGACCTGAATCTGCCCGGCGTCGACCACCATGTGAGCGAAATTGTCTTCGCTGACCACGGTGCTGGTCAGTTCATGCCGGTAATCGCCCGCCGCCGTGCGCACCAGCGGCTGATCCAGAATGAACGTGGACGCCTTGGCGTAAGGCAGCAGTTTGCTGTTGCAAAGCGGTGAGGACACCACCGTATGGACTTCAAAGTCGGGGTCTTCGCTGTGAGTCAAGCGAGCGGTCAGCGAGCCATGCACGTCCCCTGAGATGAACACGACATTCTTGATCCGTCGGGTGCGGATGGTTTCCAGCAGACGCAGACGCTGCTCGGGAAAGACTTTCCAGGCGTCATCGCCGTGGAGTTTGCGATCGGGGTAGAACATCACGCTGGTGACCACGAACTTGACCCGCGCGGTGCTGTTGCTCAGCCATTCAAGCAAGGCTTGTTCCTGTGCCTCGTCGAGGATCCGTCGATCCTCGGCGGACAAGTTGCGACGGGTACGACTGTCGGTGACAAACCATTCGATATCGCCATCGCTGAATTGATACCAGTAATGCTCGAGTGTTGCGTGATCTATATCTCCGTTAGTTGTCAGTGGGTGGGCCGGGCTGTGACTAACCTGATACAGCTCATAAGCAGCCATGGCATTACGATATAAATCACCGTCGGACTTGCTGGCATTGGCCGGCCAGTTATCTTCGATTTCATGATCGTCAAGAATCATGTAAGTCGAAGTGCCGGACATCAAGCGTTGAATATTCGGTTGGGAAAATGCGGCACGGTATTTGTTAAGGATGTCTTTGTATTCGCGATCCGGTGCGATCAGATTCAAATCATCCACATAAATTTGATCGCCGGTCATCAATACCGCGCTGATCGGTGGCTGTATGCCTTCGATCAGCTGATTGATGGATGCAAAGATCCGGTCGCCTAGTTGCGGCAGGGAGGCGATGCCTGCCGTCATGCGCAGGTAGCGGCAGGAGCCGACGATATAGGCTTTGGGTTGCAGGGTTTTGCTGGAGCGGGTGCGCATGCGGTAGATTTCCCGCGGCCATTGCAACGGCAATTCGGCAACGCTGTCCGGGGTATGCACTGGATTCATCGGGCTGAACCAGCCGGCCTGAAATTCATATTCTGTGTCGGCACTCAAGTTGTTGAGGGCGAACACATGTGACAGGTCGCGTAATTCGCTCAGATGCGCGAAGTTACCGTTGGACCATTGTTGTGTGCCGCAAACGCGATAACGTACTCCGGCAAATACTCTTGAATTGTTCTGCCGGTCGCCACGCATGAAGATGCGTGCATGATGAGTTGTAACGTGGCCGACAATCGGGCCGATAGTTGGTTTTAACATGTCGAATCCATTCGAATTAACTTGAATTAACAGGGTTCTACTAAGTTTTATTAGTTGAATTGGCTGCGCCTAGGTTAGTTGCGTATCGAATAAAAAAGATCAGTGTCAAGCCGACCAGAGTTGTGGCCGATATCAGCGCAACGTGTGGGAAAAAGAAGAGAAGGTGTTTTCTTCAGGCAAAAAAAAGCCCCGCCAAACTGACGGGGTTGAGGTACGAGCGTGTGGCGCTCGAAAGGGTGCAGCAATCGGCCCTCCGTTGCCGGAGGGCCGATCGAGTTACAGCAGGATCGTGCGGATGTCCGCCAGCAGGCTGCCCAGACGCTGGGTGAAGCGTGCGGCAGCGGCGCCGTTGATCACACGGTGATCGTAGGACAGCGACAGCGGCAGCATCAGTTTCGGCTGGAAGGCTTTGCCGTCCCAGACTGGCTGAATGGTTGCCTTGGAAACACCGAGGATCGCCACTTCCGGCGCGTTGACGATCGGCGTGAAGCCGGTACCGCCAATGTGGCCGAGGCTGGAAATGGTGAAGCAGGCGCCCTGCATGTCGTCAGCGGTAAGCTTCTTGTCGCGGGCTTTGGCGGCCAGCGCAGCGGCTTCGGCTGCCAGTTGCAGCAGGCTCTTCTGGTCGACATTCTTGATGACCGGTACCAGCAGGCCATCCGGGGTGTCGACGGCGAAGCCGATGTTCACGTATTTCTTGCGGATGATCGCTTTGCCGCTTGGCGCCAGCGAACTGTTGAAGTCCGGCAGTTCCTTGAGCATGTGCGCGCACGACTTGAGCAGCAGCGGCAGGATGGTCAGCTTGACGCCAGCCTTCTCTGCAACGGCTTTCTGTGCAACGCGGAACGCTTCCAGCTCGGTGATATCAGCCGAATCGAACTGAGTCACGTGCGGGATGTTCAGCCAGCTGCGGTGCAGGCTCGACGCGCCGATCTGCATCAGGCGAGTCATCGGCACTTCTTCGATTTCGCCGAAACGGCTGAAATCGACGACCGGAATCGGCGGGATGCCCGCGCCACCGGTTGCGCCAGCAGCAGCGGCCGGTGCTTCCTTGGCCTTCTGCATCATCGCTTTGACGTAAACCTGCACGTCTTCTTTCAAGATACGACCGTGCGGGCCGCTGGCGCCGACCGCGTTCAGCTCGACGCCGAACTCACGGGCCAGTTGACGCACGGCAGGGCCGGCGTGAACTTTGGCGCCCGGTTTCGCTGGCGTAGCAGCCGGTGCGGCGGCTGGAGCGGCAGCAGGTGCAGCGGCAGCCGGAGCAGCAGCGGCAGGTGCCGGAGCGCTCGAAGCAGCAGCGGCGGCAGCTGGAGCCGGTGCAGCAGCAGGCGCTGCGCCTTTGACTTTCAGCTTCAGAATCAGGTCGCCGGTACCGACTTCGTCATCCAGCTTGATGGAAACGCTTTCCACCACGCCAGCGGCAGGCGATGGAATTTCCATGCTCGCCTTGTCGGATTCCAGAGTGATCAGCGACTGGTCGGCTTCAACGCTGTCGCCAGCCTTGACCAACACTTCGATGATCTTGGCTTTGCCAGCCGAACCGATGTCCGGAACGTGGATGTCCTGAACGCTGTCAGCCACCGGTGCAGCTGGCGCGGCTGCCGGAGCAGGCGCAGCAGCAGCGGCCGGGGCAGCAGCCTGGGCTGGAGCGGCAGCCGCAGGGGCCGCAGCACCCGCCACTTCCAGATCCAGAATCAGGTCGCCAGTGCCGACTTCGTCGTTGAGCTTGACGCTGATGGCCTTGACCACGCCAGCGGCAGGCGACGGGATTTCCATGCTCGCCTTGTCGGATTCCAGGGTGATCAGCGATTGATCAGCTTCGACTTTGTCGCCGACCTTGACTTGGATCTCGATGATCTGCGCCTTGCCCGACGAACCGATGTCCGGCACGTGCACTTGCTGAACCGAAGCGGCAGCAGGGGCAGCGGCTGGTGCAGCGGCAGCAGGCGCGGCAGCCGGTTTGGCTTCAGCTTTTGCAGCCGGCGCAGCAGCAGGAGCAGGGGCCGCTTCAGCGGCGCCCTCGACTTCCAGCTCAAGCAGTTCGTCGCCTTCTTTCAGACGGTCGCCCAGCTTTACTTTCAGGCTCTTGATGACACCGGCTTTCGGGGCCGGCACTTCCATGCTGGCCTTGTCCGATTCCAGGGTCAGGATGCTCTGGTCGGCTTCGATACGGTCGCCGACCTTCACAAACAGTTCAATTACTTCACCTTCACCGCTGCCGATGTCAGGTACGCGAATGAGTTCGCTCACAAAATGTCTCCTCAGCAGTCCAGTGGGTTGCGTTTTTCCGGGTCGATGCCGAACTTGACGATGGCTTCTGCCACCACCTTAGGTTCGATATCACCACGGTCAGCCAGTGCTTCCAGGGCTGCCAACACCACGAAATGACGGTCAACTTCGAAGAAATGACGCAGTTTCTTGCGGCTGTCGCTGCGGCCGAAACCGTCGGTGCCGAGGACTTTGAATTCCTTGGACGGTACCCACTGACGGATCTGCTCGGCGAACAGTTTCATGTAGTCGGTAGAGGCGATGACCGGACCTTTACGGCCGTTCAGGCACTCTTCGACGTAGCTCAGCTTAGGCTTCTGGCCAGGCTTCAGACGGTTGCTGCGTTCTACAGCGAGGCCGTCGCGACGCAGTTCGTTGAAGCTGGTAACGCTCCACACGTCAGCGCCAACGTTGAACTCTTCACGCAGGATCTTCGCCGCTTCACGGACTTCACGCAGGATGGTGCCGGAGCCCATCAGCTGTACGTGGTGCGCCGCATCGCGGGTGTCTTCTTCGAGCAGGTACATGCCTTTCTTGATGCCTTCTTCGGCACCGGCCGGCATGGCTGGCTGCTGGTACGACTCGTTCATCACGGTGATGTAGTAGAAGATGTCCTGTTGCTCTTCGGTCATCTTCTTCATGCCGTCCTGAATGATCACCGCCAGCTCGTAGCCGTAGGTCGGATCGTAGGTGCGGCAGTTCGGGATGGTCGCGGCCAGCAGGTGGCTGTGACCGTCTTCGTGTTGCAGACCTTCACCGTTCAGGGTAGTCCGGCCGGCGGTGCCGCCGATCAGGAAGCCACGGGTGCGGCTGTCGCCAGCGGCCCAGGCCAGGTCGCCAATACGCTGGAAACCGAACATCGAGTAGAAGATGTAGAACGGCAGCATCGGCTGGTTGTGGCTGGAGTACGAAGTACCGGCAGCGATGAACGAGCTCATGGCGCCTGCTTCGTTGATGCCTTCTTCAAGGATCTGACCTTTCTGGTCTTCCTTGTAGAACATCACCTGGTCTTTATCGACTGGCTCGTAGAGCTGGCCGACGGACGAGTAGATGCCCAACTGACGGAACATGCCTTCCATACCGAAGGTACGGGCTTCGTCCGGGATGATCGGAACGATGCGCGGGCCGATTTCCTTGTCCTTGACCAGTTGCGCGAGGATCCGCACGAAAGCCATGGTGGTGGAAATCTCACGGTCGCCGGAACCGTCAAGGATCGCCTTGAGGGTGTCCAGGTCCGGAGTCGGCACGCTGAAGCTTTGTGCGCGGCGCTGAGGCACGAAACCGCCCAGTGCAGTGCGACGCTCGCTGAGGTAGCGGGCTTCGGCGCTGTTTGGCTCTGGCTTGAAGAACGGCAGGTTCTCCAGCTCTTCGTCCTTGACCGGGATGTCGAAGCGGTCGCGGAACAACTTCAGGCTGTCGACGTCGACTTTCTTGGTGTTGTGCGCAGTGTTTTTCGCTTCGCCGGCACCGGTGCCATAACCCTTGATGGTCTTGGCCAGGATAACGGTAGGTTGTTCTTTGTGGTTGACCGCTTCGTGGTACGCCGCATAGACCTTGTACGGGTCGTGGCCGCCACGGTTGAGTTTCCAGATCTCGTCGTCGGACAGATCAGCAACCATCGCCTTGAGTTCTGGCGTGTTGAAGAAGTGTTCACGGACGAACGCGCCGTCTTTGGCTTTGTAGTTCTGGTACTCGCCGTCGATGACTTCGTCCATGCGACGTTGCAGGATGCCGTCGACGTCTTTGGCTAGCAGTGGGTCCCAGAAACGGCCCCAGATGACCTTGGTCACGTTCCACTGAGCACCGCGGAACACGCCTTCGAGTTCCTGGATGATCTTGCCGTTGCCGCGAACCGGGCCGTCGAGGCGTTGCAGGTTGCAGTTGATGACGAAGATCAGGTTGTCCAGCTTCTCGCGGCCGGCCAGGGAGATCGCGCCCAGGGATTCCGGCTCGTCGCACTCGCCGTCGCCCAGGAAGCACCAGACTTTCTGTTTGCCCGGCTGGATGAAACCGCGGTGTTCCAGGTACTTCATGAAGCGTGCCTGGTAGATCGCCTGGATCGGACCCAGACCCATGGATACGGTCGGGAACTGCCAGAAGTCAGGCATCAGCCAAGGGTGCGGGTAGGACGACAGGCCCTGACCGTCGACTTCCTGGCGGAAGTTGTTCATCTGGTCTTCGGTGATGCGGCCTTCCATGAACGCACGGGCGTAAACGCCTGGCGAGGTGTGGCCCTGGAAGTAGATCAGGTCGCCGCCGTGTTCGTCGGTCGGGGCCTGGAAGAAGTAGTTGAAGCCGATGTCATACAGGGTCGCACTGGAAGCGAAGCTGGAGATGTGACCACCCAGGTCAGAATCTTTCAGGTTCGTACGCATTACCATGGCCATCGCGTTCCAGCGTACCAGCGAGCGAATGCGGCGTTCCATGAACAGGTCGCCAGGCATGCGTGCTTCGTGGGTTACCGGGATGGTGTTGCGGTAAGGCGTGGTGATGGCGTAAGGGAGCTGCGAGCCGCTGCGGGTCGCGAGTTCGCCCATACGGGTCATCAGATAGTGAGCACGGTCTTCGCCTTCTTTGTCGAGAACCGATTCCAGGGCGTCCAGCCATTCCTGGGTTTCGACGGGATCGAGGTCTTGCATGGCTTGCTCCAGGGCGGAAAGGCTTCCAGAATCGGTTGCCTGAGTTTGCGACTGGCCTTGTGGGCAGACGATTTAAAATTCTTGGATTGCCGATAGGTTGTTCCGGCGGCGTGTAGTTTTACTACAAATCTTCCGGCATTTCAGCCTTTCGAATGTATAGACGAGTAGTAAAACTACAGAAGAATGGCTTGTGGCCTCCGGCTGCGTTGTGAGAATAATCGTTAAGGTTGGTCTTTTGCCATCCGAAAAAGGTGAAACTTTGATGTTCGCTGCCAAAGAGAAAGAAATTTCAGCTATTTCTAACTTTTGTTCGACAGTCCTCCGGGTAGCGGGTTTTCACCAATCACTACAAGCGGCCATTTACACGCCGATCAAGGATAGACCATGACCCTGCCCGTGCTTGCCGAACTGCCCGCCATTCTCCTGCCGTTGGTCACTCGATCCGAGCAGTCGTTCCGTACGGCCGTCGCCGCGCTGGAAGACGATCACGGCCTGGCGAACTGGACGCCAGAGCGCTGGGCGCAGTTCGCCCGCGTCACCGCCGCCAGCGAATTCGTCATTGAACAGAGCGTTCGTGACCCTTTGATGTTGCTCACGCTGGTGCAGTCCGGCGAACTCGACCGGGCCTTCGCGCCGGGTGAATTGTGTGCGCAGATTGCTGCGGCAGTGAACGCCGCGCAAACCGAAGATGAACTCGGCCGCGCCTTGCGCCGCCAGCGCGCTCGCCATCAAGTGCGGATCATCTGGCGCGATCTCACCCGTCAGGCCGATCTGGTGCAGACCTGCCGCGATCTCTCGGACATGGCCGACGCCACCATCGACCAGGCTTATCAATGGTTGTACAGCCGCCATTGCGAACAATTCGGTACGCCGACCGGCCGCCGCAGCGGTGAGCCGCAGCAAATGGTCATTCTCGGCATGGGCAAGCTCGGCGCCGTCGAGCTGAACCTGTCTTCAGATATTGATCTGATCTTCGCCTACCCCGAGGGCGGGGAGACAATTGGCGTAAAGCGCTCGCTGGATAATCAGGAATTCTTTATTCGTCTCGGCCAGCGTCTGATCAAGGCGCTGGACCCAATGACCGTCGACGGTTTCGTCTTCCGCGTCGACATGCGCTTGCGTCCATATGGCTCGTCCGGCGCGCTGGTGCTGAGCTTCAATGCGCTGGAGCAGTATTACCAGGATCAGGGCCGTGACTGGGAACGCTACGCGATGATCAAGGCGCGGGTGGTGGCCGGCGATCAGGTCGCGGGCGCGCAGTTGCTCGACATGCTGCGGCCGTTCGTTTACCGGCGTTACCTGGACTTCTCGGCGATCGAAGCGCTGCGCACCATGAAGCAGCTGATCCAGCAGGAAGTGCGGCGCAAGGGCATGGCCGAGAATATCAAGCTGGGCTCCGGTGGCATCCGTGAGGTTGAGTTCATCGCTCAGGCCTTTCAGTTGATCCACGGTGGCCGCGATCTGAGCCTGCAGCAGCGACCTCTATTAAAGGTGTTGAGCACGCTGGAGGGGCAGGGCTACCTGCCGCCGGCAGTGATCAGCGAGTTGCGCGAGGGCTACGAATTTCTGCGTTACACCGAACACGCGATTCAGGCGATCGCCGACCGCCAGACCCAAATGTTGCCGGATGGTGCGCAGGATCAGGCGCGTATTGCCTTTATGCTCGGTTTCGCCGACTGGGACGCCTTTCACGAGAAGCTGATGTTCTGGCGTGGCCGTGTGGCCTGGCACTTCGCCCAGGTGATTGCCGATCCCGACGAGGATGAAGGCGCCGAAAGTGAAGTGGTGGTCGGCGGTGAATGGCTGCCGCTGTGGGAAGAGGCGCAGGACGAAGAAGCGGCGTGCCGTCAGTTGCAGGAGGGCGGTTTTGCCGATGCGAGCAAAGCCCTGAAAGCGCTGGCCGGATTGCGCAGCAGCCCGCAATTGCGCGCGATGCAGCGGTTGGGGCGTGAGCGTCTCGATGCCTTTATTCCGCGTCTGCTTGCCCAGGCGGTGGAGCACAACAATCCCGATCTGGTGCTCGAGCGGGTACTGCCGCTGGTTGAAGCGGTCGCCCGGCGTTCGGCGTATCTGGTCTTGCTGACGGAAAATCCCGGCGCCCTGCGCCGCTTGCTGACGCTGTGCGCGGCGAGCCCGTGGATTGCCGAACAGATCACGCGCTTCCCGCTGCTGCTCGACGAATTGCTTAACGAAGGTCGCCTGTTCAAGCCGCCGCTGGCGCCGGAACTGGCCGCCGAATTGCGCGAGCGGCTGACGCGGATTCCCGAAGACGATCTCGAACAACAAATGGAAGCCCTGCGCCATTTCAAACTGGCGCACCGCTTGCGTGTCGCCGCCTCGGAAATTGCCGGCAGCCTGCCGCTGATGAAAGTCAGCGATTACCTGACCTGGCTGGCCGAGGCGATTCTCGAGCAAGTGCTGGCCCTGGCCTGGCGCCAGACCGTGGCCAAGTACGGCACGCCGCTGCGCACCGACGGCACCTTGTGCGATCCCGGCTTCATCATTGTCGGTTATGGCAAGGTCGGCGGCCTGGAACTGGGGCATGGTTCGGACCTGGATCTGGTGTTTATCCACGACGGCGATCCGCAGGCGGAAACCGACGGACCGAAGTCGATCGATGGCGCGCAGTTCTTCACGCGGCTCGGGCAACGGATCATTCACCTGCTGACGGCGCAGACCAACTCCGGTCAGCTCTACGAAGTGGACATGCGTCTGCGCCCATCCGGTGCTTCAGGGCTGTTGGTCAGTTCGCTCGGCGCGTTTGCCCGCTATCAGGAAAATGAAGCCTGGACGTGGGAGCATCAGGCTTTGGTGCGGGCGCGAGTGCTGGTTGGCAGTCAAGATGTCGGTCAGGCGTTCGAGAAGGTGCGCGCACAGGTCTTGGGTAAACCGCGCGATCTGGCCAAGCTGCAACAGGAAGTCAGCGAGATGCGCGCAAAGATGCGCGATAACCTCGGCACCAAGAGCACCGCAGCCGGTACAGCGGCAAATGCCTTCGACGCCACGGCGCCGTTCGACCTCAAGCAGGACGCCGGTGGTATCGTCGATATTGAATTTATGGTGCAATACGCGGCTCTGGCGTGGTCGCAAAGCCACCCGCCACTGCTGCGTTGGACCGATAACATCCGCATTCTGGAAGAGCTGGAGCACGAAGGGCTGATGCCTGCCGAAGATGCCAGTCTGCTGCGTGAGGCCTATAAAGCCTACCGCTCCGCCGCCCACCGGCAGGCGTTGCAGAAAGACGCCGGGGTGATATCGGGCGACCAGTTTGCCGAAGAGCGGCGGCAGGTTTTGCGGATATGGCGTGAGTTGGGGCTAAGCTGAAGCACGCCAATGCAGGCAATGAGATTCAAAAGGTGGGAGCGAGCCTGCTCGCGAATGCGCAGTGTCAGTCAACATCGATGTTGAAGGTACTGGCCCCTTCGCGAGCAGGCTCGCTCCCACAGTGATCTGCGGTGAATCGCAGATATGTGGACAGGTGCAAAACCTTGTGGGAGCTGGCTTGCCAGCGATAGCGGAGTAACAGTCGACAGTCATGTTGAAGGTAACAACCCCATCGCGAGCAGGCTCACTTCTACAATGGATCTGCGGTGAGTCGCAGTTATGTGAACAGATGCAAAACCATGTAGGAGCGAGCTTGCTCGCGATAGCGGAGTAACAGTCGACAGAAATGTTGAAGGTAATGACCCATCGCAAGCCGCCGGTGTTCCCACAGTGATTATCGAGGCGGGGAGGCGTAAATGCCTCCCCGGTTCGTTTATGGAAACCACATGAATATTTTGATCGTTGGGCCCAGTTGGGTCGGTGACATGGTGATGGCGCAGACACTGTTTCAGTGTCTCAAGCAGCGCCACCCACAGTGCGAAATCGACGTGCTGGCCCCCGAGTGGAGCCGGCCGATCCTTGAGCGCATGCCTGAAGTGCGCAAGGCCTTGAGCTTCCCGCTCGGCCACGGCGCGTTGGAACTGGCGACGCGTCGGCGCATCGGCAAATCCCTGCGCGGTCAGTACGACCAGGCGATCCTGCTGCCCAACTCGCTGAAGTCGGCGCTGGTGCCGTTTTTCGCTGGCATCCCGAAACGCACCGGCTGGCGTGGCGAGTTCCGCTATGGTCTGCTCAACGACGTGCGTACCCTCGATAAAGAACGCTATCCGCTGATGATCGAGCGCTTCATGGCCCTGGCCTATGAAGCCAAGGCCGAGCTGCCGAAGCCGTATCCGCGCCCGAGCCTGCAAATCGATCCGGTCACCCGCGAAGCGGCGCTGGCCAAGTTCGGCCTGAGCCTTGATCGCCCGGTGTTGGCTCTATGCCCCGGCGCCGAATTCGGCGAGTCCAAACGCTGGCCGTCCGAGCATTACGCCAAAGTCGCCGAAGCACGTATTCGCGAAGGCTGGCAGGTGTGGCTGTTCGGTTCGAAAAACGATCACTCGGTCGGCGAAGACATCCGCGCGCGGTTGATCCCGGGCCTGCGTGAAGAATCGGTCAACCTCAGCGGCGGCACTTCGCTGGCCGAGGCCATCGACTTGATGTCCTGCGCTGACGCGGTGGTCTCCAACGATTCCGGTCTGATGCACGTTGCCGCCGCGCTGAACCGCCCACTGGTCGCCGTCTACGGCTCGACCTCGCCGGGTTTCACTCCGCCGCTGGCCGAGCACGTTGAAGTGGTCCGTCTGGGCCTCGATTGCAGCCCGTGCTTCGACCGTACCTGCCGTTTCGGCCATTACAACTGCCTGCGCCAGCTGATGCCGGACGCCGTCAACGATGCCTTGCAGAAATTGCAGGGCTCTGTGGTCGAGGTTCATTAAGTTGCGGGTATTGCTGATCAAGACTTCATCGCTGGGCGACGTGATTCATGCGTTGCCGGCGCTGACCGACGCCGCCCGTGCCATTCCCGGGATCAAATTCGACTGGGTCGTGGAAGAAGGCTTCGCCGAGATCCCGACCTGGCACCCGGCCGTTGGCAAGGTGATTCCGGTGGCGATCCGCCGCTGGCGCAAAAACATCTGGAAAACCATCACCAGTGGCGAATGGAAACGCTTCAAGCAAAGCGTGCGCGCGAACAAATACGATTTGGTCATCGACGCTCAGGGGCTGCTGAAAAGTGCCTGGCTGACCCGTTATGTCAAAGCGCCGGTGGCCGGACTCGACAAAGGTTCGGCCCGCGAGCCGATGGCTTCGCGTTTCTATGATCGCAAACTGGCTGTGGCCCGTGGTCAGCACGCCGTCGAGCGGGTGCGGCAGTTGTTCGCCATCGCCCTCGGTTACGACTTGCCCAAAGGCCTGGGCGATTACGGTCTGAACGTCGAGCGTCTGGTCGAGTTGCCGCGCAAAAACGCCTTTGTGGTGTTCCTCCACGGCACCACCTGGGACACCAAACACTGGCCGGAAAGTTACTGGCGTGAGCTGACCGAACGCGTCGGTTATCTCGGCGTCGGCGTCAAGCTGCCGTGGGGCAACCCGCAGGAAAAGGCCCGTGCCGAGCGTATCGCTGCCGGCTTCAAACATGCCGAAGTGCTGCCAAAGCTCAATCTGGCCGGCGTCGGCAAAGTCCTCGCCGGTGCGCAAGCCTGCGTCGCGGTGGACACCGGTCTCGGCCACTTGGCCGCGGCGCTGGATGTGCCGACCATTTCGCTGTTCGGCCCGACCAACCCGGGCCTGACCGGCGCTTACGGCAAGTTGCAGATTCACCTGGCCAGCGATTTCCCGTGCGCGCCGTGCCTGCAAAAGAAATGTACCTATCAACCGACCGCGCAGGATGCCCGTCAGTTTGACCTGAAGCGTGAACAGCCTCTGTGCTTCACGCGTCTGAACCCCGAGCGTGTCGCCAGCCGACTGAGCACGTTGTTAATGGCTGAGGAGCTGCGCTGATGCAATTGGCATTCGTCCTGTACAAATATTTCCCGTTTGGTGGTTTGCAGCGCGACTTCATGCGCATCGCCCTCGAATGCCAGAAACGCGGGCACCAGATTCGCGTCTACACACTGATCTGGGAAGGCGACGTGCCGCCCGGTTTCGAAGTGCTGGTGGCGCCGGTCAAGGCGTTCTTCAATCATCGCCGCAACGAAAAGCTCAGCGCCTGGATGGAAGCGGATCTGGCCAAGCGCCCGGTTGATCGCCTGATCGGCTTCAACAAGATGCCGGGTCTGGACGTTTACTACGCTGCCGACGGTTGCTTCGAAGACAAGGCGCAGAACCTGCGCAATTCGCTGTACCGCCGCTGGGGCCGCTATCGCCACTTCGCCGAGTACGAGCGCGCGGTGTTCGCCAAAGACGCGAAGACCGAAGTGTTGATGATTTCGGAAGTGCAGCAGCCGCTGTTCATCAAGCATTACGACACGCCGCTGGAGCGTTTCCACCTGCTGCCACCGGGCATTGCCCAGGATCGTCGGCGTCCCGCGGATGCTGATGAAATCCGCGCCGGTTTCCGCGCTGAATTCAATCTCAAGGATGACGAACTGCTGCTGGTGCAGATCGGCTCCGGCTTCAAGACCAAAGGCGTTGATCGCAGCCTGAAAGCGCTGGCGGCATTGCCCGCTGAGCTGAAGAAACGCACTCGATTGTTTGTAATCGGCCAGGATGACCCCAAATTATTCCAGATGCAGAGCGCCACTTTGGGTCTGGGCGATAACGTCACGTTCCTGAAAGGGCGCAGCGATATCCCGCGTTTCCTGCTCGGCGCCGACCTGTTGATCCATCCGGCGTATAACGAAAACACCGGTACGGTGTTGCTCGAAGCGCTGGTTGCCGGTTTGCCGGTGCTGGTCAGCGCGGTCTGCGGTTATGCCCATTACATTGCCGAGGCCGATGCCGGGCGAGTGCTGGACGAGCCGTTCGATCAGGCGCAGCTGACGCAATACCTGACTGAAATGTTGAATGATGACGCTGCACGCGCGGCCTGGAGCCGCAATGGTCTGGCCTTCGCCGAGACGGCCGACCTCTACAGCATGCCGCAGCACGCGGCCGATGTGATTCTGGCGGAGCACGCTTAATGAAGTTGATGCTGGCTGAACCGTTCAAAAGCCTTTGGGCCGGGCGCGATCCGTTCGCCGAGGTCGAAGGCTTGCAGGGCGAGGTATACCGCGAGCTGGAAGCACGCCGGACACTGCGCACGGAAGTCGACGGTAACGGATTTTTCGTCAAGATCCACCGTGGCATCGGCTGGGGCGAAATCTTCAAAAACCTGCTGACCGCCAAGCTGCCGGTACTCGGCGCAGGCCAGGAGTGGAAGGCTATCCAGCGTCTGCAGGAAGTCGGCGTGCCAACCATGACCGCCGTTGCGTACGGCGAGAAGGGCAGCAATCCGGCGGATCAGCACTCGTTCATTGTCACCGAAGAGCTGGCGCCGACCATCAGCCTGGAAGACTTCAGCATCGACTGGGTCAAGCAGCCGCCGGAGCCAAAACTCAAGCGTGCGCTGATCGCTGAAGTCGCACGCATGACCGGCATGATGCACCGCGCCGGCGTCAATCACCGCGACTGCTACATCTGCCACTTCCTGTTGCACACCGATAAACCGGTGACGCCGGAAGATTTCAAACTCTCGGTGATCGACCTGCACCGTGCCCAGACCCGCGCGAAGATCACTCAGCGCTGGCGCAACAAGGATCTGGCGGCGCTGTATTTCTCCGCGCTGGACATCGGCCTGACCCGCCGCGACAAACTGCGTTTCCTCAAAGGCTATTTCCAGCAACCGCTGCGCCAGATTCTGGCTGAGGAAGCGCCGCTGCTGAACTGGCTGGAAGGCAAGGCCAACAAGCTCTACGCGCGTAAACAGCGTTACGGGGATGCGCTCTGATGGCGGGTTGGACTCTTGAGCCGCAATACAGTGAGCTCGCCGAAGATTTCGGCAGCCTCGAAGCGGTATTTGCGTTGCAGGGCGAGCGCCTGACCCGTGACCCGCTGTCGGAAGTGATTCGCGTGCAGCGCAACGGCGTCAACTATTACGTCAAACGCTATGTCGGCGCCGGTAAAGGCTTGCGCCGCTACCTCGGCAAGCCGCGAGTGAAGATGGAATGGCAGAACCTCAAGCGCTTCGCCAAGTGGGGGATTCCCACGGCTGAGGTGGTGGCCTGGGGCCTGGAGCGACGCGGTGCGGCCTATGATCGTGGTGCCATGATCACGCGCGAATTGCCCAACACCGAAGACCTTTCGGCGCTCGCCGAGCGCAAGGATCCGAAACTCAAGGATCGCGCCTGGGTTGACGACGTCAGCCGGCAACTGGCCGGTTATACCCGGACGATGCATGATCACCGATTTACCCATAACGATCTGAAATGGCGCAACCTGTTGATCGATGATCAGGCGCGGATATTTCTGATCGATTGCCCTAACGGCGAGTTCTGGCGCGGCTTCTGGCTCAAGTATCGGATCACCAAGGATCTGGCCTGTCTCGATAAACTCGCCAAATACCACCTGTCCAATACCCAACGCCTGCGCTTCTATAAGCAATACCGCCAGTGCGATCGGCTTGATAGCGCCGACAAGAAACGGATTCGGCACGTGGTGAGATTTTTCGAGGGACGCGAATGACTGATTTTCTCGCTGCTGAGGACCGTGCGCTGCTTGAGCGTCATGGTCTCGGCACTTTTGACGCGCTTTGGACGAAACAGCTTGAGGCTGTGGACGAACCCAATACCGCCCGTGGCGGTTGGAGCAGTGTCTTCCGTCTGGACCTGGAAGGGCAGGGTTATTACCTCAAGCGCCAGAGCAACTACCTGACGCGGACCTTGCACGCACCTTTCGGCGAGCCAAGCTTTGCCCGTGAGTTTCGCAATATCAGTCGCTATCGCAAGCTCGGTATTCCGGCGCTGCAAGCGGCGTTTTTCGGTGAGCGCAAGGTTGATGGCGAAGTCCGCGCGATCCTGCTGACCCGTGCGCTCGATGGCTGGAGCGATCTGGAATCGCTGCTGCAGCGTTGGGCGCAGCTCAGTGCTGCACAGCATTCAACCATCCTCAAGGCTTGTGGCTTGCTGGCGCGGCATCTGCACGGTGTGCATCAGGTACACGGCTGCTTCTACCCCAAGCATATTTTTCTGCGGGCCACCGGTGACGGGTATCAGGCGCAATTGATCGACCTGGAAAAGACCCGGCCTTTGTTGTTCGGCATGCGTGACCGGATCAAGGATCTGGAGCCGCTGCAACGCCGCGCGCCGGAATGGAACGAGGCGCAACTGCGTGAATTGCTCGCGGCTTATCTCGATCAGCCCGCCGATAGCTCGCTGCTCGACAGCTGGCTCGCCCGGCTGACCGCGCGCCGCAGTCACAAGGAGACCCGCTGATGCAATTGTCCGAGCTGGCCAGTGTCGGGCGAGCCCCGCAACTGCCGCTGACCGTGACTTTGGCCGATGCCGCTGGCAGTGCGGATCTGCAATTGCTGAGCCTGCTGCGAGTCCTGCCGGGGCAGCGTTACGTTGGCGCCGGTGTCTGGCGCGGGCGTCCGGTGCTGGCCAAATTGCTGGTGGGCGGCAAGGCTGCCCGGCATTTTCAGCGCGAGTTGGAAGGCGTGCGCCTGCTGGCGGCGCAAGGTATGACGACGCCGCTGCTGCTGGCCGATGGCTTGCAGAATGGCGAAGGTGGCTGGCTGCTGTTCGACTTCCTTGAGGGTGCCGAAAGCCTTGGCGATGCCTGGGCGAAAGTCGAGTCGCTGCCGGTGCTGGCCGATGAACAATCGGCGGTGTTGGCCGAGGCGCTGGGTGCCATTGGCCAGTTGCACGGCAAAGGGCTCTGGCAGGAAGACCTCCATCTGGACAATCTGCTGCGTCACGGCGGCCAGTTGTACTTGATCGACGGTGCCGGGATCTGCGCAGAAAGCGCCGGCCAGCCGCTATCGCGACAAAAAGTCCTGGAAAATCTCGGGGTGTTTTTCGCCCAATTGCCCAAGGCGCTGGAACCCTTTATCGAAGAACTGCTGGTGTATTACCTGTTGAGCAATAGCGAGCACGCTTTGCCGCTGGAAGCCTTGCAGAAACAGATCGACAAGGTGCGTCGCTGGCGTTTGAAAGACTTCCTGATCAAGGTCGGTCGCGAGTGCACGCTGTTCAGTGTGCAGCGTGGAGCGTTCGCTTTGCGCGCGATCCGTCGCGAAGAAGAATCAGCCATGCTGCCGGTACTGGAGCAAGCCGATGCGTTGCTAGAGCAGGGCCATCTGTACAAGACCGGTGGTGCGGCGAGCGTCGGCAAGGTTCAGGCCGGTGCGCGCACGCTGGTGATCAAGCGCTACAACATCAAGGGCTTTGCGCATTGGCTCAAGCGTTTCTGGCGGCCGAGTCGGGCGTGGCATTCGTGGCGCGAAGGCAATCGCCTGGCGTTCCTCGGGATCGCCACGCCCAAGCCGCTGGCGGTGCTGGAAAAGCGCTTCTTGTGGCTGCGCAGTCGTGCGTATCTGGTGACCGAGTTCCTGTCGGGGCCGGATATCATCGAGCGCTTTGCACCGTATGTTGAAAATGGTCAGGCACCGGAAGCGGAACTGCAGGCGCTGGATCAGTTGTTCGTCAGATTGATTGACGAGCGCATCAGCCACGGCGACTTCAAGGGGCATAATCTGTTCTGGCAGCAGGATCGCTGGGCGCTGATCGATCTTGACTCGATGTGTCAGCATGGATCCGTCGGCAGTTTCGCCCCGGCCTATGCCCGTGACCGTGCGCGATTCATGCGTAACTGGCCGGAAAGCAGTGCACTGTACAAGGTCATAGATCAGCGTTTGCCCAAAGAAATCTCCAGCGCGGCCTGAGTCAAACCACTACAGCAATAGAGGACAAGATTCAGCGACTTGTCCTACAGCTTCTCCAGAAGCCATGAACTGTGCCCTGTTCAGCCCCGATGCTAATTTGCCCAACGACCTTGGAGGGCAAATATTGATCATTAAAAAAGTTGCAATGTTGGGTGCAATTTCCTGGCTTTTAGTTGGCTGTGGCAGTGTTCTGACCGTACTGCAGGACGATGCCGATGTCGCTCGGGACATGCGCAAGCAGAAAACCTACTGCCAATCCATCCCCCATATTTACAGTGGTCTGGCCTTTGACTTCTGCGTATTGAACGCGCCCCCTGATCCCAGCGGATTTCTTGTGCCATTCGTGCTGCTGGACCTGCCATTGTCCGCTGTATTCGATACAGTAGCGCTGCCCTATACGGTTTATCGTCAGGTCACCGACGGTAATCTTGGTATTTACTGGCGCAAGGGCGGTTATTGAGTCGCAGGGCAAGGTTTCTCCAAACCATTCACCCTGGGGCAATCGCGCAGGGTAATTCCCCTCTCGTTTACGCTATAATCCCGCCCTTTAGCTGTCACTCGCCCTGTGCGAGGACGCATCAATTTTCAAGGCGCATCGCGCCTGCACGCAGACTAAAGAGGCTAGACCCCTGTGGCATTGACGATTCTTGGCCTGTCCGGCGCCCTTAGCCATGACCCTTCAGCAGCCTTGTACATCGACGGCAAGCTGGTGGCGGCGGCTGAAGAAGAGCGCTTCGTACGCGATAAGCATGCAAAGAACCGCATGCCCTACGAATCGGCGAAGTTCTGTCTTGAACAGGCCGGCATCAAGCCGTCCGACGTTGACGTGGTTGCGATTCCATTTGCTCCGATCAGCCTGTTCGGCAAGGCGCGCTGGCACTACGCCAAGCGTTACTGGTACGCGCCGGATCGCGCCCTCGATGCGATCCTGATGGGTAACCGTCGCTACAAGCGCTATCGCAACAAGATCGTCTGGTGCCTGGAGCAATTGGGTTTCGATCCGAAAAAGATCAAGATCGAGCCGGTCGAGCACCACTTGGCTCACGCCTCCAGCGCCTACCACTGCTCCGGTTTCAAAGAGAAAACCGCGATCCTCGGCATCGACGGCAAGGGCGAGTACGCCACGACCTTTTTCGGCTATGGCGAAAACGGCAAGATCCACAAGATCAAGGAGTTCTTCGACCCGGACTCCCTCGGCGGCCTGTACGGTGCGATCACCGAGTTCCTCGGTTTCGAGATGCTCGACGGTGAGTTCAAGGTCATGGGCATGGCGCCGTACGGCGACGCCAGCAAGTACGACTTCTCGCGTCTGGCCTCGTTCGAGAACGGTGAGTTGGTGATCAACACCGACTACGCCAACGTGATCGGCCTGCGTCGCTACAAAGAAAAGGGCAAAGGCTTCTACTTCTCGCCGAAGCTGATCGAATGGCTGGGCCCGAAACGCGAAGGCGATATCGCTGACGAACCGTACATCCACTACGCCGCGAGCATGCAAGCGCTGTTCGAGAAACTCGCGTTGCAGATGATCGACCATTACCTGGGCGATGTGCTCAAGGAAACCGGCAAGCTGGCATTCGCCGGTGGCTGTGCGTTGAACGTCAAGCTGAACCAGAAAATCATCGCCCGCGACGACATCAAAGAGCTGTTCGTCCAGCCGGCGTCCGGCGATGCCGGTACTGCGGTCGGCGCCGCTGCCTACGTTTCGCACGCCCGCGGCGTGCCGGTCGAGAAGATGGAACACGTCTACCTCGGCCCGTCGTACAGCAACGAAGACGTGATCGCCGCCTGCGCGCGTCACGAGAGCAAGCCGACCTGGCGCAAGCTCGACAACATGCCTGAAGAGATCGCCAAGATCATGGTCGACGGCAATCCGGTGGCCTGGTTCCAGGGGCGCATGGAGTTCGGTCCGCGTGCCCTGGGTGGTCGTTCGATCATCGGTTGCCCGAGCGTTGCCGGTGTAGCTGACCGGATCAACCACCAGATCAAGTTCCGCGAGCGCTGGAGGCCTTTCTGCCCGTCGATGCTCGACACCGTTGCGCCGCAAATGATCAAGATCGATCACCCGGCACCGTTCATGACCTTCACCTTCGAAGTGGCTGAAGAGTGGAAGACCCGCGTGCCGGAAGTTGTCCACGAAGATGGCACCTCGCGCGCCCAGGTGCTCAAGCGCGAATACAACCCGCGCTACTACGACATGATGAAAGCGCTGGAAAATCTGACCGGTAATGGTGTATCGCTGAACACCTCGCTCAACCGTCGTGGCGAACCGATGATCTGCTCGCCGACCGACGCGCTGAACATGTTTTTCGGCTCGGATCTGGAATACCTGATCATGGAAGATATTCTGGTCGTAAAAGAGGGTGTAAAAGGATACGAACTTGACTGAAACACTGATCAGCGTCGTCATTCCGGTTTACAACTATGCGCGAACCCTGCCCCGTGCAGTGGAGTCGGTGTTGGCGCAGTTGGATGAGGCGACGGCGGATCTGCTGGTCATCGACGATGGGTCGACGGACGAGACGCCTGAGGTGGTGGAGACGCTTCTGCTCAAGCATGGCGGGCGTTTTCGTGCGTTACGTAAAAGCAATGGCGGTTTGTCTACCGTGCGCAATCGGGGGCTGGAGGAGACGAACGGGCGTTTTCTGGTTTTCCTCGATTCCGATGACGAAATGGCGCCCGGCGCGCTGGCTGCGCTTTCACAGCATATTGTCAGCAACCCGCAAAGCCGGATGGTGATTGGCGCCCACTGGTCGGTGTTTGCCGACGGCAGGCGCAGCTTGCAGTCCGTCAAGCCATTGCCGTTGACGGCCCGGCAATGTTTGCAGGGCTACCTGCTGGACAAGACCGTGTCGATATCCAACGGCGCCTGCGCGATGCATCGGGACGTGTTCCAGCCCGGTAATTATCCTGAGCACTTGCGCAACGTCGAGGATCTGCCGGTGTTTGCCCAAGTGCTGGCGCGCTTTCCTTGCAGCGTTCTGGACAAGCCTCTGGCGCTGATCTACAAGCACGCCGACAGCATGCGTCATGATTTGCGCCAGAGCCTTGCTGCGGGTACGGAGCAGGTCGTGAGTGAGGTGTTTTCCAGTCAACGCATGCCTCAAGAGATGCACGACCTGCGTCAGGCATTTCTCGCGCAGCGCTGCCTGTCCCTTTTTCGCGACTGTTACTCCCACGGCGAATACGCTCTGGCCAAGGGCTTTTATTTTCAGGCATTGCGTGCAGACTGGCGCACGTTTTCGCGTTGGTCGTACACTCGCAAAGCTTTGCGGCTACTGTTTCGGTAGATGGTTCGTGATGAACAGGCGCGTAATTTGTAACGCGTGTCGATGAGGTGACTGGGTGAAAGGTACGGGCAGTAAAGTGGCAACTCGAGTCTCCAGAATCATCGATGAATACCCGGTCTGGCTGGCATTTTCTGGCAGTGTCCTGCTCTCGCTGATTGCGGTTCTGGGGACTGCGACAGTCGGGCGAGATGCGGCGCTGTACATTGATATCGCGCAGCAAGTTACCGAGCAAGGGCCCAATGTGGCCTGGGCAGCTTTCGATTGGCCATGGTTCTCCTTTCTGCTGGCCGGTACGCATACCGTGCTGCGGTTACCTCTGGAGTTGAGTGCCTATCTCTGGTGTGGGCTGTTCTTTGCCGGCACCAGCGCGCTGATGGTGGACTGCGTCCGCCAGCGTTCTCCCCACGTCACCCGTTGGGCTTGCCTGGTGGTGCTGGCAATGCCGGCGGTCAATGCTTTTCGCAACGACATCATTCGTGAATGCGGTTTCTGGTTTTTCTGCACGCTGACGCTGTGGCTGGCGCTGCGCTGGCAGGCTCGGGGCGGCTGGCTGCGTGCGGCCTTGATTCATCTGGCAATTGTCGCGGCGGCCTTGTTCCGGCTCGAGGCCTTGTTGCTGGTGCCTGCGTTGGCATTGTGGCAACTGCCCAATCTGTGGTCGTCGGCCAGGCGCGTGCAATTCTTTCAGTACTCACTGTTGCCGATTCTGGGGCTACTGGCCGTCTCGGTGTCGGGTGTGCTCCTGTCCGCCCGCGTAATGCTTTATCTGGACATGATCGCACCTCATGGTGTGCTGTCTTCATTTCAGATGTTGTGCGACCAGTTTGCCAATTCGCTTATCAACAAGTATTCCCAGGACGAGGCCGGGCGGATCATTTTCTTCGGCATTCTGGCGACCATGACCATCAGTTTCGTGAAGTTGATGGGGCCTTTCGCCGTTCCGTTCGTTCTGCGTCGCAACTGGGGCGTGTTGGGCGTTTACTGGCGTGACTATCGCCCCTTCGCCTGGGCGGCGTTGCTGTATCTGGTGGTGCTGGTGCTGTTTTTCATCAAGCAACAGTTCATGAATACGCGCTACCTGAGCTTTTTGAATCTGCTGTTCGTACCGGTGCTGGCGATGGGGCTGGCGGCGTTTGTTCGCGAGTTTCCGCGTTTGGGCAAGTGGCTGGTGATCGTCGGCTTGCTGGTGATGCTGTCTAACGTCATTTCCTCCGGCGCCGGCAAAACCCACTACGTCGAGGCGGGTCGTTGGGTGTCCACCCATGTCGAGCCGGACGCGCCGACTTATTTCGAGGACGGTCGGATCAGCTATTACGCCGGCCGCGGCTACGTGATGCCAGTCCTGACCCAGGAAGAGGCCATGTCGGCGGCTCATGCCGGCGACTACCGCTATTTCGTCATCGAGGCGAAAGGGGAGGAACCGTGGCTGAATGAGTGGCTGGTTGCGCACCAGTTGCGCATCATCGAGCATTTCGCCAACCGTAAAGGCGCCACGGTGGTAGTCATCGGCCGCTAGGGGTCAGCCCAGCAACGGGCGCAGGCGCGAGATCAGGGGGGCCTGCCGGTTGCTCGGCAGCGCTTGCCGGTAACCTTCAATAAACGTATCGCCGGCGTCCTGGCCAAGCAACCATTGCCGGTCTTCCTTGTAGCGCAGCAAGTGGGCGAAGTTACGCAGGCGTTTACTGTCGCTGAGTGCGCGCTTCTGGCAGCGCAGGTCGGCGATATCGATCAGGCCCAGGTGGTTGTCGGGCGTCAGCACGACGTTGCCAAAGTGCAGTGACCGGAAGTACACCCCTTTCTCGTGCAACTGAGCGAAATACGCACCCAGTTGAAATCTCAGTGAATCACTCTCTTCGCTGGTGCCTTGTAACTGGCGCACGGTATTGCCCGCCAGTGGGCTGTAATACACGCCGTCGCGCTCAATGCTCGGGATACGGTACACCGCAATCACTTCGGGGCAGAGGATGCCGCGTTGTTCGAGGGCCCGGGTGTTGTCGGCAAAGCGTTGCGCATACGGGTAGAACAGTGCCGAACTGAGCAAGCGTTTGCGCCGGAACAGCTTGAGCATGCGTCCATCGGCCAATCTGAGCACCTTGTCGCCGGAGCCGTCGGCTTCCAGTACGTGTGCACCGGCGCGCAGTGCCTCGTAAGTGCTGTGATCAATCGATTGCATATCGGGCTCCCCATCATTAGCGGCGTATCTTAACCGACTTGGTCAAGGGCTGGCTTGAAGTCATGTTTATCGGGGAAAAAACGCGTGTGATATCATCCCCGCCTCACTGAATTGTGCGGATCACCATGAGCAGTCCTGAACCGAAAGCCCAGTCAACGCTGGCGATCTATTTCCGCCTTTTGGCTTACGTGCGGCCTTATGCCGGTCTCTTCCTTCTCAGCATCGTCGGGTTTCTGATCTTCGCATCGACTCAACCGATGCTCGCTTACATCCTCAAGTATTTCGTCGATGGCCTGGCCAATCCTGAGGCCAGCCTGTTCCCGGGCAACCCTTATCTGGGCAAATTGCAGCTGCTCGAAACCGTGCCGCTGATGATTGTGCTCATTGCGCTGTTACAGGGCGTGGGTTCGTACCTTGGCAACTTCTTCCTGGCTCGGGTTTCCCTGGGGCTGGTACACGATCTGCGGGTCGTGCTGTTCAACAAGTTGCTGGAGTTGCCTAACCGGTTCTTCGACAAAAACAACTCGGGTCACCTGATTTCGCGGATCACCTTCAACGTGACGATGGTCACCGGCGCGGCGACAGACGCGATCAAGGTTGTCATTCGTGAAGGCATGACCGTGATTTTCCTCTTCTGCACCCTGTTGTGGATGAACTGGAAACTCACACTGGTAATGGTGGCCATCCTTCCGGTGATCGGCATCATGGTGAACAGCACCAGCCGCAAATTCCGCAAGCAAAGCAAAAAGATCCAGGTGTCGATGGGCAATGTCACGCACGTCGCCTCCGAGACCATTCATGGTTACCGCGTCGTACGCAGCTTCGGTGGCGAGCACTATGAAAAGACGCGCTTTCGCGAGGCCAGCCAGAGCAACACTGACAAGCAACTGACGATGACCAAGACCGGTGCGGTCTACACGCCGATGCTGCAACTGGTGACCTACAGTGCCATGGCCGTGGTCATGTTCCTGGTGCTCTACCTTCGCGGCGATGCGTCTCCGGGTGATCTGGTTGCCTACATCACCATGGCCGGTTTGTTGCCAAAACCCATTCGTCAGCTCTCGGAGGTCAGCTCGACCATTCAGAAGGGTGTGGCCGGTGCCGAAAGTATTTTCGAGCAACTGGACGAGCCGGCTGAAGTGGATCAGGGCACGGTCGAGCATGATCGTCTTGAAGGCCGCCTGGAAGTGCGTAACCTCAGCTTTCAGTACCCGGACACCGACAAACAGGTGCTCGACGACATCAGTTTTGTGGTCGAACCCGGACAAATGGTTGCGCTGGTCGGACGCTCGGGCAGCGGCAAGTCGACGCTTGCCGGTCTTATTCCGCGCTTCTATCAGCATGAGCAGGGCGAGATTCTGCTCGATGGCGTCCGTGTGCAGGACTTTACCTTGCACAGCCTGCGTCGCCAGATCGCTCTGGTGACCCAGCAGGTCACGCTGTTCAACGATACGGTGACCAACAACATCGCTTACGGCGATCTGGCCGGCGCGCCGTTCGATGAGGTCAAGCGAGCCGCCAGCGAGGCCTATGCCGACGAGTTCATCGCCAAGATGCCACAAGGCTACGAAACCCTGGTCGGCGAAAACGGCGTATTGCTCTCCGGCGGTCAACGCCAGCGCATTGCTATCGCCCGGGCCCTGCTCAAGGATGCTCCGCTGCTGATTCTCGACGAGGCGACTTCGGCCCTCGATACCGAATCGGAGCGGCACATTCAGGCGGCACTGGATCATGTGGTGCAGAACCGCACGACCCTGGTGATCGCCCACCGCTTGAGCACTATCGAGAAAGCCGACCTGATTCTGGTCATGGATGAAGGCCGGATTGTCGAGCGCGGCACCCACGCGCAGCTGCTGGAGCAGAACGGCTACTACTCCCGCCTGCACGCCAAAGAGTTTGAAGAGGGGGACGAGCCTCTGCCGGCCCACGCGACCAACGTATGCTGACGGTGTTTCGCAGCTTTCGTGAACGTGGCTGGACCGAAATCGACCAGGCTGCCTATGCTCAGGCCTGGCAGCGTTTCGGTGGCAGCTTCGCAACGCATCCTGATGTGGTCGAACGACTGTCGACGTTTGTAGGTATCGAACTGCGTTATCTGGGCTGGGTCGTTGGCGATGAGGTAGTGGCCGCCATTCCTTGCTGGGGCCGTCATGTCGCCTTGTCCAAGGAAGTGCTCAAGCGTGAGGGCAAGCGTGGCTTGCTGGACATGGGCAATGCGGAAATCATCCTGCCGATTGCTGCCGAAGTCGTCGTCCCCGTGCGCCAGCGCATGGCTTATGTATCCCAGCTCAATGCCGAGCAGATCAGCACGTTGTCGCCACAGCCCGAAGGCCTGGCTCTGGCCCGGCTGCCAGAAGAATATTCGAAGAAGTTCCGCTACAACCAGCGTCGCGAGCAGCGTCTGCTGGAAGAGGCGGGCGGATCGCTGGTGCCGATGTCCGACTTCACGCCACAGGAACAGGCCGCCGCGTACGGCGATCTGTTTCAGCGCCGCTGGGGCTTCGAGGTGCCGGGCAAGGCCGGGCTGGTTGAGGTCTTTACCTTGCTGCGCGAGTTCATGACCGGTTCCGTGGCGATGCTCGATTCGGCACCGGTGGCCATTCAGGTGCTGTACCGCGTCGAGGCCCCGCAATGGGTTTCGCTGGAGTACATCAACGGTGGCGTCGACCCGCAGAGCCGCGAGTTCAGTCCCGGCAGTGTGCTGAGTTTCGTCAACACCCAAGAGGCCTGGGCGCACGCGCAAGCGCTGGGCAAGCCTCTGCGCTATTCATTCGGTCGTGCCGACCGTGAGTACAAGGATCGCTGGTGCCACACGGTGCCGGTCTACAAGGTCTGAATTCATGAGTGCTCGCAAGCAACAGCTGCTCAAAGCCCATCGACGCAACAAGCGTCTGTTCCTGATCGCCTTTGTGCTGGCGCTGTTGCTGATTGGCGTGCTGATTGCCTGGTGGCTGGTGCCGCTGTTGCTGGTGCTGGCCTGGGTCGCTCACGAGGCCTGGTTCGCCGACCATTTGTTCTACCGGTCTGGCGACGACTATCAATACAACTTCCCGGCGCAAACCGCGCGGCAGGCCGTGAGCCTTGAGGGCGGCGTAGTGCGCCTGAGCGAGCCGCTGGCGCAGGGCGAGACGCTGGTGCTCGAGCTTGAAGTGAAGTCCACCTGGCTGGGTCGTTGGTTCGATCCCCACGTTGAGGTGGGCGATGATCGCCAGGACCTCGAGCGTGGCGTCAGGGGCCGGCGTTTCATTAATCTGTCCGGGCAGGGCAATGCGTTGATGCAAGGTGCTCTGGCACTGCGTGGTCGATATTGCACGCCGGCGGCGACGGGTGTGTTGTGGGTCATGGCCAACCCTGACTACAGCCGCCAGCGGGTGATGGTCATCGCTCCCCATGCCGACGATGCCGAACTCGCTGCCTTTGGCCTTTACAGCCGATGCGAAGAGGTCAGCATCGTCACCCTGACCCAAGGCGAGATCGAGGCTGAAGACTTGCAGCGTCTGGGCCTTGATCAAGCCGCAGCCGCGCGATTGAAGGGCCGTTTGCGCAGTTGGGACAGTCTGGTGATCCCGTTGTGGGGCGGTGTGCCTGCCGAGCGCTGCGTGCAATTGGGTTATTACTGCCTGCAACTGCCTTCGATGGCCGCAGAACCTTCCCAGGTGTTCGGCTCCCGTGAGTCGCAGGAAAACGACGTGCGCAGTGTGCGCCGGCACAATCCGTTGACCCTGCCCGCCGACATCGATGGGCAGCCGACCTGGCAAAATCTGCTGGGCGACCTGAAGGCCCTGCTTGAGCACTTTCGTCCAGAAGTGGTGGTGACGCCCCATCCTGAGCTCGATCCTCACAGCGATCACGTAGCCTCGACCCAGGCGTTGCTTGAGGCTATCGCGCTGAGTAGCTGGAAACCGACAACCCTGCTGATGTACGCCAATCACCTGCACGACAACGATCGCTGGCCGATGGGCCCTGCCGGTGCCGGTATCGCGCTGCCGCCTGCTATCGAGCCATTGCCGGCCGACCGGTTGTGGAGCCCGCTGTTGTCGGCAGACGTGCAACTGGACAAAGCCATGGCCCTGGCGATGGAGCACGATCTGCAGGGCGAGCAAGTGTTCAAACGGCAATTGCGCCGCTGGATCCAGCAAGGCCTGGCGGGTCGTCGCTGGCCTGCAACAGGCAGTAACGAGTTTTTCCGCAAAGCGGTCCGGCGTCATGAATTGTTCTGGGTACGCGACCTTTCAGATTGAGGCGGACGGCGCTTTACCCTGTGTTAATATCGCGCCCCTGTTCATTTTGTATGTGGGTTGCTCCATGAAGTTGTCCATGCCGCGTTTCGATCAAGCCCCGGTCTTGGTAGTCGGCGATGTCATGCTCGACCGTTACTGGCATGGCGGAACCTCACGGATTTCCCCTGAGGCGCCGGTGCCGGTCGTTAAGGTCGAGCAGATCGAAGATCGTCCGGGCGGTGCCGCGAACGTTGCCTTGAACATTGCCGCGCTGGGTGCGCCGGCGTCGCTGGTCGGTGTGACCGGCGATGACGAAGCCGCCGACAGCCTGAGCAACAGTCTCAAAGGCGCGGGCGTACGCGCCCTGTTCCAGCGCATCGCGCACCAGCCAACCATCGTCAAGCTGCGGGTCATGAGCCGGCACCAGCAACTGCTGCGGATCGACTTTGAAGAACCGTTCGCCACCGACGCTCTGGCCCTCGGCTCGCAGGTCGACGACCTGCTCGAAGGCATCAAGGTGCTGGTGCTTTCCGATTACGGCAAAGGCGCCCTGAAAAACCATCAGGCGTTGATCCAGGCTGCCCGCGCGAAGAACATCCCGGTGCTGGCCGACCCGAAGGGCAAGGATTTCTCGATCTATCGTGGCGCCAGCCTGATCACGCCGAACCTCAGCGAATTCGAAGCCATCGTCGGCGGTTGCGTCGATGAGCATGAGTTAGTGAGCAAGGGCGCCGCCCTGATGCATGACCTCGAGCTTGGTGCACTGCTGGTGACACGCGGCGAACACGGCATGACTTTGCTGCGCCCTGATCAACCCGCGTTGCACCTGCCGGCCCGAGCCCGTGAAGTATTCGATGTCACCGGTGCCGGTGATACGGTGATTTCCACCCTTGCGGCAGCCATTGCTGCAGGTGAGGATCTGCCTCACGCGGTGGCGCTGGCCAACCTGGCAGCAGGCATCGTGGTTGGCAAACTCGGTACAGCCGCCATCAGTGCCCCGGAATTGCGTCGCGCCATCCAGCGTGAAGAAGGATCCGAGCGCGGTGTTCTGGGTCTTGAACAGCTGCTGCTCGCCGTGGCCGATGCTCGGGCGCACAACGAGAAGATTGTCTTCACCAACGGCTGCTTCGACATCCTGCACGCCGGGCATGTGACCTATCTGGAGCAGGCGCGGGCACAGGGCGATCGTCTGATTGTCGCGGTCAACGACGATGCTTCGGTCAGCCGCCTGAAAGGGCCGGGTCGCCCGATCAACAGTGTTGACCGGCGCATGGCGGTTCTCGCCGGCCTTGGCGCGGTGGACTGGGTGATCAGTTTCCCTGAGGGTACCCCGGAAAACCTGCTGCGCGAGGTCAAACCGGACGTGCTGGTCAAGGGCGGCGACTACGGCATCGATCAGGTGGTCGGCGCTGATATCGTTACCGCTTATGGCGGTACGGTTAAGGTCTTGGGACTTGTCGAAAACAGCTCGACAACTGCGATTGTCGAGAAGATTCGCAGTCGTTGATCAGATGAATTTTTACCGTTGTGTACTGCGTGTGAACGGATTTTGCCTTGGGGATCTAACCGTTTCCGTTGATGTTGGCAGGTTTGAATCCGATGCGCTTGCCTGCCTACGTCGCGTGGTCGATTAATCTATGAAAGTCATGCTCCTGGTGATGGACGAGCAGCGGGTCATTCTTGACCGGCTCTACGACATCGTGCAGCAGAACTGTGATGAGTGTTTCATCTATCGGCTGAGCAAGCAGCAACAGATGAACCTGGGGCCGTTTTTGGCCTCGGTCGATTATCAAACCTTCGATCGTGTGGTGATCTTCTCTCGGGTCAAGCGCCTGGCCCCGCAATTGCGCGTGCTCAAGTGCATTCCCGGGCTGGTCTTTCTCGAACACGATGCGTACCAGAACTACATGCCTGCCAGTAAATACCGTGGCGTGTATTCACGTCTGTACAGCCGCCTGCCGAGCTGTCGGGCACTGGTGTCGGGTGCCGTTGTCGCGCGCAAGATGCTCGCGGAAGGCATCGACACAGTGTTCGTCTCCAAAGGTTATGACGAGCAGATGCTGTACAACACCGGCGTTGAGCGGGACATTCCGATCGGCTTTCTTGGCAGCCTGAAAAGCACCGAGTATGCCGAGCGCAAAGCCATGCTCGAGTCGCTCTCCAGGCGTACCGGGATGCTGGTGACCCGCACCAAGTCGGGCGCGGAATATCTGCAGACGCTCAATCGCATCAGGATTTTCGTCAGTGCCGACATCGGCATGAACGAGTTCATGATCAAGAACTACGAGGCCATGGCCTGCGGCTGTGTGCTGCTGGCCTGGAGTCAGGGCGAAGAAGACCGCTTGCTCGGCTTTGAAGACATGCACAACACCGTGTTCTATCGCAGCGAAGAAGAGGCGGTGGAAAAGATCAAGCTGCTGCAAAGCGATCCGGAACTGGCCGAGCGCATTGCCCGCAACGGCCAGGAGTTCGCGCAAAGCCGCTATTCCTTTGCCCGTGTCGGTCAGGCACTGGCCACGGAAATCCAGCGTGAGATGCGCCCGTGGCAGCCGCCCTCGGCGTTCACGCGATTCTGGGTGAAGTTGCGTTACGGGATGAAGGTGCCGGTCTGAATGAAGGACGAACACATGGCGCTGGATGCGCTGCCCGGTGGTGATCAGTCCGTACTGGGTGCTTTACCCACAGAGCTTCTCGACTGTCTGAGCCGTGCGCCTCGGGTCGTGCTGATTGCCAACAACCCAGCCATCACCGCGATGGACTTTCAGGCGTTGAACATTGGCGTCGATGACGTCGTCGTCAGCTTCAATACCTGCATCAAGGCAGCGCTGCTCAACGAGCACAGCGTCAATGTTTTCGTGCATGGCTACAACGCGCCGGACGCGTATTTTTTTGGTCTGCCTTACGCGCAGCCGGTACAGCAGATGTTCGAACAGGCGAGCGAACGTTGTTTCAGCATGCTGGTGGGCTGCGCCGCACCCATGTGTCCGTTGCCACGTGTGACAATGTACTGGGATCGCATTCCATTGCCGCCGCTGTGGAACTACCCGGTCGACCGGCCGGGGGGCAAGCGCTACGTCGGGCCTTCCACCGGTTTCAACACGCTGGTGTTGTTCGACTGGTTGCGCGGCCATGTCGGTTATACCTATCAGCTCATGACTCTGGGGTTTTCCAACGAAGCAGGAAAACTGTGGGGCGGCCATGCCTGGGACTATGAGCGTGACTGGCTGCAAAAGTCGGACATCATTGTGGTGCCGCTGCAACCTCGTCGCTGGTGGCAAAAGCTGTTTCGGCAGAAGTAAGCGACATCGTCTGTCCGGTTGCCAGCAGGTCCGAACTACTTTCAAAAGGTGCTGTTGAGTGTTGAAAATTGCCGTGGCTTTTTTCGGGATACCGAGAAATTCGCCGATCTGTTTCCCCTCTATCGAACAGAACGTTCTGGCGCAGTTGCCTGCAGGCAGCGACATAAAGTGCTTCTACCATCTGTACAAGATTGATGAGGTGCAGAACTCGCGGTCCGGCGAGAAAGGCGAATTGACGGCGGACAACTACCAGCCTTTCGAATCGATGATCGGCACGCTGACCTCGACCGAGGGCGTCCTGGAGCGCTGGGATTTCGAGCAGGTCAAAGCTCAGGGCGACACCTGGGCCGATGACTATGCCTCGTTGCGTAATCTGATCTATCAGCTCAACTCGCTGCACACCGTGACGACCATGATCGAGTCCTTCAATCCGGATTTCGTCGTGTTCGTGCGCCCGGACAATTTCTTTCACAGCGCATTGCCTGGCTATGTCTTCGCTCACCCTGAGGCTCGCAAGCACAACGCTTATATTCCGGACTGGCAGTGGTGGGGCGGCTTGAACGACCGCTTTGCGGTTTGCGGGCGCGATACCTATGTGGCGTACGGCAAACGGGTCGAGCGCATCTTCGATTTCTGCAAGGCGACAGGTCGAAAGCTGCATTCCGAGCGCTTGCTCAAATATGCGCTGCAGCAGGTCGATGCGAAAATCTGCACGCTGCCGACCCAAGCATCGCGGGTGCGCATTACCGGTGCCTTTGCCGAAGAATCGTTCTCGCCCAAGCGCGGCATGGGCAAGCGCGAAAACCGCTATTTCCACTTGTTTGCCGCGTTGCGCACGTGGTGGGATCGCCGGCGCTAAACCGCTATTTGGCGGTTTTTTTGCCCAGGCCGACCAGTCGCAGCGCCTTGATACTCAATTGCTTGAGCCCTTGGCGTGGGGCTTTTGCTGGTTGCAGGCCCTGTTGCACCAGCCAGTCCTTCCAGCGAATCCGCTCCTCGCGCACGACCCAGCCAGTTTGTGTCGCAAAGCTTTCCGCGAGGTACAGACCTCGGGTGCTGGCGGGGACGAGTTTGTCGCGCTTGAGCGTGTACAGCTCGGCCAGTGGTGCGCCGTCCTTGAGTGGCATCAAGTACAGGTCGGGGCGTTTGCGGTCGAGTCGGGCTACCAGTTGATCACCCTCCAGACGCTCGTCGACGTGGAACAGACTCAGGGACTTGGCTTCCTTGGGCACATCCAGGCGCAAATCGTAGATCAATTGCAGGGACGCGGTCGGCAGGTGCACATAGGCCCGTGGTCGTTCGAGCAATTGCAGATTGGCGCAACGGATCGGTCGCGCCGAGCCGGACAACGGGGTCAGGCGGAACGGCAGAGCCTCGCGATAATGCAGCGCCGCCGAGTAGGGCGCCGGCAGCCAGGTGTCGTTGAAGCGTCCGCCGAGCCAGCCTTCTGGCGTCTCGAGCAAACACTCTTCGGCAATTTCCTGAATGGCCGTGTGCAGCGGAATATTCAGCTCATGCGCCGGCACGTAACCGGAAATCAATTTGAGCACGACGTCGCCGCGATCCTGTCGGCGCTGGCGCACCAGTACCCAATAATCGCGATTCTGCCAATGCAGGGTCAGGCGTACCGAAACGCCGAGGTTGGCCAGTTCCAGCGAGAAGCGCTCGGCATCGGCCACGCTCACCGGTTTGCGCCGCTGCAAGGTCTGCGTGAAGTTCAGCGGCATGCCGACGCTCTGATAGGTCAGGCCTTCGGGGGTTGCTTCGACGAACAGCGGCAGGGTCTTGAAGTTGCTCGGGTTCTTTCGGATGAGCGTGCGCGGCATATCGGCTCCTGCTTAAGGCCGCGAGGCGGCGTCAGTGACCACGAAGGACCTGGGCAACGGTCGCTACGTTGTGGGCGAGGTGCAGCGGATTGATCGTGCCGACAATAGCACTGGCCACACCAGGTTGCGCGAATAGCAGTTCGAAGCTGGCGCGCACCGGATCCACTCCCGGACTCAGGCAAACATGACCGCTGGCCAGGGCTTTTTTCACCAGAATGGCTTTGCCGTGGGCAGCAGCATAGTCAATGACAGCCTTCTCGCTTTGTTCGTTCAGATTGTAGGTGACCATCGCGCAGTCGCCTTGCTCCAGTGCTTTGAGGCCTCCTTCGACGGTTTTGCCGGAGAAGCCGAAGCCACGAATCTTGCCTTCGGCCTTGAGTGCGGCGAGTGTCGCGTAAACCTCTTGGTGCTCGAGGATCGCCATGTCGTTGCCGTCGGAATGCACCAGCACCAGGTCGATAAAATCGGTTTCAAGACGTTGCAGGCTGCGCTCCACCGACATCCGCGTGTGCGCCGCGCTGAAGTCGTGGCGCGACAGGCCATCGGCAAACTCTTCGCCGACCTTGCTGACAATCACCCAGTCTTGACGCTGGCCGCGCAGCAGCGGGCCGAGGCGTTCTTCGCTGCGACCGTAGGCGGGGGCGGTGTCGATCAGGTTGATGCCCAATTCCCGCGCCTGCCGCAGCAGCATCCGCGCTTCGTCATCACCGGGAATCTGGAAACCGTTGGGGTATTTCACCCCTTGGTCGCGGCCGAGTTTGACCGTGCCCAGGCCCAGTGGCGAAACCGTCAGGCCGGTGCTGCCCAGCGGACGGTGGAAGTCATGCAGGCTGGCAATCGTCATGGCAGCAGTTGCTCCCAGGCAGGAACGCCCATCGGTGGTTTCGGCAGGGCCGGCAGCGCTTCGGTGGTTTGCGGCTGGATGCCGTCGCGCTCAAGGGAGGCGATCACACGATCAGCGAAGTCCGGCGCCAGCGCCAGTTTGGTCGGCCAGCCGACCAGCAAACGGCCCTGCTCGGCGAGGAAGGCGTTATCGGGGCGCGTCAGCCCGGTTTGCAGCGGCTCGGCACGGTCAACCCGCAGGGTTGACCATTGCGTGGTGCTGAGGTCGATCCACGGCAACAACTGGGCGATTTCTTTCTGCGCGGTGGCGATCTGCTCGGCGGGTTCGCGGTGCACGCCTTCGCTTTCGGCGATGTCGCCGCCCATGTACCAGACCCACTGACCGTCAGCGGCCGGGTGTGTGGTCACGGTGATGCGCGGTTTGGTGCCGCCACCCAGGCAGTGCGCGTACAGCGGTTTCAGGCCCGGGCCTTTGGCAATGATCATATGCAGCGGGCGGCGTTGCATGGCCGGCTGGCTCAAGCCGAGGTCTTCGAGCAGTTGAGCCGTGCCGGCACCGGCACTGAGGACAATGCGTTGCGCGCGAATCTCGCGGCCGTCGACTTTCAAACCGACCAGCACGCCCGCTTCCAGCAGTGGCTCGATGGTTTGCCCGGCGAGCAGGCCATCGCCGGCCAGATCGGCGAGACGCTGGACCAGGCTCGGCACGTCAACAACGAGTTCGGCGAGACGGTAGACCTTGCCCTTGAAGCGCTTGTCTTGCAGGGCCGGCGGCAGTTGCTCGCCCTTGACCTGATCGACCCGGCCACGCACGGCTTTACTGGCGAAAAAACTGGTGAGGTTGCCGGCGAGGGTGCCCGGTGACCACAGGTAATGGGCTTCGGAGAGCAAGCGCACGCCGGACAGATCCAGCTCGCCATTGCCGGCCAGCGCTTCACGCCAGCGGCGCGGCATGTCGGCGATGGCTTCCGAAGCTCCGGTCAGCGCACCGTGCAGCGCGTATTTTGCGCCGCCGTGGATGATGCCCTGGGACTTCACGGTCTGCCCGCCGCCGAGGCTGGCGCTTTCCACCAGCACGGTCGAAAAACCCTGACGGCGCAGACGCGCGTTCAGCCAGAGGCCGGCGACACCAGCGCCGACAATCAGAACGTCGGTGGAAATAACGGATGGCATGCAGCGACCTCAGTGTTCAAGACGAGGGCGCAGTATACAGACTCGGGAAAGGGGCGGATTTGTCGATGATCAACAGGCCGAACATAGGGGCCAATGTGGGAGCGAGCCTGCTCGCGAAGAGGGCATGCCAGTCGACATATTTGTTGACGGATATACCGCATTCGCGAGCAGGCTCGCTCCCACAGGGGATTGGGTCTGGCGGTTAGTGGCCGGCAGTTTTCGAGAACAGCTGGATCACGACGACGCCGAGCACGATCAACGCCATCCCGAGCATCGCCGGGATATCCAGCTTCTGCCCGTAGATAAACAGCGCCGCGACGCTGACCATCACAATGCCCATTCCCGCCCAGACCGCGTAAGCCACGCCGACCGGAACGGTGCGGACCACCAGCGTCAGCATCCAGAACGCAATCGCGTAGCCGACGATGACCAGCACTAGCGGCAGGGGTGTGCTGATGCCTTTGACGGCTTTCATTGACACAGTGGCGATCACTTCGGCGCAGATGGCAATGGCCAGGTAGGCGTAGGCGTTCATGGTTCAAATCCTCAATGTGAAACGTTGCTTGCTGAGGCGGCATTCTAGTGATTCGCCAGATGGGGTAAAGTCATTACCTATCTGTTTTGAAGATGGGTTGGTAAGTCGGTATGCAGTGGAATCTGGATCAACTTCGGGTGTTTGTCGACGTCGCTGAACACCGCTCGTTCTCCGCCGTGGCGCGCCAGCAGCGTAAAGCGCAGTCGGCGATCAGCAACGCCATTGCCATGCTTGAAGATGACCTTGGCGTGAGCCTGTTTGAGCGTAGCAGCGGTCGCCAACCCAGCCTTACTGAGGCCGGGGAAGCACTACTCGAAGAAGCACGGGAGGTGTTGCGCCAATGCGAGCGCCTCAACGGCCGGGCGATGGCGATGATGCGTGGTCAGGAAGCGCAACTGCGCGTGGCCCAGGACGAGGCGATGCCCTATCAGGCGCTGGTGGAAAGTTTCGGTGAACTGGCCGAGCAGTTCCCCAGCCTTGAAGTGCAACTGACCAGCGCCGCGCAAGGCGAGGTCGCGCACAAACTGGTCGAGCGCCGGGCCGATCTCGGCCTGCTGTTTTATCACGACGAAATCCCTGAAGCGCTGGAGCGCCGCGTGCTCGGCAGCGTCGAAATGGTCACGGTTTGCGGGATCAATCATCCGCTGGCGGCGCAGTCTTACGTGACCTGCCAACAACTGGCCCAACACCGACAATTGCTGATGTCGACGCAAACCAGCGTCTATCCCGGCAACGAACCGGCCAGCCCGCACGTGTGGCGCGCGGACAGTTTCTACGTCATGTCCGAATGGCTGGTGCGCGATCTCGGTTGGGCCTGGTTGCCGCGTCATGTGGTGCAGTACTCGGCGTATAAGGGTTTGATGGTTGAACTGGACAGCGAATGGACGCCGCCGGCGCTGGTGGTTGAACTGGTCTGGCGCCGCGACGAACCGCTCGGTCCGGCTGCGCGTTGGCTGGCCGAACGTTTTGCCGTGCACTTGCGCGCGATCGGCGAGAAAAGTCGATAAACTCCGCCGCCATGAATAGAACTCTCTACACCGCGCTGTTTTATCTGGGGCTGCCATTGGTGGCGATTCGGCTGTGGCTGCGGGCGCGCAAGGCGCCGGCGTACGCCAAACGGATTGGCGAACGCTTCTCTTACGGGATGCCGACGCTGCAACCCGGCGGCATCTGGGTGCACGCGGTATCGGTGGGTGAAAGTATCGCCGCCGCACCGATGATTCGCGCCTTGCTGCAGCGTTATCCACAGCTGCCGATCACCGTGACCTGCATGACCCCGACCGGTTCGGAGCGGATTCAGGCGCTGTTCGCCAACGAACCGCGCATCCAGCATTGCTATCTGCCTTACGACTTGCCCTGTGCGGCGGCGCGGTTTCTTGATCGCGTTCAGCCGAAGCTCGCGGTGATCATGGAAACCGAATTGTGGCCCAATCACATTCATCAGTGCGCCAAGCGCGGGATCCCGGTGGCGCTGGCCAACGGGCGGTTGTCCGAGCGTTCGGCACGCGGCTATGGCCGCTTCAGCAAGCTGACTGCGCCGATGCTCGCCGAAATGAGTCTGTTCGCCGTACAGACCGAAGCGGAAGCACAACGCTTCCGTGATCTTGGCGCCCGTCCGGAGACGGTCGAGGTCACCGGGTCGATCAAATTCGACCTGACCATCGACCCGCAACTGCTGCAACGCGCCACCGAACTGCGCGGCCAGTGGCAAGCGCAGGAGCGTCCGGTGTGGATCGCCGCCAGCACCCACGAAGGCGAGGACGAAGTGATCCTCGACGCCCATCGTCGTTTGCTGGCCAATCACCCGGATGCGTTGCTGATTCTGGTGCCGCGTCACCCGGAACGCTTCAATTCAGTGTTCGAACTGTGCCAGCGCGAAGGCTTTACCACGGTGCGGCGTTCGACCGGGGCCAATGTCGATGCGCAGACGAGCGTACTGCTCGGCGACACCATGGGCGAGTTGCTGTTTCTCTACGCCCTGGCGGACAGCGCGTTTGTCGGCGGCAGTCTGGTGCCGAACGGCGGGCACAATCTGCTGGAACCGGCCGCGCTGGCGAAACCGGTGATCTGCGGCCCGCACCTGTTCAACTTCCTCGACATCGCCGCGCAATTGCGTGAAGCCGGGGCGTTGGCCGAGGTCGATGATGCCGAAGGGCTGGCGGTGGAAGTGCAGCGCCTGTTTGAACTGCCGCGCGATGCGCAGCGCATGGCTGACGCCGGGCTGGCAGTGATGCGCCGCAATCAGGGCGCATTGCAGCGGTTGCTGGATGGTTTGGGCCGACTGATCAAGTAAGCAAAAAGATCGCAGCCTTCGGCAGCTCCTACAGGAAACGTATTCCAATGTAGGAGCTGCCGAAGGCTGCGATCTTTTGTTTTTAAGGCTTAAGGCCGGGCCTTGAGCTGCGCCTCGGCAGCCTTGGCCAGATCCGGCGGGAGGAAATCCTTGTCCGGGTTGTAGTCGGCTTTCAGATAGCGCCGCAGATCTTCCAGATCCCCCGGATTCAACGTCCCCGCCGCCTGCTTCAAGCGCAGGTTGTCGAGGATGTAGTCGTAGCGCGTGTTGTTGTAGTTGCGCACCGAGGTGTACAGCTGACGCTGCGCATCGAGCACGTCAACGATGTTGCGCGTACCCACCTGGTAACCGATTTCCGTGGCTTCCACCGCACTCTGGTTGGAGATGATCGACTGCCGACGTGCCTGCACCTGCTCGACGTCGGTGTTCACCGCACGGTGCAGGTTACGAGTGTTTTCGACGATCTGTCGGCGCAGGGATTCGCGCTGTTGTTCGCTTTGATCCAGTTGCGCATACGACTGACGCACTTGCGAACTGGTCAGCCCGCCGCTGTAGATCGGAATGTTCAGTTGCAGGCCGACCGTGCTTTGTTCGACGTTGCCACCGTAGGGCGCACCGAACGAGTTCGGGTTGGCGAAACCGAGGGCGTCGTTGTCGCCTTTCTCGTATTTCGCTACCGCGTCGAGGGTCGGCAAGTGGCCGGCCTTGCGTTGCTTGAGCGTTTGCTCGGCAGAGCTGACCGCGTAGTTGCTGGCGAGCAGATTGAGGTTCTGCCGCGCCGCCGTGTCGACCCAGGATTTCGCATCGTTCGGCGCTGGCGGCAGGATCGGCAGCGTATGGACGATGCCCTGAATCGAGTTGTACTGGCGGTTGGTCAGGGTGATCAGCGCTTCGAAGGCATCATCGACCTGACGCTGGGCGACGATGCGGTTGGCCCGCGCAGTGTCGTAACTGGCTTGCGATTGCAGGACGTCGGTCTTGTCCGAGAGGCCGACATCGAAGCGCTCGTTGGACTGGTCGAGCTGGCGCTTGAACGCGGCTTCTTCAGCCTTGGTCGAGGCCAGGTTGTCCTGGCTGCGCAGCACGTTGAAATAGCTTTCGGCCGATTGCAGGATCAGGTTTTGCTCGGTCGCTGACAGTTGCAGCGCAGCCTGTTCGTTGACGTCCTTGGCGGCCTGGTACTGGAACCAGCGATCCGCGCGGAACAACGGTTGCGCGAGTGTCGCCTGATACGAGTGAGCGCTGCGATTGGCAATGGCCGAGGGCTGATCGATCGAGGTGCGCACGTTGGCGGTTTCGGCGCCGCCGGACAGGTTCGGCAGCAGCCCGGCGCGAGCCTGTGGCACCACTTCTTTCTGCGCACCGTACTGGGCACGGGCGGCGGCGAGATCGGCGTTGTTGTCGACCGCTTCCTGATAGACGCTGACCAGATCGGTTTTGGTCGACAAGGGCGCTTCTGCTGCCCAGGCCATTGCGTTGGACGCACAAGACACGGCCAGAGCCAGTGAGAGTTTGCGCAGCATGAGGCGATCCCTAGCATTAATATTATGGAAGTAATCCGGACGCCAAAGGTAAGGCGCAGGCCCCGCAGCGTCAAGACTTGGCAGGGCACAGCGAGTGTAGTTGCGCAAGCGCATCACAACAATCGGCCAAGCTCCTGTATTTTCGCCATTCATCATGGCGATTGCCACGGTGTTGGCGTTCTTTGCCAGTTGTGTCTAGACTGGCCGGGTTCTTGTCGGGGTGCCTTGCTATGAGGCTGAGATCGAATAATTTCGGATCCCGTTGAACCTGATCAGGTTAGCGCCTGCGTAGGGAACAAGATTTCTCGTCACCCGGCGAGTCCTCTTGTGCTTCGTCCGGGAAATTGTTCGACAATCGAACGCTCGACGACGATGCACAGCACCGGTCCTGGTGCGTCCGTGCCTTTCAGGTTCTGCTCCGACAATCCACTGCCTGGATGCTGTCTGGAGAGCCCGTGATGACTACAAAATCAAAAAACGCGATCAACCTGAGTGACTCGGCCAAGGTCGACGAGCAATCGGTCAAGCCGTTCACCCGTTCGCAAAAAGTCTACGTTCAGGGCTCGCGCCCGGACATCCGCGTGCCGATGCGCGAAATCACCCTCGACGTGACGCCGACCGACTTCGGCGGCGAAATCAACGCGCCGGTCACCGTCTACGACACCTCGGGCCCGTACACCGATCCGAACGTGGTCATCGACGTGCGCAAAGGTCTGGCCGATGTGCGTTCGGCGTGGATCGACGACCGTGGCGACACCGAGCGTCTGGCTGGCCTGAGTTCCAACTTCGGCCGCGAACGCCTCGCCGATCCGGAGCTGACCAAACTGCGCTTTGCCCACGTCAACAACCCGCGCCGCGCCAAGGCTGGCGCCAACGTCACGCAGATGCACTACGCGCGTCAGGGCATCATCACGCCCGAGATGGAATTCGTCGCCATCCGCGAAAACATGAAGCTTGAAGTGGCCCGCGCCGCTGGCCTGCTGGATCAGCAACACCCGGGTCACAGCTTCGGCGCCAGCGTGCCGAAAATCATCACCCCTGAATTTGTCCGTGAAGAGATCGCCCGTGGCCGCGCAATCATTCCGGCCAACATCAACCACACCGAACTGGAACCGATGATCATCGGCCGTAACTTCCTGGTGAAGATCAACGGCAACATCGGCAACAGTGCTCTGGGGTCGTCCATCGAAGAAGAAGTGGCGAAACTGACCTGGGGCATTCGCTGGGGCGCGGACAACATCATGGACTTGTCCACCGGCAAGCACATTCACGAAACCCGCGAGTGGATCATCCGTAACTCGCCAGTGCCGATCGGCACGGTGCCGATCTATCAGGCGCTGGAAAAAGTCGGCGGCGCGGCCGAAGACCTGACCTGGGAGCTGTTCCGCGACACGCTGATCGAGCAGGCCGAGCAGGGCGTCGACTACTTCACTATTCACGCTGGCGTGTTGCTGCGCTACGTGCCGCTGACCGCCAAACGCGTGACCGGTATCGTTTCCCGTGGCGGCTCGATCATGGCCAAGTGGTGCCTGGCGCATCACAAGGAAAACTTCGCCTACACGCATTTCGAAGAAATCTGCGAAATCATGAAAGCCTATGACGTCAGCTTCTCGCTGGGCGATGGCTTGCGTCCGGGGTCGATTGCCGACGCCAACGATGCCGCCCAGTTCGGCGAACTGGAAACCCTCGGCGAACTGACCAAGATCGCCTGGAAGCACGACGTGCAAACCATGATCGAAGGCCCGGGTCACGTGCCGATGCAGTTGATCAAAGAGAACATGGACAAGCAGCTGGAGTGCTGCGACGAGGCGCCGTTCTACACCCTCGGCCCGCTGACCACCGACATCGCGCCGGGCTATGACCACATCACCTCGGGTATCGGGGCGGCGATGATCGGCTGGTTCGGTTGCGCGATGCTCTGCTACGTGACGCCGAAGGAACATTTGGGTCTGCCGAACAAGGATGACGTGAAGACCGGAATCATCACTTACAAGATCGCCGCCCACGCAGCGGACTTGGCCAAAGGACATCCGGGTGCACAGATTCGCGACAACGCCTTGAGCAAGGCGCGTTTCGAATTCCGTTGGGAAGACCAGTTCAACCTTGGTCTGGACCCGGACACCGCCCGTTCGTATCACGATGAAACCCTGCCGAAGGATTCGGCCAAGGTCGCGCACTTCTGTTCGATGTGCGGACCGAAATTCTGCTCGATGAAGATCACTCAGGAAGTCCGCGAGTACGCGGCCAACCAGCGGATCGACGCGGTCGACGTGGATGTCGCCCAAGGCCTGGCGGAACAGGCCGAGCGGTTCAAGAAGGAAGGCAGTCAGCTTTATAAAAAAGTGTAAGCGGCAAGCTGCAAGCTGCAAGATAAAAGCAGATGCGAAACCTGCTTTTTCTTGCAGCTTGTGGCTTGCAACTTGTAGCTATCACTCCTGTGAGATCAGCACCCTTGAGCATTCAACCCAGCACCTATTCTCCCGACCTCGCCGTACCCGCCGACAAGCGTGTATTTGGCGGTCGCGATCTGTTTTCCCTGTGGTTCTCCCTCGGCATCGGCCTGATGGTTTTGCAGACCGGTGCATTGCTCGCACCTGGCCTCGGCCTGTCCGGTTCGCTGCTGGCGATTTTCCTCGGCACGCTGGTCGGCGTACTGCTGCTGGCCGCTGTCGGCGTGATCGGCAGCGACACCGGCCTGTCATCGATGGCCGCGCTGAAACTGAGCCTCGGCAGCAAAGGCGCGAGCCTGCCGGCGCTGCTCAATTTGCTGCAACTGATCGGTTGGGGCTCGTTCGAAATCATCGTCATGCGCGACGCCGCCAGCCTGCTCGGCACCCGCGCGTTCAGTGAAGGTTCGCTGTGGTCGAACCCGGTGTTGTGGACGCTGTTTTTTGGCGCTCTGGCGACGCTGCTCGCGGTCAGCGGGCCGTTGACCTTCGTCCGGCAGATCCTGCGCAAGTGGGGCATCTGGTTGCTGTTGGCGGCGTGCCTGTGGCTGACCTGGAACCTGTTTGCCAAAGCCGATCTGGCCGATCTCTGGTCGCGCGCCGGTGACGGTTCGATGCCGTTTGCCGTGGGCTTCGACATCGCTATTGCGATGCCACTTTCGTGGTTGCCGCTGATCGCCGACTACTCGCGTTTCGGCAAGCGGGCGAAGAATGTTTTCGGCGGTACTGCGGTCGGCTTCTTCATTGGCAACTTCTGGCTGATGAGCCTCGGCGTCGCCTACACCCTGGCCTTCGCGCCAAGCGGTGAAGTCAACGCGCTGCTGCTGGCTTTGGCCGGTGCCGGTCTGGGCATTCCGCTGCTGCTGATTCTGCTCGATGAGTCGGAAAACGCCTTCGCCGATATTCACTCGGCAGCGGTTTCCAGCGGGATTCTGTTGCGCCTGAAAGTCGAGCATCTGGCCTTGGCCATCGGCGTGATCTGCACGCTGATCGCCCTGCTGGCGCCGTTGGCGCAGTACCAGAATTTCCTGCTGCTGATCGGTTCGGTGTTTGCGCCGCTGTTCGGCGTGGTGCTGGTCGATCACTTCATTCTGCGCAAGCGCAGCGCTCAGGTCGCTTCGGCCGCATTGCGCTGGCCGGCGTTGTTGGCGTGGCTGGGTGGCGTGAGCACCTACCACTTGCTGGCGAATCTGTATCCGGATGTCGGCGCAACCCTGCCGGCGCTGGTGCTGGCAGGGCTGTTGCAACTAGTGCTGGGCCGGGCCTTCAGTTACGGCCGGGAAACAGCTCAGGCTTGAGAATGCCGTTCAGACGCGGATAAGGAATCTTCAGTTCGACGTGGCCCAGCGCGTAAGGCGCAATGGTGCTCACGTCGTACTTGAGGATCACGCCGCCATAGGTCAGCGCCACGTTCGGGGTTTTCACGAACGGCCAGTTCGCCACGAACTCTGGCTCCTGATCGAGCTTGGTGCTGATCAACCAGCTGTTGTGCGCCACCTGCGCCGCCTTCCAGAATGCCTCTTCCTGACCCGGCATGAGCATGTCGGACAGGTTCAGCACTTTGTGCTGCTGGCGCGAATAGTTGATGAAGCCGCGACCCGGTGTGCCATGCGCGCCGCCGGTGTCGAGGTAGCTCGACACCTCGATGATCACCAAGCCGTCATGCTGCTCGCGTACTTTCGCTTGCAGGTAGCTGCTGTTGCGCGGGCCGGCACTGGCCAGGAACTGATCGCGATAGGCTGCCAGGGTTGGCGCTACCGGGGCGTTTTTCTCGGTGCGGGTCATTTGCAGCAGACGTTTTTCGATGATGCCGTCCAGCGCAGGTTCGGCCGGGAAGCGCAGGGTGTCGATGTTCACCAGCGGGCAATCAGGGTTGGAACATCCAGGCTTAAGCTGTTCCGACGCATCGCGGGTGGTTTCCAGCGGTGTGCGGTAGTTGGGCTGGAACAGGCTGGCGCACGCGCCCAGAGTCAGGGCAATGGCGGCCACGGAGGCAATTTTGAAAAGCGACATGGGCGTCCTTTCGAAAGCAGGGGAAGGCAAAAAGATATCCGCTTCGACTCTCGCAGAAGCAGTCAGTTCGCCACTAAGCTAATTAGAGTGGGTTTCGCCTCCACCGTCCATCCCGCTGACGGTAAAGGGGCTGCATCAAACCGTTCGGGCGCGTTAGGATGGCGCGAAGTCGAGGTTGCCAGTCACACAAAGCAACCTGGTAATGGATCTGCAGTAAAGAGGATGCTCATGACTGATTTTGCCAACGCCATTCCGACCGCCGTCGATATCGTGCGGCGCGAAAAATGCTACGAGGGCTTTTACAAGCTCGACCGTGTCCACCTGCGCCATGAATTGTTCGCCGGTGGCATGAGCCGCGAAATCAACCGTGAAATCTTTGTCCGCCACGATGCCGTGTGCATGCTGCCGTACGATCCGCAGCGCGATGAAGTGGTGCTGATCGAGCAGTTCCGCATCGGCGCCATGGGCAAGACCGACAATCCGTGGCTGGTCGAACTGGTCGCTGGTCTGATCGACAAGGATGAACAGCCGGAAGAAGTTGCTCACCGCGAGGCGCAGGAGGAAGCTGGGTTGGACATCATGGCCTTGTGGCCGATGACCAAATATTTCCCGTCGCCGGGCGGCAGCAACGAGTTCGTGCATTTGTACTTGGGGCGTTGCAGCACCGACGGCGTTGGCGGCCTGCATGGCCTGGAAGAAGAGGCAGAAGATATCCGCGTCACGGTCTGGGCCTTTGAAGATGCCTTGCAGGCCGTCCGTGACGGACGCATTGCCAACGCGGCGAGCATCATCGCTTTGCAGTGGCTGGCGCTGAACCGCGCCGAAGTGAGGGGGTTATGGTCGTAAACAAGTTGCGCGATCGCTATCGGGTTGACCTCGTGGGGCTGCAAGCCGCCTGCGAGGCCAACTACGCGCGTCTGATGCGACTGGTCCCGGACATGCGCAACGAGCCTGAGGCGCGGCGTATCGCCGTGACCCAGGGCGAGCAGATGCTCGGCGTGCTGGCCCTCGAAGTGTTGCAAACCTGTCCATACACCACCACGTTGCAAGTGCGTCAGGAGCACAGCCTGCCGTGGCTGCCGGTGCCGCAACTGGAAGTGCAGGTCTATCACGACGCGCGCATGGCCGAAGTGGTCAGTGCCGAACATGCACGACGCTTTCGCGGCATCTATCCTTATCCGAACGCGGCGATGCATCAGCCGGATGAAAAGGCCCAGCTCAATCTGTTCCTGGGGGAATGGCTGAGTCATTGTCTGGCGTTGGGGCACGAGTACGAAGTCGTACGCTAGTTGTGAACTGCGTCCGGTTCGGCGGTTTCCTCTTTCACTGATCCCCCAGCATAATTGCGGCACTTGATCGATTCCGTGCTTTTGCCTTGGGAGAACGCCTTGCCGAGCGTATCCACGTTGACCACCGCCGATCCGGCGTTGTTGGTGCAGTTGTCCGACAGCCATTTGTTTGCTGAAGCGAACGGCACGCTGTTGGGCATGAACACCCGCGAGAGCCTGCAAAAGGTCATCGAGCTGGTGCTGGGGCAGCAGCCGCAGATCGACCTGATTCTGGCCACCGGCGATATCTCGCAGGACGGCACGCTGGCGTCGTATCAGCAGTTTCGCCAGATGAGCGCGCAGATCGACGCTCCGGCGCGGTGGATTCCCGGTAATCACGACGAACCGATGATCATGGCAGAGGCGGCGGTGCAGAGCGCGTTGCTGGAATCGGTAGTCGATATCGGTAACTGGCGGGTGACGATGCTGGATTCGGCGGTGCCGGGTTCGGTGCCGGGGTATCTGCAGGACGATCAACTGCAACTGCTGGCCCGTTCGCTGAGCGAAGCGCCGGAGCGCCATCATCTGGTGTGCTTTCATCATCATCCGGTGTCGATCGGTTGTGCGTGGATGGAGCCGATCGGTTTGCGCAATCCCGAGGCGTTTTTCGAGGTGTTGGATCGCTTTCCACAAGCGCGCGCGGTGTTGTGGGGGCATGTGCATCAGGAGATTGATCGCCAGCGCAATGGCGTGCGCTTGATGGCTTCGCCGTCGACGTGCATTCAGTTCGAGCCGGGGAGTGAGGATTTCAAGGTGGGGGAGCAGGCGCCGGGGTATCGCTGGTTGCGGTTGTTGCCGGATGGGCGACTTGAAACCGGGGTTGAGCGTGTGACTGGGTTCGACTTTACGGTCGATTACGGGTCTGACGGTTACTGATCAGATCACAAGCCCCTCACCCCAGCCCTCTCCCAGAGGGAGAGGGGGCCGACCGAGGTGTCTTTCGCTATCCATCGACCTGAAGCAGCGTTGTCGATTATGGATTCACAGCACAGCGTTCAGGTCGATGTAGTTCGCAAATATCCCCCATTTGGTCCCCTCTCCCTCCGGGAGAGGGCTAGGGTGAGGGCAGCTCGTGATGTCACACCAAATTATCGAAACCACCCCCAATCCAATCTTCTCTCCCTGTAAACTCCGCAAACCCAAACCGACACCCAGGGAGCTCAAATGTCCGGTTCGATCCTCTATATCCACGGTTTCAACAGCGCCCCGGCCTCGAAAAAGGCCTGTCAGCTGGTCTCCGTGATGGAGCAGCTGGGTTTGAGCGACAAATTGCGAGTTCCGGCCCTGCATCACCATCCGCGCGAAGCCATCGGTCAGTTGGAGCAAGCGATTGCCGAACTGGACCGGCCGCTGCTGGTGGGAAGCTCACTCGGCGGCTACTATGCGACTCACTTGGCCGAGCGCCATGGCCTGAAAGCCCTGCTGGTGAACCCGGCGGTCAGCCCGCACCGGATGTTCGACGGATATCTGGGCACGCAGAAAAACCTGTATACCGATGAAACCTGGGAATTGACCCACGACCACGTCACCGCTCTGGCCGAACTGGAAGTGCCGGCGCCTCAGGATGCGCAGCGCTATCAGGTCTGGTTGCAGACCGGCGATGAAACACTGGATTATCGCCTCGCCCAGCAGTATTACCGGGCCTGTGCCTTGCGTATTCAGGCCGGCGGCGACCACGGTTTTCAGGGTTTTGCCGGGCAATTGCCGGCGTTGCTGAGTTTTGCCGGCATTGGCGCCGATGTGTATCAGGCAATCGATTTCACCGCACTGTGAAGTCTTGCCCCTATTTCATGAATGACTGACGACGAGACCCTATGGCCACTCCCAGCGCTAGCTCTTATAACGCCGACGCCATCGAAGTCCTCTCGGGCCTCGACCCGGTGCGCAAACGCCCCGGCATGTACACCGACACCAGTCGGCCGAACCACCTCGCCCAGGAAGTCATCGACAACAGTGTCGACGAAGCCCTGGCCGGTCACGCCAAATCGGTGCAGGTCATCCTCCACGCCGACCATTCGCTGGAAGTCAGCGATGACGGCCGTGGCATGCCGGTCGACATCCACCCGGAAGAGGGCGTGTCGGGCGTCGAACTGATCCTCACCAAGCTCCATGCGGGCGGCAAGTTCTCCAACAAGAACTACCAGTTCTCCGGCGGTTTGCACGGCGTGGGTATTTCCGTGGTCAACGCCTTGTCGACCGAAGTGCGCGTACGCGTGAAGCGTGACGGCAACGAATACCAGATGACCTTCAACGACGGCTTCAAAGCCTCGGAACTGGAAATCGTTGGCACCGTCGGCAAGCGCAACACCGGCACCAGCGTGTACTTCGCGCCGGACCCGAAATACTTCGACTCACCAAAATTTTCCATCAGCCGCCTCAAGCACGTGCTCAAGGCCAAGGCCGTTTTGTGCCCGGGGCTGCTGGTCAGCTTTGAAGACAAAGGTACCGGCGAGAAAGTCGAGTGGCATTACGAAGACGGCCTGCGCTCCTATCTGGTCGATGCCGTCAGCGAATTCGAACGCCTGCCGAACGAGCCGTTCTGCGGCGCTTTCGCCGGTAACAAAGAAGCGGTCGACTGGGCGCTGCTGTGGCTGCCGGAAGGTGGCGACGCGGTACAGGAAAGCTACGTCAACCTGATCCCGACGGCGCAGGGCGGTACCCACGTCAACGGTTTGCGTCAGGGTTTGCTCGACGCCATGCGCGAGTTCTGCGAATTCCGCAGTCTGCTGCCGCGCGGCGTGAAGCTGGCGCCGGAAGACGTCTGGGAGCGCATCGCGTTCGTCCTGTCGATGAAAATGCAGGAGCCGCAATTCTCCGGCCAGACCAAAGAGCGACTGTCGTCCCGTGAAGCGGCGGCGTTTGTCTCCGGTGTGGTCAAGGACGCCTTCAGCCTGTGGCTCAACGCCAACCCGGAAACCGGTCTGGCGCTGGCCGAGTTGGCGATCAACAACGCCGGCCGTCGTCTCAAGGCGAGCAAGAAAGTCGAGCGCAAACGCGTTACTCAGGGCCCGGCGTTGCCGGGCAAACTGGCTGACTGCGCCGGGCAGGACCCGATGCGTTCCGAGCTGTTCCTGGTCGAAGGTGATTCCGCTGGTGGTTCCGCCAAACAAGCACGGGACAAGGAATTCCAGGCGATCCTGCCGTTGCGCGGCAAGATCCTCAACACCTGGGAAGTCGACGGCAGCGAAGTGCTCGCCAGTCAGGAAGTGCACAACATCGCCGTGGCCATCGGTGTCGATCCGGGCGCGGCGGACATGAGCCAGCTGCGCTACGGCAAGATCTGCATTCTCGCCGACGCCGACTCCGACGGCCTGCACATCGCGACGCTGCTCTGCGCGTTGTTCGTCCAGCATTTCCGCCCGCTGGTGGATGCCGGTCACGTCTATGTGGCGATGCCGCCGTTGTACCGCATCGATTTGGGCAAAGAGATCTACTACGCTCTCGACGAAGCCGAGCGCGACGGCATTCTCGACCGTCTGGTCGCCGAGAAGAAGCGCGGCAAACCGCAGGTCACCCGATTCAAAGGTCTGGGTGAAATGAACCCGCCGCAGCTGCGTGAAACCACCATGGACCCGAATACTCGGCGTCTGGTGCAACTGACGCTGGGCGAGGACTTCGCCGAAACTTCGGAAATGATGGACATGCTGCTGGCGAAGAAACGCGCCGGTGACCGCAAGACCTGGCTCGAATCCAAAGGCAACCTCGCCGAGGTGCTGGCCTGATGCGGTTTGGCTGGGCCTTGGCGGGTGCGTTGCTGCTGAGTGCAATGAATGTGTCGGCCGAGCCGTTGCAGGAGTTGCGCGTGCTCTCCGGGCACCCGGTCGAAGGCATGCGCGGCGGTAACCTGTCGGGGCTGGCCATGTGTGGCGGCGAGTTGTGGACGGTGTCGGACCGCGATGACGATCAGATCTATCGGCTCAATACTGCCGATCAGGTCTGGCAGGCCGAAGCCTTGCACATCGACGTCCCCCTGGTGCCTGAGACCGGTTTGCCGTGGGGGTTGCGCTCGCGCAATTGGGCCGCGTCGTTCGTGCGCGGTGGCGATCTGGATTTCGAAGGCATCAGCTGCGACAGCGCCGGCAATCGCTACATTGTCAGCGAGGGCCACGCGGCGGTCTTGCAGGTGCCCGTCAGCGGCCCGGTCAACTGGCTGAAGATCTCGCCGATGATGGTTCGCGAAGCGCGGGCCAGCGGCATGCTCCTGCATTTCAATGCGATCTTCGAAGGCCTGGCGATCAGCCCGGCGGGTGATCAGATGTGGCTGGCCGCCGAGCGGCAAAGCCGTGGCTTGCTGCTGATCAAGCGCCAGCAGACGGTGTGGGATTGCGACGGTCGTTGCGTGCTGCTCAGCGAGGGCGGCAAGGAAATGCAGCCGCCGCAGTTCCCCAAGGCCAGAGCGGTCAACCGGGATTTTTCCGACCTTTCGTTGTTTAACGGCAAATTGTTTACCCTTGAGCGCAACGCCTTCCAGATCTGTCGGCGCGATGCGCAGACCGCCAAGGTCGAGCGTTGCTGGTCGTACGCTGCTGAACTGTTGCAGGCCAACCGCCGTTACTCGCAGAACTTCGGGTTGGAAGAGGCGCTGATCGTTGACGCTGATGGTGCATGGGTCGGCGTCGACAATAATTTCGGCCCGCGGGCCGACGGTGAGGTTCGGCCGATCGTCTGGCGCTTCGCCGCACCTGACGGTGGCTGGAGCGCCAAGCCATGAGCCAGCAACCGCCGGGCAAGCGCGCCGGTCGGGTGCTGATGATTCTGGCATGGTGCGCGGCACTGTTTCTGGCGACGCGGTTCTTTGGCCAGTGGGAGCAACGCCAGCAGAATCCGAACGTGGTAGTCAGTTCGGAGCAGGGTGAAGGGTTTATCGAGGTGAAACTGGCCGGCAATGCCCAAGGGCATTTTGTCGCCAGTGGTCAGATCAACGGTGAGCCGGTGGAGTTCATGCTCGACACCGGCGCGACCGATGTGGCGATCCCGGCGGATCTGGCCAAGCGTTTGAAACTGGAAGAAGGTTTCGGAGTGACCCTGAGCACGGCTAACGGCCTGAGCCAGGGCTATCGGACCAAAATTGCCCGCCTGCAACTGGGCGACATTGTGCTGCGGGATGTTCGCGCACTGGTGGCGCCGGGGCTGCATGGCGATCAGGTGCTGCTCGGCATGAGCGCCCTGAACAAACTTGAATTTACTCAGCGCGGTGGCACCATGCTGCTGCGCCAGACAACGAACCGATGAGGCCTGCATGAGCAACCCCCTTGATCTCAGCCTGGACGGTGTAGAACGCCGCTCGTTGGCCGACTTCACCGAAAGTGCCTACCTCAACTACTCCATGTACGTGATCATGGACCGTGCCTTGCCGCATATCGGCGACGGCCTGAAACCAGTGCAGCGGCGTATCGTCTACGCCATGAGCGAGTTGGGCCTGGACGCCGATTCCAAGCACAAGAAATCGGCGCGTACCGTCGGTGACGTGCTCGGCAAGTTCCACCCGCACGGCGACTCGGCGTGCTACGAAGCGATGGTGCTGATGGCCCAGCCATTCAGCTATCGCTACACGCTGGTCGACGGCCAGGGTAACTGGGGTGCGCCGGATGATCCGAAGTCCTTCGCCGCCATGCGTTACACCGAAGCACGCTTGTCGCGTTATTCCGAAGTGCTGCTCAGCGAACTGGGCCAAGGCACTGCCGACTGGGGCCCGAACTTCGACGGCACCCTGCAGGAGCCGCTGGTGCTGCCGGCGCGCCTGCCGAACATTCTGCTCAACGGCACCACCGGTATCGCCGTGGGCATGGCCACCGATGTGCCGCCGCACAACCTGCGCGAAGTCGCCACCGCTTGCGTGCGCTTGCTCGATGAGCCGAAAGCCACGGTCGAACAGCTCTGCGAACACATTCAGGGCCCGGACTATCCGACCGAAGCGGAAATCATCACGCCGCGCGCCGACCTGCTGAAAATGTACGAAACCGGCAAGGGCTCGGTGCGCATGCGCGCCGTGTACCACGTCGAAGACGGCGACATCATCGTCACCGCGCTGCCGCACCAGGTCTCTGGTGCCAAGGTGCTGGAACAGATCGCCGCGCTGATGCAGGCGAAACCGTCAAAAGCCCCGCAGATCGCTGACCTGCGCGACGAATCCGACCACGAAAACCCGTGCCGCATCGTGATCATTCCGGTCAACAGCCGCGTCGATCACGAAGCGCTGATGCAGCACCTGTTCGCCAGCACCGAGCTGGAGTCGACCTACCGGGTCAACGTCAACATCATCGGTCTGGACGGCAAGCCGCAGCTGAAAAACCTCCGCGCCTTGCTGGTCGAATGGCTGGAATTCCGCGTACTGACCGTGCGTCGCCGCCTGCAATTCCGCCTCGACAAGGTCGAGCGTCGCCTGCACCTGTTGGACGGTTTGTTGATCGCTTACCTCAATCTGGATGAAGTGATCCACATCATCCGTACCGAGGAACACCCGAAAGCCAAGCTGATCGAGCGTTTCGCCCTCAGCGAGATTCAGGCCGACTACATCCTCGACACCCGTCTGCGTCAGTTGGCGCGACTGGAAGAGATGAAGCTGCGCGACGAGCAGGACGAACTGCTCAAGGAACAAGCCAAGCTGCAAGCGCTGCTGGGCAGCGAAGCCAAGTTGAAAAAACTGGTGCGCACCGAGCTGATCAAGGACGCCGAAACCTATGGCGACGATCGTCGTTCGCCAATCGTTGAGCGTACCGAAGCCAAAGCGTTGACCGAACACGATCTGCTGCCGAACGAGAAAGTCACCGTCGTGCTGTCAGAAAAAGGCTGGATCCGTTCCGCCAAAGGGCATGACATCGACGCTACCGGCCTGTCGTACAAGGCCGGCGATGGCTTCAAAACCTCGGCGGCGGGGCGCTCCAACCAGTCTGCCGTGGTGATCGACTCCACCGGCCGCAGCTATTCTGTTGCCGCGCATACGCTGCCGTCGGCGCGTGGCCAGGGCGAGCCGTTGACCGGTCGTCTGACGCCGCCACCGGGCGCTTCGTTTGAATGCGTGCTGATGCCGGAAGACGACGCGTTGTACGTGATCGCTTCCGACGCCGGTTACGGCTTCGTGGTCAAAGGCGAAGACCTGCAAGCCAAGAACAAGGCCGGTAAAGCCCTGTTGAGCCTGCCGAACAACGCCAAAGTGATCGCGCCGCGCCCGGTTGCCGATCGTGAGCAGAACTGGCTGGCCTCGGTCACGACCGAAGGTCGCCTGCTGATCTTCAAAATCAGCGATCTGCCACAATTAGGGAAGGGCAAAGGCAACAAGATCATCGGTATTTCCGGTGAGCGTGTGGCCAGTCGCGAAGAATATGTCACGGACATCGCCGTACTTCCGGAAGGTGCCACTTTGGTGCTGCAGGCCGGAAAACGGACCCTGTCGCTGAAGGCCGACGACCTCGAACACTACAAGGGTGAACGTGGGCGTCGCGGGAATAAGCTCCCGAGGGGCTTCCAGCGGGTCGATGCGCTGCTCGTCGAAAACCTCAATTAGGCGTCCTAGAGAGCTCGATCTACGATTTAACGCGTAGATCGACGCTTTGGCGCTGGAGTCGGAACGCATATTCACGGATGATATGGCCTTTCCAAGCGCCGGCGTGGCCGAGCGTTCTTCATATTTATTGAGTATTTTCACTGTGGTCAGCCTTGTGGCGGCCACCTGGACGGGATGATGACTGCTCTGCGCCCCCTTATTTTCCTGCTCGCCGGCGTTTTGGGCCTGGCGGGTTGCAGCGTTCACCAGCCGGTGTCGCTGTATCAACTGGACAGCGGAAGTCCGGTTCAGCCTGCGCAAAGCGCAGGCATGGCGGTTTTGTTGGGTCCGGTAGTCGTAGCTGATTACCTGCAACGTGAGACCTTGCTGCAACGTCAACCGGACGGCAGTCTGCAAGCGGCGACCGACGGTCGTTGGGCTGGCAGCCTTTCGTCGGATATCGATCAGTTGCTGATGCGTCAGGTTGCTGGCCATCTGGACAGCCAGCGAGTGGTGCTGGCACCGGCCACTACGGGGTTCACTCCGGATGTGCAGGTGTTGCTGACCATCACGCGTCTGGACTCCGGTCAGAAACAACCGGCGATCCTCGATGCGCAATGGCGTCTGATCGACCGTCGTGGTCAAGTGCGCGATAACCGCATCGTGCATCTGCAAGAGCTGCATGCTGGTAGTACGGCTTCGCAGGTGCAGGCGCAGGGCATTTTGCTGCAGCGTCTGGCCGAGCAATTGTCGGTGGCGCTGAAACCGTTGGCCAATCAGCCACCGGTGGCCGAAGCGCCGCGTAAATCGGCACCGAAACCGGCCGCGCCGGCGGCGGAGGCCGAGAAGCAGCCGAAGATTCCGATGGCCTCGCCGATTCGGACTGACATGGAAGTGTTCCGCTTCTAAGCTGGATCGAGTCAGAACAGAGCCCGCCTTGTGCGGGCTTTGTTGTGTTTGGGGTTCTGCGTGAACGATCAAAAGCCCCTCACCCTAACCCTCTCCCGGAGGGAGAGGGGACTGACCGAGGTGTCTGGCGCTATACATCGACCTGAAAGAGCCTGGCGATTATGGATTCGGTAGAGCAGGAGCGACCGAGGTGTCTGCGTCATGCTTCGACCTGAAAGAGCTTGGCGATTATGGATCGGTAGAGCAGGGGCCGACCGAGGGGGCTGGCGCTATACATCGACCTGAAAGATCCTGGCGATTGTGGATTCGGCGGAGCAGGGGCGGACCGAGGTGTCTGGCGTCATACGTCGACTCTGAAAGAGTTTGGCGATTCTGGATTCACAGCAGGGCGCTCAAGTCGGTGTAGCTCTCCAATATCCCCCAATCAGTCCCCTCTCCCTCGGGGAGAGGGCTAGGGTGAGGGGCTCTTCAGTCACCCACAAAAAAGCCCGCAGACAATCGCTTGTCTGCGGGCTTCTTCACATCAGGCCTAAGGCTTAAGCCCGACGCTCATGCATCCGCGCCAGTTGCCGCTCGAGCATCGATGGATAAGGCTCCATCAACCGCTCCACGCAGCAAGCCCCCTCAGGGCTGGCGATCGGGCGGATCCGCGCACGCTGGCGGATCAGCGCGTCATCACTGATCTTGCGCTCAACCAGCAGCAGGTTGCGGCTGTGTTGCGACAAGGCCAGCGCGTCCTGGGCCGAATCGGTCAGCAGCAAATCAATCTGGCTCAACCCGAACAGCTCGTCACCCAAGGTCAGGCCCAATTGCAGTTGCAGGGTGATGCCGCTGTCCGCGACTTCAATCTGCAACTGATGACCCAGCGCCCGCAGCAGTTCGCCGCAGCAGATCGCATTGGTCAGGTAATCGTCGCCGCTGTCTTCGGTGTGGAACAGCATCAGCGTGCTGCCGTCGTTCAGGGTTTCGATTTCACCCTGATACAGCGAAGCAGCCTGATCGAGGCAGTCACGATAACGCTCCTGCAACTCCTCCAGACGTGCACGTGGCAAGCGGCGCAGTTGCTCCTGTGAACCCAGTTGCACGGCCAGCACGGCGGTGTGCTGCGGCACGCTTGGCGACGGCTGACGAACGACGGGTTGCGGCGCGCCATTGAGCGACTCGTCGCGCAGGTCGGCGAACGCGTCATCGTCATCATCGTCTTCGACGGTGCTGACCAGATGTCGCGGCGCCGGCTTCTGCGCGGCCATCGGACGGGTTTCGTCGAAACTCGGATCACGCAAGTTGCGCACCTCGAACTCCGGCTCGTCTTCTTCGTCCTCGAATTCAGGCTCCGGTTCAGGTGCAGGCTCCGGCGCGTAATTGGCGTGCAACTGACGCGCCAGATCGCCGATTTCATCCTGACGATCGATGCCCGGCGTGTGTTCGTCGATGCGGCGCAACCAGACGCGCAATTGCAGCAGCGGCGTCGACAGATAACGCCCCATGCGCAGGCTCAGGGCCAGCGACAGCGCCAACAGGATTCCGCTGAGAATGCCCATGCTTTGCAGGCTGATGGTCATCGGCTGCTGGAACTGATCCATGTCCAGGCTGATGCGCAATTGCCCGGCGGTCACGTCCTGGAAGGTGATCTTGCTCTCGTACATGCCTTCGGCTTCGCCCAGCAGGCTGTGCTTGGGACGCTGACCGGACTCGGCGAGGATGCGGTTATCCACGCTGTAGATCGCCGCGTGGGCCACCAGTTTGTTCTTGGTCAGGTTGTTGAGCAGCACATTGAGGCTGAGGATGTCATTGGACACCAACAGCTCGGTGGCAGAGGTCGCGGTCTGCGTGGTCAGGCTTTCGCCCAGCGCATCGGCCTGCTGGTGCATGGCCTGCTTGAATTGCAAACCCATCACGCCGGCATAGATCACCAGGGCCAGAGCGACCAGGATCACGTTATGGCTGGCAATGCGCAATGCAATCGGTACACGGCGGTGGCGCAGTGCACGGAAGATCAGCAGGAAGAAGTTATCGGTTTTAACTGGCGTGGGCCGGTTCACTGAGCTCGGCTCTTTTGTCCGTGAAGTTGACGCGCAGTATAGCGACAGGCCCTAGACCGGCAAAGCGCTCGCGGTGCCCGATGGTCACTGAAAGTGGGTAGAATGCGGTTTTTTTCCAGTTGCGGGGGTGCGCGTTGCGCGAAATCGTCCTGATTAACATCACGGGAGTCGACCGTCCGGGTCTGACGGCAGCCATTACCGGTGTTCTGGCACAGGGTGGTGTGAACATTCTCGACATCGGTCAGGCGGTGATCCACGACACCCTGTCGTTCGGCATCCTGGTTGAAATTCCCGATTCGGAGCAGGGTAAATCCGTGCTCAAGGACATTCTGTTCAAGGGCTACGAGCTCGACCAGCAGGTGCGCTTCACCCCGGTGTCCGAAGAGGATTACCAGCAATGGGTGGGCAATCAGGGTAAAAAACGCCACATCGTTACCCTGCTGACCCGCAAAGTAACCGCCGGTCAATTGCAGGCGGTCAGTTCGATCACGGCTAAATACGGTTTGAATATCGATCACATCGACCGTCTGTCGGGTCGTATGCCGCTGGACACGCCGGCCGACAAAGGTAAGGGCTGTATCGAGTTTTCCGTGCGTGGCGAAGCGGCTGATCCGCAGGCGCTGCGTGCCGAATTCCTCAGCGTCGCTCAGGAACTGAACGTCGACATCGCCTTCCAGGAAGATTCGCTGTTCCGGCGCAACCGTCGTCTGGCGGTGTTCGACATGGACTCGACACTGATTGAAGCTGAAGTCATCGACGAACTGGCCAAGGCTGCCGGCGTGGGCGAGCAGGTGTCCGAAATCACTGAGCGGGCGATGGCCGGCGAACTGGATTTCCGCGCCAGCTTCAAAGAGCGTCTGGCCTTGCTCAAAGGCCTCGACGTCAGCGTTCTGGATTCGATCGGCGCTTCGCTGCGTCTGACCGAGGGCGCGGAAACGCTGTTCGCCGAACTCAAGCGTCTGGGCTACAAGACCGCGATCCTGTCCGGCGGCTTCACCTATTTCGCCAAGCAGTTGCAGGCCAAACTCGGCATCGACTATGTGTTCGCCAACGAACTGGAAGTGGTCGACGGCAAGTGCACCGGCGTGGCGATCGAGCCGATTGTCGATGCGCAGCGCAAGGCTGATCTGTTGAAAGAGCTGGCGCACAAAGAAGGTTTGCGTCTGGAGCAGACCATCGCGGTCGGCGACGGCGCGAATGACCTGCCAATGCTGGCGATTGCCGGTTTGGGCGTGGCGTTCCGCGCCAAGCCGTTGGTGAAACAGTCGGCGAAGCAGGCGATTTCCACCCTAGGGCTGGATGGTGTGTTGTATCTGCTGGGCTTCCGCGATCGTGATGGGCAGCTCTGAGATCTCTATCGCCTGACTTGGCCTCTTCGCGAGCAGGCTCGCTCCCACAGTTGAAATGCATCCAATGTGGGAGCGAGCCTGCTCGCGAAGATAGCGCCGCCGATCCATCGGCGGGCACTTAAAGCGATTTCCACAACGAATCGAAATCCTCCTCACTCCCGCCATTTTTCGCGGCCTCCAGCGAGCGATAGGCAAACTGATTGAAACTGTGCGTACTTGCCACCCGCCGATCCAGCCCGGCGCGGTGTTCTTCGCCTTGGGTATTGATCATCACCTTGCTGCCTTCCTGAAACGGCAAACGCGGTGCCAGCAAGGTCGCGGGCAGATCGATCGCGCTGATCTCCGGTAACAATAATCCGCGCAAATACTGACTGTGATCGTCCCGCGAGCGCACCAGTTGCAGTCCACAAGGCTGTGCATGCGGGGCCACCAGTTCAATGCCCATTTGCGTGCCGCCACCGCGCACCTGACGGATCCAGCGGATCACTGCAATGCTCCAGCCCAGACTGACACTGTCGTGTATTCCGAGCATTTCTCCGGCCTGCAGTTCGGCGGGCACTTCCTCTGGCCATGCCAGGCAATAACCGCCGGGGCTGTGGTTGATCACCGGCAGGGCATGGGTCGGGTAATGGGGTGTGCTGTCGGTGCCGCTTTCGTCCTCGACCAAATGGTCGTACTGGATTTCCTCGTAGGGCAAAAACTGCTCGGCATTACTTTGCGGTGCTGCGTCGAAGGCCTGACTCCAACTGTCCTTTTCACTTTTGGCGACGGTACTGCTGAAATTCGCCGAGCGCCCCCCGGGAAGCTTGAGCAGTTCGCTGAAACTGCGCTCGCCGCCGAGGTAGAAGTGCAGGGCGCTCATGCCCACGCACACGGTCAGATGGCCTTGGCCAACGGTGCGCTGAAAACTGCGTTCAGCCGCTTGCCCCCAGCTGGCGTGCAGGTGTTGCAAGGTATCGAAGCTCAGCCCGGCCGGGACGGGCAGCGGCGTCGAAGTGTCCTGATGCAGCAAATGCGCTTCGATGGCATTCACCAGCGGCTGCGGATCGAAACCGAGCAATCCGCGTTGTTGCTCGCTGCGAAACATGCTGCGGTAGCGTGGGCCGGCATCCAGTTCTGCACTGATCGCCAGCAGGCCGGCGTCCGGGCTTGCGGGATGCAGCTTGAGCCGCGCGCTCCACGGCTCTAACACGTCGGCCAGCCGCGCGATCTGGTTTTGTCGCAACTGATTGCAACGAGCGCTGCCCAGTAAGAGAGCGGCGATGTAGGTCTGCTCCAGGCTCAGCTCTGTCGTGAGGCTGGCCAAGTCGTCATGCACGGCGCGGTGTTGCAGTTGCAGTTCAGCGGCGCTGCGATACAGCTGATGCAGTTCGAACCAGACATGTTCCGGCGGCGAGCTATACAGCTGCGTGGCACGCAGCAGTTGGCCTTTGAGTGCATGGGCTGCTCGCTGCAGAGCCATACTGACCAATGCTGCGCGGTCCTTGCGGTACTTTGGCGCAATTCGCAGCACGATCTGTTTGTAGCCGATGGCCAGATGGCTTTGCAGGGCCTGACAGAGATTGCTGATCTTGCGCGACCGCTCGTCGAGCATGATTGCCTGATGCAGGAAATGCCGCTCCAGATGCAGGCAGACGAAATACACCTCGGGCCGCAGCAGCTCCAGCAGATTGAGGCGATTGTCGCTGGGTGTGAGCAATTGGTTGAGTTCACCCAAGGCTTGATACAACTGGCGGGCGGTTTCGCCGATGTTGGCTTTGGGCAGGTCGGCGATCCAGCGCTTGAGGTCGCGCGGAGTCGCTTCGCAAAACGACAGGCGCGTTTGCGACGGGGTTGGCGCGTGAAGGGGCGGCAGGGCGTTGGTCTGGCTCATGCCAAAAACCATAGCAGCAAATAACGCAATCTGCGGGAGCGCCTGAGGCGACTCCCGCAACGGTCAATCAGGCTTTTGGCAGCGCCAGGCCTTGGCCCATCTGCACTGGCGAACCCGCCGCCAGCTCTTCAGCCCATTTCACCTGATCCGGGCCGAACAGCACGATCGCCGTCGAACCCAGCTTGAAGCGACCCAGTTCGGCACCTTTTTCCAGATGGATCGGCGCGCGGGCGGCTTCATCGTAGCGGAAGGTTTTCAGTTCGCGCTTCGGCGGGGTGACCAGACCGGCCCACACGGTTTCGATCGAAGCGACGATCATTGCGCCAACCAGCACCACGGCCATCGGCCCGCGCTCGGTGTCGAAGATGCACGCTACACGCTCGTTACGAGCGAACAGTTCGGGGACGTTTTCGGCGGTGGTCTGATTCACCGAGAAGATCCGGCCCGGAATGTAGACCATTTCGCGCAGGGTGCCGGCCAGCGGCATGTGCACGCGGTGGTAGTCCTTGGGCGACAGGTAAATGGTGGCAAAGTCGCCGCCCATGAACGGCGCCGCATTGGCCGCATCACCGCCGAGCAGTTCCAGCACGCTGAAGCTGTGGCCCTTGGCCTGGAACACGCGACCGTGCTCGATCGGGCCGAGCTGGCTGACCGCACCGTCGGCCGGGCTGAGGATCGCGCCCGGGGTTTCGTCCAGTGGACGCGCGCCGTCTTTCAGGGCACGGGTGAAGAAGGCGTTGAAATGCTCGTAAGCGGTCAGGTCTTCGACCAGCGCTTGCGACATGTCCACCTGGTAGCGCTTGGCGAACCATTGGGTGAAGGCATTCTTGAACCAGCGCACGCGGCACTCGGCAATGCAGCCGGCCAGGCGCGACAGCAGGTGATGAGGCAGCAGGTACTGGCTGAGGATAAACAGACGCTCTTTCATTAGTTGTCCTTAAAAACCTTGAATCTCGACAGGCGTGTCAGGGTGGTTGCCCCATTCGCCCCAGGAACCGGCGTAGCCCTTGACCCGCGGATAACCGAGGGACTTGGCCACCAGATAAGTGAAGCCCGACCGGTGATGGGTCTGGCAGTGGGTAATGATTTCTTTGTCCTTGGTGATCCCGAGATCTTCTAGGATCTGCGGCATGTCTGTGCGAATACGCAGCTGACGGGCCTTGTCCATGCCGGCGGTCCATTCGAAATTGACCGCGCCGGGGATGTGCCCGGCCTTGGCGGCCAGGACTTTCTCGCCGGAATACTCCAGCGGCCCGCGCGCATCCCAGATCGCCAGATCGGCAGCACCGAGACGGCTTTGCAAGTATTCGCGCGTGGCAGTCGGCTCGTCGTGCAAAGTCAGCGCAATCGGGCCGCCAACCGCTGGTGGTACCTGGATCGACATCGGCATGCCATCTGCCAGCCACGCCGGCAGACCACCGTCTATATAGTGGTACTTGTCGTGACCGATGACGTCGAGCAGCCAGATGAAGCGCCCGGCCCAGCCGCCACCTTCATCGTCATACACCACGTAGACCGCGTCCTGGCGATGCCCGAGTTCACCGAACAATGCTTCCAGATCGGCTTTGGCCGGCAGCAGGCCCGGCGCCGGCGGCTGGCCGAGCTGGGTGCGCTTCGGGTCGACAAAACGTGCGCCGGGAAGATGACCTTCGGTGTAGCGGGCAGCGCTGGTCAGATCCACCAGAATCAGTTCAGGGGAATCGAGACGCGGGAGCAGGTCGCTCGGCTCGATGACGAGCGGCAAGCCAGAGAAGTCAGACATGTGAGGTCTCCAGAGCACAAAGGGGAGGATTGTAGCGCAGCCTCATCGGCCACGGCTGCTAAAGCTGTGCAGGGCTTTTTCTATGCACTGCGCGGTTTTGCCAAAGGCTTGCACGGTGATGTCGGCGAAGGGTCCGCCGCCCTGATCGGCCACCACAATCATGATGACCCGGCCGTTATTGACCAGAGAGCGCAGGAACAGATGCTCGCCACGAAACAGCGTGCGCAGGCTCGGCGGCAGCAGGGCGGAGAACTGTGCATTGTTGTCCGGGTTGATGCGCACCTGCGCTTGTTGCGCGAGTAAACGTTGCAGCACGCTACTTTGGCTGACGGCAAAAGTCAGTGCAGCGGCTTCTTTCGGCAAACCATAGGTTTGCTGCACACGCAGACTGGATTGGCTGCGGTCTGCCATCAGGATCATCACCCGGCGCATGCCGCTGGCGGCCAAGGCATCGCGCGCCGCGACGGTCAGGCTCATCGCATTGGTGAAGCGGCTCGGTTCTGCCAGCAATTCGGCGCATTGCTTGCGCCATTGGCCCAAGTCCTCAGCTGTCGGCGCGGCGGCGGGCAACAGGCCGGCGGGTAAACGACGGGTGCCCCACGGCCACAACAGCGAAACGGCCGGGTGCCACAGATCGGGCATCGCGTGATAACGCGCGCTGTTGGCGGCTTGTTGGTGCAACTGTTGCTGCACTTCGTCCATCGAGATTTGCAGATAAAGGCTGGTCAGGTACTGCCAGCGTTCGCTGTGCGGACTTTCCCAGGCCTGTTGCGCCGACAGCGCCAGACCGTTGGCCAGCAGTACGCTATTAGCCGGTTGATTAAGCCAGCGGCGCAGCGTCGGGTCATCGTCGAGGCGATTCTGCTGGCGTAGCGGATGCTCGCTGTCGCGGGCGATGCGCAGCACTTTCACCAGTTCGCGCTGTTCACTGAGCAGCAGTTTGTAGCCCTGCTGCACCCAGATCGGCAGATGCCAGGCCTGCACCAGTGCCTCGGCAATTTTCAGCAGGCGCACGCCGAACAATTGCTTTTCGACGGTGCGGGCCGACTCGCCCTTGTGGATAACCCGCAGCTCCCATTCCTCAAGCAGTTGCGGATAAGTCAGCGCCAATGGCCACAGCGGCGACAGAAACAGCAGGCTGCCCCAATGAATGTCCTGCCACAGCCGCGCCAGGCGACTGGCGAAAAAACCGTTGGCCTGTTGCGTTGCGTGCTGGCTGATCATCTGCAACTGGCGCAGGGCCTTGGGGATTTGCATCTGCGGTTCGGCGGGCAGGCGCGCGAGCAATTCTTCGGTGCGGGCAAGGCCCAGACGGTTGATTGCCACCTCGAGATTTTCCGCCGGCGCGGCCATGGTGCCGTGGGTGTGACGATTCGCCTCACGAATGATGCTCAAGGCCAGTGCCGGGCTGTCCTGCATCAGGTCGGCGATGTCACGCAACGAGCTGCGGTTGTCACGGATCGCGCGGCAGACTTTGTCGTGAGCCTCTTGCGGCACGGGCAGTCGCACGCCATCGAGCAACTTTACCCAGCCGTCGAGGGTGGTCGGTTTTGCGTGTGGGACGTTCGTTTCATTAGCCATGTCTGGAGGGGATCTTCACTGACTGTAGACGCGCCCGGCATGGGCTAAATTGGCTTTTCGCCTGAACTGGCTATAGTCTGGCGCAGTTTTGCCGATAAGTAGAAGAAGAGATTTTTTAACTTCCGAATATGACCTTGAACCCGACTTAAATAAGTACTTTCTACCTATGGCTAAAATTATCGGCATCATCGTCGTATTCGCGAGCGTGCTCGGCGGATACGTGCTCTCCCACGGCAAGATTGCCGCCTTGATCCAGCCTTTCGAGGTGTTGATCATCGGTGGTGCTGCACTCGGTGCATTCCTGCAGGCCAACCCCGGCTACATGACGATGCACGTGCTCAAGAAATCCCTGAGCATGTTCAGTTCGCGCTTCAGCCACACGTTCTATCTGGAAGTGCTCGGCCTGATCTACGAGATCCTCAACAAGAGCCGCCGCGAAGGCATGATGGCCATTGAAGGCGACATCGAAGATGCCGCCGCGAGCCCGATTTTCGCCAAGTACCCGGCGGTGCTCAAAGACGAACGCATGACCGCGTTCATCTGCGATTACCTGCGCATCATGTCGTCCGGCAACATGGCCCCGCACGAGCTGGAAGGCTTGTTCGACATGGAGCTGTACAGCCTGAAAGAAGACCTCGAACACCCGTCCCACGCGGTGAACGGCATCGCCGACGCCATGCCCGGTTTCGGTATCGTCGCGGCGGTACTCGGTATCGTGGTGACCATGGCCTCGCTGGGTGAAGGCGATCAGAAGTCCATCGGTCTGCACGTGGGTGCGGCACTGGTCGGTACCTTCTTCGGTATTCTTGCGGCGTACGGTTTCTTCGGTCCGCTGGCGCATTCCCTGGCTCACGATGCCAAGGAAGAACTGAACGTCTATGAAGCCATCAAGGCTTCGTTGGTGGCTTCGGCTTCCGGCATGCCGCCATCGCTGGCAGTCGAGTTTGGTCGCAAGGTGCTGTACCCGGCCCACCGTCCAAGCTTTGCCGAGCTGGAACAAGCCGTTCGCGGTCGCTAAGAAATGGAAAATAATCAGCCGATTATCATCAAGCGCGTCAAGCGCATAGCCGGCGGGCATCACGGCGGGGCGTGGAAAATCGCCTTCGCCGACTTCGCCACGGCGATGATGGCGTTCTTCCTGGTGTTGTGGCTGCTGTCCACCGCCACGCCGGAGCAGAAGATCGCCATCGCCGGTTACTTCAAAGACCCGGTCGGCTTCTCTGAAAGCGGCACGCCGTACATCATCGACCTGGGCGGCACGCCGACCCTGGCGCCGGAAAACACCCTCAACCCTGAGGTGAAGTCGCAGCCGCAACCCGACAAGGTCACGGTCGACACCGAACAGGTTGAAGGCATGGCCGAGCAGGTCGAGAAGGAACGTCTTGAGCTGCTCCTGCAAGAACTGCAGAACAAGGTCGACGAGAACCCGCAACTGCAGAAGTTCAAGGACCAGATCCTCTTCGAGATCACCCCGAACGGCTTGCGCATCCAGATCATGGACGCCGAGAACCGGCCGATGTTCGACTCGGGTTCCGCACGCCTGAAGCCGTACTTCGAAGACATCCTGCTGGCCATGGCTGACACCATCAAAGCGGTGCCGAACAAGATCAGCATCAGCGGCCACACCGACGCCAAGCCGTACACCGGCACCGGTGATTTCGGTAACTGGGAATTGTCGGCCAACCGTGCCAACGCCGCGCGTCGTGCCTTGATCGCCGGCAGCTATCCGGATGCGCAAGTGGCGCGGGTCGTCGGTTATGCCTCGTCGGCGCTGTTCGACAAGGAAAATCCGTTCAACCCGGTCAACCGTCGTATCGATATCGTGGTGCTGACCAAGAAAGCCCAAGCGGCCATCGAAGGTGCGCAAGGTGCAGACGCTGCGAAGCCAGCGGATCAAGGTCAGAACGGCGCCGCTCCAGCGACGCCGGTTGATCCGAACGCACTGCCAGCGGATCAGCAACCGGTGCCTGCACACGAGCTGCGCGAACGCTTGAACCTGTTCGACGACGCTGCGCCGAAACCGCCTGAGCCGGGGAGTGCGGCGCCCGCGCCTGCTGCCCCTCCAGCCACTGTGCCGGCCCCCACGCCGAAACAGTGACCGACAAAAAGCCACGGTTACCGTGGCTTTTTTGTATCTGCCTGCGTCGCAATGACCAGTCGCAGTTTTCGCAATCACGGAAGATCAGTAAATGGAAAGACTCAAAGCCTATTTTCAACGGCATGGCAACGCACCCTTCAAATTTGGCGAGGGGCGGGTCAGTGGCTATATATCAGCCACCCTCGGACTGTTGAGCCTGCTGGCGGTGTTCTGCTTCCTGTTTCCCGAGTGGCTGACCACAGCCGAACTGCGCAAGGTCTATGATGAACAGTTCGCGCGAACCACGCTATTGCTCGGTCTGGTGGTTTCATTCAGCCTCGGCACCCTGAATATCCTGCTCAACAAACGCAAGCGTCTGGGGATTACCGGTCTGGTTGCATCGGGCCTGGCGGTGTTCCTTGGGGGCACCAACGTACAAGTCAGCTCGATCGGGCAGACCCCGTACTCGTTGGGTCTGGACTGGTTCGTGCTGGCGCTGCTGGTATCGGCCATCGTGTTCATTCCTCTGGAGAAGCTCTACTCCAAGGATCCCGAGCAAAACATCCTGCGCCCGCACTGGCGCACCGACCTGACCTACTTCTTCGTCAGCCACATGCTGGTGCAATTCATCCTGATCTTCATCACTGCCTCGTCGAGTTACATCGCCGGTTGGGCGATGTCGCCGAGCGTGCAGACCAGCGTACAAAGCCTGCCGTTGCTGGTGCAGTTCCTGCTCGCAATCCTGGTTGCGGATCTCGGCCAGTATTGGCTGCACCGGCTCTATCACGTGGTGCCATTTCTGTGGCGCCTCCACGCGGTGCATCACTCCAGCACGCACATGGACTGGCTCGCCGGCTCGCGCGTGCACTTCATCGAAATCCTGCTGACCCGCACCGGCGTGCTGGTGCCGTTGATGCTGCTGGGCTTCGCCCCGCAAGCGTTGAATGCCTATGTGATTCTGGTCGGTGTCCAGGCCGTACTGGCCCACGCCAACGTGCGAATCAACGGCGGCTGGCTGAACTACCTGATCGTGCTGCCGCGTTACCACCACTGGCACCACGCCCGGCACAAGGATTACATCTACAAAAACTACGCGATCCACACGCCGCTGGTGGACATGTTGTTCGGCACGTTCAAATTGCCGCCGAAGGAGTGGCCGGTGCGTTACGGCGTGTTCGGCAAAGAATTGCCGGGCGGGATTGTGCGTCAGCATTTATATGCGTTTCGCAAGCCTGAGCCGAAATAGGTTCGGAGGTTGAAGAAAGCCGCGTTTGATACGCGGCTTTTTTGTGCCTGCCGATGGGCTCTAAAAACCGCGCCGAATGCGGTTTTTCAGTTGGTCGTGGAATACCTCTGCGTTGCGTTTGTAGGTGCCGCTAAAGGATTCATTGCTCGAATCCAGCGTCATCGAACGCTTGCTCGACACCTCCTCACGATACGCATCGATAAAAAAATTCAGATCTTTATCCGTGCTCAACTTCGGCCACTTGTCCAGGTACAACGGCAATTCTGCGGGGCCGGTCTTGAACGAGCAGATCCGGCGGTTGCTGATAGTCGCCTCACCAATTTCGAACGGCACCCACCACGACAACGCGGTCTTCTCCGACACCACCGCCAGCAAATGCGTGCACTCAGTGATGTTGCGGGTGATGACGCCGGTGATGTCATCGGTGGTTTGCGATTCAGGGTCGAGCACGTCGAGGTAGGTTTTGATGTTGGCCTGGATAAGGCGGCTGTTGATGGCGATGGCGTGGGCGCGATCCATGTGGCGGTAGCTGATGAAGACGGGCATCAGAAGTGTCCTTTGAGGGCGAGTTCGCGGTAGTAGGCGCCGAGGGCGGTGAGGCGGCAGCCGGTGGAATTGATGGCCGCGTAATACATGTGTTCGGCGTCCACCGGTTCGATCAGGCTGTGGCGGTTGCACATTTGCAATTGTTTGAAGACGTCGCCGTGATCGGCATCGAACGAGGGTTCTGTGGGCTCGTAACTTGGATCGAGCCTGAAGACGAAACTCGGCTCGGGGAACCAGTCCTTGAGTTTGCGCAGGGTTTCTTCGGCGATCAGCGGTGCCACTTCGCGCAGCGGCACGAACTGCGAGACATTGGTCTTGAATACCGGACGCTGCTCCCAGGCACCCAGTGCATTGTCGACAAACGAGTAAACGCTACCGGGGGTGACCTTGCCGAGCACGTTGGCGGCGCCACCGTGCAGTGCTTGCAACAACAAATCGGTGAATACCCCGTGGCCTCGACTTTCGAGGGCTGACTGTTCTTTTTTGCAGGCGGTGAGAATGGTCATGCCTTCGCCAATCACACTGCTACCACCGCGCAAACCGCGCATGGCAGCGGCCGCGCCGGCCTGGCAGCAATCGAGGATGATGATTTTGTTTTTGATCTGCGACGCCTGATCAGCCCACAGCAGAATGTCGCTGATGCGAATGCCTTCCCCGCCGTGTTTGAAGTCCTGCGGAATCAGCAGCCCTTCGTCGATGCTGGTGTCGAACTGGCCATGGCCGGCGAAGTACAACAGAGCCACGTCGCAATCACCGGAAAACAGACTCTGAATCTGTTGCTTCAGGGTGTTGAGTGTCAGGTTTTCCTCAGCTGAGGTCAGCACTTTACTGCTGAAGTTCGGGCGCCCGTTGGCGTGACGTTCCAGCACCGACGCCATGGCCATCGCATCGTTGTTGCAGCCGCTCAATGGCGCCACGTGCTGGTAATGATTGATGCCGATAAACAGTCCCTTGCGCATGGTTACACCGCCGTATGCAGACGAATCGCGCTAACGATGCTTTTGGTGCTCCACGCGCATTCGGCGTTCGCGGCGTTGCGCACGACCGTGGAAATGCGCTCGGCGCCGAAGGGTTTGATCGCGATGATGACTTTGCCCATACGCTTGGCGATCTCGATTTCCTTGTTGATCCACTTGCTGTAGGTCGAGTACATGCCAGCCATGATCAGCACCGCCGAGCAAGGGCGGATCTTGTTCTCGATGGCTTCTTCCAGTTGCTTGTCGGTTTGCGCACCCATGATCGGGTTATGCGGCGGTACGGAAAAATTCTTGAAGGTGAAACCCGGTTGCGCGCCGAGCAGGCGTACCAGATTGTCGTGGGCGTGGGAGTAGTTCCACGAATGGCTGATGAACAGATGATAGGTTTGCATGGGGTTCCTCGGAAGTCGCGAATGTGCGAAGGAGGAACCGACTGTAGGCATCTGCGTGATGCCTACAAGGTGCTGACAGCAAAAGAGAAATGTCCTGCAAGCGGGTGTGCGGACGCCTACAGAAACGTCTGATGTTTAAGCGTTTTAGGGATTTGTCAGGCGTGATCCGACAACCGGCAACCCCGGGTCTCAGGGCTGCCGGTACGGCTGTTTAATAACCGTTTTCCGGTAGGCTGGCGATGATCGAGCGGTAGCTGTTCATACGCTGTTGCTGCACGCGGCCGTCTTCAAGGGCCTTGAGCAACGCGCAACCCGGTTCGCGGTCGTGCTTGCAGTCGCGGAAGCGGCAGGTGCCGAGCAAATCATCGAACTCGATGAAGCCGGCTTCGACGTCAGCACGGCTGACGTGGCCGAGGCCGAACTCACGGATACCCGGGGAGTCGATCAACTCGCCACCGCCAGGGAAGTGGAACAGTCGCGCGGTGGTCGTGGTGTGCGTGCCCTGGCCGGACAACTCGGACAACGGCCCGACGCGGGTTTCGACTTCCGGCAGCAAGCTGTTGACCAGCGACGACTTGCCGACACCGGACTGGCCGACGAATACGCTGATGCGGCCGTCGAGCTGCTGTTGCAGTTGTTCCATACCGTTGCCGTGGTGCGCCGACACTTCCAGCACCGGATAACCCAGCGTGCGATACACCGCCAGCAGCGCATTGAGCGCCGGGGCGTTGTGCTCGTCGATCAGGTCGAATTTGTTCAGCAGCAACAACGGACGGATGCCGGCGTGTTCCGCGGCAACCAGATAACGGTCGATCAGGTTGGCATGCGGCTCGGGCAGGGGCGCGAAGACGATGACGATCATGTCGACGTTGGCCGCAACTGGTTTGAGCTGGCCGCGGCTGTCCGGGCGGCACAGTTCGGTGGTGCGCGGCAGTTGCGCGACGATCACGCCAATGCCCTGATTGCCGGCGCGCCAGACGACTGTGTCGCCGGTCACCAGCGCAGGCAGGTTGGCGCGCAAGTGGCAGCGGAAGACCTGGCCGGCCTGATCGCCGTCAACAGCTTCGACCTCGACCTGCACACCGAAGTGGGCGATCACCAGACCTGTTTGCTCTGGGCCCAGATCGCCGCCCTCAAGGGCTTCGACCGCCGAGGACTCGCGTTTGGCGGCGCGTGCGGCGCGTTCGCCCTGAATCTTTTCGATGCGCCAGTTTTGACGACGATTGAGTTGGCGTTTGGCCATGGGTGTTCCGTCTGAAGAATGCAGCGATTAGGTAAAACGGCCGCGAGTTTAGCACGCCCGGCCACCGGCCTAGGCTAAACTGCGCAGCATTGTCTAGGAGCCGAAATATGCCAAACCCGCAGAATCTGATCTGGATCGACCTGGAAATGACCGGTCTGGATCCGGAAAACGACGTCATCATCGAGATGGCCACCATCGTTACCGACAGTGATCTCAACACCCTGGCTGAAGGCCCGGTCATTGCCATCCACCACAGCGATGAAGTGCTTGCGCGCATGGACGAGTGGAACACTCGCACCCACGGCAACTCCGGCCTGACCCAGCGCGTGCGCGATAGCCGCATCAGCATGGCTGAAGCCGAAGCAGAAACCATCGCCTTCCTGGAAAAATGGGTGCCGAAAGGCAAATCGCCGATCTGTGGCAACAGCATCTGCCAGGATCGCCGCTTTCTTTATACGCACATGAAAGCGCTGGAAAGCTACTTCCACTACCGCAACCTCGACGTATCCACACTCAAGGAACTGGCCGCGCGCTGGGCGCCTGATGTGCGTGACAGCTTCAAGAAGGGCAGCACGCACCTGGCGCTGGACGACATCCGCGAATCGATCGCCGAGCTGCAGCATTACCGCAAGCACTTCATCAAGTTCTGATACTTGGCGATGGGGGCGGGTAAAGCATTTGCCCCCTTTTGGTGCCGCATCGAAATGGCTAGACTGCGCGCCTTCCTGCCTGGATCGCCACCATGTTGCTGATGCTCTATCTGATTGCCATCACCGCTGAAGCCATGACTGGCGCGCTGTCTGCCGGCCGTCGCGGCATGGACTGGTTTGGCGTGGTGCTGATCGCCTGCGTCACGGCGTTGGGCGGCGGTTCGGTGCGCGACGTGTTGCTTGGGCATTACCCGCTGACCTGGGTCAAACATCCGGAATACCTGGTGCTGACCTCGGTAGCGGCGATGTTCACCGTGTTCACCGCCCGCTGGATGCGTCATCTGCGCTCGCTGTTTCTGGTGCTCGACGCCGTGGGTCTGGTGGCTTTCACCCTGATCGGTTGCATGACCGCGCTGGAAATGGGCCACGGCATGCTGGTGGCCTCGGTCAGCGGCGTGATCACCGGAGTCTTCGGTGGCATCCTGCGCGACATCTTCTGCAACGACATCCCGCTGATCTTCCGCCGTGAACTGTACGCCAGCGTCTCGTTCGCGGCGGCGTGGTGTTACATGCTTTGCCTGTACCTGAACGTACCGAGCGAGCAGGCGATTCTGATCACGTTGTTCGGCGGCTTCCTGCTGCGCCTGCTGGCAATCCGTTTCCACTGGGAAATGCCCAAGTTCGTCTATAACGACGCGCCTTGACGTTGGGCGTGCTGCTTCAGCGCCCACTCGACGTGCTCTTGTACCAGCGCTGACGGGTAGTCACGGCGCGCCTTCAATGCTTCCAGTACTGGAATGCTCGAGGGCGCATTGCCCAGTCCCACGGCCAGATTGCGCAGCCAGCGTTCATACCCGGCCCGACGCAACGGTGAGCCTTCGGTACTGCTGAGAAATTTGTCTTCATCCCACATGAACAGTTCAGCCAGTTCGGCGTTGTCCAGATTGTGCCGTGGCTTGAAGTCGCTTTCCCCGGAGGGCTTGGCGAACCGGTTCCACGGGCAGACGATCTGGCAGTCATCGCAACCGAACACGCGGTTGCCGATCAGCGGACGCAGGTCTTCGGGAATCGCGTTTTTCAGTTCGATGGTCAGATAAGAAATACAGCGCCGCGCGTCCAGCACATACGGCCCGACGAACGCGTTGGTCGGGCAGATATCCAAACACGCGGTGCAGCGCCCGCAATGTTCGCTGCTGTGCGGCTCATCCACCGGCAATGGCAGGTCGACGAACAGCTCACTGAGAAAGAAATAACTGCCAGCCTTGCGGTTCAGTACCAGGGTGTTTTTGCCGATCCAGCCCAGCCCGGCCTGTTCGGCGATGGCTTTTTCCAGCACCGGGGCACTGTCGACAAACGCACGAAAACCAAACGGGCCGATCTGCGCCTGAATCTTGTCAGCCAATTGCTGCACACGTTTACGGATCAATTTGTGGTAATCGCGGCCCAAGGCATAACGCGACACGTAGGCTTTTTCCGGTTGCGCGAGCATTTGCGCCATTTGCGTGTCGCCGGGCAGGTAGTCCATGCGCAGCGAAACCACGCGCAATGTGCCCGGCACCAGTTCTTCCGGGTGCGAGCGTTTGCTGCCATGGGCGCCCATGTAGTCCATTTCGCCGTGGTAGCCGGCCTCGAGCCAGCGTGCGAGGTGCTGCTCATGCTCGGCCAGATCCAGACCGCTGATGCCGACTTGCTGAAAGCCCAGCTCGCGGCCCCAATCCTTGATCGATTGGGCGAGGGCGGGCAGGTCTGTGGTGATGGCGGACATGAGGCGAGAGAAACCGGAGCTGAGGTGCGTATAATTCTGCCAGACATCGGAGCCCGAAGACGCATGCCGCACACGAAAGATGAATTACCCGACGCGCTGTATGGCGCCGCACAGGTGCGCGAACTCGATGCACGGCTGATTGCCGCCGGTACGCCGGGCTTCGAATTGATGCAGCGCGCGGCCCATGCGACGTGGCGAGCGTTGGTGCGGCAATGGCCTTCGGCGACTGAGCTGACGGTGCTGGCCGGGCATGGCAACAATGCCGGTGACGGTTATCTGGTCGCGGTCATGGCGCAGCGAGCCGGCTGGCAGGTGCGGGTGTTGGCGGTCGGCGATCCGCAGCGTTTGCAGGGCGATGCCGCGCAGGCCCATGCCGCAGCGTTGGCAGAAGGTGTCGTGGTGCAGGCCTGGCAGGCTCAAAGTGAATTGCGCGGGGTCATTCTCGATGCATTACTCGGTACGGGTTTGAGCGGGGATGTGCACGAGCCTTACGTGTCGGCGATCAAAGCAATCAACGCCAGCGGTTTGCCGGTGACAGCCGTTGATATCCCTTCCGGGCTATGTGCTGACACTGGACATGTACTGGGTGTCGCCGTGCAAGCCGATCTGACGGTGACTTTCATCGGGCTGAAACTCGGCTTGTTCACTGGAGATGCGGCGGATCACATCGGCTCCTTACTGTTTAATGATCTGCAGGCCAGCGCCGACACCTATCGTGACATTCCGGTCATCGCGCAACGGCTCAACGCGGCTAATCTTCCGCGGTTGGCCGCGCGTGCCCCGACTTCGCACAAGGGCCGCTTCGGCCATGTGTTGTTGATCGGTGGCGATCACGGTTTTGGCGGGGCGATCCTGCTCAGTACCGAAACCGCCTTGCGCAGCGGCGCGGGCATGGTTTCGCTGGCAACCCGTCCTGAACACGTCCCGGCGGCGCTGACGCGAGTGCCGGAAGCCATGGCGCTCGGAACCTCGTCGGCCAATCAGTTGATGAGTTTGCTGGAGAAAGTTTCTGTACTGGTGGTTGGTCCGGGGTTGGGACAGGCCAGTTGGGGGCGGGCGCTGTTGTCGGCGGCAGCCAACGCAGCACTGCCGCAAGTCTGGGACGCCGACGCGTTGAACCTGTTGGCCAGTGGTCTGGTCGAGTTGCCCAAGGACTGCGTGATCACCCCGCACCCGGGCGAAGCGGCGCGTTTGCTGGGGATCAGCACTGCCCAAGTGCAAGCGGATCGCCCAGCGGCAGCACGGGCGTTGAGCAAAAAATATACAGCGGTGGTGGTGTTGAAAGGCTCCGGCAGTCTGATCGCGCATCCCGATGGACGTCTGGCGTTGTGTCACCAGGGCCATCCGGCCATGGCCACCGCCGGACTCGGCGACGTGCTGGCGGGCTTGACCGGTGCGCTGCTGGCGCAAGGCATGGACGGCTTCGATGCTGCCTGCCTGGCGGTCTGGCTGCACGCCAATGCCGGTAGGCAACAAGGAAAATTCGGCCGTGGGCTGGCGGCCAGTGATCTGATTCCAGCCATTCGTCAGTTGTTGGAGGAGCAAGCACCGTGTCTGAAGTAACCCTGTACCTGGCCGATGAACAGGCCATGAGCGACTTTGGCGCACGGATCGCCCGCGTGACCCAGGGCCATGGCCTGATTTTTCTCGAAGGCAATCTGGGCATGGGCAAAACCACCCTGTCGCGAGGCATCATTCGCGGGTTGGGCCATGTTGGTGCGGTAAAAAGTCCGACCTTTACTTTGGTCGAACCCTACGAGATCGGTGACATCCGCGCTTTCCACTTCGACCTGTATCGACTGGTCGATCCGGAAGAGCTGGAGTTTCTCGGCATCCGCGACTACTTCGAAGACGACGCGATGTGCCTGATCGAATGGCCCGATAAAGGTGCAGGCTTTTTGCCAAAGCCTGACCTGACCATTACCATTAGTCCGCAAGACAGCGGGCGTTCGCTGAAAATTTTATCCCAGGGCTCGCGTGGCGAGGCCTGGTGTGCCGCTTTGGCATTGGAATCCAATTAAATGATGGGGTTAGGTATGCGCTTTCGCGCGTTGGTGGCTGCCGCTGGACTGTTGTTGATGGCAGTAACCGTCAACGCTGTGGCCGATTCAAAGGTCAACAGCGTGCGCCTGTGGCGGGCGCCGGACAACACGCGACTGGTCTTCGACCTGAGCGGCCCGGTGCAGCACAGCGTCTTCACCCTGACCTCGCCGGACCGGCTGGTGATCGACATCAACGGCGCCACCCTCGGTGCGCCGCTGAATGTGCAGACCGCGAACACGCCAATCACCGCAATGCGTTCGGCCCAGCGTACGCCGACCGATCTGCGCGTGGTCATCGATCTGAAGAAAGCCGTCACCCCGAAAAGCTTCTCTCTGGCGCCGAACGCGCAGTACGGCAACCGTCTGGTGGTCGATCTGTTCGACAACCCGGCCGACGCCGCACCGCCGCCTGCGCCAACGCCGCAGGTGGCGACCGTGCCAGCGGTGCCGGTAACCCCGACCGAGCCGGCAATCAAGTTGCCGCCAGCCCCGGCCGGCAAGCGCGACATTATTGTCGTGATCGACGCCGGCCACGGTGGCGAAGACCCGGGTGCGTCCGGCTCGCGCGGCCAGCGTGAAAAAGACGTGGTACTGCAGATCGCCCGTGAACTGCAGCGTCAGGTCAACGGCATGAAGGGCTTCCGCGCTGAACTGACCCGTACCGGCGACTACTTCATCCCGTTGCGCGGACGTACTGAAATCGCCCGCAAGAAAGGCGCGGATTTATTCGTCTCTATTCACGCCGACGCCGCGCCATCCGCCGCAGCTTTCGGTGCCTCGGTGTTTGCCCTGTCTGATCGCGGTGCAACGTCGGAGACCGCCCGTTGGCTGGCCGACAGCGAAAACCGTTCCGACTTGATCGGTGGTGCCGGCAACGTCAGCCTCGACGACAAGGACCGCATGCTCGCGGGCGTGTTGCTCGACCTGTCGATGACGGCCTCGCTGACCTCCAGCCTTAACGTCGGGCAGAAAGTGCTGACCAACATCGGCCGCGTCACGCCGCTGCACAAACAGCGCGTGGAACAGGCCGGGTTCATGGTGCTGAAATCGCCGGACATCCCGTCGATCCTGGTCGAAACCGGTTTCATCTCCAACGCCAATGAAGCGAACAAGCTCTCGGCATCGAGCCACCAGCAAGCGCTGGCACGTTCGATCAGCAGTGGCGTGCGTCAGTTCTTCCAGCAGAATCCGCCACCGGGCACGTACATCGCCTGGCTGCGTGATTCTGGCAAGATCGCCCAAGGTCCGCGCGACCACCGTGTTGGCCCGGGTGAAACGCTGGCAATGATCGGTGTGCGTTATCAGGTGTCGCCGGCCACATTGCGCAGCGCGAACAATCTGAAAAGTGATGAGCTGAAAGTCGGCCAGCACCTGACCATTCCTGGCACCGAACTGGCGTCCAAAGAATGAACGAAGTGCTGAACGCCGCTGCCCGCATCGAACTGCTCAGCCCAAGGCTGGCGAACCAGATTGCCGCCGGTGAGGTGGTTGAACGCCCGGCCTCGGTGATCAAGGAGTTGCTGGAAAACAGCCTCGACTCCGGTGCCAAACGCATTGACGTCGACGTCGAGCAGGGCGGCGTCAAGTTGCTGCGGGTGCGCGACGATGGCAGCGGCATCTCTGCCGATGACCTGCCGCTGGCCTTGGCCCGTCACGCCACCAGCAAGATCCGCAATCTGGAAGACCTCGAGCAGGTGATGAGCCTCGGTTTCCGTGGTGAAGCACTGGCGTCGATCAGCTCCGTGGCGCGCCTGACCCTGACCTCGCGCACGCGCGATGCGGATCAAGCGTGGCAGGTGGAAACCGAAGGCCGCGACATGGCGCCCCGGGTTCAACCAGCGGCGCATCCGGTCGGCACCTCGGTGGAAGTTCGCGATCTGTTCTTCAACACCCCGGCGCGGCGCAAATTCCTCAAGACCGAAAAAACCGAATTCGATCACCTGCAAGAAGTGATCAAACGTCTGGCGCTGGCGCGTTTCGACGTGGCATTCCATCTGCGCCACAACGGCAAGACCATCCTCAGCCTGCACGAGGCCCACGATGATGCGGCCCGCGCTCGGCGTGTGGCGGCGATTTGTGGCTCGGGTTTCCTCGAACAGGCGCTGCCGATCGAGATCGAGCGTAACGGCTTGCATCTGTGGGGGTGGGTCGGTTTGCCGACCTTCAACCGTAGTCAGGCGGATTTGCAGTATTTCTTTGTGAATGGTCGGGCGGTGCGCGACAAACTGGTCGCCCACGCGGTGCGTCAGGCCTATCGCGACGTGCTGTTCAACGGCCGTCACCCGACCTTCGCGCTGTTTTTCGAGGTTGATCCAGCGGCGGTCGACGTCAACGTCCACCCGACCAAGCACGAAGTGCGCTTCCGTGACGGGCGCATGGTGCATGACTTCCTGTATGGCACGCTGCACCGTGCGTTGGGCGATGTGCGACCGGAAGATCAGCTGGCCGGTTCCGTGACCACAGCCGTCGTGCGGCCAACGGGCCTTGATGCCGGTGAGTTCGGCCCGCAGGGTGAAATGCGTCTGGCGGCCAACGCGCTGCTGGAGCAACCGCAGGCGCAACCGGCGTTCAATACCTCGTCCGGTGCCAGCGCCGGCGGTGCTTATCAGTATCAATACACGCCGCGTCCGCAATCGGCCGTGCCGCCGGCGGCTGAGGCGCAGGCCGCATATCGCGAGTTTTTCGCGCCGCTGCCTGAGGCCAATGCCAACGCATTGCCGGCCGGTCAGGAAGATATTCCGCCGCTTGGTTACGCGCTGGCACAGCTCAAGGGCATCTACATATTGTCCGAGAACGCTCAAGGACTGGTGTTGGTGGATATGCATGCCGCCCACGAACGGATCATGTACGAGCGTCTGAAAATCGCCATGGCCAGCGAAGGTCTCAGTGGCCAGCCATTGCTGGTGCCGGAATCCCTGGCAGTCAGTCAGCGCGAGGCCGACTGCGCTGAAGAGCACGCCGCATGGTTCCAGCGTCTGGGCTTCGAATTGCAGCGCCTGGGCCCGGAAACCCTGGCGATTCGTCAGATTCCGGCCTTGTTGAAGCAGGCCGAAGCCAACCGTCTGGTTGGCGACGTGCTGTCGGACCTGATGGAGTACGGCACCAGCGACCGGATTCAGGCGCACCTCAACGAATTGCTCGGCACCATGGCCTGTCACGGCGCGATTCGCGCCAACCGGCGCCTGGCCCTGCCGGAAATGAACGGCCTGCTGCGTGACATGGAAAACACCGAGCGCAGCGGTCAATGCAACCATGGCCGACCGACCTGGACCCAGTTGGGCCTGGACGATCTGGACAAACTGTTCCTGCGCGGTCGTTGATGAGCCAGCTTCCTCCAGCGATTTTCCTGATGGGCCCGACCGCTGCGGGCAAGACCGATCTGGCCATCGAGCTGACCAAGGTGCTGCCGTGCGAGTTGATCAGTGTCGATTCGGCGCTGGTCTATCGCGGCATGGACATTGGCACGGCCAAGCCTTCGAAAGAACTGCTGGCCGAATATCCGCACCGCTTGATCGATATTCTCGACCCGGCCGAGGCTTATTCGGCTGCGGATTTCCGTCGCGATGCCCTGCAAGCCATGGCCGAGATCACCGCGCGCGGAAAAATTCCGCTGCTGGTCGGCGGCACGATGCTCTATTACAAGGCTTTGGTCGAAGGCCTGGCAGACATGCCGGCCGCCGATCCCGAGGTCCGTGCGCAGATCGAAGAAGAGGCTGCACGCCTTGGCTGGCAAGCCTTGCACGATCAATTGGCGATCATTGACCCGGTGTCAGCGGCGCGGATTCACCCGAACGATCCGCAGCGCCTGAGTCGCGCGCTGGAAGTTTATCGAGTCAGCGGTCAGAGCATGACAGAGCTGCGCCAGCAACAATCTGCGCAAAGTACTGAAGCAGCCGCTTCGGGACTGCAACAATTGCCCTATACTGTCGCGAACTTGGCCATTGCCCCGGCGAATCGTCAGGTACTGCACGAGCGCATTAAACAAAGATTCACAAATATGTTGGAACAGGGGTTCATCGACGAGGTCGTAGCCCTGCGTAAAAGAAGTGACCTGCATTCAGGGTTGCCGTCTATACGTGCGGTAGGCTACCGCCAAGTCTGGGACTACCTGGATGGCAAGCTGACGTTAGCCGAAATGCAGGAGCGCGGCATCATCGCCACGCGCCAGTTGGCCAAACGCCAGTTCACCTGGCTGCGCAGCTGGGAAGATCTACACTGGCTGGACAGTCTTGATTGCGACAATCTGCCACGCGCCTTGAAATACCTTGGGACCATCTCCATATTGAGCTGAGTCCTTGCAATTGCCGTCTATCCTTGGGGGTGTGGCGGCCAAAGCCATCTGAATTACCTATTTTTTATTATTGAATCCTTAAAGGAGTGCGGCACATGTCAAAAGGGCATTCGCTACAAGACCCTTACTTGAATACTTTACGTAAAGAGAAAGTTGGGGTTTCCATCTACCTGGTCAACGGTATCAAACTGCAAGGCACGATCGAGTCGTTCGACCAGTTCGTGATCCTGCTGAAAAACACCGTAAGCCAGATGGTTTACAAACACGCTATCTCGACAGTAGTGCCGGTTCGTCCAATTCGTCTGCCTAGCGCAACCGAATCCGAAGCAGGTGACGCTGAGCCAGGTAACGCCTGATAGGAGTCTCCTTTGTTCTTTGAGCGCCACGGTGGTGGTGAACGAGTGATCCTCGTTCACTTGGATGGACAGGACCCTGAGGCGCGCGAAGATCCGCAGGAGTTTCAGGAATTGGCTAATTCGGCCGGCGCCGAGACCGTTGCGTTTTTTAACGTGCCGCGTCATCGGCCAACCGCCAAATTTCTGATCGGCAGCGGCAAGGTCGAGGAGTTGCGCGACCTGGTCAAGGCTGAAGAAGCCGATCTGGTGATTTTCAATCACATCCTCACGCCCAGTCAGGAACGTAACCTCGAACGTGTTTTCGAGTGTCGCGTGATCGACCGTACCGGTCTGATTCTCGATATTTTTGCCCAACGCGCGCGTACCCATGAAGGCAAGCTCCAGGTCGAACTGGCCCAGCTTGACCACATGAGCACCCGGCTGGTTCGCGGCTGGACTCACCTTGAGCGTCAGGGTGGCGGTATCGGCATGCGCGGTCCGGGTGAAACCCAGCTGGAAACCGACCGCCGTCTGCTGCGGGTGCGCCTGCGTCAGATCAAGGGCCGGCTGGAGAAGGTGCGCAGTCAGCGCGAGCAATCGCGACGCGGTCGTTCCCGCGCGGATATTCCTACCGTTTCTCTGGTGGGATACACCAACGCCGGCAAATCCACTCTCTTCAACAACGTGACGAAATCCGACGTCTACGCGGCCGACCAATTGTTCGCCACGCTGGACCCGACCTTGCGCCGTCTGGAGCTTGACGACCTGGGGCCGATCGTTCTGGCTGACACGGTGGGTTTCATTCGTCACTTGCCGCACAAGCTGGTCGAGGCATTTCGGTCTACCCTCGAAGAGTCGAGCAATTCCGATCTGTTGTTGCACGTGATCGATGCGGCCGAACCGGATCGCATGTTGCAGATCGAGCAGGTGATGGTGGTACTGGGCGAGATTGGTGCCCAGGACTTGCCGATCCTCGAGGTCTATAACAAACTCGATTTGCTTGAAGGCGTTGAGCCACAAATCCAGCGCGACGAAAACGGCAAGCCCCAGCGGGTCTGGCTGTCGGCGCGAGATGGCAGTGGTCTGGAGTTGCTTGAACAAGCCATCGCCGAATTACTTGGCAGTGATTTGTTTGTCGGTACCCTGCGTTTGCCGCAACGATTCGCCCGACTGCGTGCGCAGTTTTTCGAGCTCGGCGCGGTACAGAAAGAAGAACACGACGAAGAAGGCATCAGTTTGCTGGCCGTTCGTTTGCCCCGGGTCGAGTTGAATCGACTGGTAAGCCGCGAAGGATTGCAGCCGATGGAGTTCATCGAGCAACACACTTTGCAATAAAAGCCTGACAAAGCGGTTGTGCCGCAACGGCAGGCATTCTGTAGCATTGGTCGGCGCGCCGTGGGTGCGTCTTTGCTTTATCAGATGGAGAGCGCTATGGCTTGGAATGAGCCGGGTGGCAACTCGAATAATCAGGATCCTTGGGGTGGCAAACGCCGCAATAACGGCGACCGCAAGGGGCCACCGGATCTCGACGAGGCCTTCCGAAAGCTGCAGGAAAGCCTGAACGGGTTGTTCGGTGGTGGTAAGAAACGTGGTGATGATGGCGGTGGTTCGGGCAAGAGCAGTGGCGGCTTCGGCGGTTTGCTCGGCATCGGCCTCGTTGTGCTGGCGGCTGTCTGGCTGTACAGCGCGGTTTACGTAGTGGACGAGCAGGAGCAAGCCGTGGTGCTGCGCTTCGGCAAGTACTACGAGACTGTCGGCCCGGGCCTGAACATCTACTTCCCGCCGATCGACAAAAAGTACATGGAAAACGTCACGCGTGAGCGTGCCTACACCAAGCAGGGCCAGATGCTGACCGAAGACGAGAACATCGTCGAAGTGCCGCTGACCGTGCAGTACAAGATCAGCAACCTGCAGGACTTCGTGCTGAACGTCGATCAGCCGGAAATCAGCCTGCAACATGCGACCGACAGCGCCCTGCGCCACGTGGTGGGTTCCACCGCCATGGACCAGGTGCTGACCGAAGGTCGTGAATTGATGGCCAGCGAAATCAAGGAGCGTCTGCAACGTTTCCTCGATACCTATCGCACCGGTATCACCGTTACTCAGGTCAACGTGCAGAGCGCAGCGGCACCGCGTGAAGTGCAGGAAGCCTTTGACGACGTGATTCGCGCCCGTGAAGACGAGCAGCGTTCGCGCAACCAGGCTGAAACCTACGCCAACGGCGTCGTGCCGGAAGCCCGTGGTCAGGCCCAGCGCATCCTTGAAGATGCCAACGGTTACCGTGACGAAACGGTCTCGCGCGCCAAGGGTGAGGCTGATCGCTTTACCAAGCTGGTCGCCGAGTATCGCAAGGCACCTGAAGTCACCCGCCAGCGTCTGTACCTGGACACCATGCAGGAAGTCTTCAGCAACACCAGCAAGGTACTCGTGACCGGTAACAAAAACGGCCAGAGCAACCTGCTTTACCTGCCGTTGGACAAGATGATTCAGAACAGTTCGGGCAGCAATGCACCGGTCACCGGTTCGGCTGCCGCCAGCAACAATACGGACGTCACGCCGCATGTCACTGACCTGCCGCAGTCGCGTACAAGGGAGACCCGCTGATGAGCAATAAATCGCTGATCGCCCTTATTGTTGGCGTCGTTGTGGTCCTGGTGGGCTGGAACTGCTTCTACATCGTCGCTCAGACCGAGCGTGCGGTGCTGCTGCAATTCGGTCGTGTGGTTCAGGCCGATGTTCAGCCAGGCCTGCATGTGAAAGTGCCTTACGTTAACCAGGTGCGTAAATTCGACGCACGTCTGATGACGCTGGATGCACCGACACAGCGTTTCCTGACCCTGGAAAAGAAAGCCGTGATGGTCGACGCTTATGCCAAGTGGCGCGTGAAAGATGCCGAGCGCTTCTACACCGCGACTTCCGGTCTGAAGCAAATCGCTGACGAGCGTCTGTCCCGTCGTCTGGAATCCGGTCTGCGTGACCAGTTCGGTAAGCGCACCCTGCACGAAGTGGTGTCGGGTGAGCGTGATGCACTGATGGCTGACATCACCGCATCGCTGAACAAAATGGCGGAAAAAGAGCTGGGTATCGAAGTCGTCGATGTCCGGGTCAAGACCATCGATCTGCCGAAAGAAGTGAACCGCAGCGTGTTCGAACGTATGAGCACCGAGCGTGAGCGTGAAGCTCGCGAGCACCGCGCCAAGGGTAACGAGCTGGCGGAAGGCATCCGTGCTGACGCCGATCGTCAACGCCGCGTGCTGCTGGCTGAAGCCTATCGTGAATCCGAAGAGGTTCGCGGTGACGGTGATGCCCAGGCCGCTGCGATCTACTCCAAGGCCTACGGTCAGGATCAGGAGTTCTATAGTTTCTACCGTAGCCTGCGCGCCTACCGTGAAAGCTTCGCGAACAAATCCGACGTATTGGTCCTCGACCCAAGCAGCGACTTTTTCCACTACCTGGAAAAAGCCAAGCCTTGATACGCCGTTGACCTGAATCATTCCGCCCGGCGGCTAAAACCTCGGGCGGGGTGATCCTTTGGGAAAACGTGTGTATGATGCGGCAGCCGGGAAATTCCCGGCTTTTTTGCGTCTGCACGTTTGATTGCTGTTTTTTGTTGCAGGCATCGGGTTGAATGGCCCGAGAGTATTTCGAGGAAAGTGATGGGCGAAGCCGCTAACAGGCCTTTCGCCGCGTCGTTCATGCGCGTGCGTTTTGAACGGTTCAGTCATTTTCTGCTTCACTCAAGGCTCGCCCGCAGGCTGGCCGCCCGGATCAAAGGGGAATGGCGTAATGGCAACGGTAGACCGCTGGCTGCTGCCAGATGGCATCGAAGAAGTACTGCCACCGGAAGCGGCGCGCATTGAAGTCGCGCGTCGTCAGGTGTTGGATCTGTTCCAGAGCTGGGGTTACGAGTTTGTCGTGACTCCCCATATCGAGTACCTGGAATCCCTGCTGACCGGCGCGGGCCAGGACCTGGATCTGCGTACCTTCAAGGTCATCGACCCGCAGTCGGGCCGGCAGATGGGTTTCCGTGCCGACATCACGCCGCAAGTGGCGCGCATCGATGCGCACACCCTGCGTCGCGAAGGCCCGAGCCGTCTGTGCTATGCCGGCAGCGTGCTGCACGCTCAGCCGCGTGCACTGTCGTCCTCGCGCAGCCCGATTCAGTTGGGCGCCGAGTTGTACGGCGATGCCAGCCCGAGCAGCGACGTTGAAGTGATCAGCCTGATGCTGGCCATGTTGCAACTGGCCGATGTGCCGGACGTGCACATGGACCTCGGTCATGTCGGCATCTACCGTGGTCTGGCACGTGCCGCCGGTCTGTCCGGTGAAGTCGAGCAGCAGTTGTTCGATGCATTGCAACGCAAGGCCATCGACGAGGTCATTACCTTGACCGAAGGCTTGCCGGCCGACTTGTCCGGCATGCTGCGCGCGCTGGTCGACCTGTGTGGCGGCCGTGAAGTATTGAGCGCTGCCCGCGAGCGTCTGGCCAATGCGCCGGCGCCGGTTCTGGCGGCACTGGAAGACTTGCTGGCGATCGCCGAGCGTCTGTCGGCGCGCTTCCCGGAGCTGCCGTTGTACTTCGATCTGGGCGAGCTGCGTGGCTACCACTACCACACCGGTGTGGTGTTTGCGGTGTTCGTACCGGGCGTTGGCCAGTCCATCGCTCAGGGCGGTCGTTACGACGACATCGGTGCCGACTTCGGTCGCGCCCGTCCAGCGACCGGCTTTTCCACCGATTTGAAAACCCTGGTGACCCTGGGGCGTGCTGAGATCGAGCTACCGTCTGGCGGTATCTGGATGCCTGACAGTACGGATGCGGCACTCTGGCAGCAGGTTTGCCAGTTGCGCAGTGAGGGTCAGCGTGTCGTTCAGGCTTTGCCTGGGCAACCTTTGGCCGCCGCCCGTGATGCGGACTGCGACCGGCAATTGATTCAGCAGAACGGGCTTTGGCAAGTATCGCCACTGGCTTCTTGAGTTTTCCTGCCGGCCATCGCCGGCACCAAGTTTGCGCGAATGAGGACAAGTGTTATGGGTAAGAATGTCGTAGTCCTGGGCACCCAATGGGGTGATGAGGGCAAAGGCAAGATCGTTGATCTGCTGACCGAACATGCTGCCGCCGTAGTGCGCTACCAAGGTGGCCACAACGCTGGCCACACACTGGTGATCGACGGCGAGAAAACCGTCCTGCACCTGATCCCGTCGGGCGTGCTGCGCGAAGGCGTGCAGTGCCTGATCGGCAACGGCGTGGTGGTTGCACCTGACGCCCTGCTGCGCGAGATCACCAAGCTGGAAGAGAAAGGCGTACCGGTGCGTGAGCGTCTGCGTATCAGCCCGTCCTGCCCGCTGATCCTGTCCTTCCACGTGGCGCTGGACCAGGCCCGTGAAAAGGCCCGTGGCGAGCTGAAGATCGGTACCACCGGTCGCGGCATCGGCCCGGCGTACGAAGACAAGGTTGCTCGTCGTGGCCTGCGTGTTGGCGACCTGCTGAACATGCCGCGCTTCGAAGACAAGCTGCGTGAACTGGTGGATTACCACAACTTCATGCTGGTCGGTTACTACAAAGAGCCGGCCATCGAGTTCGAAAAGACCCTGGCCGAGTGCAAGGAATACGCTGAGCTGCTGAAGCCGCTGATGCTCGACGTGACTGCCGAGCTGCACGACCTGCGTCGCGCCGGCAAAGACATCATGTTCGAAGGCGCCCAGGGTTCGTTGCTCGACATCGACCACGGTACCTACCCGTACGTGACCAGCTCCAACACCACCGCCGGTGGCGTGGCCACTGGTTCGGGCGTTGGCCCGATGTTCCTCGACTACATCCTGGGCATCACCAAGGCTTACACCACTCGCGTCGGTTCGGGTCCATTCCCGACTGAGCTGTTCGACGAAGTCGGTGCACACCTGGCCAAGCAAGGTCACGAGTTCGGTGCGACCACCGGCCGTGCCCGTCGTTGCGGCTGGTTCGACGCCGTTATCCTGCGTCGCGCGATCGATGTGAACAGCATCTCGGGCATCTGCCTGACCAAGCTGGACGTACTCGACGGTCTGGAAACCATCAACATCTGCGTCGGCTACAAAGATGCCGAAGGCAATGCTGTTGCGCCGACCGACGCTGACAGCTACGTAGGCCTGCAGCCTGTGTACGAAGAAGTACCGGGCTGGACCGAATCGACCGTGGGCGCCAAGACCCTGGAAGAGCTGCCAGCTAACGCTCGTGCCTACATCAAGCGCGTTGAAGAGCTGATCGGCGCGCCGATCGACATTATTTCGACGGGCCCGGACCGCAACGAAACCATCGTTCTGCGTCATCCGTTTGCTTGATAAGTCGTTGATGTAAAAACACAAAGGCCCCTTCATCGGGGCCTTTGTCGTTTATGCCTGTTGGACGGCATGACCTTTGCTGTGAATCTGTCTACAAGAGTGCCATCAAATTAATGGCGTCAGAAGTAGAGGTATTCACAGTGTCGGCCGTTCTCTCACTGTTACAAAGCCGTTTGTTGCGTCCCGTGTTCGTTACCCTTGGTATCGCCCTTTTGGTGCAGGTGTTGGTGGCCGTTGCCCTGACGCGGAGCACCGTCACGGCGCTGGAAGCTGATCTGGCGGTGCGTCTGGGTGCCGACAGCCAGAAACTCTCCGGCGAGCTGGAGCAGGCCGGGCGTGAAGTCACCTCAAGCCTCGATGCTTTGTCAGCCAGCACCCGTCAGCGGCTTACCGCCGGCCTGTCTTCGCGCCTGAAGGATGAGCAGGCGCAATTGCGTGCGACGCTGGAAAAGGATCTGAAAGATTCGGCCAATGACATGGCGCAGTTACTGGCCTCCGTCGCCCCGCGTGCCATGTGGGACAGCGACGTACCGACCCTGTCCGAATTCGCCCGCCGTGCCCAGCGTAATCCCAACGTGCTGTTCGTGGTCTACGACGACGCCACCGGCCAGCACCTGACCCGTTATCTCAACCGCGAAAACCCGATCAACAAGGCTTTGCTGGAAAAAGGCCAGGGTGAGCGTGCGCTGGATAAAGTGCTGGATGCAGCGAAGAACGATCCGTCGGTCTACTACCTTGAAGCCTCGATCAATCCCAACGGCGTGGAAATCGGCAAGGTGCTGATGGGTGTCTCCACAGCCTCGGTGGAAACCGATCTGGCGGCACTGGACAAGCGCTTCTCGGCGCTGATCGCCAGCAGTGATCAGTTGGTCGGCGACAGTCTCAAGGGCGCAGCAGCAGACAGCGCCAAAGCCATGCAGTCGCGCCTGCAGTCGGCGCAGTCCACTGCGACCGAGATGAAATCCAATACCGCCAATACCGTTCAGGAAGCAGCGGCAACCTTGCGCTGGCGGATCGGCATGGGCCTGGCGCTGGTCGGCTGTGGTGTGCTGCTATTGCTGGCAGTCGTGCTCGGCCATCGCGTGGTCAATCGCCTGAAGATGCTCAATGCGGCGATGGATGATCTGGCTGCGGGCGAGGGCGATCTGACCAAGCGAGTACAGATCAACAGCAAGGACGAAATCGGCGACATGGCTTCGGCGGTCAATCGCTTTGTGGATAAGTTGCAGCCGATCGTGCGCGAGGCGGGTGATGTCGCGCAACGCACCGGTGTGGAAATCGGCGCGATGACGTTGCGCAATGCCGGTGCGGATGCGGCAGCAGGTATGCAGCGTGATGAAGTAGCGGAGAGCCTGCGCGCGTTATCGCAGATGGCCGATGAGGCACAATCGGAAAGCCACGCGATGCAGGCGGCGTTGAAGCAAGTGGTCGATATTCGTCAGGCTACCGATGAAAACACTCGCACCTCTGCCAAGGTCGGCAGCTTGATCGAAGCGCTGGCCGGACAGGTTGATACCGGAGCAAAAGTCATCGAGCGGCTGGCGCAGCAGAGCGAGCAGATTGAAGTGGTGCTGACGGTGATCCACGGGATCGCCGAGCAGACCAACTTGCTCGCGTTGAACGCCGCTATCGAGGCGGCACGTGCCGGCGAAACCGGGCGCGGCTTTGCGGTTGTGGCCGACGAGGTGCGGGCGCTGGCGAGCAAGACGCAAAGCTCCACCGGCGATATTCAGGCGCACATCGTCGCGTTGCAGCAGGGCGCGCGTGAGGCGGTCGAGGCGATCGGTCAGGCCGGGCGTCAGGCCAGCGAAGGCTTGCTAGTGTTGCGTGACAGTGCGCGCTTACAACAATCGGTGCAGGCCTCGGTCGAGCAGGTGCACGCGGCGATTGGTCTGGCAACTCAGGCAGCGGCGCATCAGGCGCAAGGTGCGCAGGCGGTGCGCGGGCGAGTCGAAACGATTCATGCACAGGCCGAGAAAGCGGCGCAGGCGGTGGTGGAAACCACGGCCAGTGGCAAGGTGCTGGATGGTTTGGCGGCGCAGCTGAAGGCGAGTCTGGGGCAGTTCAGGGCTTGAGGTTGTTTGGGCGGGCCTCTTCGCGAGCAGGCTCGCTCCCACATAGATCGCGTTCCTCTGATGGGACTCGGTCAGAATGTGGGAGCGAGCCTGCTCGCGAAAGCGGCATCAGCGGCTCAGATACATCCGGGTCGTCAGCAAATAAACCGGCAATCCCGATACCAAAATCAACAACGCCGCATAAGGCGCCGCCGCCGCAAACTCAACATTCGCGGTATGCGCCCAGACTTCGGTCGCCAACGTGTTCAGCCCGGTCGGACTCAACAGTAGCGTCGCCGTCAATTCCTTCATCGCATCCAGAAACACCAGTGCAAACGCCGCGCCCAATGCCGGGAAGATGATCGGCAACGTCACCCGGCAAAACGCCGTAAATGACGAAGCGCCCAGCGTCCGCGCAGCCTCTTCCAGTTGCGGTGCCGCCTTGTTCAGTGCCGTGCGAATCGGCGCCTGCGCCAATGGCAGAAACAGCAGCGCATAAGCGATCAGCAGCAACCCCGAAGTCTGGTACAGCGCTGGCACGTAATGCAGGGCGAAATACACCAGCGTCAACGCAATCACCAATCCTGGCAGTGCATGCAGCAGATATGGCAAGCGTTCGGCCCAGATCGCCAGTTGGCCTTTGTAGCGCACGACCAACAATCCGACCGGCACCGCCAGCACCAGGCACAATGCCGCACCGCCAAGAGAAAGCGCCAAAGACGAGAGCAGGGCTTCAGTAATCGCCGCCACCGGAAAAGCCGCCGACGAACCGACCGCGAGCCAATACGCCAGCATCCCCAGTGGAATCCCGCTGCCGACAATCGCCAGCATCAGGCAATACAGCTGACCGACTGCTGCCCATGGTCCGAGTCGAACCTGTTCAGCCTGCCGCGCCGCGCCTTGCCCGGTGCGCACGTGCCGGCCTTTGCCGCGTACGCGCAGTTCCAGCCACAGCAACACCAGGCACAGCGCCAGCAATACGGCCGACAGCATCGCCGCGTTTGCATTGCTGAATTCCAGTTCGAATTGCTGATAGATCGCCGTGGTGAAAGTTTGCAGGCCGATGATCGACAGTGCGCCGAACTCCACCAGCATGTGCAAAGCAATCAGCAGCGAACCTGCCAGCAGCGACGGCCAGAGCAGTGGCAGGGTGACACGGAAAAACACGCCCCATCGATTCTGCCCGAGGGTGCGGGCAGATTCTTCAAGAGAAGGATCGAGATTGCGCAGCGTCGCGGCGACTGGCAGAAAGATCAGCGGATACTTCGACAGGCTCATCACCAGAATCGCCCCGCCAAGCCCTTCGAACTGCGCACTCAAAGAAACCCAGGTGAAGCTGCTGACAAACGCGGGCACCGCGAACGGCAGGCACAGAATCACGCCCCACAGGCGTCGCCCCGGCAAGTTGCTGCGCTCCAGCAGCCAGGCCAGCGACAGACCGATCACGCCGCACGTGAGGGTTACGCCAACCATCAATGCCAAGGTGTTGCGCAGCAGGCCGAACACATACGGGCGCCACAGCAAGTGCAAGGCCTCGGCCCAGCCGGCCTGCCAGGCTTTGAGCCCGACATAGGCCAGCGGCAACAGGCTCAGTACCACCAGCAGCAACACCGGCAGCACCAGCCAGATCGATGGCCGTTTGCGCCTTGGCACGTAACCCCCGCGCGCGGCGGGGGCGGATAACGATGCGGCCATCAGTTCAAGCCAACTTCACGTTCCAGTTCCAGCGCTTCTTCGGCGTTGCCCAGATCGGCTGGCGTTACGTTCGGCGCTTCCAGTTCACTGAATGGCTTGAGTCCGCGATCCGATTCCATGCCTTTGTGCAGCGGGTATTCTGCGGTGGTCTGGGTGATCACGCGCTGACCTTCTTCGCTGGCCATGTAGGCAAGGAATTGCTGGGCTTCTTTTGGATGTTTGCTGGATTTCAGCACGGCAGCGCTCGATACGGTGATCAAGCCACCGACGTCGCCACCGGTGAAGTAATGCAGTTTCGAATCCAGTTTGCCTTTCTCGCGTTGCAGGGCGAACCAGTAGTAGTTGTTCACCAGCACGGTAGCGACTTCACCGTTTTCCACGGCTTTGAGCGCAACCATGTTGTTGCTGTAGGTCTTGCCGAAGGCGCGCAGGCCGGTGAGCCATTCTTCGGCGGCGTCGCGACCGTGCATCTTGATGATAGCCACGGCCTGTTCCTGGAACGCGCCGCTGGTCGGTACGAAACCGACTTTGCCTTGCCACTGCGGATCGGAGAATTCCATCACCGATTTCGGCAGGTCTTTTTCATCGACCATTTTCGGGTTGTAGGCGACCACACGAACGCGGGCAGTCACGCCGATCCAGGTGCCGTTACCGGCGACATATTTTTCCGGGAGCACAGCCAGAGTGGTGTCATCGGTTTTGGCCAGCAAGCCCAGTTCGCCAAGATTGTTCAGCGGCGGCGATTCTTCGGTGTAGATCACATCGGCGGGGGAGCGGTCGCCTTCTTCGATGATCTGGCTGGCGAGCTGATTGCTGCTGCCTTTGCGCACATTGACGTGAATGCCGGTCTTGGCTTCGAAGGCTTTGGCGATCGCGTCGCCGACTTCCTTGTGCTGGCCGTTGTAGAGAGTCAGGGAAACCGCATCGGCAGCCTGGGTGAGGGGAGTGGCGAGCGCCAGGCCGAGAAGGGTAAAGGTCAAGCCTCGGCGCAGGGTATTTCGAAACGTCATTCGCAGGGTTCCTCACTGTCGCATTGCAAAAACTTGCAACAATGATAAACGATATTGTTTCTCAAGTGCGCCTTGCGGTGGGGCTGGCGTTTTGATAGGCGGGGTGGTGATGGATTTCTGGAGGCCAGAAACGCAAAAACCCGCTTTCGCGGGTTTCTGTGAAATCCAAGGCCGTAACCTTGAATTTGAATTGGTGCCCAGAAGAAGACTCGAACTTCCACGACCGTAAGGTCACCAGCACCTGAAGCTGGCGTGTCTACCAATTTCACCATCTGGGCAATCATCGCTAGCGTTGCCGCTGTTGATGTGGCGCACTATACGGAGCGCCTTTTGATCTGTAAACCCCTGATTTAATTTTAATAAATCAGTTTTAAGAAAACCCGGGCTTAGAATGCAAAAAACCCGCTTTCGCGGGTTTTGTGTGAGTCTTGAAACTGATCTAGTCTCAAGCTCGAAATTGGTGCCCAGAAGAAGACTCGAACTTCCACGACCGTAAGGTCACCAGCACCTGAAGCTGGCGTGTCTACCAATTTCACCATCTGGGCAGTATCGGCTACGCTGTGCGTCGTCGATGGCGCGCACTATACGGAGCGTCTTTTTAACTGTAAACCCCTGTCAGCAAAAAATATGATTTTTTTTACCAGCGGTGGTCAAAACGGCTTTCCAGCTTCGATACAAGGCCTTAGTTGGGCCTTATATAGTCGGAAATTTCCCGTTTCATGGCGCCTATGCCAAACTAACCCGCATATAGACAAGGTGAAAACTCTCTAATGGCCGATTGGCAGTCCCTCGATCCCGAGGCCGCTCGTGAAGCGGAAAAATACGAAAACCCTATTCCTAGCCGCGAACTGATCCTGGCGCATCTCGCCGATCGGGGTTCTCCGGCTGCCCGCGAGCAACTGGTCGAAGAGTTTGGTCTGACCACAGAAGACCAGATCGAAGCCCTGCGCCGCCGCCTTCGCGCCATGGAGCGCGACGCTCAACTGATCTACACCCGTCGCGGTACGTACGCGCCGGTCGACAAGCTCGACCTGATCCTTGGCCGCATCAGCGGTCACCGTGACGGGTTTGGCTTCCTGGTGCCGGACGACGGCAGCGACGACCTGTTCATGAGCCCCGCGCAAATGCGTCTGGTATTCGACGGCGACCGTGCGCTGGCCCGTGTTTCCGGCCTCGACCGTCGCGGTCGCCGCGAAGGCGTGATCGTCGAAGTGGTTTCGCGAGCTCACGAAACCATCGTCGGTCGCTACTTCGAAGAGGGCGGCATCGGTTTTGTCGTTGCCGACAACCCGAAGATTCAGCAAGAAGTGCTGGTCACCCCGGGCCGCAACGCCAATGCGCAGATCGGTCAGTTCGTCGAGGTGAAAATCACCCACTGGCCGACGCCGCGCTTCCAGCCGCAAGGCGATGTGGTCGAAGTGGTCGGCAACTACATGGCGCCGGGCATGGAAATCGACGTTGCCCTGCGCACCTACGATATTCCGCACGTCTGGCCTGAGGCTGTTCTGAAAGAAGCGGCCAAGCTCAAGCCGGAAGTCGAAGAAAAAGACAAAGAGAAGCGCATCGACCTGCGTCATCTGCCGTTCGTCACTATCGATGGCGAAGATGCCCGCGACTTCGACGATGCCGTTTATTGCGAAGCCAAACCGGGCAAGCTGCGCCTGTTCTCCGGCGGCTGGAAGTTGTACGTGGCGATTGCCGACGTTTCCAGCTACGTGAAGATCGGCTCGGCGCTGGACAACGAAGCGCAAGTGCGCGGCAACTCGGTGTACTTCCCCGAGCGCGTCGTGCCGATGCTGCCTGAGCAACTGTCCAACGGCCTGTGCTCGCTGAACCCACACGTCGATCGTCTGGCCATGGTTTGCGAGATGACCATCTCCAAGTCCGGCGAAATGACCGACTACTGCTTCTATGAAGCGGTGATCCATTCCCACGCCCGTCTGACGTACAACAAAGTCAGCGCGATGCTGGAAACGCCGAAAATCACCGAGGCGCGTCAGCTTCGCGGTGAGTACAACGATGTTCTGCCGCACCTCAAGCAGCTTTATGCGCTGTACAAGGTTCTGCTGGCTGCCCGTCACGTCCGTGGCGCGATCGATTTCGAAACGCAGGAAACCCGAATCATCTTCGGTACCGAGCGCAAGATTGCCGAAATCCGTCCGACCACCCGTAACGACGCGCACAAGCTGATCGAGGAATGCATGCTGGCGGCCAACGTAGCCACTGCCGAATTCCTCAAGAAGCACGAAATTCCTGCGCTGTACCGCGTCCACGACGGCCCGCCACCGGAGCGTCTGGAAAAACTGCGTGCGTTCCTCGGTGAGCTCGGCCTGTCCCTGCACAAAGGCAAGGACGGCCCGTCGCCGAAGGACTATCAGGCCTTGCTGGCGAGCATCAAGGACCGTCCGGATTTCCATCTGATCCAGACCGTGATGCTGCGCTCGCTGAGCCAAGCGGTGTACAGCGCTGACAACCAGGGTCACTTCGGCCTGAATTACGAAGCCTATACCCACTTCACTTCGCCGATCCGTCGTTACCCGGACCTGCTCACGCACCGCGCAATCCGCAGCGTGATCCATTCGAAACAGGACACCCCGCACGTTCGTCGTGCCGGCGCGATGACCATTCCGAAGGCGCGTATCTATCCGTACGACGAAGCAGCGCTGGAGCAGCTCGGCGAGCAGTGCTCGATGAGCGAGCGCCGTGCTGACGAAGCGACCCGCGACGTGGTGAACTGGCTCAAGTGCGAGTTCATGAAGGATCGCGTGGGCGAGTCGTTCCCGGGCGTGATCACTGCGGTGACCGGTTTTGGTCTGTTCGTCGAACTGACCGATATCTACGTCGAAGGCCTGGTGCACGTCACCGCGCTGCCGGGCGATTACTACCACTTCGACCCTGTGCATCACCGCCTGGCGGGCGAGCGCACCGGTCGTAGCTTCCGCCTCGGCGATACCGTTGAAGTGCGCGTGATGCGCGTTGACCTCGACGAGCGCAAGATCGACTTCGAGATGGCTGAAAAAACCATCAGCGCGCCGATCGGTCGGAAAAAGCGTGGTGCTGAAACTGCCGCACCCGCCGCGAAGGAAAAAGCCGAAGCGGCTCCAGCGAAAACCGCTGGTCGTCGTCCGGCGAAAGAAAAGGTCGCCGAAGCCTATCGTCCAAGCGACGCCGTGGCGAAAAACGCCGAGCTGCGCAAAAGCCGTGAAATGAAGAAAGCGCTGCTTTCCGACGCTAAAAACGGTGGTAAAGCGGCGTCCGGGGGAAAGACCGGACGGTCGGCGCCTGAAAAGGCCTCCGGCAGCAAGCCAGCAAAACCGAGCAAACACCGTAAAGGCCCGCCAAAAGCGGGTTCTGCTCCAGCCAAAAGTGGCGGGGCACGTAAACCGAAGGCGAAGTCATGAGTCAGTTGGAAAAAATCTACGGCGTTCACGCGGTAGAAGCGTTGCTGCGTCACCACCCGAAACGCGTCAAGCAGATCTGGCTGGCGGAAAGCCGCAACGATCCGCGCGTGCAGACGCTGGTTGAGCTGGCCAACGAAAATCGTGTCCAGGTCGGTCAGGCCGAGCGTCGTGAGATGGACGCCTGGGTTGAAGGCGTGCATCAGGGAGTAGTCGCGGAAGTCAGCCCGAGCCAGGTCTGGGGCGAAGCAATGCTCGATGAGCTGCTTGATCGCACTGAAGGCGCGCCACTGTTGCTGGTGCTCGACGGCGTGACCGATCCGCACAATCTCGGTGCCTGCCTGCGTTCGGCCGATGCGGCTGGTGCGCTGGCGGTAATCGTGCCGAAAGACAAATCGGCAACTTTGACCCCGGTCGTGCGTAAAGTCGCTTGCGGCGCGGCGGAAGTGATTCCGCTGGTGGCCGTAACCAACCTTGCGCGTACGCTGGAAAAGCTTCAGCAGCGCGGTCTGTGGATTGTCGGTACGGCGGGTGAGGCCGAGGTCAGCATTTATGACCAGGACCTGACCGGCCCGACCATTCTGATCATGGGTGCCGAAGGCAAAGGCATGCGTCGCCTGACTCGCGAACACTGCGACTATCTGGTGAAGCTGCCGATGGCCGGTAGCGTCAGCAGTCTGAACGTATCCGTGGCAACTGGCGTGTGCCTGTTTGAAGCGCAGCGTCAGCGCGGTGCGAAGGCCAAGGCTGCCACGAAGAAGTAGTCTTGAGCTGAAAGCGGTTCAAATGTGGGAGCGAGCCTGCTCGCGAAAGGGGTGTGTCAGACGACATTAATGTTGCCTGATGTATCGCTTTCGCGAGCAGGCTCGCTCCCACAGTGTTTTGTGGTGTGGCATAAATGGGTGGTTGTTCAAATAATCACCAATTGCCTTGCACCTCTTCTGTCCCTTCTCTACAATTGCGCCCCTTGCTGTGACGGCAGGCACGCATGTGCCCCGCGCCAGCAAGTCCATAAGTGTCATTCACTCCTTGTCTGACCGTTTTTGAGCGGCAGGCTACAACCCGTAAGGAGCATTCATGCGTCATTACGAAATCATCTTTTTGGTCCACCCGGATCAAAGCGAGCAAGTCGGCGGCATGGTTGAGCGTTACACCAAGCTGATCGAAGAAGACGGCGGCAAAATCCACCGTCTGGAAGATTGGGGCCGTCGTCAACTGGCCTACGCAATCAACAATGTTCACAAGGCTCACTACGTGATGCTGAACGTTGAGTGCACTGGCAAGGCCCTGGCCGAGCTGGAAGACAACTTCCGCTACAACGATGCAGTGATCCGTAACCTGGTCATCCGTCGCGACGAAGCCGTTACTGGCCAGTCCGAGATGCTCAAGGCTGAAGAAAACCGCAGTGAGCGCCGTGAGCGTCGCGACCGTCCTGAGCACGAAGGCGCTGATAGCGCTGATAGTGATGACAGCGACAACAGCGATAACGCTGACGAGTAATCCACGGACCTTTTAAGGAGCCTATCAAATGGCACGTTTCTTCCGTCGTCGTAAATTCTGCCGCTTCACCGCTGAAGACGTGAAAGAGATCGATTACAAAGATCTCAACACTCTGAAAGCCTACGTATCCGAGACCGGCAAAATCGTTCCAAGCCGCATCACCGGTACCAAAGCTCGTTATCAGCGTCAGCTGGCCACCGCTATCAAGCGCGCCCGCTTCCTGGCCCTGCTGGCCTACACCGACAGCCACGGCCGCTGAGACCGGGCAGTCGACAAGTAGCAAAGGATTGAATGCATGCGTGCCTTAGCTGAGTTCATCATGCGAGGCCGTATGCAGGCCACTCTCGTGGTGGCCGGATGTGCAACATTGCCGTTGTTGTATTGGTTGGGCGCTGCCGCCGGGAGCCTTGTGCTGCTGCGGCGCGGACTGACGGACGCCCTGGGTGTTCTGTCTCTGGGGCTGCTGCCGGCATTGATCTGGTGGCTGTATGCCGATGACCCACGGGCACTTCTGGTGCTGCTGGGGTCTTCGGGACTTGCGTTGGTTTTGCGCGCAAGTGAGTCCTGGGTCCGCACGCTGCTGGTCAGCGTAGTGATTGGAGTGGTGTTTTCAGTGGTGCTCGGGGCAGCGTTTGCGGCCCAGATCGAGATGCTCGCGCAGGCCTTGATAAAGGTCATGCCGGCGCTTCTCGGTGAGACTTACAAGCAATTGTCGGTCGATGAGCAAGCGCGTTTCGCGTCCCTGATCGCACCAGTCCTGACCGGACTGATTGCGGCGTTGTTGCAAATCGTCAGCGTGCTGAGCCTGATTGTCGGGCGGCATTGGCAGGCGTTGTTGTACAACCCGGGTGGTTTTGGTCGCGAGTTTCGCGCCATCCGGATCCCGCTGGGGCCGGCGATGTTACTGCTGGCGTTGATGCTTCTGGGCCCGAATCTCGGTGCACAGATGGCCATGTTGACGCCGTTGTGCAGTGTACCGCTGGTGTTCGCCGGACTTGCCCTGATTCACGGGCTGGTCGGGCAGAAGCGACTGGCCGGTTTCTGGCTGGTGGGGTTGTACGTCACGCTGCTGCTGTTCATGCAGCTGATCTATCCGTTGCTCGTGGTCCTGGCCATTGTCGACAGCCTGATTGATTTTCGCGGTCGTCACGTGTCGAAAGACACCGATAACGCGAACGGTGAAGGTTAAAAGTTAAGAGGATTTCCACATGCAACTGATCCTTCTGGAAAAAATCGCCAACCTGGGCAACCTGGGCGACAAAGTAAACGTTAAGGCCGGTTACGGCCGTAACTACCTGCTGCCTTTCGGCAAAGCTACCGCTGCGACCGCTGCCAACCTGGCTGCGTTCGAAGAGCGTCGTGCTGAGCTGGAAAAAGCTGCCGCAGACCGTAAAGCATCGGCTGAAAGCCGTGCTGCCCAACTGGCCGAGCTGGAAGTGACCATCACTGCCACCGCTGGCGACGAAGGCAAGCTGTTCGGTTCGATCGGTACTCACGACATCGCTGACGCACTGACCGCCTCCGGCGTTGAAGTTGCGAAAAGCGAAGTTCGTCTGCCGAACGGCACCATCCGCAACGTGGGTGAATTCGACGTGGCTGTGCACCTGCACGCCGAAGTTGAAGCCACCGTACGCGTTGTTGTGGTAGCAGCTTAAGCAACACTGATCGGCTGGCGGCTTGTCCGTCAGACGGTTAACATCGGGCACGATCCTGTTTACAGGTCGTGCCCTTTGTCTTTCTGAATTCCCTGTTTTTCCAAACAACACAAGTGGCCATGAACGATATCTCCGCTCCCGAGCAATACGATCTGCAAACCGCTGCCCTGAAGGTGCCGCCGCATTCCATCGAAGCCGAACAGGCTGTACTCGGTGGTCTGATGCTGGACAACAACGCCTGGGAACGCGTGCTCGATCAAGTCTCCGACGGCGATTTCTATCGACATGACCACCGTCTGATTTTCCGGGCGATCGCCAAACTGGCCGATCAGAACATGCCGATCGACGTCGTGACCCTGTCCGAACAACTGGACAAGGAAGGTCAGACCTCGCAAGTCGGCGGTCTCGGTTACCTTGGCGAACTGGCGAAAAACACGCCGTCCGTCGCCAACATCAAGGCGTATGCGCAGATCGTTCGCGAACGAGCGACCTTGCGTCAGTTGATCGGCATCAGCACCGAAATCGCCGACAGCGCCTTCAATCCGGAAGGCCGCACCGCCGCCGAGATTCTCGACGAAGCCGAACGGCAGATCTTCCAGATTGCCGAGGCCAGGCCAAAAACCGGTGGCCCGGTGGGTGTGAACGATTTGCTGACCAAGGCCATCGACCGCATCGACACCTTGTTCAACACCGACAATGCCATCACCGGCCTGTCCACCGGCTACACCGACCTCGACGAGAAGACCAGCGGCCTGCAGCCGTCCGACTTGATCATCGTCGCCGGCCGTCCGTCGATGGGTAAAACCACCTTCGCGATGAACCTGGTGGAAAACGCCGTGTTGCGCAGCGAGAAGGCGGTCCTGGTGTACTCCCTCGAGATGCCAGGCGAATCGCTGATCATGCGTATGCTTTCCTCGCTGGGGCGTATCGACCAGACCAAGGTGCGTTCCGGTCAACTGGAAGACGATGACTGGCCGCGCCTGACTTCTGCGGTCAACCTGCTCAACGACCGCAAGCTGTTCATCGATGACACTGCCGGTATCAGCCCATCGGAAATGCGTGCGCGGACCCGGCGTCTGGTGCGTGAACACGGCGACGTCGGCCTGATCATGATCGACTACCTGCAACTGATGCAGATCCCCGGTTCCAGCGGCGATAACCGGACCAACGAGATTTCCGAGATCTCGCGATCCCTGAAAGCGCTGGCCAAGGAATTCAACTGCCCGGTGGTGGCGCTGTCGCAGCTCAACCGTTCCCTCGAACAGCGCCCGAACAAGCGCCCGGTGAACTCCGACTTGCGGGAATCCGGAGCGATCGAGCAGGACGCCGACGTGATCATGTTCGTGTACCGCGACGAGGTGTATCACCCGGAAACCGAACACAAGGGCATCGCCGAAATCATCATCGGCAAGCAGCGTAACGGCCCGATCGGTTTTATCCGCCTGGCGTTCATCGGCAAATACACCCGTTTCGAAAACCTTGCGCCCGGCAGCTACAACTTCGACGACGACGAATGAGTGTTGGCCGAAGTCATTCGGCCAACACCCGCTCTTGCGCTGTGTTACGTGCTTTCGCCCGCGGGTTCTTCGACGTTGTCGCGGGTCGCATGCCCGGCCAGTTCCAGCCGGGTCAGCGTTTCGATCAAGGCGGCTTCCTCGATCGCAAGCGGCGCTTGCAGCGCTCTGGATTGCGCGTCGTATTCGGCAAACGATAGTTCGTTGGCAGCGTAAGACTCATCGAGTGTCGCCTGGCGGTCCTGAAACGGCTGACGCTGAGCTTCGAACTGCGATTGGTATTTGTGGATGACAAACTCCTGCCAGAACTCTCTCGATAACAGAGCCTGAAATTCTTCGGGCGAGTTATCCAGTGCGATGATTTTTTCGTATGCGGCATCCATCTGTGCTTTTGACACATTGACCAGATGCCCGAAACCCATTCGCTCGGGCTGCCCCGGCAGTTGCAAACGGTCTTTCAGACCGTGGCGATAAAAAAGCCTGATTTCGACTTCTTCTGAGACATGCGGGGCTGGAAGCGCCTGAGCCTCCTGGCCCTGCCTGGATTCGAGGATGATCGCCTCTCGTTGCGCAATGTCCGCCGATGCGATTTTGTCGACCTCATGCAAGCGAAACAAGGCCTTGGACAGTGCGGCAAGTTGCGGGCCTTGTGCTTGATCCCGAGCCAGGCTGCGAGCGTTATGCATCATCACCCGGGTTTCCAGATTGGCGAACGTGAAGGCTGCCCGATCGCAGCAGGCTGCCTCGCCTGACCGTTCGAACAGCTCGCTGCGCAGGCGTTCGGATTGCGGGTTGTTTTCGGTAATGCTGTCGATCAGTTTCCAGACCCGTTGCTGAAGGTCGTTATGGCCGGCGGGAACATGCAGCAGACGGGCAAGGGTATTGAACAGCCCGTCGGAGCCTTGCTGGTTACGCAGTGTTCGCCATTGGGCTCTTCGGGTTGACAGCAGATCGGTTGGCATCCCGACTGTCCAGCGAGCCATTGGGTTGTCGGTGGTGACTCGGCGCACAACAGGCGCGTGGCCGTCCGCCGTGTCGAGCAGGTTGTTCCGGCCGGTCAGCGGCATCTCTGCCTCAATCAGTCGGTCGTTGTAATGGTTCAGCCGGGTACGTGTCTCTGCCGACAGTGGATTGTCGGTGATGTTGGTCACGTTGTTGACGCGAGCCGTGTGTGCAAGTCGCTCGTCCGGCGGGGCAATGACGGAATCGGGGATTTCCTCGATCCGGTTGTTGCTCAGGTCAACGGTATCCAATAGGGGTTGATCGGCAATGCCGGCAGGAAAGGTGTCGATGCCTGTGTTGGCCAGATTGATTGAGCGCATGTCGATTATCCGGCTGAAATCCGGGGCGATGGCCAATTGTGGATTGTCATGCAGCCACAATGCTCGCAGTGTTGTGCGTTCTGACAAAGCGCGGGCGGTGTCGTCCGTCAGGACGATCTGGTTGTTCTGCAGAAACAGTCGGGTCAGACCGTTCATTTCTCCAGTGGCGGGCGGCAATTCGCGCAGTTGATTGCGTGAAAGATCCAGCCAGCGTACGTGGCGAAAACGGGTCAGAAAGCCTTCCGGCGATGTGCTCAGGCCCATATTGCTCAGGTTGAGCGAGCCGACGTGACTGAAGTCTGCGTCGATATCCGGCAGGCTTTGCAGCCTCAGACCGCGCAGGTCCAGCTCAAGTCCGATGGGGGTCCTGTCATTGGCCAGTTTTTGCGGAGTTTCACGTCGCCAGCAACTGATGATCCGCTGGCTTGCCGTGGTGCGATCGTTGCGAGTCTCGGCGTTGATCAACACCTGATTCGCGCGAAGATAACCCTGACGGTTGCCACCTCCCGAAAAAACCCACGCGTCCAGATGGGTTTTCAGTGTGGTGAATTCTCGTTCGAGGCTGGCCAGCCTTGTACCGGCAGTGCCTTGGTCAAGGTTCCACAAATACTCTCTGCACACCTTGATGCTTTTGTTCGGATAGAGACGGCGATATCGCTGCGCTCGAGAGTTGTCGCTATCGAAAGCAGCGGGATGCGCAGCGTCCAACAGTTGCGGGTGCGCAACGTGCACACGTCGCCAGTAGCCGTCGAACTTTCTCCAGTAACCCGATGGAAAATCATTGCCCTCCAGTAACGTCGCGCCGTTGATTCGAGCGATCGAGGCCAACTGCTCGGGAGCGGGGTTGATGTTTGCCTGCGGTACTTGCGTCAAGTGGTTATTGCGCAAATCAAGGCCCGCCAAAGCAGTTTTGCCCAGCAGGCCAGTCGGCCACTGATCGATTCCCGTACTGTTCAAGTCAAGGCTTGTCAGCTCGGACATGGCGCTGAAGTCCGGGGACGTTTTCAGCGGGTTCTGCGAAAGATTGACGATCTTCAGCCGGCTCAGGGTGCTCAGTGCTGCAGCACTTTGCGCATCCAGCTCGAGACTGTTGGCGCTCAGATCCAGTCGGGTCAGCTTGTTCATATCGTTCACGCTGGCTGGCAGCTGTTGAAGATTGGAACGGTTGATGGACAGGCTTTCCAGGTTGGTAAAGTTGGCCAGGAAGGTGTCGCCGCTATCCGACCAGTTCATTTCTTGCAGATCGAGCATCCGGACATGACTGAAATCCGCCGTCAGGGCGGGCAGTGGTCCACTGCCGGGCGGAAGTCTGAGCATTTCCCCCGACTCCCGTAGCCAGCAGGCCTTGATGATTCTGGCGACACGTTGCGGTGCCCATCGTCTTGCTGTGGCCGCGTCGATGGAGCCCTGGTATTGATGGCCGGCGACATAATCTTCCAGCTGCGTTTCAAGCAGCTCGAAATCCTGCAGGCGGCGAGTCAGTTCCTGATCTCCCAATTGCAGAACGTAATCCTTCGCCGCTTGCGCATCCTTACCCGGGTACATCCGCTGCACCGCGGTCAGCTGGGGAATATTTTCGACCAGCCTGAGACCCTGTGGATGAGCAGAGCCAGACAATGCAGGATGATCCGCAGCGAGGCGGCGCCAATACAGTTCCAGGGTTTTCCAATAGCCGGGAGCAAAGGCGTTGCCCTCAATAAGGGTGACGCCGTTAAGTCTGACGGTGGCCTCGAGCTGCGCGGCGGGGGGATTGAGCAGCGTCTGGGGTACTTCCTGCAGTTGGTTATTGCGCAAGTCGACGATTTGCAGACCGGTCTGGTGGCGCAAACCTGTTGGCCACTGATCCAGTTGCGAATTGCTCAGGTTTAACACTTTCAACCCGGTCAGCGCGCTGAAGTCGGGCGTCATGCTCAGCGGATTGTTCGACAGGTTGATGGTTTCAAGATTGCTGAGGGACGTGAATGCAACTGCGGTTGGTGTGTCCAGCCGGATCCGGTTGGCGCTCAAATCCAACGTTCTCAAGTTGCCCATCTGCGCGACCGCTGCCGGCAGTTTATCCAGCGTGGCGCCGGTGACCGTCAATTGCTCCAGGCGCGAGAATCCGCCGAGAAAAGTGTCGGCTGCGGGCGTCCAGGTGATGGAGTCCAGAGACAGTTCCCGGACATGACTGAAATCAGCCTGCAATGCCGGCAGGGGGCCGCTGCCAGGCTCAAGCTTCAATGACGTCCCGGTCTCTCGGCGAAAGCAGCGTTTTATTTCGTGGGTGACGTGTTCTGCCCAGTTTTTTGCTATTGCTGGCGTCGAAGATGATTCTTTGCTCCAGACCGTCAGTTGATGCTTGAGCGTTTTGTATTCGGTTTCGCGTCGACTCAACGCGCCTTCGATGTCGCTGCCCAGCGAGCGGATGTAAGCGCCAATCTGTTCCTCACTCATGGCGCGGAACAGCCTCTTTGCGCGAGCGTGTGGACTGCGCAGCCGATTGATGATGGCGGCAACCCGGTCTGCCAATTGTCGATGAGCAGGGCGTACGTGCCCGCCACCGGGCCGGGGCAATCCACGATTGCTTGGCGTGGCCGACGTAGACGGGGCTGGTTGGGGGCGTTCCTGTGGGTGCCAGAGCCCGCTTTCGGTGTCACGCAGCAGCACCGGGCCGAGCGCTTCCAGATCGGTTGATAAGCGGGCTCGATACTGTCGGGTCTGCGTGTCGACTCCGACAAGCACCGTGCCGCCGTTGGGGACATCGACGTAACGTCGCCCCCTGTGCACCCGGAAACCCTCAGCGTTTGGACCTTGCAGGTCAGCGGGGGTGGCAATCCAGTAATGTTCCAGTGGCCATTGCTCACGCGTGATCGCGGCTATTGGTGGCGCTGACTCACTGATCGTTACCGCCGGTATTGGCGCGATGCTATCGAGGCTGGCGTCGCTCGCGGGTCTGCCGAGACCTTCACGGTTCAGCGTTCCTCGTGAGCTCGATGGGCCGAAATCGACATGCGGTGGTGTCTCGGGCCTTGCTGTCTCCGATCCTTGCCGGGTCGGTCGTACGGGGCTTTCAACGGTGCCTTTGAGAGGCAGTCGTGGTGACATTTTTTCTTCCTTGCAGGTTTGCTATCAGGGCCCGCGAACGGGCGCCGACAGCGTTCGGCGTCATTGCCTGGTGGTTGTCACAGGGTCGCAAGCGCGGCGCTCGGGCGTGGTCCTTTACTCGGCAAGCGCTGCGGCGTTGTCTGCCAATGTGAATATTTTGTGCGCTGTTTTGCCATCGAACCTCTCTCGCCAGATCGGCACATGCACCAGACCGGCCAGTTCATCGCGGCGCTGCGACTCGATCCCGCGTTTGCTCTGTTCCAGGGTTTTCAGGTGGCTGCCCTTGATAGTGAAGTTCAGCGGGTGGCTGTCCTGCTTGTCATAGTGGAAGTGGGCTTGCCACAACGGTCCGCCGTCAGCGCGATCAGAGATGGCGTAAACGTCGAGGAATGACTTGTCCTTGCCTTTGCCCAACGCCTTGCGATCAACGGTCTTGCTCACATTGAGCTCGGCGCGATCCAGCAGATAATTCAGGCGCATGATGTCCAGCACGTCTTTGTTCTTGTACATCCGCACCAGAATCTCTTGCCCTTGGCTGGTCAATGAGTCGGCTGCGGTTCGCAGGCGTGCGGCCAAATCGATGATCCCTCTATCTTCGCCCTCGCTTGCGTGGTTCTCCAGCCGTCTGGCCTGCTCGTTGAGCAGATCGCTTTCCTTGCCCAGACTTTCGATGATCTCTGTCGGGTTGGTTTTTCTGGCTTCTTGGGCGCTCGCATCGAGCATGTGATTCTCATGGCTGGCCAGTAAGCGGATTGCCTCTGCGACCAGTTGCGAGCGTGGTACGCGGACAATCGGCGGGAGCACCGGCAGCCATTCGTCTTGTCTTTTTTCGTAGCGCCTGGGCGGTGAATCTGGCCGCAACGGGTCGGGAACCTTGATGATGATGCTCCCGTCCGGGGCGGTTTCAGTCTCCCCGACCAGTACCCTGTAAGTGCCGTGCTGACGGGTTCGGAACATCTTCTTGGCGGGGGCGGGACGGCTTGTATCGGCGTAGACCGGTTGCGTCGGAATGAAGTCGAAATCAATGTCCTGGTCGAGGCTCGGCAGATCGGCTCGGCGCATCGAAACGTCAAGAATTTCAGTCAGTTTGCCTTCGATTTTCTTCTCGATCGGATCGATCAGGGCAATGATCTCCTCAAGGTATTGGCTCCTCGGGCTTTGCGAGCTCAGCAGCATCTCAAAGCGGCTCCGGTCTCCTTTCAACTGGTCAATAGCCAGCAGCAGCGCCATGGGATGCTCGCGCTCTGGAAGATTGCCCAGATCCCCGGTAATCAGGTCGAGGGCTGATAGCGAGGGCATGGTCGTGTCTGGCGGCTGGTCGGGAGTGCCGGCAAACAGGTGCACATAAAGAGCCAGTTTGTTGAAGTTGATGCGATCCGTTGCGGGTACCTGCCGGCCGAGTTCAGTCAGTTGCGCGGCCGCTCCGGGAGACGCTTTTCTGATCTGTTCCATCACCACCTGGCGCTCGTCGAGAATCTTCAGTTTCTTGTTCAGGTGAGTGATGATTTTCCTGCAATTGTCGGCACTCATGTCTGTCACCTCAGGCCTGGTTCTGAGGTCCATGACGGCCATGAGCCTGTTGAGGTATTCGACGCGTTCTATCCGGAAAGTGTGCAGTTCTTCCTTGAATAGCCCGCCTGCCTTGAGGATGGTCATCCAGTCCTTGTTGTCGACGAGCGACTGAACAAAGGCCGTTTGTTTTCTGATGTGCTTGAGCAAATGCACCTCAACGGCGACCAGGGCCGAGGTCCTGGCGGGGCCATCCGCCTGTTGTCGGGCCCGATTCCAGAGGGCGTCGTACTGCGTGGATGATTCGATCAGGGCGGTGTGGGCATTCTGGAAGGGTTCATAGCGTTGCATCAGGAGGGCCATTTTGGCCTGCGTCGAGTCATTGCGGGGCATGCCACCCCTCAGCCCCGTAAGCACAGAAACCCAGACATTTGCCTCGTTGCGAGTGATCGCCCGGGTTTCACCGCTGCGACTGGCGCGGTAGATGTTCGCGCTGTCGTTGGCCACCGGATCCTTTGGGTTAACAATACGCCACACCTTGTGCGCCGGGCTCGACGCGTCGAGATCTTGCATCGCCTGATACGCGTGGTTGTGGATGATCACGTAGAGCTTGCCGTCGTGGCGAAACAAACCGTCGCTGCCGGGCTCGGCTGTGCGCAAATCCAGATCAGTGCGAAACGGCTGAAGGCTTGCGTCGGTGGGCGGGACGTTGCCGGCGTCAACATCATTGAGTGGGTGCCAGACGCCACTGTCGACGTCGCGTAACAGCAGCGGCCCAGAGGGGTGCAGTTCGCTCGATAGCCGGGCCCGGTACAGTCCCGTGTCCGGCTGCACTGCGACCAGAACGATGCCGCCATCGGGGACGTCGACGTACAGCCGTTTGTTGTACACCCTGAATCCTTCGCTGTCGGCAGGCGGCAGTTTTGCCGTGGTACTGACCCAGTAATGCTTTAGCGGCTGATCGGTGACGAGACGGACTTCAGCGGGGGCTGGGGTCGGGCGAATCATGACAGTCGCTGCTGGCAGGATCGCATCGGGATCTTCGACACCGGGTGGCGGGGTCCGCGGTTTCGGGGTTTCGCCATGAAGCCACGGATCGCGGCCTTTGCGGGTCGGCGTATCTGGCGTCCTTGTGTCGCCGTCCACCGGTCGATTCGAGCGGATATGGACGTCCACGTCCACGTAGGCGGTGCCATTGCGAGGCGGTTTTACTGCCATGTTTCTTCATCCTTGAAAAAGTGGCGGCTGCAGCACCCGTTCATCGAGTATTGCAAGGCATTCAGCGTCATTGCCGCTGTCTGGCGGGTTGAAAGTCACCGGAGATTTTCTGCTCGAAGTGCGCAGAGCGGGTTGTCGTTAGAAACCGACCATTGCCGTCGGAATTGGTCAAAATTTGTGCTATATTCCGCGCCCGCGATTTTTCACTTCAACACCGGTCGTCGACATGCAAGCAGCCAAGCCGTTATTTGACTATCCAAAATATTGGGCCGAATGTTTCGGGCCAGCGCCATTCCTGCCGATGAGCAGGGAGGAGATGGATCAGCTTGGCTGGGATTCGTGCGACATCATCATTGTTACCGGTGATGCCTACGTCGATCACCCTTCGTTCGGCATGGCGATCATTGGCCGGCTGCTGGAGTCCCAGGGCTTCCGCGTCGGGATCATTGCCCAGCCGAACTGGCAGTCCAAAGACGACTTCATGAAGCTCGGCGAGCCGAACCTGTTCTTCGGGGTTGCGGCGGGCAACATGGACTCGATGATCAACCGCTACACAGCGGACAAGAAAATCCGTTCCGACGACGCCTACACGCCTGGCGGCATGGCCGGCAAGCGTCCGGACCGCGCGAGCCTGGTTTACAGTCAGCGCTGTAAAGAAGCCTACAAGCACGTGCCGATCGTCCTTGGCGGCATCGAAGCCTCGCTGCGCCGCATCGCCCACTACGACTACTGGCAGGATCGCGTGCGTAACTCGATCCTGATCGACGCCAGCGCCGACATTCTGCTGTACGGCAACGCCGAACGCGCAATTGTCGAAGTCGCTCAGCGTCTGTCCTACGGCCACAAGATCGAAGACATCACCGACGTGCGAGGCACCGCGTTCATTCGTCGCGATACGCCGAAAGACTGGTACGAAGTCGACTCGACGCGTATCGACCGTCCGGGCAAGGTCGACAAGATCATCAACCCGTACGTGAATACCCAGGACACCCAGGCCTGCGCCATCGAGCAGGAAAAGGGTCCGGTTGAAGATCCGCAGGAAGCCAAGGTCGTACAGATCCTGGCCAGCCCGCGCATGACCCGCGACAAGACCGTGATTCGTCTGCCATCGGTTGAAAAGGTCCGTGGCGACGCCGTTCTGTATGCCCACGCCAACCGCGTGCTGCACCTCGAGACCAACCCGGGCAACGCCCGTGCGCTGGTGCAGAAGCATGGCGAAGTCGACGTCTGGTTCAACCCGCCGCCGATTCCGATGACCACTGAAGAAATGGACTACGTGTTCGGCATGCCTTACGCCCGTGTTCCGCACCCGGCGTACGGCAAAGAGAAGATCCCGGCCTACGACATGATCCGTTTCTCGGTGAACATCATGCGTGGCTGCTTTGGTGGCTGCACCTTCTGCTCGATCACCGAGCACGAAGGCCGGATCATCCAGAACCGTTCCGAAGAGTCGATCATTCGCGAAATCGAAGAGATCCGCGACAAGGTGCCGGGCTTCACCGGCGTCATTTCCGACCTCGGCGGCCCGACCGCGAACATGTACCGCATCGCCTGCAAAACACCGGAAATCGAATCCGCGTGCCGCAAGCCGTCCTGCGTGTTCCCGGGCATCTGCCCGAACCTCAACACCGACCACTCGTCGCTGATTCAGCTATACCGTAGCGCCCGTGCGTTGCCGGGTGTGAAGAAAATCCTGATTGCCTCCGGCCTGCGCTACGACCTCGCGGTCGAGTCGCCGGAGTACGTCAAAGAGCTGGTGACCCACCACGTTGGTGGTTACCTGAAGATCGCCCCGGAACACACCGAGGAAGGTCCGCTCAACCAGATGATGAAACCGGGCATCGGCAGCTATGACAAGTTCAAGCGCATGTTCGAGAAGTACACCAAGGAAGCGGGCAAGGAGCAGTACCTGATTCCGTACTTCATCGCCGCCCACCCGGGCACCACCGACGAAGACATGATGAACCTCGCGCTGTGGCTCAAGGGCAACGGCTTCCGCGCTGACCAGGTGCAGGCGTTCTACCCGTCGCCGATGGCCACCGCCACGGCGATGTACCACTCGGGCAAGAACCCGCTGCGCAAGGTCACCTACAAGAGTGATGGCGTGACTATCGTCAAGAGCGAAGAGCAGCGTCGTCTGCACAAGGCGTTCTTGCGTTATCACGACCCGAAAGGCTGGCCGATGCTGCGTGAAGCGTTGATCCGCATGGGCCGTGGCGACCTGATCGGTTCGGGCAAGGATCAGTTGATCCCGACTCATCAGCCGGCGACTGACAGCTACCAGAGCGCCCGTCGCAAGAACTCGACGCCGGCCGGTAGCCATAAAGTGGCGAAGGAAGGCAAAGAGAAGACCACCAAGATCCTCACCCAGCACACTGGTTTGCCGCCGCGTGCCAGTGATGGTGGTAATCCTTGGGACAAGCGTGAACAGGCCAAGGCGGCGGCGTTTGCCCGCAACCAGCAGGCGGCCAAGGAGCGCAAGGACGCCGCGAAAGGCAAAGGGCCGAAGCCGACGCGCAAGCCGGTCGTACCGCGCTAAACATCGCTTGAGCTGAACAGAGCGCCAACCTTCGGGTTGGCGTTTTGCGTTTCTGCCGTTGGATTTATGCAGGCCGCAAGATCCATCCCCCTCACCCCAGCCCTCTCCCCCATGGGGGGCGAGGGGGAAGGGAGCAGATCTCTGTGCCTTTCAAACCTGAGTTCGACTCAAGTCTTTCAAGTCGGCGTATCTCGAACATCCAACGCGGTCAGTCCCCTCTCCCTCTGGGAGAGGGTTAGGGTGAGGGGCTCTTCGCAACAGATTTCCTTGCTTTTCAAAATCCGGGTTCGACTCAAGACTTTCAAGTCGGCGTATCTCCAACGGCCACCCCGATCAGTCCCCTCTCCCTCTGGGAGAGGGCTAGGGTGAGGGGCTCTTCGCAACATTTACGTGCAATGAGCCCAAACCATTTCCCCGCATCGCCCGATTTTGGTGCTGTACTGCCCTAAGCATTCCGGGAAAGCGCCCAAGCCCTCTGCATGGCATAAGTCTTGCGCGCTTTCGAATACGCTTAGGCTCGCAGGAGGCACGCCGTGTCGATTCATGTCGCATTGCATCACGTCACGCATTACCGCTACGACCGCGCTGTCGAACTCGGCCCGCAGATCGTGCGCCTGCGCCCGGCTGCCCACAGCCGCACGCGGATTTTGTCGTATGCACTGAAAATCTCGCCCGAGCAGCATTTCATCAATTGGCAGCAAGACCCGCAGGGCAACTACCTCGCGCGCCTGGTGTTCCCCGAGAAAACCAATGAACTGCGCATCGAAGTCGATCTGCTCGCCGAAATGGCCGTGTTCAATCCGTTCGACTTCTTCCTCGAACCCTACGCCGAGAAAATCCCCTTCGCCTACGCCGCCGATGAGCGCAAGGAGCTGGCGCCGTACCTCGAAACCCTGCCGCTGACGCCGAAATTCAAAGCCTATCTGGACGCCATCGACCGCACACCGCTGCCGGCGGTGGACTTCCTCGTGGCGCTCAACCAGCGCTTGAGCGAAGACATCGGCTATCTGATTCGCATGGAACCGGGCGTGCAAACCCCGGAGCACACCCTTGAGCATGCCTCCGGTTCCTGCCGCGACTCGGCGTGGCTACTGGTGCAGTTGCTGCGTAACCTCGGGTTGGCGGCGCGATTTGTCTCCGGTTATCTGATTCAACTGACGGCCGACGTGAAAAGTCTCGACGGCCCATCCGGCACTGAAGTGGATTTCACCGACCTGCACGCCTGGTGCGAGGTGTATTTGCCGGGCGCGGGCTGGATCGGCCTCGATGCGACTTCCGGGCTGTTCGCCGGCGAAGGGCATATCCCGTTGGCCTGCAGTCCCGATCCGTCCTCGGCGGCACCGATCAGTGGCCTGGTCGAGCCGTGCGAATGTGTGTTCAGCCATGAGATGTCGGTGGAGCGGATCTGGGAGGCGCCGCGCGTCACCAAGCCCTACACCGATGAACAGTGGCTGGCGATTCAGGCGCTGGGGCGGCAGATCGATGCCGACCTGCTGGCGGATGACGTGCGCCTGACCATGGGCGGCGAGCCGACCTTCGTGTCCATCGATGACCCGGATGGCGCCGAGTGGAACACCGCCGCATTGGGCGCGGACAAGCGCCGGCTCTCCGCCGAACTGTTCCAGCGCATGCGCAAGCATTACGCGCCGAAAGGCCTGGTGCATTTTGGTCAGGGCAAGTGGTATCCCGGCGAGCAACTGCCGCGTTGGTCGCTCAATTGCTACTGGCGCCGTGATGGTGTGCCGATCTGGCACAACGACGCGCTGATTGCCGACGAACAACAGGATTACGGCGCCGACGGTGAACTGGCCGGGCGCTTTCTGGCCAGTGTCGCCGAGCGCCTGAAATTGCCTACGCGCTTTGTGTTCCCGGCCTACGAAGACAATTTCTACTACCTCTGGCGCGAGGGCACGTTGCCGAGCAATGTCAGCGCCGAAGATTCACGTCTTGAGGAACCTCTTGAGCGTGCACGTCTGCGCAAGGTCTTCAGTCAGGGCCTGAACAAGGTAATCGGCCAGGTGTTGCCGCTGGCGCGCACGGCCAAGGGTGATCAATGGCAGAGCGGGCGCTGGTACCTGCGTGACGAGCATTGCCGACTGGTGCCGGGGGATTCGCCGTTGGGCTATCGCCTGCCGTTGGGGTCGCAGCCGTGGGTGAAGGCCGCGGAGTATCCGTTTATTCATCCACAGGACCCGAATCAGGATTTCCCCGAGTTGCCGCAAACTGCGCTGCTCAATAGTCCAGGCGAACCGGCAGCGGCTGACGAACGCGCGCCGAAGATCGACGAATCTGCCGACTGGCTGACCCGCACCGCATTCTGCGCCGAGGCGCGGGAGGGGCGGTTGTACCTGTTCATGCCGCCGCTGGAGCGGGTTGAGGATTATCTGGAATTGGTGGCCGCCATCGAAGCGACCGCCGAAGAATTGCATTGCCCGGTGCTGCTGGAAGGCTACGAGCCACCGAGCGATCCGCGTCTGAGCAATTTCCGCATTACCCCGGATCCGGGCGTGATCGAGGTCAACGTGCAACCCTCGGCCACGTGGGACGAATTGGTCGAGCGCACCGAGTTTCTGTATGAAGAGGCGCGCCAGACCCGCCTGACCACCGAAAAATTCATGATCGACGGCCGTCACACTGGCACCGGCGGCGGCAACCATTTCGTTCTCGGTGGGGGGGCGCCGGCGGATTCGCCGTTCCTGCGTCGCCCCGATCTGCTGCGCAGCCTGATCAGTTACTGGCATAACCATCCGTCATTGTCGTATCTGTTCTCTGGACTGTTCATCGGCCCGACGTCTCAGGCGCCGCGTGTCGATGAGGCGCGCAATGACGCGCTGTACGAACTGGAAATTGCCTTCGCGCAGATGCCCGAACCGGGCGAGGAATGTGCCCCGTGGCTGGTCGATCGACTGCTGCGCAATTTGCTGATCGACGTCACCGGCAACACGCACCGTGCCGAGTTCTGCATCGACAAACTCTATTCGCCGGACGGCGCCACCGGGCGTCTTGGCTTGCTGGAACTGCGCGCCTTTGAAATGCCGCCCCACGCGCGCATGAGTCTGGCGCAACAGTTGTTGCTGCGGGCACTGGTCGCACGGTTCTGGCGCGAACCTTATGCGCCGCCGAAACTGGCGCGCTGGGGCACCGAACTGCACGATCGTTTCCTGCTGCCGCACTTTATCGAGCAGGATTTTGCCGACGTCATTGTCGAACTGAACAACGCCGGTTATCCGCTGCGCGCGGAATGGTTTGCCGCGCACCTGGAGTTTCGTTTTCCCAAGGTCGGCGATTACGCCGTTAACGGCATCGAACTGGAACTGCGGCAGGCGCTGGAGCCGTGGCACGTGTTGGGCGAGGAGGGCGCGGCGGGCGGCACGGTCCGTTACGTCGACTCATCGCTGGAGCGCCTGCAGGTCAAGCTCAAAGGCTTGCCGCCGCAGCGTTATCTGCTGACGTGTAACGGCATCGCGGTGCCGTTACACCCGACCGGACGCGTGGGCGAGTTCGTCGCGGGTGTGCGTTACCGAGCGTGGCAACCGGCCAACTGTTTGCAACCGACAATACCCGTGCACGCACCGCTGGTGTTCGACCTCCTCGACACCTGGATGGGGCGTTCCCTGGGCGGTTGTCAGTACCACGTTGCCCATCCGGGCGGGCGCAATTACGAGACGTTGCCGGTCAACGCCAACGAAGCGGAGAGCCGGCGGATGGCGCGATTCTTCCGCATCGGACACACGCCGGGGAAACTTCCTATACCGAATGTAGAAATCAGTGACGAGCTACCGATGACAATCGATTTACGACGTTTCTAAGGCCTACGCGACACGCGGATTTTTCGTATATCCGCGCGTCATGTGCCTGCGTTAGTCTGACCGTTCCTTGCTGTCTGCCGAGCTTTCCATGCCTGACCTGCTAGACCGCTACCCGCTTACGGCGGGCACTTATCACGAACTGCTCGACGGCAGTGGCGCGGTGCGCCCGCACTGGCGGCGGCTGTTCGATCAGTTGCAACGCAGCACCCCGGCGCAACTGATGCAGCGGCAGGCATTGCTGGCGCGGCAGATTCAGGAAAACGGTGTCACGTATAACGTCTATGCCGATCCCAAAGGCGCGGATCGGCCGTGGGAGCTGGATCTGCTGCCGCATGTGATTGCTGCGGATGAATGGCAGCAACTGTCGGCAGGTATCGCCCAGCGTGCGCGACTGCTCAATGCTGTGCTGGCTGATTTGTATGGGCCGCAACGGCTGATCAGCGAAGGCCTGTTGCCGGCAGAGCTGGTTTTCGGTCACAACAATTTTCTCTGGCCGTGTCAGCATGTCGCGCCGCCGGAAGCGTCGTTTCTGCACCTGTATGCCGTCGATCTGGCGCGCACACCGGACGGGCGCTGGTGGGTCACTGCCGATCGCACCCAAGCCCCGTCGGGCGCCGGTTATGCCTTGGAAAACCGCACAATCGTGTCGCGCGCGTTTCCCGAGTTGTACCGGGATCTGAAGGTGCAGCATCTGGCCGGCTTCTTCCGTACGTTGCAGGAGACCCTCGCGCGACAGGCGCCGTGTGACGATGACGCGCCGCTGGTGGTGCTGCTCACACCGGGGCGCTTCAATGAAAGTTATTTTGAACATCTGTATCTGGCTCGCCAGCTCGGTTATCCGCTGGTCGAGGGCGGTGATCTGACGGTGCGCGATGCCACGGTCTACCTGAAAACCCTCAGTGGTCTGCGTCGGGTGCACGCGGTCATGCGCAGGCTCGATGATGATTTTTGCGACCCGCTGGAACTGCGTACTGACTCGGCACTCGGCGTTCCCGGGTTGCTTGAGGCGGTACGCCAAGGGCGAGTCCTGGTCGCCAATGCGCTGGGTAGCGGCGTGCTGGAGTCCCCGGGATTGCTGGGCTTTCTGCCGAAGATCAACCAATACCTGTTTGGCGAAGAACTGATTTTGCCGTCGATCGCGACGTGGTGGTGCGGTGAGGCGCCGGTGTTGGCTCAAGCCCTGGAAAAACTGCCCGAACTGCTGATCAAACCGGCATTTCCTTCGCAGAGCTTCGCGCCGGTATTTGGCCGTGATCTGAGTGAAAAACAGCGTCAGGCGCTTGCCGAACGCATGCAGGCGCGTCCTTATGCCTATGTGGCGCAAGAATTGGCTCAGCTGTCCCAGGCGCCGATCTGGCAGGCGGAAAACGCTCAACTGCAACCACGGGCGATCGGTATGCGCATGTACGCCGTGGCCGGTGCTGACGATTATCGCGTGCTTCCGGGTGGTCTGACCCGGGTGGCGGCCGAGGCCGATGCCGAAGTGGTGTCGATGCAGCGTGGTGGAGCGAGCAAAGACACTTGGGTACTGGGTGATCGCCCTCCCAGCGGTGAGCAATGGAAGAGTCAGCGCAACGTTGGGGTCCATGATCTGGTGCGGCGCGATCCGTACCTGCCGTCACGGGTGGTGGAAAACCTGTTCTGGTTCGGCCGTTACTGCGAGCGCTGTGATGACAGTGCGCGGTTGCTGCGCATCATGCTCGCGCGTTATGTCGACGGCGACGACCCGCAAGCGTTGCAGGCCGCTGTCGATCTCGGCGAGCGACTGACGCTGCTGCCGGACGAGGGTGAACTGCCGGAGCGTCTGCTGGCGGCACTGCTGGGTGAGGATTGGTCGTTCAGTCTGCGTTCCAACCTGCAGCGTTTGCAGTGGGCGGCCTCACAAGTGCGTGGCAAACTTTCTCGGGAAAACTGGCAGGCGCTGGTGGAGCTGCAACGCGAAGCGACGGAGCTGGACACCGATGAGCCGGATTTCGGCGAGTTGCTGGATTTTCTCAACCGGCTGGTGATGTCGCTGGCGGCGCTGTCCGGGTTTGCCCTGGACGACATGACCCGCGACGAAGGCTGGCGCTTTCTGATGATCGGCCGGCGTATCGAGCGTCTGCAATTTCTCAGCAGCAGTCTGGCGGCGTTTCTGCGTGGCGCTGGGGCGTTCGATCAGGCGGGCCTGGAGTGGTTGCTGGAACTGGGCAACAGCAGCATCACCTATCGCTCACGTTATCTGGCGGTGGCGCAATTGATTCCGGTGCTCGACCTGTTGCTGCTCGATGAGCAGAACCCGCACGCGGTGTTGTTCCAGTTGAAACTGGTGACCCGCACCTTGAAACGTTTGAACGACGATTTCGCTGCGCCAAGGGAGGCCGGACTGCCGCAATTGGTCGAGCGTCTGGCGCGCTTCGATCTGGGATGTCTGGAGAATCCATTATTCGGTGAGTCCAGTGTACGAGCCGCTCTGAATGGTCTGGCGGATCTGCTGCAAGAGATTGCCGAGGCCAGCGGGCAGGTGTCGGGTCGTCTGGCCCTGCGCCATTTCGCCCATGTCGATGATGTCAGCCAGCGCACGGTGTCCGTCTGATGAATGCTCGCTACCAGATCCTCCACGACACCTGTTACCACTACGACAGCCCGGTGTCGCTGGCGCAGCAACTGGCGCACTTGTGGCCGCGTGAATGCGCCTGGCAGCGCTGCACTGAACAGCAGCTGCTGATCAGCCCGGACCCGACAGCACGCCGCGATGAGCTCGACGTGTTTGGCAATCCGCTGACCCGGCTGGCCTTCGAGCGTCCTCACGATGAATTGCAGGTCAATGCCCGGCTCACCGTTGAGGTGCTGGCGCGGCCGGCTCTGGATTTCAATCAGTCGCCGGCCTGGGAATTGACCCGCGATGCACTCACCTACAGCAGCCAGCCGTTGTCCGCTGAGTTGCTCGAAGCCTGTCGCTACCGGTTCCAGTCACCGTACGTGCATTTGAAAAGCCGCTTCGTCGAGTTCTCTCAGAGTTGTTTTGCGCCGGGCAGGCCGTTGCTGTTGGGCGTGCGGGACTTGATGCAGAAGATCTTCAGCGAATTCACTTTTGATGCCGAGGCGACCCAAGTGGCGACCCCGCTGGTGGAAGTGCTGGAGCGGCGGCGCGGGGTCTGTCAGGACTTCGCGCACTTGATGCTGGCGTGCGTGCGCTCGCGAGGGCTGGCAGCGCGCTACATCAGTGGTTATTTGCTGACGCAGCCACCACCGGGGCAGCCGCGCTTGATCGGCGCCGATGCTTCGCATGCCTGGGTGTCGGTGTTTTGTCCGGTACTGGGCTGGGTGGATTTTGATCCGACCAATAATGTGCAGCCAGCGCTCGAGCACATCACGTTGGCGTGGGGGCGGGATTTCTCTGATGTGTCGCCGTTGCGCGGGGTGATTCTGGGCGGCGGCAATCATGATCCGGAAGTGCGCGTCACCGTAATGCCTCTGGATTAACGATGATCAAAAAATGTGGGAGCGAGCCTGCTCGCGAAAGCGTCAGGTCAGTCAGTTCATATGTGGCTAAATGCACCGCCTTCGCGAGCAGGCTCGCTCCCACATGGGAATTTGGGTGTGCTTGGGAAGGGGGAGGGCTGTGAGGGCCAGCAGTGAAACCGCCAGCCCCGTCACAAATCCGCAGGGTCTGATTCGATCATCAAACCCGGTGGGGTTCAGGCGTCGGGCGCCTGATCTTTCGGTGTTTCGGTTGCATCAACATCATCTTCCGTTGCCACTTCACCCTCAGGGTTCAGTGCTGCTTCTTCAGCGGTTTGTTTCTTGCGCTGAAGCTTTTCCTCTTTCTTCTGTTCCTTTGCCAGGTCTCGTTGACGTTTGGCGAAGGAGTAATTGGGTTTGGCCATGGGCGATCCTCTTGGGTCGAAGGTGAGGTTGAGCGGCGCATATTCTGCCCTGTATCGGTGTCCGGGGGTTAACCGGGTTTTTGCTCGACCCATTTTGGCGTGACGGTCGGCTTCCAGCTATCCAGAGCATCGAGCAGTGCTTGCGGCGATTCGCTCACTTGCAGCATGTCACGGTGTGGCGCGCGAACGAAGCCTTCGCCGACGATATGGTCGAGAAATGCAGTGAGCTTGCTGTAGAAACCGTTCACTTCCAGCAGGCCCAGCGGCTTGCCGTGGTAGCCGAGCTGGCCCCAGGTCCAGACTTCGAACAGCTCTTCCAGCGTACCCAGACCACCGGGCAGAGCAATGAACGCGTCGCTTAGCTCAGCCATCCGCGCCTTGCGCGCATGCATGCCGTCGACCACTTCCAGACGGGTCAGGCTTTTGTGGCCGATTTCCTTGTCCATCAGGCTTTGCGGGATGATCCCGATCACTTCGCCGCCGGCCGCCAGTGCCGCATCGGCAACGATGCCCATCAAACCCACGGCGCCGCCGCCATAGACCAGAGTCAGCTTACGTTCGGCCAACGCCTGGCCAAGAGCGACTGCGGCTGCGGTGTAAGCCGGAACAGTGCCGGCGTTGGCACCGCAAAATACACAAACGGATTTCAGAGACATGCCTTCCTCCTGGGTCAATCCGACACAGGGTAATGGCTGGCACGCCTTGATCCAAGGGCTAAACTTCGCGTTCCGGCGATTCAAAGGTGCCGCTGGCACCACAGGCGTAGGCGGCGAGCAAACTGCACAACAGACCGTTAAAGAACATGACAGACACTCCGTCTCAGTAGATGCGCCGATCATAGGGCCGACCGGGGAATCTGGCCGTTAGATTGTCTCGATGAGTGTCATAGCCTGAAAGTTGTATACAATTTTTGACTCAAGTCATAGGAACTTGCGAAGATTTCAGGCAGTCTTTCCACCATTCGTGTTTTTGTTAACCCTGCCTTGGAGATTCACCATGTTTTCCAAAGTTGTTGCGGTATCCCTGCTGGCGCTGGCCAGCAGCCAATTGATGGCTGCCGAGTGCAAAACCACCGTTGACTCCACCGATCAGATGTCCTTCAACACCAAGGAAATCGTGATCGACAAGAGCTGCAAGACCTTCACCGTCGAGCTGACCCACTCCGGCAACCTGCCGAAGAACGTCATGGGCCATAACCTGGTGATCAGCAAAGAAGCTGACATGCAGCCAATCGCCACCGCTGGCCTGGCCGCCGGTATCGACAAGAACTACCTGCCGGAAGGTGATGCGCGCGTTATCGCTCACACCAAGATCATCGGCGCCAAGGAAACCGACTCGGTGACTTTCGATGTGTCGAAGCTGGATGCCGCTGAAAAATACGGCTTCTTCTGCTCGTTCCCGGGCCACATCTCGATGATGAAAGGCACAATCGTCCTGAAGTAACACTGGGTTCAGGTGTCGCAAGAAACGCCGCTGCGCGATGGTCGCCAGCGGCGTTTTTGCGTCTGGCATGGATTTTATTTGAGCTACCTTTCATCCGAAAAGCGCTGTCACCTGTAATTTCTGACAGTAGACCGCTCCTCGAAGTCGGGATTACATGGGTCTTCATTCCAGACGATTGCAAAGAGGATTCACCCATGGACGACAAGCGCAAGAACTCAACCTTGGCCGACCTGAAAATCACTAAAGTGTTTTCAGGTGGGGAGGAGATTGCCAGCGGCGGGAGGACTTTCTCCTCAAGGGCCAACTTCACCGTTACCGGGCCTGCGGACTCTCGTCTTGAGCTCCTTATCGATGATGGGTCGAAATACTATGGCCAGACAAACGTGGCAGGCGACGGATTTTTCCTGATAGATAATCTGCCTGAAGGAAAACATGAATATGTGCTGTCCCATGGGGAGGACGAAACCGATCCATTTGTAATGATCTCGGTAGTAACAGAGCCCTTTATTGAAATGCTGGAAGACTCCAGCGGCGAAGAGGTAGAAAACGGAGGCCAGACTGAAGACACGGATCTGAAGATCAAGGGTTTGGCGAAGACAGGCCAGATAAGGATCTTCAACGGTGCTGCCACTGCGCCGATTGCGACGTTTACGGTGAAACCAGACCGCAGCTGGGATGGCAGTCTCACGCTTGTAACGGGGCAGGTCTATGCGCTGAAAGCCAAGGCGGATGATAGAACCGAATCCGACATCTATACCGTTACCATCGGGGAAGTGTCCGAAGGCGAGGTAAAGATTACTTCGCTGAAGGATTCGGAAGAGGGCGAGATCGAAGACGGTGGGACTACCGCAGACACCACACTGACGATCGCCGGCTCGGCGAAGGACGGCGAGGTCAAGTTGCTGGATGGAGATAACCCGACTCCGATTGAAACGTTTACGGCAGCGGATGGCACTTGGGATGGCGAAATCGAGCTCACGGCGGGTAAAACCTATGTGCTGAAAGCCGAGGACGTAGACGGCGAAAAATCCGAGACCCGCACGGTGACTGTCAGCGATGAACCCGAAGGCGAGGTAAAGATTACTGGTCTGACTGGCATTTCTGGAGAAGTGCGCAACGAAACGGCTACGCCGGACACTAAATTAACGATTGCCGGGACCGCCAGCTCAAGTACGGTAGAGGTGTTTGCTAAAGATAATTTAGTGCCGATCAAGACCTTTGACGTGACCGATGGCGAATGGAACGGCGAGTTGGATTTTCCAACCGACACAAGATATTCGCTGACAGCCAAGGCTCCACAGGGCAACCCGACGGCCGCCATAGACTTCTATGTCGGGTCACCGAAACAACCTGCTATCGGCCGGATTGCAGAAGTCGGCGAAGGCGGCAATGATCTGAAAGATGGCGACGAGACTGTGTTTACGACGCTTGCGTTCAGTGGCCAGGCGGCAGGACATTTCCGATTAATACTTCGCAATGGTGAAGAGGATTTGGCCCCGACTTCAGTGGCCTTCGATAATGCCTGGCAAGAGACACTCCCGGACTTGAAGCCCGGAACATACGTATTCAACGCAAAAACACCGTCGGATAGCCAATCTGAATCAATCACTATCACGATCGTGGACCCTGAAGCCCCTGAACAACGCCTGAAGCAATGACTGCAAGTCTCCACGTACCGGCGCTGTAGCTGTCCGCAGGCTGCGATCTTTCGATTTCCATACTCGAAACCGGGATCGCCGCCTGCGAGAGTTTTTGCCTCTCGCAGCAGCTCAAGGCGCGAACGGCATTACCCGCTTGTGATGAGTCTTGTTGTACGTATCGACAATGATCTTGAACGCGTCTTCCCGCACGGGCTCGCCATGCAGGAATGCGTCGATTTCGGCATAGGTCACGCCATGCGAAGCCTCGTCCGGTTTGCCCGGCGACAGATCTTCCAGGTCTGCCGTCGGCACTTTCTCGACCAGCGACTCCGGCGCGCCAAAGCTGCGCGCAATCGCCCGAACCTGATTTTTTACCAGACCGCTGAGCGGTGCCAGATCACAAGCGCCGTCACCGAACTTGGTGAAGAAACCCATTACCGCTTCCGCCGCGTGATCGGTGCCGATCACCAGACCGTGCGCCGCGCCGGCGATGGTGTATTGGGCGACCATGCGCATCCGCGCCTTGGTATTGCCGAGCACAAAGTCCACCGACACCGCGTGCTTGCCTTCAAACGCCGCGACTTCACTGGCCAGCGATTTCACCGCCGGGCCGATGTTGACGGTGTGGCGCTCGTCTGGAGCGATGAAATCCACCGAAGCCTGAGCGTCGTGTTCATCGAACTGGGTTTCGTACGGCAGGCGCACGGCGATGAATTTGTAGCTGTTGTCGCCGGTCTGGTCGCGCAGCTCACGCATCGCGCGCTGGGCCAGCAGGCCGGCGGTCAGCGAATCGACACCGCCGCTGATGCCCAGCACCAGCGTCTTGAGCCCGGAATTGACCAGACAATCCTGAATAAAGGCAATGCGCCGGGCGACTTCGGCCTGCAGGGCCTGGTAGTCGGCGAACGGCGGTTGCACCTTGAGCTGTTCAGCAATCTCACGCTGTACGGCTTGCATGAATTCACTCCTTGCTAGATAGACTGGAATCGGCAGGAACCTGGAACACGTGTCGCAAATAGGCGACAAAATTCGGGTCTTTGCAGTGGGACTTGCCTGGCTCGTCGGAGATCTTCGCCACCGGTTGGCCGTTGCAGGCGGTCATTTTAAGCACGATGCTCATCGGTTCGACACCTGCAATGTCACAGGTGAGGTTGGTGCCGATGCCAAAGCTGACGTTGATCCGACCGTGCAGCGCGCGGAAAATCTCCAGCGATTTGGGCAGGGTCAGGCTGTCGGAAAACACCAGGGTCTTGCTCATCGGGTCGATGCCGAGCCTGTGATAGTGGGCGATGCATTTTTCGCCCCACACCACAGGATCGCCGGAGTCGTGGCGCAGTCCGTCGAAAAGCTTGGCGAAAAACAGGTCGAAGTCGCCGAGGAACGCATCGGTGGTGATGCAATCGGTGAGCGCGATCCCCAGCAGGCCACGGTATTCGCGAACCCAGCAATCCAGCGCGGCGATCTGGCTGTCGATCAATCGCGGGCCGAGTTGCTGGTGGGCCATGATCCACTCGTGGGCCATGGTGCCCAGCGGTTTCATGTCCAGTTCACGCGACAGATGCACGTTGCTGGTGCCGACGAAGCGTCCGGGGAAGTCGTGCTTGAGCACATTCACCACTTCAGCCTGCACGCCGTACGAAAAGCGCCGACGGGTGCCGAAATCGGCGACCTGCAGTTGCGACAATTCGTCGGCCGAGGCATTGGCGGTCAGCCAGTCGAACTTGCGATAGAGCTGTTCGCGCGCCTGTTCCAGCACGGTTTCACGGTAGCGATAGCGGTTACGCACTTCGCTGACGATCGCCAGCAACGGCACTTCGTAGAGAATCACATGCAGCCACGGCCCGCGCAGACGGATGAACAGCTCGCCGTTCTCGATGCCGGTGTGCACATAGCGCAGGTTGAAGCGGAACAGCCCGAGGAAACGCAGGAAGTCCGGTTTCAGGAAGCTGATGCGCTCAAGAAAACTCAGTTGGTCGGCGCTCAGGCTCAGTTCGGCCAGCCGCTCGATCTGAAAACGGATCTCGGCCAGATACGGGCGCAGATCCTCGCTGTTACGGCAACGGAACTCCCATTCGACTTCGACGTTGGGGTAGTTGTGCAGCACCGCCTGCATCATCGTCAGTTTGTAGAAGTCGGTGTCGAGCAGGTTCTGCACGATGCGATCGGCAAACACGCTCTCGCTCATAACGGGGTCTCCAGGTGCGCCGCGCCTGTGCGCGGTCTCAATCAATGGCGCTAGTGGCGCATATCAGGGACGAAGATTGCCAGCAATTTTTTAGATCACCGCAGAACCCTTGTGGGAGCGAGCCTGCTCGCGAAGGCGTCATTTCAGTCGAAATGGGTATTGAATGTGCCGGACTCTTCGCGAGCAGGCTCGCTCCCACATAATTCAATCGGTTCAGTCATTCGGGCTGTCGATCTGCTCCAGCATCCACTTCACAAAATCCCGTACCTTCGGCACTTCCGCCGCATGCTCCGGGTACGCCAGGTAATACGCGTCGGAACTGGGCATTGCATGCTGCCAGGGAATGACCAGTTTGCCGTCGGCCAATTCCTCTTCCACCAGAAATCGCGGCAACAACGCCACGCCACAGCCAACCTGCGCGGCACGGATGCACATATAAAAGGTTTCGAAACGCGGCCCGTGGTAACTGTGTTCGGTTTGGTAACCCTGACTGTCGAACCAGTCGTGCCATGCTTGCGGGCGCGAGGCATTTTGCAGCAGCACCAGATCGGTGAGTTGCGTCGGATCAGTGAACGGCTTGTCCGGCAGGCTGCCCGGCGCGCAGACCGGCACCAGTTCTTCGCCGAACAGTTTCAGGCATTCAGTGCCGGGCCGTGAGCCCTGACCAAAATAGAACGCCAGGTCGCTGCGCCCTTGCAGCAGATCATCCGCTTCCTGCTCATTGCACAGATCCAGATGGATCGACGGATGGCGCAGACGCCAGCCTTTCAGGCGCGGCACCAGCCAGCGCGCGCCGAAGGTTGATGGCGTAGAGACGCGCAGGACTTCAGTCTCACCGCCGTAGGAGCGCAGGTAATGCGTCGACATTTCCACTTGGGTGAGGATTTTTCTTACTTCAACCAAGTACAAATCCCCAGCCGGGGTCATCTGCAAGCGCCGCCGCACCCGGCGGAACAACAAGTGCTGCAACAACTCTTCAAGCTGCGCGACCTGTTTGCTCACCGCGCTCTGGGTCAGGTTCAGTTCCTCGGCGGCGCGGGTGAAGCTCAAGTGCCGGGTCACGGCCTCAAAACACTGCAGGGCGGTGATCGAGGGCAAGTGGCGTTTGTTCAGCATGGCCGATCCTTTTCTTGTCTTTCTGTGCGCAGCATGAATAAACGGAATGATATCTCGCGTAAAGGTCGTTTGTTGCCTTGCCATTGTGACGCTACAACTAAAGGCCTGCCCGGTCGCGAAACAGTGGCCGCACACATTCAGTTTTTTGCTTGAGGAGTGACCCATGGTTGCCGCATTGCTTGATCGTCTAGGGGTGAACCCGGCCCTTTATCAGAACGGCAAAGTGCCGGTGCATTCGCCGATCGACGGCAGCCACATTGCCGCCGTGAACTGGGAAGGCCCGGCTGAAGTCGAGCAGCACATCAGTCGCGCAGATCATGCGTTCGAGCAATGGCGCAAGGTGCCGGCCCCGCGTCGCGGCGAACTGGTGCGTCAATTCGGTGAAGTGCTGCGCGAATACAAGGCTGATCTTGGCGAGCTGGTTTCCTGGGAGGCCGGCAAGATCACCCAGGAAGGTCTGGGTGAAGTGCAGGAGATGATCGACATCTGTGATTTCGCCGTCGGCCTGTCCCGCCAGTTGTACGGTTTGACCATCGCCTCCGAGCGCCCGGGCCACCATATGCGTGAAACCTGGCACCCACTGGGCGTGGTCGGGGTGATCAGCGCGTTCAACTTCCCGGTCGCAGTGTGGGCGTGGAACACCACGCTGGCGCTGGTCTGCGGCAACCCGGTGGTGTGGAAACCGTCGGAGAAAACCCCGCTGACCGCACTGGCCTGCCAAGCGCTGTTTGATCGTGTAGTGAAGAACTTCACCGACGCCCCAGCGAATCTTTGCCAGGTGATTATTGGTGGTCGCGACGCTGGTGAAGCCTTGGTCGATGACCCGCGTGTTGCGTTGATCAGCGCCACTGGCAGCACACGCATGGGCCGCGAAGTGGCGCCGAAGGTTGCCGCTCGTTTTGCTCGCAGTATTCTGGAGTTGGGCGGCAACAACGCGATGATCCTCGGCCCAAGCGCCGATCTCGACATGGCCGTGCGTGCGATTCTGTTCAGCGCCGTCGGTACCGCCGGCCAGCGTTGCACCACCTTGCGTCGTTTGATCGCTCATGAATCGGTTAAGGAAGAAATCGTCACCCGCCTCAAAGCCGCGTACTCGAAAGTGCGCATCGGCAACCCGCTGGAAGGCAATCTGGTCGGTCCGCTGATCGACAAGCACAGCTTCGAAAACATGCAGGATGCGCTGGAACAGGCATTGAGCGAAGGCGGTCGGGTGTTTGGCGGCAAGCGTCAGCTCGAAGACCAATTCCCCAACGCCTATTACGTCTCGCCGGCCATCGTTGAAATGCCGGAGCAGAGCGACGTGGTCTGCAGCGAAACCTTCGCGCCGATTCTGTACGTGGTCGGTTACAACGATTTCCAGGAAGCGCTGCGCCTGAATAACGCGGTGCCACAAGGCCTGTCGTCGTGCATCTTCACCACGGACGTGCGCGAAGCCGAGCAGTTCATGTCGGCGGTCGGCAGTGATTGCGGCATCGCCAACGTCAACATCGGCCCGAGCGGTGCGGAAATTGGTGGCGCGTTTGGTGGCGAGAAAGAAACCGGTGGTGGTCGTGAGTCCGGCTCGGACGCCTGGCGCGCGTACATGCGCCGCCAGACCAACACCGTGAACTACTCGCTGGAGTTGCCGCTGGCGCAGGGCATCACATTCGATTAAGCAGCAGCGAGCTTCAAGCCCCAAGCTACAAGCAGATCGGCTTGCTGCTTGTAGCTCAAAGCTTGCAGCTGCTCCGACAGGAGCTTGGCAATGCCGTTACGCGAAGAGTGTCTGTGGGAAAAACTCACGCCACAAAGGCCGGATAACACCGCGCTGCGGGGCGAAGTGAAGGTCGATGTCTGCGTGATCGGCGCCGGGTTCACCGGGTTGTCGGCGGCGCTGCATCTGTTGGAAAAAGGCAAAAGCGTCTGCGTGCTGGAAGCGCATCGCGCCGGTCACGGCGGTTCCGGACGCAACGTCGGGCTGGTCAACGCCGGCATGTGGATCCCGCCGGACGAGATAGAAGCCGGTTTCGGCGAAGCGGTCGGCAGTCAGCTCAATCGCATGCTCGGGGGCGCACCGGCGCTGGTGTTCAGCCTGGTGGACAAGTACAACATCGATTGCCAGTTACGCCGCGAAGGCACGTTGCACATGGCGCACAACGCCAAGGGCGAGGCGGATTTGCGCAGCCGCGAGCAACAATGGAAACGTCGCGGCGCACCGGTTGAACTGCTGACCGGCAAGGCCTGCGAGCAAGCCACCGGCACGCAAAAAATTGCCGCCGCATTGCTCGATCGCCGCGCCGGGACGCTCAATCCGATGGCGTATGTCACCGGGCTGGCCAACGCGGTGAAAGGTCTTGGCGGGCAGATGTTCGATCATTCGCCAGTCACTCGCCTCGAGCGGCAGGGCTCGAATTGGTCGGTGCAGACTGAGCATGGTTCTGTACTGGCCGAGCAAGTGGTCATCGCCTCCAACGCTTACACCGAAGGCGACTGGACCGAACTCAAGCGCAACTTCTTCCCCGGTTATTACTATCAGGTCGCTTCGGTGCCGCTGACCGAGGACGCCGCGCAGCAAATTCTCCCGGGTGGGCAGGGCTCGTGGGATACGCGGCAGGTGCTGAGCAGCATTCGTCGCGACAAAGAAGGGCGCTTGTTGCTCGGCAGCCTCGGCAACGGCAATCAGAAACCGACCTGGTTTCTCAAGGCCTGGGCCGACCGCGTGCAGCAGCATTACTTCCCCAATCTGCAACCCGTCGAGTGGGAATGCACCTGGACCGGGCGCATCGCGTTCACGCCTGATCACCTTATGCGCCTGTTCGAGCCTGCGCCGGGACTGGTGGCTGTCACCGGTTACAACGGTCGGGGCGTCACCACTGGCACCGTGGTCGGCAAAGCCTTCGCCGACTATCTGTGTCACGGCAATCCGCAAGCCCTGCCAATTCCCTTCGCACCGATGCAGCCCCTGGCCGGTGTGGGCTTGCGCAGTTGCCTGTACGAGGCCGGGTTCTCGCTGTATCACGCGGGCCAGTGCCTGCGCATCGTCATTTGAGTGTTGAAATATGTTGCCGGAAGCGGCGCTTTTCGATGCAGCGACTAGCCTGTAATGGTGCGGGTTGTAGCAGTCCCGCACCAGCAGTGTGCAGTTCGGTGACGCGGGCTGTTACAGGCTGGTTGCACGTCGTTTGGCGCCGCGGTTGCAATGATGGCGCGTGCGGGTTGCGCCTGAAAAAATAAATGGTTTCACCTTCCGCGGTTTAGACGGTTGCACGCCCAATGAAAATGGGAACGAAACAGTCGAAATAACAAGAAAGCAGCGACTTTTTGAAGAATAAAAAACCGATGGCACGGCCCTTGCTCTGAGCATTCAGTGAAGTGAAGTCGCAGTGCCAACTAAAAAAAACCTTGGAGCACCACCTCATGTCCCAGACGTTTTACAAGAAAGGCTTTCTGGCCCTCGCAGTGGCTACTGCGTTGGGTGTTTCTGCGTTTGCTCAAGCTGATGTGAAAATCGGTGTAGCGGGTCCAATGACTGGCGCCAACGCGGCATTTGGCGAGCAGTACATGAAGGGTGCACAGGCGGCGGCTGACGCGGTGAACGCGGCTGGCGGCGTCAACGGGGAAAAAATCGTACTGGTCAAGGGCGATGACGCCTGCGAGCCGAAACAGGCCGTGACGGTCGCCAAGGACCTCACCAACCAGAAAGTCGCCGGCGTGGTCGGTCACTTCTGCTCCTCTTCGACCATTCCAGCGTCGGAAATCTACGACGAAGCCGGGATCATCGCGATCACCCCGGGTTCGACCAACCCGCAAGTCACCGAGCGCGGTCTCAGCGCCATGTTCCGTATGTGCGGGCGTGACGACCAGCAAGGCATTGTGGCCGGTGACTACATCGTCGACGTGCTCAAGGGCAAGAAAGTCGTCGTGCTGCACGACAAAGATACCTACGGCCAAGGCCTGGCGGATGCCACCAAGGCGCAACTGGTCAAGCGCGGCGTGACGCCCGTGTTGTACGAAGGCCTGACCCGTGGCGAAAAAGACTTCAGCACCATCGTCACCAAGATCCGTGGCGCCGGCGCCGACGTCGTCTACTTCGGCGGTCTGCACCCGGAGGCCGGCCCGCTGGTTCGCCAACTGCGTGAACAAGGCCTGAAAGACGTCAAGTTCATGTCCGATGACGGCATCGTGACTGACGAACTGGTGACCACCGCCGGTGGCCCGCAATTCACCGATGGCGTGCTGATGACCTTCGGCGCCGACCCGCGTCTGTTGCCTGAGAGCAAGACCGTTGTGGACGCATTCCGCAAGGCCGGTACCGAGCCTGAGGGCTACACCCTGTACGCCTACGCTTCGGTGCAGACCCTGGCTGCCGCGTTCAACGGCGCGAAGTCCAACAAGGGCGAAGAGGCTGCGGCCTGGCTGAAGAAAAATCCGGTGAAAACCGTCATGGGCGAAAAAACCTGGGATTCCAAGGGCGACCTGAAAGTCTCCGACTACGTGGTTTACCAGTGGGACAAGGACGGCAAATATCACCAGCTGGAAAAACAGAAGTAAGGGCTGACGCGATCAACTCATCCCCACCGATCCAATGTGGGAGCGAGCCTGCTCGCGAAGACGGAATGACTGCCAACACATGTGTTGAATGATCGACCGCATTCGCGAGCAGGCTCGCTCCCACAGGGACGGTGTGGGATGGGCTGATCGTGGCTGACATTGCTCCGACGTAAATCTGTATTTTTCCTAGAAGAACCGCACACCCCGGGTGTGCAGGTTCTCACTGCGTGAGATTGCGTTATGGATGGTATTTTCCTGCAGCAACTGGTCAACGGCCTGACCCTCGGGTCGGTCTATGGCCTGATCGCCATCGGCTACACAATGGTCTACGGCATCATCGGCATGATCAACTTCGCCCACGGCGAGGTTTACATGATTTCTGCTTACCTGGCGGCAATCAGTCTGGCTCTGCTGGCTTACTTCGGTATCGAATCTTTCCCGCTGCTGATGCTCGGCACACTGATCTTCACCATCGTCGTTACGGCGGTGTATGGCTGGGTCATCGAGCGAGTCGCTTACAAACCCCTGCGCAACTCCACCCGACTGGCTCCGTTGATCAGCGCCATCGGTATCTCCCTGATCCTGCAAAACTACGCACAGATCGCTCAAGGCGCCAAGCAACAGGGCGTGCCAACCCTGCTGAGCGGTGCGTGGCGTGTCGACATCGGTACCGGTTTCGTGCAACTGACCTACACCAAAGTTTTCATTCTGGTGGCCGCATTCGTCGGCATGGGCCTGCTGACCTACATCATCAAGTACACCAAGCTCGGACGCATGTGCCGTGCGACCCAGCAAGACCGCAAGATGGCTTCGATCCTCGGCATCAACACTGATCGGGTCATTTCCTATGTGTTCATCATCGGTGCAGCCATGGCGGCGCTGGCCGGCGTACTGATCACCATGAACTACGGCACTTTCGACTTCTATGCCGGCTTCATTATCGGCATCAAGGCGTTCACCGCGGCGGTGCTTGGCGGGATCGGTTCACTGCCTGGGGCCATGCTCGGCGGGATCATCCTCGGCATTTCCGAGTCGCTGTTCTCCGGTCTGGTCAACTCCGACTACAAAGACGTGTTCAGCTTCTCGCTGCTCGTACTTGTTCTGGTCTTCCGGCCGCAGGGCCTGTTGGGCCGTCCTCTTGTGTCGAAGGTGTAAGCGATGTCTTCAACCACTCAAAAATCCATCGATATCAAAAAAAGCCTGGTTGAGGCGATTCTTGCCGGCCTGATTGCCCTGATCGTTTTCGGCCCGATTGTCGGCGTTGTGCTCGAGGGTTACAGCTTCAACCTCGAACCGACCCGCGTGGCCTGGATCATCGGCATTGTCATGATTGGCCGCTTTGCCCTCAGCCTGTTCCTGCAAACGCCCAAGGGCCTGAAAATTCTCGACGGATTCGAGAGCACCGGTTCCGGTGTGCATGTGCTGCCGGCCGATCACAAATCCTCGCTGCGCTGGATCATCCCGCTGCTGATTGTGCTGGCCGTCATCGTGCCATTTGTCTCCAATTCCTATCTGCTGGGCGTGGTCATCCTCGGGTTGATCTACGTGTTGCTGGGGCTGGGGCTGAACATCGTGGTCGGTCTGGCCGGTCTGCTCGACCTTGGTTATGTGGCGTTCTACGCCATCGGTGCCTACGGTCTGGCGCTCGGTTATCAGTATCTCGGTCTGGGTTTCTGGACGGTGTTGCCGCTGGCGGCGATCACTGCCGGGCTGGCCGGGTGCATCCTCGGCTTCCCGGTGTTGCGTCTGCACGGCGACTATCTGGCAATCGTGACCCTGGGCTTTGGTGAAATCATCCGCCTGGTCCTCAACAACTGGTTGTCGCTGACCGGCGGCCCGAACGGTATGCCGGCGCCACTGCCGACGTTCTTCGGTCTGGAATTCGGCAAACGGGCGAAGGATGGCGGGGTGCCGTTTCACGAGTTTTTCGGCATCGCCTACAACCCGGACGTGAAGTATTACTTCATCTACGCGGTGTTGTTCCTCGTGGTGCTGGCTGTGCTGTACATCAAGCATCGGCTGGTGAAAATGCCGGTCGGCCGTGCCTGGGAAGCTCTGCGTGAAGATGAGATCGCCTGCCGCTCGATGGGCCTGAACCACGTGCTGGTAAAGCTCTCGGCCTTCACCATCGGTGCGTCGACCGCCGGTCTTGCGGGTGTGTTCTTCGCCACCTACCAAGGCTTCGTCAACCCGACCTCGTTCACCTTCTTTGAATCGGCGCTGATCCTCGCCATCGTCGTCCTCGGCGGCATGGGCTCGACCATTGGCGTGGTGATCGCTGCATTCGTACTCACCGTCGCCCCGGAACTGCTGCGCGGCTTCGCCGAATATCGCGTGCTGCTGTTCGGCATCCTGATGGTGTTGATGATGATCTGGCGACCACGCGGGCTGATCCGTATCAGCCGTACCGGGGTCACTCCACGCAAAGGTGCCATTCACTATGAGAGGACTGCGCCATGAGTGAAGTCGTACTCTCTGTTGAAAAACTGATGATGCATTTCGGTGGCATCAAGGCCTTGAGCGATGTCAGCCTGAAGGTCAAACGCAACTCGATCTTCGCCCTGATCGGCCCCAACGGCGCCGGCAAGACCACGGTGTTCAACTGCCTGACCGGGTTCTACAAAGCCTCGGGCGGCAAGATCGAACTCAATGTGCGCGGCCAGCAGACCAACGTCATCCAGTTGCTGGGCGAGTCGTTCAAACCGACCGATTTCGTCTCGCCGAAATCCTTCCTCAGCCGCATGTACTACAAGATGTTCGGCGGCACGCACCTGGTAAACCGTGCAGGTCTGGCGCGAACCTTCCAGAACATTCGCCTGTTCAAGGAAATGTCGGTGCTGGAAAACCTGCTGGTGGCTCAGCACATGTGGGTCAACCGCAACATGCTTGCCGGCATCCTCAACACCAAGGGCTACCGCAAGGCCGAAAGTGACGCGCTGGACTGCGCGTTCTACTGGCTGGAAGTGGTCGATCTGGTGGACTGTGCCAACCGTCTCGCCGGTGAGCTTTCCTACGGTCAGCAGCGCCGTCTGGAGATCGCCCGGGCCATGTGCACGCGGCCGCAGATCATCTGCCTCGACGAACCGGCCGCCGGCCTCAACCCTCAGGAAACCGAAGCGCTGAGCGCGATGATCCGGCTGCTGCGCGACGAGCACGATCTGACCGTGGTGCTGATCGAACACGACATGGGCATGGTTATGAGTATTTCCGACCACATCGTGGTGCTGGACCACGGCATCGTCATCGCTGAGGGCGGGCCTGAAGCGATCCGTAACGATCCGAAAGTGATCGCGGCCTACCTGGGCGCCGACGAAGAGGAGCTGGTATGACGCAACCGATCCTCGAACTCAAAGACCTCGATGTCTTTTATGGCCCGATCCAGGCGCTCAAAGGTGTTTCGCTGCAGATCAACGAAGGGGAAACCGTCAGCCTGATCGGCTCCAACGGTGCCGGTAAATCAACGTTGCTGATGTCGATCTTCGGTCAGCCACGGGCGACCAGTGGGCAGATTCTTTATCAGGGCGTCGACATTACCCACAAGTCCTCGCACTACATCGCTTCCAACGGCATTGCGCAGTCGCCGGAAGGGCGGCGGGTGTTCCCCGACATGACCGTCGAGGAAAACCTGCTGATGGGCACCATCCCGATTGGTGACAAGTACGCGAAAGAGGACATGCAGCGTATGTTCGAGCTGTTCCCTCGGCTTGAAGAGCGGCGCACGCAGCGGGCAATGACCATGTCCGGTGGCGAGCAGCAAATGCTCGCCATCGCTCGTGCGCTGATGAGCCGACCGAAGTTGTTGCTGCTGGATGAGCCAAGCCTTGGCCTGGCGCCGATTGTGGTGAAGCAGATCTTTGCGACCCTGCGGGAACTGGCGAAAACCGGCATGACCATTTTCCTCGTCGAGCAGAACGCCAACCATGCGCTGAAGCTGTCGGATCGCGCGTATGTGATGGTCAACGGCGAGATACGCCTGACCGGCACGGGTAAGGAACTGTTGGTGAATGAGGAGGTGCGTAACGCCTATCTGGGCGGGCACTGATTCCTCGACGTTATGCACAGCCCCGGCGACGCAAGTCCCGGGGCTTTTTTACATCTCAAACCCTCCTCAACCCCCTGTGGGAGCGAGCCTGCTCGCGAATGCGGTGTATCAGTCACTTGATTGTCTGGATATGCCATCGCTTTCGCGAGCAGGCTCGCTCCCACAGTTGAATTGTGCAGATTCCAGAATTGTGGAAAACAAATTCCCGAAGCTGCCAAAGCGCGACATATAGACGCTGCAAATGGCTGTTTTTCCACAGTTTTGACTTGTCCCCGGTTACTGTGGAGCTGGCTGTGAATAACGTGGGTGTATCTGGCTGCAGGCCTTGTAATCCGTGGCGTGCAAGTGTGTGGTTGTTTTTTGATCAGGTGTTTTTGCTGAAGCTGAAGGCGTCGTTGTCAACCTTTTTCTAGGCATCGCCTCTTAGGCAATTCAATGTGAGCAAGCCTGTGGATAAGTCTGTGATTAAACTCTGGAAAGACTGCGCTGAGGGCCGTAATTGCTGGCCTCGCGCAATCACTGTGCCGAGTGATCAGTCGTGCAAAATGCCATGTCCCGCACATCCACCACTTCAGGGTCAAGCAAAAAACTTTCTATTTCGCCCGCAAAGCCTTGTGTGGCGCGGCTTTGCGCGGTTCCACTTGCCCCCGGAAACTGTGGAAGGGACTGTGGATAACATGCGTGCACATGGCTACAGGCCACGGTGGCTATAGCGTTGGTGCAGTTGGTCGTTTTTTGTACAGCTTGTGGGTGTTGCCCGTGAATGCGTGGGCGGGCATGCTGCCTGCTGATTTTCTATTCCAAGGGCTGCCCCGGCGGCCGAAGCAAGGAGAACACGATGTCCAACACCCTGTTTATCACCGGCGCGACGTCCGGATTTGGTGAAGCCTGTGCCCGCCGTTTTGCCGAGGCTGGCTGGAAACTGGTGCTGACCGGCCGTCGTGAAGAACGCCTGACCGCGCTGTGTGCCGAGTTGTCGAAGCAGACCGAAGTGCATGGTCTGGTCCTCGATGTGCGCGATCGCAAGGCGATGGAAGAGGCGATTGCCAACCTGCCGCCATCGTTCGCCAAACTGCGTGGCCTGATCAACAACGCCGGTCTGGCATTGGGCGTGGACCCGGCGCCGAAGTGCGATCTGGACGATTGGGACACTATGGTCGACACCAACGTCAAAGGCCTGATGTACGCCACCCGCCTGCTGCTGCCGCGTCTGATCGCCCATGGTCGTGGCGCCGGCATCGTCAACCTTGGCTCCATCGCGGGCAACTATCCGTATCCGGGCAGCCATGTGTATGGCGCGACCAAGGCGTTCGTTAAACAGTTTTCGCTGAACCTGCGCTGCGACTTGCAAGGCACCGGCGTGCGCGTCAGCAACATTGAGCCGGGGCTTTGCGAAAGCGAGTTCTCGTTGGTGCGTTTCGCTGGTGATCAGGAGCGTTACAACGCGACTTACGCCGGTGCCGAGCCGATCCAGCCACAGGACATCGCCGAGACGATTTTCTGGGTGATGAATGCGCCGGCGCACATCAACATCAACAGCCTGGAATTGATGCCGGTGAGCCAGACCTGGGCGGGTTTTGCCATTGAGCGTAACAAGGCTTAAGACCGCGCTGAAGCCATTCGCGAGCAGGCTCGCTCCCACATGGAATGCATTGCAAAGTGGGAGCGAGCTTGCTCGCGAAGGGGGCAAATCGGCCAAAACAGGGCGATAAGGTAAACTCCCCTCGCAACAACCCAACCGCACCCCGCGGTTTTCAAGGTTTTTCGAGGAGTCAAAGTGAGTAACCGAGGTGAGCAGGCACTGCTCAAACAATCGACCATTCTGATGTTGGCCGTGGCGATTGCCGGGATCGTCACCGGTTTTGTTTCAGGTTCGCAATCCATCCTGTTTGATGGTTTTTTCTCGCTGATCGCAACGTTCATCAAAGTCCTGATGCTGATCACCGCCAAGCTGATCGCCAAGGAAAGCAACCACCGTTTCCAGTTCGGTTTCTGGCACCTGGAGCCGATGGTGCTGCTGATCGAAGGCAGCTTCCTGATGTTGATCGCGATCTACGCGTTTCTCAACGGCGTGTTCGGCATCATCAACGGTGGCCGCGACATCGAGTTGGGGTTGGTGATCATTTATGCCGCGGTGTTTACCGTGGTCGAATTCGCTTATTTCTTCTACGTACGTCGGCGTAACCGCAAGCTTAAATCCAGCCTGATCCAGTTCGACAACATCAGTTGGCTGGTGGACGCGATGCTGTCCGTGGGCCTGTTGATAAGCTTCCTTGCGGCACTGCTGCTCAAGTCTCAGGGTTATGGACAGTGGGCGGTGTATGTCGACCCGCTGATCCTGATCGTGCTGGCGCTGACCATGTTGCCACCAGCGTTCAAGATCCTTGGCCCGGCGCTGCGCGATGTACTGGGGATTGCCCCGGACACGCTGGATGATCAGGTGCGACAGGTAATGGACGCGGCGAAAACCGAGCATGGTTTCGACGATTACGTGTCGTACGTGCAGAAGCACGGGCGGGCGCGGTTTATCGAGATTCATGTGGTGTTGCCGGCGGATTATGCACTGAGCAATGTCGGACAGCTGGATGCGTTGCGCGAGGAGATTTCGGCGAAGCTGGGCAAGCCGGATGCGGCGCGCTGGTTGACCATCAGCTTTACCGGGGACAAGAAGTGGATCGCCTAGCGACCGCGTAACGGCCATTCGTCGGATCGCCGCCCGGAGCCGGCTCGCTCCCACATTGAATAGCGTTGAACACACTATTTGTGAACTGCACAAATCAACTGTGGGAGCGAGCCTGCTCGCGAAAGCTATTTGTCAGTCAGCGAAGATATTCAGCCAAGCCGCTATAGCAAGTCGCCAAGTGATAAGGCGTAGTCGAAGGCATGTCCTTGCGGCTCACTTCGCCCAACTCATCCCGACACTCATGCCAGCCACCCGCATGCAGAAACCGCTGCTGCAACGCCTGCAACTGGCGCAGCACCACCGCCTCACTGCCCTGACGCAAGGTCAGCGCGCGCAGATATTCCGCCTGAGCCCAGATCCGCTGAGTCGAGTCGCGCGGGCGTCCATTCGTTTCCAGATCGAGCATCGCCCGCACCGCGCCGGATGACTGCACCACACCGTATTGCTCGGTGAAGGCAAACGCGCGGTCGAGCGCCGCATGCAGTTTCGAACCCCGCAGCAACGCTGACGATTCGAGCAGGAAATACCATTCGAACTGATGCCCCGGCTCATACCAGTTATCCACAGCGCCGAGCGGCTTCTCCATCAGCACGCCGTATTGCGGATCGACGAACTGCCTGTGCATGGCTGTGCATAACTCCAGCAATGCCTTTTGCGTATGGGCATCTTCGCGAACCGCCAGGGTGGCGAGAAACGCTTCGGCCAGATGCATCAACGGGTTTTGCAGCGGACCGGTTTGCAGGGTGATCCAGTCGCGTTCCAGGCACGCTTCGTACAAGCCATCACCGGTCGCAAAGCGCCGGCCAATGATTTCCAGCGCCGCATTCAACGTCGACTCAGCCAACGGATCGCCGGACTTTGCCCAGTAATGCGCGCAGGCAAACAGGATAAAGGCGTGGGTGTAGAGATCCTTGCGCTGATCCAGCGGCTTGCCCAGCGCATCGATGCTGTAGAACCAGCCGCCATGCTCGGCATCATGAAAGTACCGTTGCAGCGAGCGGAACAGCGCCGCGGCGCGGACTTCAGCGTTATCCACAACCCCGATCAGACTGGAAAACAGATACAGCTGCCGCGCACAGGCCATCGCCCGATAGCGCTGCGGTGGCAGCGGCTGATGCGCGGCGTCCAGCGCCTCGTAGGGCAGCGCCATGTCGGCGTTCCAGCCCGGGCCTTGCCAGAGCGGCACTATGACGTTGACGAAGTGCTGTTGCACGTCGCCGAACAGGGCGGTCAATTCAGGCAGGGAGGTGGAGCGGGAAGCATGGGGCATGGGCGGACGTCGTCACGGGCTGGGGCGATTGCGCGACATGGTAGCAGAGAGACCGGCCTGAGCGATGTGGTGTCTGTCAGACCGCCTTCGCGAGCAGGCTCGCTCCCACAGTGGATTTGCAGCGTACACAAAACCTGTGGGAGCGAGCCTGCTCGCGAAGAGGCCAGTGCAGGCGCTAAAAGATCAGCCGGCCAGCAACCAGGCCCCAGTCACTGCCGAAGCCGCTCCGGCCAAGCGCACCAACGGCGCAGCCGCCCGAGGCAGGAAACGCACCACGGCATAACCCGCTGCATGCAGCGCTGCTGTCGCAGCCACGAAACCCGCCGCATACGCCCATGGACTGCTCATGTCCGGCAGCTCCAAGCCATGCGCCACACCGTGGAACAACGCAAACACCGCCGTCGCCACCACCGCCATGACCAACGGCGGACGCACCGCCAGTGCCACGGCCAAGCCCAGCGCCAGCACCGACGCGGCAATCCCGCTTTCCAGCGCCGGCAATTCCAGCCCTTCAAACCCGAGCAGGCCGCCAATCAGCATGGTGCCGACAAATGTGCACGGCAGCGCCCAACGCGCTGCGCCTTGCTGCTGCGCGGCCCACAGACCGACAGCGACCATTGCCAGCAAATGGTCGAGGCCGCCGATCGGGTGGCTGATGCCGGCCACCAGCCCGCTATCGCCATGCCCCGGGTGAGCGAAGGCCAATGCCGGAGTCAGCAGCAGCGCCACAGCGCCAAGAATGCGTTTGAGTGTCATGAATAAGCTTCCTTGTTGATCAGTGAATCAGGCTGCGGTCAGCAGGCCCTGGCGTTCGATGAAGGCGATGATTTGTTCAAGGCCCTGACCGGTTTTCTGGTTGCTGAAAACGAACGGCTTGCCGTTGCGCATGCGTTTGGTGTCGCTGTCCATCATTTCCAGCGAGGCGCCCACCAGCGGCGCGAGGTCGATCTTGTTGATCACCAGCAGATCGGATTTGCAGATGCCCGGCCCGCCCTTGCGCGGCAGCTTGTCGCCGGCCGAGACGTCGATCACGTAGATGGTCAGGTCGGACAGTTCCGGGCTGAAGGTCGCCGAGAGGTTGTCGCCGCCGGATTCCACCAGAATCAGATCGAGCCCCGGAAAACGCCGGTTCAGTTGATCGACCGCTTCCAGGTTGATCGAGGCGTCCTCGCGGATCGCCGTGTGCGGGCAGCCACCGGTTTCCACGCCGATGATCCGCTCCGGTGCGAGGGCTTCGTTGCGCACCAGAAAGTCGGCGTCTTCGCGGGTATAGATATCGTTGGTGACTACGGCGAGGTTGTAGCGCTCGCGCAGCGCCAGGCACAGGGCCAGGGTCAACGCGGTTTTGCCGGAACCGACCGGGCCGCCGATGCCGACGCGCAGAGGTTGGGTGTTCATGGTTGTTTCTCCTAAGAGCGAAAGAGGCGGCTGTACTGGCGCTCGTGGGCCATGCACGCCAGGGACAGGCCGAACGCGGCGCTGCCCATGTGTTCGGGGTTGATTCGGCTGGCGTCTTGCTGCGCTTGTTGCAGCAGCGGCAGCAGTTCGCTGGTCAGGCGCTGGGCGGCCTGCTGGCCCAGCGGCAGGGTTTTCATCAATACGGCGAGCTGGTTTTCCAGCCAGCTCCACAGCCACGCGGCGAGGGCATCCTGCGGGCTGATCCCCCAGGCGCGTGCGGCCAGCGCCCAGCACAGGGCCAGATGCGGTTCAGGGCATTGATCGAGAAAGCGGCGGGCGGATGCGTCGAGTTCTGGCAAGCCATTGAGCAACTGCTGCAACGAATAGCCCATCTGCCGACTTTCCAGATGCAACTCGCGGGTCTCGCGGCTGGCGCGATGGCTTTCGCAAAGGATCTGTAATTCAGCCCACTGTTCATCCGCCGCCGCCTGGCAATGCGCAAGCAACAGCGGCGCTTCGAAGCGTGCGAGGTTGAGCAGCAACTGATCGCTGATCCAGCGCCGGGCGCTGTCCGGATTGTTGACGCGGCCGTTATCCACAGCCATTTCCAGACCTTGCGAATAGCTGTAGCCGCCAATCGGCAGCTGCGGACTGGCCAGGCGCAGCAGCGCCCAGGCCGGATTCACAGGCGTACGCCGAACTGATGGAGTTTCGGCGCGTAATTGAAGTCTTCGTCACCGTGGCGTGAATGGTGATGGCCGCCGCCGTAGGCTCCGTGCTCAGGCTGGAACGGCGCCTCAATGGCTTCAACCTGTGCGCCGAGTTGTTCAAGCATCGCTTTGAGCACGTAATCATCGAGCAGGCGCAGCCAGCCGTCGCCAACCTGTAGAGCCACGTGGCGGTTACCCAAGTGATAAGCGGCGCGGGTCAGTTCGAAAGCGTTGGCGCAGGTAACGTGCAACAGTTGCTCGGGACGGGCGCAGACGCGGACGATGCGGCCGTCTTCAGCCTGTAGGCATTCGCCGTCATACAGCGGCGGCTGACCGCGCTCCAAAAACAACCCGACGTCTTCGCCCTCGGCACTGAAACAGCGCAAACGGCTTTTGCTCCGCGCTTCGAAGGTCAGGTGCAACTCGGCGGCCCAGACGGGTTGAGGGTCGATTCTGCGGTGAATCACCAGCATCGGAAAGCTTCCAGCTATGGACAATACTCTGGCTAGAGCAAGGGCCTTGCCAATCGGACGAGATGTAGGAAATCCCTGTCGGAGCGTAGTGGATGTTTCAAGATGTTGCGGGGATTTGGAAGGTTTTGGTGCATGAAGGTTTTTACATGCACCAAATAGAGGCCGTGACGCATGACCCTTGTGGGAGCGAGCCTGCTCGCGAAAGCGGTGGGTCAGCAATATAGATGTTGGCTGATACGACGCTTTCGCGAGCAGGCTCGCTCCCACAGGGGGGATATGGTGTGTCAGTGATAGAGGGGAGTTACTCGGTACTGCCGAGGCCTTGCCAATGCTTCAGGCCGATAAAGATAAAACGCAGTTGCTGGGTGATCTTCGCCTGCGGCGTCAGATGCTCCGGCAGGGCTTCGGCGGGCGGGTCGATGATGTCGGGGAGGGTGGCGAATACCGATTTGACGATCAGGTCAGCCATCACGCTCAGGCCCTCGGCATCCAGATGCTGAAGCTTGGGCATCATCGTCAGGTCAGCAGCCAGGTCGGAGCTGATGTTCTCGCGCAACCGCCCGATCGCCTGACGCACCGGCAGTGAACCGCCGTACTGCTCACGCGCCAGAAACAGGAATTGCGAGCGATTGGCGCTGACCACGTCGAGGAAGATCCGCACCGAAGCATCAATAATGCCGCCCATGACGAATTCGTTGTGGCGCACCAGGCGAATGGTCTCGCGGAAGGTCTGGCCGACTTCGCTGACGAGCACCAGGCCTAACTCGTCCATATCGGCAAAATGCCGGTAGAAACCGGTGGGCACGATCCCGGCGGTTTTGGTCACTTCGCGCAGGCTCAGGCTGCCGAATCCTCGGCCGCTTTCCATCAGGTGGCGGGCAGCGTCCATCAAGGCGTTGCGGGTCTGTTGTTTCTGTTCGGCGCGGGGCAGCATCGCAGAGTGTGTTCTTTGGCAGGACAAGCGCCGCACTCTAGCAAATCGGCTTTATCGGCGTCGAACGGCAGCGGGGGAGGCAGCGGGGAATTGGCATCTCATTTGTAGCGATGGTGCATAAAGTCAAAAGCCCAATCGGGGGATCGGGCTTTTTTTCAGGGCCGCCATGGGCTCAGCTCACAGCGCTATTGCGTTCGATAACACGGTCACCACCACCTTCGGCAACAGCCTGGCCTTGTGGGGTTTTGTCGTAGCCGTCTTCAACCAGACCTTTTTCTTCCAGGCGATTACGGCCGTTTTCAGCGACAGCCTGGCCTTGTGGGGTTTTGTCGTAGCCGTCTTCGACCAGACCTTTTTCTTCCAGACGATTGCGACCGTTTTCAGCTACCGACTGACCCTGTGGGGTTTTGTCGTAGCCATCTTCAGCCAGGGTCTGACCTTGTGGAGTTTTGTCGTAGCCATCTTCGGCTAGGGTTTGGCTGAACACCGAGTGGCTGTCTTTGACTTGCGGAGTAGCTTGATCGGCAGCCGGCAGGGCGAACGCAGTGCTGGCCAGCATCGAGAGGGTAAGGCTAAGCAGTAATTGGCGTTTCATGATGGGTTGCTCCTTGGGAGGGCGATAAAGTGGGTACGAGGGCAATGCTACTCTCGATAAGTCGATATAAAAGTTCATAAACGCAATGGTAATAATCAACAGAATTGATTGTTCTGCCGGGATGCTCTAGATCGGGCCTTTGCGGGCGACGGTTTTGCACCGGGGTGGGTATTTTCGACTCACTCGCGCCTCGCAAAAGTGCGGGTCGTGGTAACACCGTTCGACTGATCGGTCAGATTTCGCGCGGCTTTTTGCGCGGTAATTGGCCTTTCGATTAAACCTGCGGCTGGTTTGCCAGTCGTAGATTTCATGAGGGCCGCTTTGGCCCGCCGTTTCAGCCGTGCGCCGCAGTCTTTGCGTGCGGTCGTGATCAGGAGCTTTGTGCATGACGCGCACTGGAAAAATCTTCAGCTGGACCTTCGTCATCCTCGTGCTGCTACTGGCTGTGCTGGTATTGATCATCGTGTTCTTCGACTGGAACCGGATCAAACCGCCGCTCAACGCCAAAGTCTCGGAAGAACTGCACCGACCGTTTGCCATCAATGGCAACCTCGCGGTGATCTGGCAGCGCGAGCCGGACGAGGGTGGCTGGCGTGCGTGGGTGCCGTGGCCGCATGTGGTCGCTGAGGATTTGAGCCTGGGCAACCCGGACTGGTCGAAAAAACCGCAGATGGTCACGCTCAAGCGTGTCGAACTGCGTATCTCGCCGCTGGCGTTGTTGGCGCAACGGGTAGTGATTCCGCGCATCGACCTGACCGAACCCAATGCCGAGCTGCAGCGTCTGGCCGATGGCCGCGCCAACTGGACGTTCAAGTTCGACCCGAAAGATCCGAACGCTGAGCCGTCGAATTGGGTCGTCGACATCGGCGCCATCGGTTTCGACAAGGGCCACGTCACCCTCGACGACCAGACGCTCAAAACCAATCTTGATGTGCTGATCGATCCGCTGGGCAAGCCGATTCCCTACAGCGATATCGTTGGTGCGAAAGCGGCGAAAACCGCGCAGGACAAGGGCGGCGCACCGCAGGATTATGCGTTTGCCTTGAAGGTCAAAGGTCAATACCACGGCGAGAAACTCAGCGGGCAGGGCAAGATCGGCGGTCTGCTCGCCTTGCAGGACGCGAGCAAGCCCTTCCCGTTGCAGGCGCAGGCGAAGATCGGCGACACCAGCATCGAACTCGCCGGCACGCTGACCGATCCGCTCAACCTCGGCGCCCTCGATCTGCGTCTGAAACTGGCCGGTGCCAGCCTCGGCAATCTTTATCCACTGACCGGCGTGACCCTGCCGGACACGCCGCCGTATGCCACCGACGGCCATTTGATCGCCAAGTTGCATGATGAGGGCGGGGCGAAATTCACCTATGAGCAATTCAACGGCAAGATCGGCAGCAGTGACATCCATGGCGACCTGACCTACGTCGCCAGCCAGCCACGGCCGAAACTCAGCGGCGCATTGCTCTCCAATCAACTGCTGTTCGCTGACCTCGCACCCCTGATCGGCGCCGATTCCAATGACAAGCAAAAGGCCCGCGGTGGCGATAGCAAACAACCGGCGGACAAGGTGCTGCCGGTAGAAGAGTTCAAGACTGATCGCTGGCGCGCGATGGACGCTGATGTCGAATTCACCGGCAAGCGCATCGTCCATAGCGAAAAACTACCGTTCAACGACCTCTATACCCACCTGAAACTCAACGACGGCGAACTGAGCCTGGAGCCGCTGCGCTTCGGCGTCGCTGGTGGCAATCTCGATGCACAGATTCGCCTCAACGGTCGCACCGAACCGCTCGAGGGCCGGGCGAAACTGACCGCTCGCAGGTTCAAGCTCAAGGAACTGTTCCCTACCTTCGAACCGATGAAAACCAGCTTCGGTGAGCTCAACGGCGACGCCGACATCAGCGGGCGCGGCAACTCGGTGGCCAAGCTGCTGGGCGGCGCCAACGGCAAATTGAAGATGCTGATCAACGATGGCGCGATCAGTCGTGAGCTGATGGAACTGGCCGGGCTCAACGTCGGTAACTATGTGGTCGGCAAGATCTTTGGCGACAAGGAAGTGAAGATCAACTGCGCAGCGGCGGACTTCGACATCAAGACCGGTCTGGCCACCACGCAGTTGTTTGTCTTCGATACCGAGAACGCGATCATCTATATCGACGGCACCGCGAACATGGCCACCGAGCAACTGGATCTGACGGTGACGCCGGAATCCAAGGGCTGGCGTTTGATTTCCCTGCGTTCGCCGCTGTATGTGCGGGGCAAGTTCATCAAGCCGGATGCGGGCGTGAAGGCCGTGCCGCTGCTGCTGCGCGGGGCGGGGATGGTTGCTCTAGGTGTGATTGCAGCGCCGGCGGCGGGGCTTTTGGCGCTGGTGGCGCCGAGTGGTGGTGAGCCGAATCAGTGTGCGCCATTGCTGGAACAGATGAAGGCGGGCAAGGCGCCGGTTACCGTCAAACCTACCAAATAGTTGGTGCCCGCAAGGGCCCCTTCGCGAGCAGGCTCGCTCCCACAGGGGACCGCATTCCTTCATGTGGATGCGGTCGAATGTGGGAGCGAGCCTGCTCGCGAAGGCGGTTAAGAGGGTTTAGAGGTCGTTCAGGATGTCGGCCATGTCATCGGCATGCTCTTCTTCCTGCGCCAGGATATCTTCGAAGATACGCCGCGTAGTCGGGTCTTTCTCGCCGATGTACTGGATGATTTCGCGGTAGCTGTCGATGGCGATCCGCTCGGCCACCAAGTCTTCGTAAACCATTTCTTTCAGGGTTTCCCCGGCCACGTATTGCGCGTGGGACATCTTCGACAGCATGTCGGGGTTGAACTCCGGCTCGCCGCCCAATTGCACAATGCGCTCGGCCAGGCGGTCGGCGTGCTGGGCTTCCTGGGTGGCGTGCTCGAGAAACTCTTCGGCGGCCACATGGGCTTTCACGCCATTGGCCATGAAGTAGTGGCGCTTGTAACGCAATACGCAGACCAGTTCGGTGGCCAGCGATTCATTGAGCAAGCGCAGCACCTCTTCACGGTCGGCACTGTAGCCCTCGGTGACGGCGCCGTTCTCGACGTGTTGGCGCGCGCGGTCGCGCAGTGTTTGAACATCTGACAGATGCAGGTCGTCGCTCATTTCGATCTCCTGGAGGCTAATCCGATGGGCGCCACGTTCTGCGGACGCGGTCGCTACCTAAGCTGTGAGTCATGAGCGTTGCAAAAAGTTTTATCGGTTTACGCAACCCCTGTAGGAGCTGCCGAAGGCTGCGATCTTGGCGCCAGCCCGGACAAAACTGCCTCCCCCCGCAACCAGGCAAAAAACGCCCGCACCGGCGGATGCCGCTCGCGCCCCGGCACGCACAACGCGCTGTACCCGGCGCCATCGACTTGAACCTCACCCTTGTACGGCAGCAGCAAACCGCTGGTGACGCTCTCCGACACCAGAATATTGCTCGCCAGCACCAGCCCTTGTCCGGCGATTGCTGCTTGCAGGGCGTAGTGCTCCTCATCGTATTCGCGGACTGCCGGTTGCTGGTTCAACCAGTTTTCGCCGGCCTTCGCACACCATGCCTCCCAGCCATGGGCATACAGTTTCGAGTTGTGCCAGCGCACGCTGATCAACGTCGGCGTGCGCCGCGCGGCCAGTGCCACTTGCTCGGGCGAGCCGTACACGCCGAACGACTCATCGAACAGGCACAGGCCATAGAGGTTCGGATAATCGTCGAGGCTATAACGCAAAACCAGATCGACACTGGCGTCCTGATGCAGATCGATGACTTCGCAGTGGGTGTCGAGGCGCACGTTGATGTTTGGATGCTGCGCATAAAAACGCCCGAGGCGCGGTACCAGCCACAGCGCCGCGAAGGCGGCGGTGGTCGATAGCGTCAGCGTGCTGGCGTTGCGCTGCGGGCGCAGGGTGTCGACGCTTTGCGCCACCTCCAGTAAGGCACCGTGCAGGCTGCGAAACAGGCGCTCGCCGCCTTCGGTCAGGCGCACTTGGCGTGGCAGGCGCTCGAACAACGCGACGCCGAGCCAGTCTTCCAGCGAACGGATCTGATGCGATATTGCCGTAGGCGTGACCGACAGCTCTTCGGCGGCAGCCTTGAAGCTCAGCAATCGTGATGCCGATTCAAAGGCGCGCAGGGCGGTCAGCGGTAGCGAGGCGAACATTTAAAACTCCAAGGATGAAATGAATTCATCCCGACTGATTTTTGCTCATTTGAGACCTGGGCGTGACGCCTGCAATCTGAGGCGACACAGCCATCAAAGTCTAGCCTCAAGGAGTTTCAGATGAGCAAAATTCTTGCGATCCATGCCAGCCCGCGTGGTGACCGCTCTCACTCGCGGCGCCTGGCGGAACATTTTCTCAGTGCCTGGCAGGTGCGTCATCCGCAGGCGCAGCTGACTCGCCGTGAGGTCGGCCGGGCGCTGATTCCGGCGGTAAACGAAGCCTTTGTCGCTGCCGCTTTTTATCCGGAACCTGAAGCGCGTCCGTTGTCGATGCAGGCGGATCTGGCATTGAGCGATCAACTGGTCGGCGAGTTGTTCGAGCATGACCTGCTGCTGATTTCCACACCGATGTACAACTTCAGTGTCCCCAGCGGCCTAAAGGCCTGGGTCGATCAGATCGTGCGTCTGGGCCTGACCTTCGATCACACGCTGGACAACGGTGTCGCCCAGTACACGCCTTTGTTGCAGGGCAAGAAAGCCTTGATCGTCACCAGTCGCGGCGGTTTTGGCTTCGGTCCGGGCGGTGAACTGGAAGCTTTGAACCACGCCGATCCATGGTTGCGCACGGCGCTGGGTTTCATCGGCATCAACGACGTCACGGTGGTCGCGGCCGAGGGCGAAGAGTCCGCCGAACGCACCTTTGCGGTGTCGGTGGCCGAGACCGAGCAGCGTTTGCTCGACCTCGCCCGGGTGTTTTAGGTGGCCTGGCTGTTCCTGCTGATCGCCGCCGGGTTTGAAGTGACCTTCGCCATGGGCATGAAGTACGCCGAGGGCTTTACCCGGCTCTGGCCTTCTGTGATTACGGTGATTGCAGCGGTTGGCGGGATCTACTTCCTGACACTGGCGATGCGCGAGTTGCCGGTGAGCATCGCCTACCCGATCTGGACCGCGATCGGCTCACTGGGCACGGTGTTCCTCGGTTTCGCCTTGCTCGGCGAGAGCCTGACGCTGGTCAAACTGCTGTCAGTCGGGCTGATTGTGGCGGGGGTGGTGGGCCTGAAGTAGGCTGGTGGTTGAGTTGTCATCATCAGGGAGGATGCTTGGCGGGCGTTTTGCACACCTTGCATCCACTCACCGACCACAAGGATGTTTGCCCATGTCGACGCGTTATCCACTGGTGCTGGTGCCCGGCATGCTCGGGTTTATCCGGCTGGTCCTCTATCCGTACTGGTACGGCATCATCAAGGCGTTGCGCCGTGGTGGTGCGACGGTGATCGCGGTGCAGGTGTCGCCGCTTAACTCCACAGAGGTGCGCGGCGAGCAATTGCTGGCGCAGATTGATGAGATCTTGCGCGAGACCGGGGCGCAAAAGGTCAACCTGTTCGGCCACAGTCAGGGCTCGCTGACGGCGCGCTATGCGGCGGCGAAACGGCCGGATCTGGTGGCTTCGGTGACATCGGTGGCCGGGCCGAATCATGGCTCGGAGCTGGCTGACTATCTGCAGAAACACTACCCGGCGGACAGCGCCAAGGGGCGGCTGCTGGAAGCGTTGCTGCGTTTTGTCGGCTGGCTGATGGCGCTGCTGGAAACCGGTTACCACGGGCCGAAACTGCCGGTGGATATTCACGCCTCGCACCAATCGCTGACCACTGAGGGCGTGGCGCTGTTCAATCAGCGTTATCCACAGGGCTTGCCCGAGATGTGGGGCGGGCACGGGCCGGAAGAGGTCAACGGCGTGCGCTATTACTCGTGGTCGGGGACGTTGCAGCCGGGCAAGACCGATCGTGGCGGCAATCTGTTTGACGGGACGAATCGAAGTTGCCGCTTGTTTGCGAAAACCTTCGTGCGCGAGCCGGGGCAGTGCGACGGGATGGTCGGACGGTACAGCTCGCATCTGGGCACGGTGATTGGCGATGACTATCCATTGGATCACTTCGACATTGTTAACCAGTCGCTGGGGCTGGTCGGCAAAGGTGCGGATCCGGTGCGGCTGTTTGTCGAGCATGCGGCGCGGCTTGAGGCTGCCGGGGTTTAACAGTCAGACCGCGTTATCGTTCTTCGTCGGAACGCCGCCCGGAGACAGGCTCGCTCCCACAAATGACCGCATTCCTTCAGTTGAAATGCAATCCAATGTGGGAGCGAGCCTGCTCGCGAAGAGGCCCTATCAGGCGACGCTTAATTTGCGGCCCAACACGGTGGTCCAGCGCTCGGAAAGAATCACCCCACCCAAGGTCAACAATCCCCCGACCAAGTGATACATCGCCAACTGCTCCTTCAACACCACCGCCGCAATCAGCGCGGTAATCAACGGCAGCAAGTTAAAGAACAACGTCGTGCGGCTCGGCCCCAGACGCTGCACAGCCTGCATCCACGCCAGCGGCGCGAGCATCGACGCCAGCAGACACGCATACAGCACCAGTGGAATGTTCTGCAGAGTCAGCCCGGTCTTCGGCGAAGCGGCATACAGCGGAAACAACACGACAATCGCCACCAGCACCTGCAGATACAGCAACACCAGCGGCGGCAGGCGCAGCTGCCATTTTTTCAGCAGGGTGCTGTAAATCGCATAGGCCAGGGTCGCGATCAACATCATCGCATCACCCATGTTCACACCGTGCTGCAGCAACGCGCCGAGGCTGCCGGACGACACCACCACCAGCACACCGGCAAACGACAACACGGCACCGACCAGCGCGCCGGCGGTCAGGCGCTGCCCGAGGCTGATGATCGCCATGGCCAGCGACATCAACGGCATCAGCGACAGGATGATGCCCATGTTGGTCGCCGTGGTCAGAGTTGCGGCGAAGTAGGCGAGGCTTTGATAGACCGCCATGCCGAGTACGCCGAGGACGAAAATCCTGCCCAGGTTCGGGCGGATCTGCGGCCAGTGCGCGATCACCGCTTTGAGCATGAACGGGGTGAACAGCAAACCGGCGAGCAGCCAGCGGTAGAAACCGATCTCGGCCGGGAAAATCGCCCCGACCGCGAGTTTGTTGATCACGGTATTGCCGGCCCAGATAAAAATCGCCAGCAGCGGAAACGCGTATTGCATGAGTTGAAACCATTACGTTGATGAAGGGCGATTATCCCTTGTCTGGATGCAGGCCTATACTTCGAACCGGACAACCTGCCTCTGAAACCGGACAGCATGAACAGTAAACACATCGATCTGCTGGATTTCAGCGAACTGCCGTCGGCGGTGTACTTCCGTTATGCCGATTTCAACGCCCATGAATTTGCTGCGCCGCATCGTCATCCGTGGGGCACGCTGGAGTACGCGGCGCACGGCGTGCTGCACATGGACGTCGACGGCAGCCGCTTCATGTCGCCGCCGCAATACGCGGTGTGGGTGCCGCCGCAGGTCGAGCACAGTTTCTACAGCCATCAACCGGTCAACTATCGCGCGGTGTGCCTTGATCCCAAGGTCTGCACCAATCTGCCTCGGCGTGCCTGCACACTGGCGATCAGCGACATTCTCAAAGCGATTCTCAAGGACTTCGCCGCCCGCGACGTGAAGATTCCCGAACTCGATGCCGATCAGCGACTGGCGCAAGTGTTGGTCGATCAACTGCAACAGGCCCCGGTGCATGAGTGTTATCTGCCCTACGCGAGTAGCCCGGGGTTGTTGGCGATCCTCGAAACCTTGCAGGCCGAGCCGGGCAACAATCAGCCGCTGGCGCATTGGGCGCTGCGAGTGCATGTCAGCGAACGCACGCTGGCCCGGCAATTGGTTCGGGAGCTGGGGATGAGTTTTGGCGAGTGGCGCCAGCGTCTGCGTTATCTCGCCGCGATCGAGGCGCTGGAAACTTCGCGCAGCGTGCAGGAAATCGCTTTTGATCTCGGTTACAGCAGCGGCTCGGCATTTATCGCCATGTTCGCGCGGCAGGCCGGGTGCACGCCGGAGCAGTATCGCCGTAGCCATCTGGAAGGCAGGAAGGTGTAACAGGATTTGGCTACACTCCAGCAGAGGCCGCCCCCCTCGGTGCGGCGACAAGGAGAAAACTCCATGAAGATGTTGCGTGTGCCGTTGTTGATGATTGGTTTGCTCCTGTGTTCCCAGGGTTTCGCCGCCACGGCGCAACAGAACAAGATGACCACCTGCAATGCCGATGCGACCGCCAAGAGTCTGAAAGGCGATGAGCGCAAAACCTTTATGAGCACCTGCCTCAAGGCAACGCCAGCGGCCAACGATGCCAAGGCCCTGACTCCGCAGCAGCAGAAAATGAGCACCTGCAACGCCGATGCGAAAACCAAGGCGCTGACCGGCGATGCACGTAAGGCGTTCATGAGTGATTGCCTGAAGAAAAAATAACTGGATTCGGTGGGGTACCTGGTCGACGCGTCCGCTTGAGATTTGCCCTCACCCTAACCCTCTCCCAGAGGGAGAGGGAACTGACCGCGGTGTTTTCAGATATCCATCGACCTGAACTATCTGGCCGATTCTGGATTCAATACAGGACTGGCAGGTCACCGGATTTCTTCGCCACTCCTCGATCGGTTCCCTCTCCCGGAGGGACAGGGGATTGACCGCGTTGTTTCAAGGCATTCGTCGACCTGAAAAAACCGGTCGATTACGGATTCCACGGCGCTGTTTCAGGTCACTGGATATCCAGAGCATCCCCCAATCGGTCCCCTCTCCCGGAGGGACAGGGGATTGACCGCGTTGTTTCAAGACATTCGTCGACCTGAAAAAACCGGTCGATTATGGATTCCATGGCGCTGTTTCAGGTCACTGGATATCCAGAGCATCCCCCAATCGGTTCCCTCTCCCTCTGGGAGAGGGCTAGGGTGAGGGGGGCTGAAGTACCGCATATACCTAGTGCTTACCCCGGAACGCTGGCAGACTGCCAATCCTTTTACGCCGTTCGTTTTGAGGCTGTATGCCAACGTTTTCTGAGCGTCATGTAGTGTTCTGGGTCAGTTGCATCATCATTTTCGGCGGTTTGCTGCTGGTGCTGCCGCTGCGCTTGTTGCCCAGTCTGTTGGCCGGTTTGCTGGTGTATGAACTGGTCAACATGCTCACTCCGCAACTGCAACGGCTGATCGAAGGCCGCCGCGCGCGCTGGCTGGCGGTGGCGTTGCTGGGGACGTTGGTCGTCAGCGTTCTGGCGCTGATCTTCGCCGGCGCGATCAGTTTTCTCCTGCACGAAGCAGAAAATCCCGGCGCTTCCCTCGATAAATTCATGGGCGTGGTTGATCGCGCACGCGGGCAATTGCCGCCGTTCATCGACGCCTACCTGCCCGCCAGTGCTGCGGAATTTCGCGTGGCGATCGGCGAGTGGATGAGCAAGCACTTGTCCGACCTGCAACTGGTCGGCAAAGACGCGGCGCACATGTTCGTCACGCTGCTGATCGGCATGGTGCTCGGCGCGATCATCGCCTTGCAGCGCATCCCCGACGTGACCAAACGCAAACCGCTGGCCGCCGCGCTGTTTGACCGTTTGCACCTGCTGGTGCAGGCGTTTCGCAACATCGTCTTCGCGCAGATCAAGATTTCCCTGCTCAACACGTTCTTCACCGGAATTTTTCTCGCGGTGATCCTGCCGATGTTCGGCATCAAACTGCCGCTGACCAAAACCCTGATCGTGCTGACCTTCCTGCTCGGCCTGTTGCCGGTGATCGGCAATCTGATGTCGAACACGCTGATCACCATCGTCGGCCTGTCACTGTCGATCTGGGTGGCGATTGCCGCGCTGGGTTATCTGATCTTTATCCACAAGCTCGAGTACTTCCTCAACGCGCGGATTGTCGGCGGGCAGATCAGTGCCAAGTCGTGGGAGTTGCTGCTGGCGATGCTGGTGTTCGAGGCCGCGTTCGGCTTGCCGGGGGTGGTGGCGGGGCCGATTTATTATGCGTACCTGAAGAGTGAGTTGAAGTTGGGAGGAATGGTTTAACAGCAGCTTCGAGTTGCAAGCTTCAAGCTACAAGTAAAAGCAGAAGCGCGAGTCGCAGTGGCTCTTGCTTTTGCTCTTACTTGCCGCTTGCAGCTTAAAACTTGCAGCTGCCGTTAAACGCCATAGCGTTTGCGGGCTTCAATCGCCAATCCGCTACCAATGCTGCCAAAGATATTCCCTTCGACATGCCGCGCATTCGGCAGCATCGCCGAGACGCTGTTGCGCAGCGCCGGAATCCCGCTCGAACCGCCGGTGAAGAACACCGTGTCGACCTGATCCACCGCCACACCGGCATCGTTCAACAGCTGGGTAACACTGCCGCGCACCCGCTCCAGCAGCGCATCAATCGCCGATTCAAACAGCGCTCGGGTCAGCTCAACACTCAAACCGGCTTCGATGCGGTCCAGCGGCACATGGCGGCTGTCGGTATGGGTCAGCTGAATCTTGGTTTCTTCGACTTCCATCGCCAGCCAGTGCCCGGCGCGCTGTTCGATCAGCTTGAACAGGCGATCGATGCCACCGGTGTCTTCGATGTCGTAGCGCATGCTGCCCAGCGCCAGGCTGGATTTCTGCGAATACACCGAGTTGATGGTGTGCCAGGTCGCCAGGTTCATGTGGTGGCTGGTCGGCATGTAGGCGCCGCTCTTCATGCGGCTGCCGTAGCCGAACAGCGGCATCAGGCCTTGCAGGCTCAACTGTTTGTCGAAGTCGGTACCGCCGATGTGCACGCCGCCAGTGGCGAGGATGTCGTCGTGACGGTTATCGAAACCGCGACGCTCCGGCGACAGGCGCACCAGCGAGAAGTCGGAGGTACCACCGCCGATGTCGACGATCAGTACCAGTTCTTCTTTCTCGATGGTCGACTCGTAGTCGAACGCTGCCGCAATCGGTTCGTACTGGAAGGAGACTTCCTTGAAGCCGATCTTCTTGGCCACGTCGACCAAGGTGTCTTCGGCTTCCTGGTCAGCCAGCGGATCGTCATCGACGAAGAACACCGGACGCCCGAGCACCACTTGTTCGAATTCCCGACCGGCGGCGGTTTCCGCACGGCTCTTCAACTGGCCGATGAACAGGCCGAGCAAGTCCTTGAACGGCATTGCCGTGCCGAGCACGCTGGTGTCGTGCTTGATCAGCTTGGAACCGAGCAGGCTTTTCAGCGAGCGCATCAGGCGGCCTTCGTAGCCTTCCAGGTACTCGTGCAGGGCCAGACGACCGTACACCGGGCGGCGTTCCTCGATGTTGAAGAAGACCACCGACGGCAGGGTGATCTTGTCGTCTTCCAGCGCGATCATCGTTTCCATGCCGGGGCGCAGCCAGCCGACGGTGGAGTTGGACGTGCCGAAGTCGATGCCGCAGGCACGGGCTGGAGAGGCGTCTTTCATGTCTTTCGGTTCCGGTCAAAAAAACGGCCGCGCAGTGTATGTCAGTGCGCGCCAGATTCGAAGGCCGGTCATCTGCTATTTCACGACTAAACTGCCTTGAAACCTCAAGCTTTGCCCCAAACTTGCTGGCATGGGCCGGCAGAACCACCGGCGGTCGCAAGAACCGCCGTCCACTGCCGATAAACTTCTGCTGCGCCACCCGGTCACAACCTTGAGATCGGTCAACCCGGCACGCGCGAATCGGCGCATGCTGGCATCGGCGCGAAATCGATAACGGATGGTGATTCCTTCAATGGACTTCAAAGACTATTACAAGATACTCGGCGTGGAGCCGACAGCAGACGACAAGGCAATCAAGGCTGCCTATCGCAAGCTGGCGCGCAAATACCACCCCGATGTCAGCAAGGAAAAGGACGCCGAGGCCAAGTTCAAAGACGCCTCGGAAGCCTATGAAGCGCTGAAAAGCGCCGACAAACGCGCCGAATACGACGAGCTGCGCCGTTATGGCCAACATGGTCAGCCGTTCCAGGGGCCACCGGGCTGGCAGAGCCGAGGCGGCTTTGGCGGTGGCGGTGGCGACACCGGTGACTTCTCGGACTTCTTCAGTTCGATCTTCGGCAATCGCGGCCCCGGTTTCGGTGGCGGTGAAGGTCGGCAACAACGCAGTGCAGGGCGCCGAGGGCAAGACGTGGAAATGGAACTGCCGATCTTCCTCGAGGAGACGCTGGCGAACGAATCGAAGAAAGTCACCTTCCAGGTGCCGCAATACAACGCCAACGGCCAGCACGTCAGCAACACCAGCAAAAGCCTGAACGTGAAGATCCCGGCGGGCGTTACCGACGGCGAGCGCATTCGCCTCAAAGGCCAGGGCGCCCCGGGCGTCGGTGGCGGGGCGAATGGCGATCTGTACCTGACCATTCGTTTTGCGCCGCACCCGAAATTCGATGTCGAAGGCGAAAACCTGATCATCACCTTGCCGCTGGCGCCGTGGGAACTGGCGCTGGGTGCTGAAGTAGCGGTGCCGACCCTGACCGGCAAGATCAACCTCAAGGTCCCGGCCGGCAGCCAGAATGGCCAGCGCATGCGCGCCAAGGGTCATGGCCTGAAAAACAAGGCCGGCGAGCGCGGTTATCTGTTCGTGCAACTCAAAGCCGTGATGCCGAAAACCTCCGACGACGAGGTCAAGGCACTGTGGCAGGAACTGGCAAAGAAAGCCGCGTTCAATCCGCGAGAGAACTTCTGAATTCGACGACGGAGTAGCCCATCATGAGCAGCCCCCTGATCGTTCAACTGGACCTGGCAGAATTCTGTGAGGCGGCCGATTTGTCGGACGTCTACGTGATCGAAATCGTCGAGCACGGCATCCTCGAACCTCAGGGCGCGCAGCCCCGGGAATGGCGCTTCACCGATTACGAATTGGCCTTGGCCAAGCGTGCGGCAAAGTTGCGCCGTGATCTGGAGCTGGAGTGGGAAGGCGTCGCCCTGGCGCTGGATCTGCTGGAAGAGGTGCGCGAGCTACGCGCCGAGAACCGCATGTTGCGGCAACGGTTGGGGCGGTTGGTAGTTGAGTAGATAGCCTGATGTTTTCCGGTTGGTTGATCGGGCCTCTTCGCGAGCAGGCTCGCTCCCACAGGAATACGCATTCCAATGTGGGAGCGAGCCTGCTCGCGAAGAACGATAACGCGGTATCGCTGACTACACCCTCTTGGGCAAGACCACGCTGAACCGTGTGCCGTCGGTCTCATTCGAGCTGACTTCAATCGTCCCGCCATGGGCGTTGACCACTTCCCTGACGATAAACAATCCCAGCCCCAGGCTGGTCGAAGGCTGCCCCGGTTCTTCATCGGCGCTGCGCACCAACGGGTCGAAAATAGTCCCCAGCGTCTCTTCCGGAATCGGTGTGCCGAAGTTGTGCACCGACAGGCACACCGCGTCCGCTTCCTCCTGCAACGTCAACGTTACCTGCTGTGTGTTCGAGCCATGCTGCAACGCATTGCCGATCAGGTTCTGCAGCAATTGATTGATACGCCCCGCGTCCCACACACCTCGTGTATCGCCGTGAATGTGCAGCACCGGCGAGCAATGCGGGTTGCCGGCGCAGGCTTCGGCAATCGCCGCCTGCGCCGCCTCGGCCAGATCCATCGGGGCCGGCTCGATCGGCAGGCTTTTACCGAGACGACTGCGCACCAGCTCCAGCAAATCACTGATCATTGCCGCCATGTGCCCGACGCTGCGTTTGATGTTGTGAGCGCACATCAGCGCTTCGCCCTCGAGCGTGGATTTGCGCAGCAACAGGTCGTTGGACATGCCCACCGCCTGCAACGGTGCGCGCAGGTCATGGCCGAGTATCGCCAGGAATATATCCCGTGAACGGTTGACCTGTTCAGCGTAGGCCGCCGTCGACTCGGCGAGCGCTTCATCAATGGCTTCATTGAAGCGGATCATGTCCTGAAAGCAGGCCATGTCCGGTGATTCAAGACTGTCGACCCAGCGCCGAATCACACAGGCACGCAAGTGACGAAATTCCGAGGTCATCTGGACCAGGTCAAAACCGACAGTGTGGCGCAGCTCGCCATGACTGGCGCCGGCCTGGTCCAGACTCGGGGTCATTTCCGGACCTTCACCCTTGGCTTTGGCCGCTTGCTCCTGCGCTGTCTGTGGTTTGCTCATGTCTCGTGCGGCGGCCAGCAAGATAGCTTTGGCGTGGTCACGCAGTGCAGTGGCGTCCAGATAATCGGCAGCGGGGGTAATGGTGGCTGCAAATTCCTCCCAGTCATCGACGATACAGTCCACGTGCTGCCTGATGAATTCGGATAGACGCATGGCCGGTTCCTTTCTGGAGAGTCTCGCGATACTAGTCTCTTTGCCCGACGGTAAAAACTACCGTTCAGGGGGGTGTCTTGCAGACTGGATGGCGAGTTCGTTCCTGCTGACTTTCCTGCTTGTGAAATTCGCTAATCAGTTAGCCGAGTACGCGGCTATTAACAATATTCCGGTTTTTAATTTCTTTTGCCAACTGCATAGTCTGGTCGGGCCTGTGGTGGAGAAATGGAACTCTCCCTTCAGGGCACCATGCAAAAAAGTTAGAGATTCAGGTTTCGGATAAGCAAAAGGGCAATGTCGCCCTTAACGTTCAAGGATGAAAACCATGCCGCTAAAGCCGCCCTCCAAGGGTGCCGTCACCAGTGATGTGCACACACGCGCGACACCCACGCCCGATGGGCATACGTCGCCTGGGCAAGCGCCACCACGTACCGATTTCGGCCCTGCCACCGCCACGCCTTCGCGATCATCTTCTGCGCCGGGCGGATCCGCGCTGACTCTTGACGCGGATGCCACGTCGTCCACGCCCTCGGTTGCAGTGCGACAAATCCCATCTTCCTCAAGCAGGGCGACCAGGGCAGATCAACTGCCGTGGGCGGATTATCTGAGCAAAGCACCGATCGGGCTTCTGCGGCCGGCCGAGGCGCCGGGGCTGTGGACATTGAAGGGCCGTCGGTATGCCAAAGTACCTGACGGCGTGGTACAGGTGGGGGAGGACTCTCTAACGGGACAATTACGGGCCAAGCTGGCCAGTCAACTGAACCCCAAAGGCCCCGTGCTCGTTTGGGATCCCGACGTGCATCTCTGGCACCCGCTGGAGGAATCCGGGTCGCCGATCCTGCGCTCCAACCGCCGCAAGAGTTCTGTGGAAACACCGCTGTCCGACGACGAGTTCGAGATGGCTCTGGAGTTCTTGCCGGACCGGTCGCAAACCGTGGATGACGTGTTTGAGTTGGCCTCCGAATCGATGCCGATCCAGCCGTATACCGCGCAGGAACTCAGCTTCATGAGGCAAGAGGTACGCTATACATCGTTGAGTAATCAACGAGGCTCCTACAATCGCGCCAACAACGGCAAGTACCCGCTCCGGGACAGTCTCGGCAGGCCCGTGCGTATCCGCACATTGCAGAGCAAAGTTACTTTTGACTCGGGAGAAACCTACACCTCAGAGCAAATCAAGCCATATATAAAGTTTGAAGGTTATGAAACGGTTGCCAGGCTCTATGAGGAAAAGCTGCAACTGCGCCAATTTACCGAAGCAGACGTGCAGGTGCCGGGTGAACGAGCGCTGATCGGTCAGTCGATGGTGTTGGCGAACAGACGGATCGCCAAAGGTGAGGTCGTCGGCGTCTATGGTGGGACCATTCGATCAGGGAGGTTCCTGCTCCCCGCCGAGCAAGTGTTTTCGATGACCATTGGCATGGATGTGGTCCTCAGATCAGGTCAACTCGGCCCTGGCCCGATCGCCGTCGTGGGAGACAACATCATTTCCAGGATCAATACCCACTTTATTTATGACGATGCCGGCAAACCCCTGCGGCAAGCGCCGGACGGCTACAACATCAACCTGATAGGGTTTAAGGTCGAGGCTGATCTGCCGAACAGTGACGGTGTCACCCGCAAGACTTACTTGTTGAATAGCGCATTTGCGCTTGAAGACATTCCTGCCGGCACCGAACTGCGCTGGAACTATAACTACAGTGACGAAGACATCGGCCTGCTTTTCTCATGACGAGAAGCTGTTCGGCGCAATACGGGCAGCAGTGCCCGTATTGGTAAACGTCGCCGTTAGAACAGAAAATACCGTTGCGCCATCGGCAACACATCAGCCGGCTCACACCAGAGCAGCACACCGTCCGCCTTGACCTGGTACGTCTGTGGATCAACATCGATGTCCGGCAGATAGTCGTTGTGGATCAGGTCGGTTTTCTGCACGTCACGGCAACCTTTGACCACGGCAATTTTCTTCTTCAACCCCAACGCTTCCGGTAAACCTGCCTCCTGCGCGGCCTGACTGATAAAGGTCAGACTGGTGGCGTGCAGCGAGCCGCCGTAACTGGCGAACATCGGCCGGTAATGTACCGGTTGTGGCGTTGGGATCGAGGCGTTGGCGTCGCCCATCAGGCTCGCGGCAATCGCGCCGCCCTTGAGTATCAGCGTCGGTTTCACGCCAAAGAAAGCCGGGCGCCACAGCACCAGATCCGCCCATTTCCCCACTTCAACCGAACCGACTTCATGGCTGATGCCATGGGTGATCGCCGGATTGATCGTGTATTTGGCGATGTAGCGTTTGGCGCGGAAATTGTCGTTGCCTGCGCCGTCCTGCGGCAGTGGGCCGCGCTGTTTTTTCATCTTGTCGGCGGTCTGCCAGGTGCGCGTGATGACTTCGCCGACGCGGCCCATGGCCTGGCTGTCGGAGCTGATCATCGAGAACGCACCGAGGTCGTGAAGAATGTCTTCGGCGGCAATCGTTTCGCGGCGGATGCGGCTTTCGGCAAACGCGACGTCTTCAGCAATGCTCGGGTCGAGGTGGTGGCAGACCATCAGCATGTCGAGGTGTTCGTCGATGGTGTTGCGGGTGAACGGTCGGGTCGGGTTGGTCGAACTCGGCAATACGTTGGGGAAGCCGCAAGCCTTGATGATGTCCGGCGCGTGACCACCGCCGGCACCTTCGGTGTGATAGGTGTGAATGGTGCGGCCCTTGAACGCGCCGAGGGTGGTTTCGACGAAACCGGACTCGTTGAGGGTGTCAGTGTGGATCGCCACCTGCACGTCGAACTGGTCGGCAACGCTCAGGCAGTTGTCGATGCTTGCCGGGGTGGTGCCCCAGTCTTCGTGCAGCTTGAGGCCGATGGCGCCGGCCTTGACCTGTTCGATCAGCGGTTCCGGCAGGCTGGCGTTGCCTTTGCCGGTGAGGCCGATGTTCATCGGGAAGGCGTCGGCGGCCTGAAGCATGCGCGCCAGGTGCCACGGGCCGGAGGTGCAGGTGGTGGCGTTGGTCCCGGTGGCTGGGCCGGTGCCGCCACCGATCATGGTGGTGACGCCGCTCATCAGCGCTTCTTCGATCTGCTGCGGGCAGATGAAATGGATGTGCGTGTCGATGCCGCCGGCGGTGAGGATCATGCCCTCGCCGGCGATCACTTCGGTGCCGGCGCCGATGGCGATGGTTACGTTCGGCTGCACGTCGGGGTTGCCGGCCTTGCCGATCGCGGCGATGCGCCCGTCCTTGAGGCCGACGTCGGCTTTGACGATGCCCCAGTGGTCGATGATCAGCGCGTTGGTGATCAGCGTGTCGACGACTTCGGCCGCCAGCAGTTGGCTCTGGCCCTGGCCGTCGCGGATGACTTTGCCGCCACCGAACTTCACTTCTTCGCCGTAGGTGGTGAAGTCTTGTTCGACTTCGATCCACAGCTCGGTGTCGGCCAGGCGCACCTTGTCGCCGACGGTGGGGCCGAACATGTCGGCGTAGGCTTGACGGGAAATCTTCATTCGTTCGCCTTGAGATTCAATTGGTTTTGAAATCGCTCGCAATACTCGCTTTCGCGAGCAGGCTCGCTCCCACATTTGATCGCGGTCTCATGTGGGAGCGAGCCTGCTCGCGAAGGGGCCAGAGCGGACACCGTGTTACTTAGAGGTCACCCATGATCCGTCCGGCAAACCCGAACACCCGCCGATGCCCGGCATAATCCACAAGCTCAACCTCACGACTCTGCCCCGGTTCGAAGCGTACCGCCGTCCCCGCCGGAATATTCAGACGCATGCCCCGGCTCGCCGCGCGATCAAAGGTCAACGCGTCGTTGGTTTCGAAAAAGTGATAGTGCGAGCCGACCTGAATCGGCCGGTCGCCGCTGTTGGCGACCTTCAGGCTGACGGTGCGACGGCCGGCGTTGAGTTCGATGTCGCCGGGCTGGATCTGGTACTCGCCAGGAATCATCACTGGGCTCCTTGCAGAATCTTGTAATAGAGGGCGGTTGGCCGATAGGTGCCGTGCGGGTCGCAGGCGTAATCAGGAATCTGACCCGCGCGGGTGTAACCCAGCGCCTTGTAAAAATCTTCGGCGGGCGAACCGGCCTCGGTGTCGAGGTAAAGCATGCCGCGCTTGTGTTTGGGCGCTTCGAGTTCCAGCGCACTCATCAATTGCTGGCCGAGGCCGCGCCGCCGTGCGTGTTCGCGCACCAGTAGCTTCTGCACCTCGGCGCGGTTGAGACCGTTGGCCTTCTGGCACAGACCCAACTGCACACTGGCCAGCACCTGCTCGTCCTTGACCACCACCCAGAGCAGCACGCTGCCCTTGTTGACGTTGTCCTGCACCTCATCGAAATACGCGCGCGCCTGCGCGGCATCAAGGTCGGCCATAAAGCCGACGCTGGCGCCATAACCCACGGCATCCAGCAGCAGATCGATCAGACCCTGACGGTAATGCGCAAAACTTTCAGCATTGACGCGGCGCAGTTGGGCGGCGTTCATCGGTGTCACTCCTTGTTGGCGTCAGGCGGCTCCGCGCCAGGGTTGAGGGTCAGTTGCATAAATGTCAGGTCGAGCCAGCGACCGAACTTGGTACCGACTTGCGGCATCTGCCCGGTGATGCTGAAACCGGCGCGCTCGTGCAGACGAATCGAGGCGGCGTTGCCGCTTTCAATGGCGGCGACCATCACGTGCTTGTCGCAGGTCTTCGCCCGTTCGATCAGCACGCTCATCAGTTGGGGGCCGAGGCCGTTGCCGCGCTGATCGCTACGCACGTAGACCGAGTGCTCGACGGTGTGGCGAAAACCGTCGAACGGCCGCCAGTCACCGAACGAAGCGTAGCCGAGTACGCTGTTGTCGCCGTCGACGATCACCAGAATCGGATAAGCCTGGGCCTGACGGGCGCTGAACCACGCCTGACGGTTGCCGAGGTCGACGGCTTGTTCATTCCAGATCGCCGTGGTGTTGAGTACGGCATCGTTGTAGATGTCGCGGATCGCCGGCAGATCGGCGTGGACGGCATCGCGGATCGAGTAAGTCATGGCGCGGCCTCAGACGATCGGTTGGTGGACGGTAACCAGTTTGGTGCCGTCGGGGAACGTCGCTTCGACCTGGATTTCCGGGATCATTTCCGGGATGCCTTCCATCACTTGTTCGCGGCTGAGCAGGGTGGTACCGAAGTGCATCAGCTCGGCCACGGTCTGGCCGTCACGCGCGCCTTCGAGCAGCGCTGCGGAGATATAGGCCATGGCTTCCGGGTAATTGAGTTTCACACCGCGGGCCAGCCGCCGCTCGGCGACGAGGCCGGCGGTGAAGATCAGCAGCTTGTCTTTTTCGCGTGGGGTCAGGTCCATTGTGGGGTTCCGTCAGGGCAGATTTAAAAGAGTGGGGACTGTTGGCACAGATCCCTGTGGGAGCGAGCCTGCTCGCGAATACGGACTCACATTCAGCATATTTGTTGGCTGACATGACGCTTTCGCGAGCAGGCTCGCTCCCACATTGAATTGCATTTCAGGTGTTCCAGATTCGGGGTGGCTGAGCCTCACGGCCCAGCAGCACCGGGCGTAGCAAGCGCCATAAATCGATAAGCCATGCGCGGGCGAGCAGTGCTTCAGACGCCAGACAACGGGCGACCAAAAGGCCGGGCAACTGGGTCAAATCCCCGCGCACTTTGTGATCCAGCGAGCGGCAGCGCTCCAGCAACTCAGCATCAATCTCACCGGTGACCAACAACGTCGCAAATACCGGATTGCCATCCAGTCCGATTGGCGAATCAAGTAAACCGTCATCTCCGACAATGCGCTGACGTTCATGCCAGAGCAATCGACCGTCGCGACGAATATCCAGATGCGCTTGAAAATGCCCGAGGTCGAAACGTTCGCCACTGGCCGGGCGACCCAGCGCCACCACATCCCAGTAGAACAGCCGCGCATCACCCTCAAGATCAATCGAAGTGGTCAGCTCGGCCTGCGCCGCGCTGTAGACGATGGTCTCCTGCGGCAGCCATTCCAGCGTCGCCCCGGCAGCCACTTTCAAGTCGAGCTGCTGATAAGCCGGCCCACCGGCGCGATACCACTTCGCCGCGCCGGGGCTGGTGATCTGCGCCCAGGCGTCGGCTTCGACGCGCGCGCTGATGTCCAGTCGATCACCGCCGGCAATCCCGCCCGGCGGGTGGACGATGATGTGCTGGCAGACCTCGGGGCCTTCGGCGTACAGGTGTTTTTGCACCCGCAGCGGGCCGAGGTGTCGGCGCATGACCGGGCGCGTGCAGTCGCCGAAACGGGCGTAGGCGAGTTCCAGCTCGGCGTGCCAGCTCGGGGTAAACAGGGCAGGTGCAACAGTCGAATTCATGGTGTGTAATTATCGTTAGGAAGCTACAGATTAATTCGTTGTACTAGATCGTTACCAGCCCGCGTACACCCTCGGCCTCCATATTTTCACCGCGACCCTGCTGGACGATCTCGCCCCGGGACATCACCAGATACTGATCGGCCAGTTCCGCGGCGAAATCGTAGAACTGCTCGACCAGCAGAATCGCCATATCACCGCGCGCCGCGAGCTTCTTGATCACTGCGCCGATCTCCTTGATCACCGAGGGTTGGATGCCTTCGGTGGGCTCATCGAGGATCAGCAAGCGCGGGCGGCTGGCCAGTGCGCGGCCAATCGCAAGCTGTTGCTGCTGACCGCCGGAGAGGTCACCGCCGCGACGCTGCTTCATTTGTAGCAGCACCGGGAACAGTTCGTAGATGAAACTTGGCACTTCTTTGGCTTCACTGCCGGGAAATCGCGACAGGCCCATCAGCAGATTTTCTTCAACGGTCAGGCGTCCGAAGATTTCCCGGCCTTGCGGCACGTAAGCAATACCGGCGTGAACGCGCTGGTGCGGCTTGAAGGTGGTGATCGGTTTACCTTCCCAATTCACTGCGCCTTCCTTGGCCGGCAAAAGGCCCATCAGGCATTTGAGCAGGGTGGTTTTGCCGACGCCGTTGCGGCCGAGCAGGCAGGTGACTTCGCCGACCTTCACGTCGAAAGACAGGCCACGCAGGATGTGGCTACCGCCGTAGTACTGATGCAGCTTGTCGACTTGCAGCATGTTCGAATTCCTTCTGTTGCACACAGAATCCTGTGGGAGCGAGCCTGCTCGCGAATGCGGCATGACATTCAGCATTTTCAGCGCCTGATGCACCGCTTTCGCGAGCAGGCTCGCTCCCACAGGTTTTGTATTCGCAAACCTTAGCGGCCGAGGTAGACCTCGATCACGCGCTCGTTTTCCTGCACTTGCTCAAGCGAGCCTTCCGCCAGCACGCTGCCTTGGTGCAGCACGGTGACGTGGTCGGCGATCGAGCCAACAAAGCCCATGTCATGCTCCACCACCATCAACGAATGCTTGCCGGCCAGTGACTTGAACAACTCAGCAGTGAACTCGGTTTCAGCATCGGTCATCCCCGCCACCGGCTCATCGAGCAGGAGCAATTGCGGGTCCTGCATCAACAACATGCCGATCTCGAGGAACTGCTTCTGGCCGTGGGACAACAACCCCGCCTGACGATTGACTGAAGTAGTCAGGCGAATTGTCTCCAGCACTTCGCTGATCCGGTCCTTCTGTTCGCCACTCAAACGCGCACGCAAACTGGCCCACACCGACTTGTCGGTCTTCTGCGCCAGCTCCAGGTTTTCAAACACGCTCAGCGCTTCAAACACCGTTGGCTTCTGAAACTTGCGGCCTATACCGGCCTGGGCGATTTGCACTTCGCTCATCTGCGTCAGGTCGAGGGTTTCACCGAACCAGGCCTTGCCGTGACTGGGCCGGGTCTTGCCGGTGATCACGTCCATCAGCGTGGTTTTGCCCGCGCCGTTAGGGCCGATGATGCAGCGCAATTCGCCGACGCCGATGTACAGGTTGAGATTGTTCAGCGCACGGAAGCCGTCGAAGCTGACGCTGATGTCTTCCAGTGTGAGGATCGTGCCGTGGCGGGTATCCAGCCCCGGGCCGACGCGTTGGCCGAGGCCGATCGAGTCGCGGCTGGTGCCGGCGTCCTTGTTCGGTTCCACGGGAAAGAAGGCCGGTTCCAGCATGAATTCAGCGCTCGCCGTGACTCTCATTGTTCACCTCGTTTCTTCAGCAGACCGATCACGCCTTTGGGCAAGTACAGCGTCACGACGATGAACAGCGCGCCGAGGAAGAACAGCCAATATTCCGGGAATGCCACGGTGAACCAGCTCTTCATGCCGTTGACCACACCGGCGCCGAGCAGTGGGCCGATCAGCGTGCCGCGACCGCCGAGGGCCACCCACACCGCCGCTTCAATCGAGTTGGTCGGCGACATCTCGCTCGGGTTGATGATGCCGACTTGCGGCACATACAACGCCCCGGCCAGGCCACACAACACCGCACTCAACACCCACACAAACAACTTGAACCCGCGTGGGTCGTAGCCGCAGAACATCAAGCGGTTTTCCGCATCGCGCAATGCTGTCAGCACGCGACCGAACTTGCTCTGCGCCAGGCGCCAGCCGATGAACAGACTCGCCACCAGCAACAACACCGTGGCCAGAAACAACACCGCGCGAGTGCCCGGTTCAGTGATGCCGAAACCGAGGATGGTGCGGAAATTGGTAAAGCCGTTGTTGCCGCCGAAGCCGGTCTCGTTGCGGAAAAACAGAAGCATGCCGGCGAAGGTCAGGGCCTGGGTCATGATCGAGAAATACACGCCCTTGATCCGCGAGCGGAAGGCGAAAAATCCGAACACCAGCGCCAGCAACCCCGGCGCCAACACCACCAGACACATCGCCCAGAGGAAGCTGCTGGTACCGGTCCAGTACCACGGCAATTCGCTCCACGACAGGAAGGTCATGAACGCCGGCAAGCCATCGCCAGCGGCCTGACGCATCAGGTACATGCCCATCGCATAACCGCCGAGGGCAAAAAACAGACCGTGACCCAGCGACAGCAAACCGGCATAACCCCAGACCAGATCCAGCGCCAGGGCGACGATGGCGTAGCAGAGGATTTTGCCAACCAGCGTCAGCGTGTACGCCGAGACCGACAGGGCATTTTCCGCTGGCAACAACGACAGCAGCGGCAGGGCGATCAGCAGTGCAAGAATCACCGCGCCGACCGCGATCGTGACTTTCGGCCCGGCCTTTTGTGTGGCCGTGACTAACAGAGGCTGGTTCATCAGTCGATCACCCGTCCTTTCAGTGCGAAGAGGCCTTGCGGACGTTTCTGGATAAACAGAATGATCAGCGCGAGGATCAGGATCTTGCCGAGCACCGCACCGATCTGCGGTTCGAGAATCTTGTTGGCGATACCCAGGCCAAATGCCGCCAGCACGCTACCGGCCAGTTGCCCGACACCGCCGAGCACCACCACCAGGAACGAGTCGATGATGTAGCTCTGGCCGAGGTCCGGGCCGACGTTACCGATCTGGCTCAGCGCCACGCCGCCGAGTCCGGCGATACCGGAACCGAGGCCGAAGGCGAGCATGTCGACGCGCCCGGTCGGCACGCCGCAGCAGGCGGCCATGTTGCGGTTCTGGGTGACGGCGCGAACGTTGAGGCCCAGGCGCGTTTTGTTCAGCAACAGCCAGGTCAGCACAACGACGAACAAGGCGAAGGCGATGATGACGATGCGGTTGTATGGCAGAACCAGATTCGGCAAGACCTGAATCCCGCCGGACAGCCATGCCGGGTTGGCGACTTCAACGTTTTGCGCGCCGAACAACAGGCGCACCAGTTGAATCAGCATCAGGCTGATGCCCCAGGTGGCGAGCAGGGTTTCCAGCGGGCGGCCATAGAGATGACGAATCACCGTGCGCTCCAGCGCCATGCCGATGGCCGCCGTGACAAAGAACGCCACCGGCAGTGCGATCAAGGGATAAAACTCGATCGCTTGGGGGGCGTAGCGCTGGAACATCAACTGCACCACGTACGTCGAGTAGGCACCGAGCATCAGCATCTCGCCGTGGGCCATGTTGATCACGCCGAGCAGGCCGAACGTGATCGCCAGACCGAGTGCGGCGAGCAGCAGAATCGAACCAAGCGACATGCCGCTGAACGCCTGACCGAGCACTTCGCCGATCAGCAGTTTGCGTTTGACTTGGGCGAGGCTGGTTTCGGCGGCGGTGCGTACGCCGGCATCGCTCTCGACGCCGGGTTCGAGCAGGCCTTCGAGGCGCGTGCGCGCCAAAGGATCGCCGGTTTCGCCGAGCAGGCGTACTGCGGCAAGACGCACGGCCGGATCGGTATCGACCAGTTGCAGGTTCGCCAGCGCCAGGCTCAGGGCGGCGTGGACGCCTTCATCTTTTTCGCCAGCCAGTTGCTGGTCGAGGAATTTCAGCTGCGCGGGTTTCGCGCTTTTCTGCAATTGCTGCGCGGCAGTCAGACGGATTTTGGCGTCGGCGGCGAGCAATTGATGGCTGGCCATGGCGGTGTCGATCAGACCCCGCAGGCGATTGTTCAGGCGCAGGGTTTTCGGTTGGCCATCGATGGTCAGTTCGCCTTGTTGCAGGGCGTTGATCAGTTCGATACGGGCCGGATCGGGCTGCGCGGCCCAGGTTTCCAGCAGTTTGGCTTGCTGCACAGGATTGGCCGCGACGAAGTCTTCGGCATCGCCGGCATGGGCCAGCATTGGCAGCAAGAGTGCGATGGCTATGAGAAAGCGGTGTATGGCAGTGGGCATTAGTGGAGTTTCCTTTCTTGCGGTGGCCGATGGAGCGGTGTCCGGCTGTGAATCCGCCCCTCACCCTAACCCTCTCCCAGAGGGAGAGGGGACTGACCGAGTTGTCAGGTCATCCAACACCGACCTGACATTCCTGCGTCGAACTCAAGTTCTGAAAGCCATAGATATCTGCTCCCTTCCCCCCTCTCCCAGAGGGAGAGGGGACTGACCGAGTTGTCAGGTCATCCAGCACCGACCTGACATTCCTGCGTCGAACTCAGGTTCTGAAAGCCATAGAGATCTGCTCCCTTCCCCCCTCTCCCAGAGGGAGAGGGGACTGACCGAGTTGTCAGGTCATCCAACACCGACCTGACATTCCTGCGTCGAACTCAGGTTCTGAAAGCCATAGAGATCTGCTCCCTTTCCCCTCTACCCCTTGGGGGAGAGGGTTGGGGTGAGGGGGAAAAGATCTTCGCCCCACCCCAAAACCCAAGTCAGACTCAGTTGCTCTTCACCGCATAATCCGGCTTCTTGTCGTTGCCCTGAATGAACGGGCTCCACGGTTGAGCGCGGATCGGCCCTTCGGTCTGCCACACCACGTTGAACTGACCGTCGGCCTGAATCTCGCCGATCATCACCGGTTTGTGCAGGTGGTGATTGGTCTTGTCCATGGTCAGGGTGTAACCCGACGGCGCCGCAAAGGTCTGGCCGGCCAGCGCTTCACGCACTTTGTCGACGTCGGTGGACTTGGCTTTCTCAACCGCCTGCGCCCACATGTGGATGCCGACATAAGTGGCTTCCATCGGGTCGTTGGTCACGGCTTTATCCGCGCCCGGCAGGTTGTGTTTCTTCGCGTAGGCTTTCCAGTCAGCGACGAATTTCTTGTTCTGCGGGTTCTCTACCGACTCGAAGTAGTTCCATGCCGCAAGGTTGCCCACCAGCGGTTTGGTATCGATGCCGCGCAGTTCTTCTTCGCCGACCGAGAACGCCACAACCGGCACGTCGGTGGCTTTCAGACCCTGGTTGGCCAGTTCTTTGTAGAACGGCACGTTGGAGTCGCCGTTGACGGTGGAGATCACGGCAGTCTTGCCACCGGCGGAGAATTTTTTGATGTTGGCAACAATGGTCTGATAGTCGCTATGACCGAACGGTGTGTAGACCTCTTCGATGTCCTTGTCGGCGACGCCTTTGGAATGCAGGAACGAGCGCAGGATCTTGTTGGTGGTGCGCGGGTAGACGTAGTCGGTGCCGAGCAGGAAGTAGCGTTTGGCGCTGCCGCCTTCTTCGCTCATCAAATATTCAACCGCCGGGATCGCTTGCTGATTAGGCGCGGCGCCGGTGTAGAAGACGTTCGGCGACATCTCTTCGCCTTCGTATTGCACCGGGTAGAACAGCAGACCGTTAAGCTCTTCAAACACCGGCAACACCGATTTACGCGACACCGACGTCCAGCAGCCGAACACCACGGCAACCTTGTCCTGAGTCAGCAACTGCCGGCCCTTTTCGGCGAACAGCGGCCAGTTCGATGCCGGGTCAACCACCACCGGTTCGAGCATCTTGCCGTTCACACCGCCCTTGGCGTTGATCTCGTCGATGGTCATCAGCGCCATGTCTTTGAGCGACGTTTCGGAGATCGCCATGGTGCCGGACAACGAATGCAGAATCCCGACCTTGATGGTCTCGGCGGCCTGGACAGTCCAGGTCATGCCCATCGCGGCAATGGATGCCGTGAGTGTGAAAGCCTTGATCAAACTGCGACGCTTCATTGTGCGATCTCCATGAACGTTTGAAGTTTTTTTGGTTGGCAGATGCGGACGACTGAAGGGTGTTTTGCAAGGGCTGTGCCCGGTCGGGTTTGGGCAGGAAAATGTCGTGTTAGAGCGGTTGCGCTGCTGAGCTCTGCACCATGAAGGGACGCACATGAGGCGTTGGTGCAGGCGGTCGCGCCAGAATGGGGCGCGAACAATCCGTGTAGGAGCTGCCGCAGGCTGCGATCTTTTGATGTTGTTTTTCAAGATCAAAAGATCGCAGCCTGCGGCAGCTCCTACATGGGGTGGATCAGGATGAAGTCGAGGCGGACTCGGTTTGCCTGCTCAGGCGCGACAGCAGCAGGCGATCCAGTAGCCACACCACCACCAGCGAAGCCCCCACCAGCGGAAAAATCACCGCCAGCGCGAGCATGATCACCACCCCGGTTTTCCACTTCGGCAAATCATGGCGCAGCGGCGGCACACCCAATTTGCCCTGTGGCCGACGCTTCCACCAGATCACCACGCCGCTGACGGCACTGAGCAGAATCATCAGGCAGATCAGCAGCACGACGATCTGGTTGAAGGTGCCGAACATCTTGCCCTCGTGGAGCATCACGCCGATTTCCGTGGCCCGCGCAACCGTGCCGTATTGCTCGAAACGCACATCGGCGAGGACCTTGCCGGTGTACTGATCGACGTGCAGGGTTGCATCGTTGCGCGGGTCATCGGCGAACACGGCGATGGTGAACACGCCGGTGGCGGTGGTCGGCAAGGTGATGCTGTAACCCGGCTCGACTTTGCGCTGGGTGGCAATGTTCTGCACGTCTTGCAGGCTGATGGCGGGTGCTGCGGGGCCAGCGTTGGTGGCGCCGTGGTTCATGTGTTCGGCGTGGTCGCCGGACATCGGCATCGGCGTGTTTTCCATCGCCCATGGTACGGTCTGGCGCGTGGCGGTGTTCAGGCTGCGGGCTTCGACGTCGGAGGTCGGCACGTTGTCCCACATCGCCGCCGGGAACACGTTCCACACCTGCGCGTATTGCTTGCCCCAGAAACCGGTCCAGGTCATACCGCTGAGCAGCATCACCAGCAGCAGGGTTGCGCCCCAGAACCCGGTGACTGCGTGCAGATCGCGCCACAACACGCGACCGCGACTGTTCAGCCGCGGCCACAAAATGCCCGCGGCCTGACCGCGCGGCCACCACAGGAACAGGCCGGACACCACCAGCACTACGCCCCAACCGGCAGCCATTTCGATAAGACGATCACCGACGGTGCCGATCATCAATTCGCCGTGGATGGCTCGGGCGATGGCTTGCAGGTTCTGCTTGGCATCCTGCTCGCCGAGGATGTCGCCGTGATACGGATCGACGAATACGTTGAGTTCCTGGCCGGCGTTTTTCACCACAAACTGTGCGCTGCGTTCGGCGTTGACCGGCGGCAGGTACTGGGTGATCTGACCTTGCGGATAGGCGCTTTTCACCCGTTGCAGCAAGTCATCGGCGGGCACCGTGTGATGGCCGGCCGGGACGTTGAGCAGGCTGCTGTACATCAGTGAATCAAGCTGCGGTTTGAACAGATAAATGATGCCGGTCAGGGCCAGCATCACCATGAACGGGGCGACGAACAGGCCTGCGTAAAAATGCCAACGCCAGGCCAGGTTGTAGAAATTCGGTTTGGGCTGTTTCATCACGTGTGCTCCGCTGGGCGAATTTTTTAGATCAAGAGATCGCAGCCTTCGGCAGTTCCTACAGGGAGTACGCGCTCCCCTGTAGGAGCTGGCGCAGCCTGCGATCTTTTGACTTTCTTGTTAGAAACTCATGTCGACCTTGGTCCAGAGCGTGCGCCCCGGTTCATTGATCGCTTGCGGGTCGTTGGCCGGGTAGCCGAACCCGGCGTTGCCCGCCAGGTTCAGGTGTTCGGCGTAAGCCTTGCCGAACAGGTTGTCGACGCCGCTGCTGACCTTCCAGTTCTTGTTGATCCGGTAGGCACCGTTAAGCGAGAACACGCCGAAGCCCGAACTCTTGTCGTAATCCTTGCCGACCACGTTGCCCTTGTTCTGGTCGATGCGGTTTTGCGCGGCGACTACTCTCCACAGTGCCCCGGCGCTCCAGTTGTCTTCGGTATAGGTCAGACCGAAGCGTGCATCCAGCGGCGGCATCTGCGGCAGAGCCTTGCCGTCACTGCTGTTCTTGCCCCAGGCGTAGGCCAGGGTCGCATCGGCTTTCCAGTGGTCGGTGAGTCTGTAGGCGGCACCGAGCTCACCGCCCATGATCCGCGCGTCGATGTTCTCGGCGCGCGAGGTGCTCATGCCCATCATTCCGGGCGTGTAGTCGAAGAGGATGTAGTCGCGCACGAAACCGACGTAGCCCGAGGCCCAGGCTTCGAGCCCGGCGCTCTTGTAGTTCACGCCGAAGTCGAACTGCGTGGTCTTTTCCGGTTTGATCGAATCGAACGCGTTGACCGAGCCGGCCGGGCCGGACTTGGGCGAAAACAGCTCCCAGTAATCCGGGAAGCGCTGCGCGTGACCCAAACCTGCATAGAGTGTGGTCGGGCTGTCGGCAAGGTCATGCTCGTAGCGGATGAAACCGCTCGGCAGGGTGTCGGCACGGGTGTCATCGGCGGTCGGGTTCGGGCGAGTCATCATTCCCGAACCGGTGCTCTGCCGGTAATCCTTAGCCGAAGCGCGGTCGACACGGGCGCCGCTGATCAGCCGATCACGGTCGGCGGCGTACCAGGTCATTTCGCTGAACACGCCGTAGTTATGGAAATCGGCGTCCTTGCTGTAGGGCTGATCCTTGTAGGTGTCGATGCCCATGCCGCTGCGTTGGCGGTGTTCGTTGGTCTGCGCGTCGAGGCCGGTGATCAACTGGATATCAGCCCAACGCCAAGTGGCTTTGATCCGTGCGCCAAGGGTGCGGCGATCGACGTTGGACGCCATCGGCCCCGCCATCATCCCGGTGCCGGACGGCGTGCGCAGGGTGTAGTTGTCCATCACGTGGTCGGCGTAGTTGTAGTAGACCTGCGCTTCGAGTTTCTCCAACACATCAGTGATGTTGGATTTTTCCAAACGCAGACCGAGGCTTTCACGCAGGAACTGCGAGCCGTCCATGCCGCGTCCGGCGTAGCGTGCTTCGCCGTCACCCTTGCCGGCGGTGAGCTCGATCAGGGTGTCGGCGTCCGGGGTCCAGCCGACGGCGACGTCGCCGTTCCACTTGTCGTAGCGCGAGGCGACGATGTTGTTGTTGCCGTCGCGGTAATCGTCGGAATGCGCGGTGTTGCCGATTACCCGCACGTAGCCCAACGGGCCGCCAGCAGCGGCATCGACGACCTTGTCGAAGCGTCCGTGGGAGCCAGCCAGAATGCTCGCGTTCACCCGTGTGCCGAGTTCGCCGAAGCTCTCCGGTTCACGATCAAACAGCACCGTACCTGCCGATGCACCCGGACCGTAAAGCACGGTTTGCGGACCTTTGATCACGGTGAGTTTGTCGTAGGTTTCCGGCGAGATATACGAGGTTGGCGCGTCCATCCGGCCCGGGCAGGCACCGAGCATCATGCTGCCATTGGTGAGGATGTTCAGGCGTGAGCCGAACATGCCGCGCAGTACCGGATCGCCGTTGGTGCCGCCATTGCGCACCAGCGCAAAGCCCGGAATGGTCTTCAGATAATCGCCGCCGTCACTGGCCGGCACCGGTTGGCGTGGATCTTTGGGGTTGGTGACGATGGTCAGTGGCGAGCTAGGGGCGATTGCAGTAATCACCGTCGGGCTGAGTTCTTCGTTGTGCGCGGCGTGATCATCGGCCAGCACCAGCGGGGACAGCAGGACGCCGCAAAGGACGGCGGTAGCGTGCCTGAAACGAATCCGCGATTCGTTCAAAGCGAAGGATGCCGGGGTGGAACCCGAGCGTGGAACAGCAGCAAACCTGGACATGACAATTTCCATCAAACAGTCGTAAACGACACGGCCGGCAGCCTGAAGCTGTCTTCTCAACCGTGTGCAATCAAAGGTGCGTGTTTACGTGGCGATGGGCGGGGCGCGGGTGCGGGCGCCGGGGAAGAAGGTTTGCCGGGCGTGGCCCAGGTGTGGCGAGGGCGGGGTGAAGGTGTTCAGCGGCGGGATATTGAAGGCGACGAAATCGCCACCGCCGGTCAGTGCCGGGCAATTGAACAGCAGGCTGCAATAGCCGCATTTTTCCCACAGCACGTGGTGCGAGGATTGCGGTGGGCAGTGTTCGGCATTCGATTTCGCCTCATGCCCGGAGTGATCCATGCCCGGCATGTCCATCGACATGTCCATGCTCATCGGCATCGAAGTCGAGGCGTGTTGATCCATCGGCATCGACTGAGAAATCAGTGGGCCGATGAAGATCATCAACATGGCGAACAGGGCGATCCAGCTGCCGCGGGTCAGGTGTTCAGTCTGACGGCGTTGCCGGGAGGGCCTGGCGCTCAGCGGGCGCATGGGCGGAGTCTGCCGGAAGGCTTACTGGGCGTGCGCGTGGGCCTGCGTGGTTTCCGGCGGTTTCTTCTGCACCGAGACTTCGACGGTGATGTCACCGGCCTTCTCGAAATGCAGCGTCAGCGGGAAGCGTTTGCCGTCGCTGAGCAGGCTGCGGTCTCTCGGGTTGAGCAGCATCACGTGATAGGCCATTGGCGCGAAGGTCACATTGCCGCCGGCCGGAATGGCCACGCTCGGCACTTGCTGCATCTTCATCAGATCGCCCTGCATGACGTGCTCGTGCAGTTGCGCTTCTGGAGCTATCGGCGAGTCGACGCTGAGCAACCGATCGTCAGTTTTGCCGGCGTTGTGAATGATGAAATACGCGGCGACCGTCGGTGCATTCGGCGGCAACTCTTGCGACCACGGATGGGCGATTTCCAGCTCGCCGGCCTTGTATTCGTGAGCATGGGCAAAGCACGCCGGCAGCAGCAGCGCAGCGATAACGATGAGTTTGTTCAACATGGCAGTTCTCCAGAACGATTTGAAACGCAGGTCAATTGCGCGAACAAATCAAACCAGAGGGGAAGCGCGGGGATTGAGACTCGGCCATTGCTGGCGCGGCGTGGGTGTTTGCAGAGAGGCGGGCGCGACGCTGCGATTGCTTTCATAACGGGCGAAGTAAAGCTGCGGCGAATGCCCCGGCAACGCCACCAATGGCGCCGAGCCAGAGCAGCACCAGCAATGCTGCATGTTCGAATGCGTGTCGTTGGCCGGGGCTTTTTGATCGATGGGGCCGATATTGATCGCCACCATCTTGGTCCCGCTGCCGGTGCAGAAACTGCTCCAGAGCAATTGCTCGGCCGGTGAATTGGCCGCCTGCGCCATCGCCCCGGTCATCGGCATGGCGAGCATGTTGAACAGCACTGCAAAGCAGGCGATCCAGGCAATTGCTAGCCGGTGTCGGTTCATGGGACAGATCCATTGGGTGGGCGATCAGGCGCGGCTATTTAGCCTGATCAGGGCCGATAAGTAAAAAAGCGTCGTGCGGTCTGGTGTCGCAGCGCTGCCTGCAAGAGCTTGAGAAGCCTGCGCCCCAGCTCGATTTCGCCGTTATAAATGAGTGTAGCGGCTTCGATTCGCATTGCCTGGGCGAAATTCGAGTCGCTTTCTATTCGTGCACGAATGGTCTGCTTGTAGTCTCGGAGCGCCACCCGGTTGAGCTGCCCATCGCCCGAATCTTCGATCTCATAACCCTTGATGTATTCGCTAAGATCGGCAGGCGTTTTGAGGTAATCCTTGACGTCGAAACGGGAGAATTTTTCTGACATTGGATATGTACGCCCTTGGAATCAAAGACGTTGAGCGTAGAGGTGGACGCTGAATGCCGATAGTCAGTGATTCGTTAAGTTGTTGTGGGCAGTGTCCGGTGCGTTTGTAGGATTCAGGTCAGATATCCGGCCGAGCCCGTGACATTGTGGGAGCGAGCCTGCTCGCGAAAGCGGTGGGTCAGGCAATGATGTGCAGACTTTGCCGACGTTTTCGCGAGCAGGCTCGCTCCCACACTGTTCGGTGGCGACCACATTGCCTGTTCACCCCGCGAACCCAGTGGAAGCGGCGGTGCGACGATTCGACTTGCCGGCGCAGGCGGCCGTGAGATCTGTGCTTATTTTCAGATACGGTTAAAGGTCGCGAGGGCAGCGAGGGCAGCGAGGGCAGCGAGGGCAGCGAGGATTTTGTCGACCGAGGCAAACTCCCGATCAACCCCCGGCAACCCCGGCCGCTTCAACACCAGCACCGGCACCGCACGCTCGCGCGCCACTTCCAGCTTCGGCTCGGTCGCGGTGCTGCCGCTGTTCTTGCTGATCAACACATCGATCTGCCGCCGTTCGAACAGTGCGCGCTCATCCTGCAGCAGAAACGGCCCCCGCGCGCCGATCACTTCGCAGCGTCCGTTGCCGGGGTAGACGTCGAGGGCGCGCAGAGTCCAGAACTGGTCCTGAGGGATTTCATCGAGATGTTGCAGTGGTTCGCGGCCGAGGGTGAACAACGGCCGGCGAAACGGCTTGAGGGCGGTGATCAACTCGGCCCAGTCGCTGACTTCGCGCCAATCACCACCGGGCTGCGGCTGCCACGCCGGACGGCGCAATGCCCAGCAGGGAATGTCGGTCAGTCGCGCGGCGGTCGCGGCATTCTGGCTGATCTGTGCGGCATAGGGATGCGTGGCGTCGAGCAGCAGATCGATGCCTTCGTCGCGAATGAATTGCGCCAGACCTTCAGCGCCCCCGTAGCCACCGACGCGCACCTGACAGGTCAGATCCGTCGGCACCCGGCCAACGCCAGCGAGGCTATAGATATGTTCTGGCCCCAGTGTGCGGGCAATCGCCAGCGCTTCGGTCACGCCGCCCAGCAACAATATCCGCTTCATGCAAAACCTCCGGCATGCCCGACAATGCCGCCCTGACGATCAATCGCAAACACCTCGACCTGCACCTGCGCGGGCACCACGCTGCGGGCGAAATTCAAAGCATGGCGGCAGACTTCATCTCCCAGCGCGATCCCCGCTGAACTGGCCATGGCCAGCGCCTGCTGGCTGGTGTTGGCCTCGCGAATGCTTTGTTGCAACGCCTCATCGGCGCCAATCGCCGCCGCCCACGCAGCCAGTTGCGGCAAGTCGATGCTCGAATGCCGCGAGTGCAGATCCATATGCCCGGCGGCCAGTTTGCTGATCTTGCCGAAGCCGCCGCACAGGCTGAGTTTATCCACAGGCACTTTGCGCAGATGCTTGAGCACTGCGCCGACGAAGTCGCCCATTTCGATCAGAGCGATTTCCGGCAGGTTGTAGACCCGACGCATGGTGTCTTCGCTGGCGTTGCCGGTGCAGGCGGCGATGTGCAAATAACCGTTGGTTTTCGCCACGTCGATGCCTTGATGGATCGAGGCAATGTAGGCCGCGCAAGAGAACGGCCGAACGATGCCGCTGGTGCCGAGGATCGACAAACCACCAAGAATGCCCAGCCGTGGGTTCATGGTTTTCAGCGCCAGTGCTTCACCACCCTCGACGTTGACCGTGACGTCGAAGCCGCCGGCATAACCCGTCTCGGCGGCGAGCAGCGTCAAGTGATCGCTGATCATTTTGCGTGGCACCGGATTGATCGCCGGCTCACCGACGCCGAGCACCAGTCCCGGCCGCGTCACGGTGCCTACGCCGGCACCAGCATTGAAGCGAATCCCCGGTTCGGCCATAAGCCGTACCCGCGAATAGAGCAGAGCGCCGTGGGTCACGTCGGGATCGTCACCGGCATCCTTGATCGTGCCGGCCTCGGCACCGTCCTCGGTCAATCGGCAGAACTCCAGGCGCATCTGCACCTGCTTGCCTTTGGGCAAGACAATTTGCACGGCATCGGCCGACAGCCCACCGAGCAACAGGCGCGCGGCGGCGAGGCTGGTGGCGGTGGCGCAGCTGCCGGTGGTCAGGCCGCTGCGCAGGGGTGCGGGTTGTTCGGCAGTTTCGTCACGCATCGAGGGGTTTGACCAGGTCGAGCAGGGTGATTGGCAGCGCCTGACGCCAAGTGTCGAATTCGCCGAGCGGCTGCGCCTGGGCGACGTGTATGCGCGTCAGTTCGCCACCGTAACGTTCGCGCCAATTCATCAGGGCCACTTCGCTTTGCAGGGTCACCGCGTTGGCGACCAGACGGCCACCGGGTTTGAGCTGTTCCCAGCAGGTTTCGAACACGCCTTCACGGGTGACGCCGCCGCCGATGAAAATCGCATCCGGGCGCTCCAGTCCGGCCAATGCCTGCGGTGCCTTGCCGCGAATCAGATGCAGGCCGGGCACGCCCAGTGCATCGCGGTTGTGCTCGATCAGTTGCTGGCGACCTTCGTCGGCTTCGATGGCCAAGGCGCGGCAGCTCGGGTGCGCGCGCATCCACTCGATACCGATCGAACCGCTGCCGGCGCCGACGTCCCAGAGCAGTTCGCCGGGGGTCGGGGCGAGGCGGGCTAGGGTGATGGCGCGTACGTCGCGCTTGGTCAACTGGCCGTCGTGCTGGAATGCCGAGTCGGGCAGACCGGCCAGGCGCGACAGGCGCGGGGCGTTGCTATCGGCCTGGCACTCGATGGCGATGACATTGAGGTCGGCTATCGGCGCGTCGTCCCAAGCGTTGGCGGTGCTGTCGATGCGCCGCTCGGCGTCACCGCCAAGATGCTCGAGAACGCTCAGGCGACTCGAACCAAATCCGCGCTCACGGAGCAATTGCGCAACAGCCGCCGGACTCTGACCGTCATTGCTCAGCAACAACAGCCGCACACCGCTGAACAGTTGTGCATTGAGTGCCGCCAGTGGCCGGGCCACCAGCGACAGCGTCACCACCTCCTGCAACGGCCAGCTGAGGCGGGCCGCAGCCAGCGAGCACGACGAAGGTGCGGGCAGAATCAACATTTCGTCGCTTGGCACCTGGCGGGCGAGGCTGGCACCGACGCCGTAGAACATCGGGTCACCACTGGCCAGCACGCAGACCGCTTCGCCGCGCTGCTCAAGCGCCGGTGCAAGGGAAAACGGGCTGGGCCACAATTGCCGCTCACCGCGAATACACACCGGCAGCAGATCCAGTTGGCGCTGGCCACCGACGATCCGCGAGGCACCCAGCAGGGCACGCCGGGCGTTTTTGCCCAGGCCCTTGAAGCCGTCTTCACCGATTCCCACTACCGTCAGCCAGGGTGACATCTATATTCCTCTAAACACGCCGTTCCGACGGGCAGTCTTTTCATGCCAGCGGACAAAGCAGGCATAATACCGCGCCTTCGCCCGCGAAGCGCCTTTCCCACGCAGCCGGTCCGCCCCTTGAACGAACGCCCGATGTCCACCGCTTTACGCCCCTCGGCCTGTCCGGGGTTGCTGCGTATCGTCCAGGCACTGGACGGCGGTATCTGCCGGATCAAGCTCAATGGCGGGTCGATCAGTGCCGATCAGGCTGACGCGGTGGCCGAGGCTGCCGAACAGTTCGGCGCGGCGATCGAGGCGACCAATCGGGCCAATCTGCAGATTCGCGGGATCGGTGAGCAATCCACAGCGCTGATCGAGCGTTTGCTTGCTGCCGGTCTCGGCCCACGCACCGCCGCCGGTGACGATGTGCGCAACCTGATGCTCAGCCCGGCCGCCGGCATCGACCGGCAGATGCGCGTCGACACCCGTGCACTGGCCGAGCAGATCCTCGACACCTTGCAAAGCCATCCACGCTTTCATGAGTTGAGCGCCAAGTTCGCCGTGCAACTCGATGGCGGTGAAGCACTGGCGATGCTCGAACATCCGCATGACCTGTGGTTGTCGGCGTTTGAGCGCGACGGTGAACGATTGTGGGCATTCGGCCTGGCCGGGTGCCCGACGGATCGCGCAGTCGGCGCCGTGGCGGCAGAAAACGGCCATGCGCTGGTGGTCGCGGTGCTGGAATTGTTCCTGCAACTGGCCCGCCCCGAGCAAACGCGGATGCGCCATTTGCTCGATGAACTGCCGATGCTGGCCTTTCTCGACGCCCTGCGCACGCGCGTGCCGATCAAGTCGGTCAGCCAGTGGCAGCGCACTGCCGTTGCGCGGGATCTGCACATCGGCGTTCATCCGCAACATACCTCGGGGCGGGTGTACGTCGGCGCCGTGCCGCCGCTCGGGCGTCTTGATCCGGCGATGTTGCGCGCCGCTGCACAACTGGCTCGGCAGTACGGTGACGGCAGCCTGCGGTTCACGCCATGGCAAAGTCTGCTGCTGCCGAATGTCGAAGCGGCCGATGCACCTGTGGTGCTTGAGGCACTTGGGCAGTCGAACCTGCTGACCGATTCCGGCGAGCCGTTGGCACAACTGATCGCCTGCACCGGTGCCAATGGCTGCGGCAAAGGCCTGGCCGACACCAAACAGGATGCGCGCCATCTGGCGCCGCTGCTGCCCTCGGGTATCAGCGTGCACCTGTCCGGCTGCCCGCGTTCGTGCGCTGCCGCTCACCGCGCGCCAGTCACTTTGCTGGCGGTCAGCCGCGGTCATTACGACCTCTATTTTCGCGATGCAACGCTGCCGGGTTTCGGCGCGCTGCACGCACGCAACCTTACTATTGAAGCGGCCGCGACCCTGCTCGCCGCCCGCTCTCGGAGCCCCCTTGATGCTTGATTACATCCGCGACGGTCAGGAGATCTATCGCAACTCCTTCGCGATCATTCGCAGCGAGGCCAATCTCGCGCGAATCCCGGCCGATCTGGAAAAACTCGCGGTGCGGGTCATCCACGCCTGCGGCATGGTCGAGGCCATCGACGGTCTGCAGTTTTCCGAAGGCGCGGGCAAGGCCGGGCGCGATGCGCTGGCCGCCGGTGCGCCGATCCTCTGTGACGCGCGGATGGTCTCCGAAGGCGTGACCCGCGCACGCCTGCCGGCCAACAACCAGGTGATCTGCACCCTGCGCGACGACAGCGTGCCAGAGTTGGCCCGTGAGTTGGGCAACACCCGTTCCGCCGCCGCGCTGGAACTGTGGCGGCCGCACCTTGAGGGCAGTGTGGTGGTGATCGGCAATGCGCCGACCGCGTTGTTCTATCTGTTGGAAATGCTGGATGCCGGGGCACCGAAACCGGCGCTGATCCTCGGCTTCCCGGTGGGTTTCGTCGGCGCCGCCGAATCGAAAGCCGCACTGGCCGCCGACAGCCGGGGCGTGCCGTTCGTGATCATGCAAGGCCGCCTCGGTGGCAGCGCCATGGCCGCCGCCGCCGTTAACGCCCTCGCCACGGAGATCGAATGATGCAGGCCAAAGGACGTTTGATTGGCCTGGGCGTCGGCCCGGGTGATCCGGAACTGATTACCGTCAAAGCCCTGCGCCTGCTGCGCGAATCGCCGGTGGTGGCGTACTTCGTCGCCAAAGGCAAAAAGGGCAATGCGTTCGGCATCATCGAAGCGCATCTGCAAGACGCGCAGAATCTGCTGCCGCTGGTCTATCCGGTGACCACCGAAGCGCTGCCGGCGCCATTGTCTTACGAACAAGTGATCAGCGATTTCTACGATGAGGCTGCCGAAACCGTCGCGGCACATCTGGATGCCGGGCGCGACGTCGCGGTGATCTGCGAAGGCGATCCATTCTTCTACGGCTCCTACATGTACCTGCACGATCGCCTCGCCAGCCGTTACGACGCGCAAGTGGTGCCGGGCGTTTGTTCGATGCTGGGCGGCGCTTCGGTGCTGGGTGCGCCGTTGGTGTATCGCAATCAGAGCCTGTCGGTGCTTTCCGGCGTATTGCCCCATGAAGAGCTGAAGCGACGTCTGGCCGATGCCGACGCGGCGGTGATCATGAAGCTGGGGCGCAACTTCCCCAAAGTGCGTCAGGTGCTGGAAGAACTCGGTCTGGCCGAACGCGCGCTGTACGTCGAGCGCGCAACCATGGCCAATCAGAAGATTGTGCCAATGGATCAGGTCGAGCCGATGTCGTCGCCGTACTTCTCGCTGATCATCGTGCCGGGCGAACGGTGGCAAGGCTGATGACTCAATCCACCCCCGCCATCGTCATTCTCGGTCAGGGCAGCCTGGCCACCGCGCGGCGCATTCAGCAGGTCTATCCAGCGGCGCAGATTCACGGCCTCGCCGGGCGCGTCGAAGGCGCCGATCGCACCTATCAGGAATTCGGCGCGACCGTGCGCGAGTTGTATCAGCAAGACACACCGATCATTGCCCTGTGCGCGGCCGGCATTGTCATCCGCACACTCGCGCCGCTGCTGCTGGAGAAAGGCGCCGAACCACCGGTACTGGCCGTCGCCGAAGACGGCAACGCGGTGGTGCCGCTGCTTGGTGGTCTCGGCGGGGTAAATGTCATGGCGCGGGACATCGCTGCCGGGCTGCAAGTCGCAGCGGCGATCACCACCAGCGGCGAGTTGCGTTTTGGCACGTGCCTGCTCAACCCACCGAGTGGTTACGCGCTGGGCGATCTGGAACTGGGCAAGCGATTTGTCTCCGATCTGTTGGCCGGGCACAGCGTGCGCATCGAAGGCGCGGCGCCCTGGCTGGATCAGGCGCAATTGCCGGAAGATCCGCAGGCGCAGCGCTCGATTCATGTCGGCAGTGCCGAGCGTGTGGCGTGTGCCAATGAGTTGTTGATTTATCCGCGCAGTGTCGCGGTGGCAATCAGCGCCGAAGTGGCGGATTTGCCGAACGTCGTCCGCGCGGCGTTGCAGCAAGCGAATCTTGCAGTGCAGGCGCTGGCCTGTCTGTTGGCGGCCGAGACCGAAATGGCCTCGACGAATCTGCATGAAGCGGCAATGGAATTGGGTGTGCCGTTGCGCTTTGTCTCGGTATTGAACGATATCGAGGCGACGGCATTGGCGGCTGTGCCACAGGCGAAGGTCGTCATTGCCAACGACATGGCAATCGCTATTGCCGAGCAGCCTTTGGACGTCGCGCAAATCGGCCGAGCACGTGGGCGTGTGGCGGTGATCGGTCTCGGTCCCGGCGCTGCCGAACTGATGGTGCCGGCGGTAAAAGCCGAACTGGCCCGCGCCACCGATGTGCTCGGCTACGAAACCTACGTGCGCATGGCCGGGCCTTTCCGTGATGATCAAATCCAGCACTGCACCGACAACCGCGAAGAAATGCAGCGTGCTCGTCACGCCTTCAGGCTGGCGGCCGAGGGGCGTTCGGTAATTGTTGTATCGTCCGGCGACCCGGGCGTATTTGCCATGGCGGCGGCGGTGCTGGAGGCGTTGCACGAGTCCGATGATCCGGCGTGGCACAGCGTTGACCTGGAAATCCTGCCGGGTGTCTCGGCCTCGCTGGCCACCGCCGCGCAGGCCGGTGCGCCGCTGGGCCATGACTTCTGTGTGATGTCGCTATCGGACAATCTCAAACCGTGGTCGATCATCGAAAAACGTCTGGACCTGGCTGCCGAAGCGGATCTGGCGCTGGCGTTCTACAACCCGATCTCCCGCGCCCGTCCGTGGCAACTGGGCCGGGCACTGGAAATCGTCGCACAGCACCGCACGCCGCAAACCCCGGTGGTTCTGGGCCGTGACATCGGTCGCCCGGGCCAGACCTTACGCACCACGACGTTGGGCGCGTTGACTGCGGACCAGGTGGACATGCGCACGATGGTATTGATCGGTTCTTCGACCACGTGCACGTTTCCACGGGCAACCGGTGGGGATTGGGTTTACACGCCGCGTTGGTATGGTGAAAAGCCGATTGTCTGAGTTTGCCATTATTGATCGCCGGGGGAAGTTGTAAATAACTTCTCTCGTCGTGACATCAGGTCAACACTTGCGAAGTTGAATGCCGGCAGTAAGACAAGGCCACGCCCTTTCCGGGGGACGTGGCCTTTTCGCTGTTTACGACAAAAGAAATAACAGGCGCAGTTGTTGCTGAATCATACCGTTGTGCAATTTGAATGTTGGTCGATGTTTCATTCGACATTATTTGAGCTTGTTCAAGTTTGAGTGCGCCGTGTTTATTCAATAGTTTTGCCCGACTTAGAACTGTTGAATCAAGGAAGAATACGGATGAGTGCTACGGGAAACACTGCAGGCGAACTTTCATTCACTTCGGCTGCAGAGTATTCGACACTTCAAGGGGCATTGAGCGAGTTTGCCGACTCAGGCGAGTATGCGGCGCTGGCCGAGTCTCATGAACTTGCCAGCAAGACCTTCACAGCGGTCGAAAAACTGCTGCCGGCGAAACTGTTTCAGGAGCGACTCGAGGCCTTGATGGATCGCAAGTCGACGCCGGCGCCTTTGGCCATCCATCGGATTCGAACCCGGTTGAATCGCTATGTGGCGAGATTGTCAGCCACGGTGGACATGCTGAACGGCGTCGCCCGGCCCGTGCCGAACATCATGCACTTCGTCTGGGTCGGTGGCAGTGAGGTGGGCAACAATCAGCGCGATTACATGAACATCTGGCGCAAGGTGCTGGAGCCGCAGGGGTATCGGTTCAATCTCTGGTACGACAGTGATGCACTGCTCGCCTTTGAGATGAATCGGGTGATTCTCGACAGTGCAAGAGCGGATGCGATGGCATCGGAAGGCGACAAGGTCACCAAGCCCCTGCAGTTGTCGCAGATGATTGAAGACCGCGCGCGGGTATTGAAACATCAGATGTTCGATTACCTGAACCAGCCACAATGGGCTGGTCGGGCGGACGAGGCGCGTATCGATCTGATGGTTCGTGCTTACGGCAAGGATCGCGCGACGCTTGAGGCTTTCCGTCAGCAGTGCCTGGAGACGCATCAGGCCATGGTCGGCACGGACTTGCAGTTGCGTGACGTCCGCCACGAATTTGCCGGGCATTTCCTACAGGATGTCTATCAGCGTGAAGTGGCCATGCGCGGCAATTTTGCCGCGGCGAGTGATGTCGTGCGGTTGCAGGCCGAGTACCTGGAGGGGGGGCGTTACAGCGACATGGATTACTTGCCGCCACTGGCCGAGACGTTGGGCGGCGTGGATATCAGTGGTTTTGATGGCAATCAGCGACTCGGGGTACTGAAACTTTTACTGGATCACAACCAAGCGCTGATGCCCGGCCGGGATCCGCACCGCTATACAGAGATAACCGGCGAAATTGGAGCTCGGCATAAAGAGGCATTAACCACTTTTGCGCGCGGTAAACCCGGTATTCATGAGGTTTTCGTCGCACCGCAGGAGCGCGCTGTGCCGCAGGATGCCCTTCGCTTGGGAACTGCCCATGGCAGTGCGAATACCGGGGAAATGAACGCGCATTTCATCGCCCACCCGGGCAGTGCCATGACCCTGTCTTACATGCAGATGATTCGAAGCAATTATGACTGCCTGCTAGAAGTGGAGAGCCGCTTGCTCGCTGCCGGCATCGACATTGCGGATGAGGGACGGGCGTTGCCCATCATTCAAAATGTGGTCAATGAAAAGGCGGCCGAGGGCAAGTTTCCCGATTCAAAAACTCACTATTCGTCAGCGAAGCTGATCGATGCCATTCGCACGTATTATCAGGACGGTATTCGGGTCGATGCACGCGGCACCATTGCCCTTACCGGGCCGGGTGCGGCGGCGGCAGGACTTGGCAAATATATCGAACAGCGTCTGCAATCCGATCATATCGATGAGGTTCGCAATCGACTGAAATTGGTCGAGGGCTATAACGTTTCCACGGAAGAGGAGCGGATCTCCGGCTGGACCGTGAATGGCGATGAAAACAAATGGCTTGAGCAAGAGCAGGACAAATGGCGCAACGGCAAACTCAAGTCACGTTACGCTGGTCAGTTGGCGGATCTGCTGAGGCCGCAGACCCTGACCTTTAAACAAGGCTGGCCGGTAATCGAGGGCAAACCGGTGCTGTTGACCTCGGTGCTGCAACAGCTGATGGATGACTTGGGCGAACCGTTCATTCGCGCAATGAAAGACAAGTTGAGCGGCGATGTCACTTTCAACGAAGCTTTTGCCATCGGTTTCGATGCCCGCCAGCAAATTCTCGCCCAGCCTGCCCTTGAACTGCCGCCGTCTTACGGGGCGGAGTCCACCAGTAACCTGAACGAACTGTTGGTCCGGGTTGCCCGCGGCTCGCTCGTCGTCGAACAACTCAGCCCGTTGCTGCGCGTGATGCTGGGCGGAATGTTCGGCGCGGCGAGCCTGGATATCGATGGCTTTGCCGGTGCGTGGAAGGACCTTTCCAGCCTCGCTGCGCAAACCGCCGAAGATGGGCTGTTTGCCCGCTTCAACGCTCTCGAAAGTGCCTTGCGCCAGCACGCGTCGCCGGCCTTCAAGGCAGGCCTGGCAAGCGTTGAACCTTCCACCACGTACACCGCCCGCGAACTCAAGGTGCGTGCCTTGGGCGAGCCATTGACGTTGCGTCAGTGGGGTGAACGTATCGCCCGGATCAACAGCACGGCACGCCGTGAATATCACGCGCAGATTCTGCGCAGCGGTGAGGCGGTTCGTACCGAACTGTTCAAGGCTGGCGCCATGTCCGCCAGGAAAGTGCCGCAGGACCTGCTCATGACCACGCCGGGCGATCCTGGTCGTCGATGCTATCCGCTGGCACTGATGATGGCGGCAGCGCTGACCGGTGGTGAGGCGGCTGAGCGTGCCCTGATCGGCCGGGTGGCGAACGTCAGCCATGCCCCGGAGGACGCCGACTCGCGGGCTTTGTTATTGGCGCTGGACGAATTGCAGGCTGTGCCGCTGACAGCCGTGGGCAAGCCACACGGCCATCATGGCCTAGACTCCATCGCACAAATGCTGGAGGCGAAAGCCGCTTCGACGGTCATGCTGCTCGACACCGGCAATCACGCGTTGCTGGTGGGGAAAACAGTGCAGGGCAGCCAGACGGTTTACCGGTTTTACGAGCCGAATTTTGCGATTTACGGGTTTGCCCGGGTAGAGCAACTTAAAGAGGGCATGCAGCGCTATCTGAGCAGAGATAACGCTGCAATGGCCCGGCTATACGGTCTCGCGGAGGGCGACCGTGCGCGGTTCAATGTTGTCGAGCTCGATACCACGGCGATCATCGGCCGGACACTTTTGTCGAATACGCCGCTGGGCAGCTTTTTGCAAAACGCTCCGATTGTCGATCCAGGCAGCGCTTCGGTCTGGCAAAAACAAGCCGTTGGACGCCAGCGATCGCTGGGTGAAAACGCCCGGATGGGCGCCAGTCTGGCGCAACTGGATGCGCGTTATTGGGCGCAGGCATTCGAGCAGGCCACCGGTCAGTTACGTACCGAAAACAAGTTGGGCGGTGAGTTTCTGCCGCTGCTGGAAACGCTGCACAAGCACCCCGACGCAGGCTACAGCGTGACGCTGGTAGACGCGCGCAATCCGCAAAACGCTCGAGTCGTTACCACCACCGACGCGCGCTTCAGCAAAGTCCAACAGCACATCCAGCGTCTGGTGCAGTCCCTGGCCGGCAAAAATACTGCAGCGGGCGAGGCCGACGGCGGTAGTCGGTTGAGTTTCGCCTTTGCGATTCAGACGCTGATTACCGAGATGCGCCATCGCGAATACCAGGCCGGGGAAGAGCAGGTGCCGGCGTTGTCGATCGCCCTGCAGGTGCAGGTCTATGTCAGTTATGCCCAGTTAGGTTATGGCGTATTGAACGATGCGGCACAGATCGTCAGTCTGGTTCGTCAAGTGGCTGCCAGTGAGCAGGCATTGGCGCTGCGCCAGTCATCGCTGTCCGGTCGGCTGCTGGGCCGGGCGTCCGTAGCTGCCGGGATTGTCTTCTCCGCCGTCAATATAGGGTTTGACCTCTATGGTCTGGCAGTGGCGACCAATCAGGAACAGCGTTCACGGTTGGCCACGCAACTGGTATTCAATGTCGCGGCTCTGGCGCTGGATATCACCGCATTGGCGGTTGGCGGAGCGGTGGGCGGTGCCGCTGCGATTCTGTCGGTGCCGCTGCTCGGCGTCGGCATTGGTGTGACGGCGATCGCCAGCAACCTGGGACAGATCAGCGACAAGGCCAAAGGCGTGGGCGCGTACTTGCGCAAGATCCAGGACGCCTACGGCCCTGGCGTTTACACGCGCAAGGACGGGGCGCTGAGTTTTGAACCCGAAGCCGTCATCACCGAGCTGGACTTGCAAGGCAACCGGATCCGTTTCGACAGTCAGAAGTTTTACCCCATGGATCGCGGTGGACTTGAGCTGCCGCAGTTCAACAATCACCCGTCGCGACTGCATCAGGCGATCGATATCCGCGAGACGCTCGGACTGCCGCAAGTGGTCAGTCTCATCCGGCCGGCGCCCGGTGACGTAGAGACGGTGGTGCTCCCGTGTACACCGCAGTGCTACTTCGGTTATGAGTACCAGGTCGGAACGTCCGGCTATGCCTATGAGCCACAGCCTGGCGAGTTGGCGCGCGAGCCCCGGCAAGCAAGCGAAAAGGCCTCAGCGAGCTTCCTCAGCACGTTTCTGCCATTTGGCGTCCTGGCTGATGAGCTCCACCAGCCACTCATGCAAACCTGGTATCCGAGCCTGCGCAACAGTACCGTCAACAAGCTGGAGTACGACAGGCATGGCAACCAGCGTTTCTATTTCTTCGCCAACACACCGTTCCCGCACATCCTCTACAAGCTCTACCCGTTCAACAAGCCCACACGGATTGTGGTGACGCTGGACGAACAGGTGCGCCAGTTGCTGGTGCCGACATTGCCGGCAGAATGGAAGCAGTGCATTTCCTACGAGATCTTCAGCCGTTCACCAGGTGCTCGCCAGCTCTGGTTGACTCCCGGTCTGGTTGCCGTTTTCCTGCGCAATTACGCGGCGACCCAGTGGGTACTTCATGCGCCATGGGTCAGCGAAAACAAGGTGCGATTTGAAGAGTCGTTTCTCAGTGTCGATGGAATACGGATCGAGGGTCAGGTGGACTTCATCCAACTGAGCAATGGCGAGATGTTCAGTCTCGACTGGAAAAACCAGCGTCTGCTGCTGGTGTCTGTCACCCAGGAGCAACAGGATTCGCAGGCTGCGCTGCTGGCACGCGTTCGGACACGCGTGGTGGAGCGACGCGTTGCAGCGGCTTTTGTGCCGTTACACAAATTCCGGGTGCCTATGGACGCTGCGCTGCGGCCCGTCCTGGTCACCGCCTACTACGACGTTGCGCGTGCCCGGCTGTTGTATGCGCGCAACCTGCCAGAGGATGTCAATGACGGCGTTGTATTGGCTGCAGCCAACGCCGGGCAGGCATGGTTTTATCACCCCGGGCACGCGACGGTCTGGCGGGTCGATGCGATCACCGGCACGGTCAAGCATCGCTACCGACTGATGAACCCTGGCGGTGGTGCAAGGATCATTGGCTGCGAACAGACTGCCAACGGCCTGCGTCTGCGGCAGAAAATGCTTGAAGTCAACGGAGGGGTAGAGATCGCATTCGAATACCTGCTGACCGAATATTCTGCATTGCTTACCGGCATCCATACATCAGCCGCCTGGAGCGATTACACGCCTAGGCGTCCGGCCGATTACTGGCATGCATTGGTGGCTCGTTTCAATACGCCGCAGACCTATGCCGATGGCACGTCTGGCATGGCGTCGAGCCTGAGCACCTGGGGGCCCGCCGGGTTCGTGCAGATTCGCAGCCATGAGAAAGAAACGCTGCGAGATCTGGGCTGGATCCGTCTGGCTGACCGGCTGTATTTCCAGTTGGCCCATAGCACCGGGCTCAAGCTGGACACGATCCTGCTGACCTGGAATGACGGCTTGGACGACGTGCCGCTGTTCTACAGCAAACAGGCCCGATTGCTGCGTCGTGGAGCCGGGCCGGCGGGTGGGCAAGTCGTCGCCGAGGATGTCATCGATGTCAGTTCATTCGCTGAGCGCTACATCGCAACCCGGGCAGACGGACGCCTGTTTGAGGTCGACAAGCAAGGCGCGCTGCAATTCGTTGGCATCGGCACCCACTGGTTGCGCAGCCATGCCGACTGGCTCACCGCATTACCGGCGCTGGCCAATGATTATCGGGATGCGCCGTTTTCGATCATCGGGTTGAGTAACGTTTCCGGCCTGCACTCAGTGGCGGCGTGGTGTATCGGCGCGAAGGTATTGCTCGCTGAGGTCGGTGAAGGTACGGAGCTGGCCTTGCTTGGGCTGACGCCCGACAAGCAGGCCGCGTGGCTGCTGGACGTTTCGGCGGGGCAGCTTTATCGCCAGGCGCTGGTGCAGATCCAGACGTTGCGCGCAGCGTTTGCCAACGGCCCGCGGTTACTCGATCGCACGTTGCTGCCAGTGGCGGAAAAAGTCTGGGGGCAATGGTCATTCGCCGAGGTGCTGACGCAGGGGCAAGGGTTGCTCGGGCGTACCCGCCAAGGCGTTAACCTGGAACTGCTCGATCAACAGCCGGCACGTATCGTCGGCGTCGAAAAACAATGGTCATTCATCCCCGGGCAGGCCGCCGAGCAGTTGCAGGCCCGCTTGAAGGCGTTATTGAGCGGACAAGCCCATGCACCGGTTGTGCACGTCGAAGACTCCCTGGGTCGCTATACGTACTTTGTGCCGGAACTGGATCGCCTCTTTGATATTTCGGGTCGGGCCGATGGTCAGTGGTCGGTGTTTCTTGGCGCGCGCGACACATCGGTGGCCATGCTGTTCGACCCGATTGACAGCCTGATCTACAGCCGGGGGGCGGCGCAGGGCATCCGGGTTCAAGACAGTTACGCCCGGCGCGAAGGCGAGCTTCTGGCGCTCGAGGTGAGTGGTGAGGGCACCGATATCATGGCAATGCTGCCTGACGGGGTCGAAAAACTGATTCTCACCTATGGTGCCAAGGCATTGAGCTATCGGGTGTCGGAACAAGCCTGGCAACGGCTGGACTGCATCGTAGTCGATCGCCAGCGTCCGCAAGGTGCAGTCGATACGCCTATCTGTACTTTGGTACTGGACGTGGACGCTGCCGAGCGCCTGTTGGTGTCTTTGGTCGACGGGCAGTTGGTAATCTCAGACCCGGATACGGCCCACAGCCTGATCGTGCGTAATGTCGCGCCGGAAGATGACGAGTCAGGCAGGCCACTGCAGATAAGCATCAGGCTCGGCGCGGTGGACTACCGGCGAGGTGTCAACCAGTGGCTTGATGCGCTGGCATACGTACAGTCCGATGTAGAGGTTGCAACACTGGAGAAGTTAGTAAAACAGCTGGCCTGAAATATACAGCCAAACTAAAACGTAAAAAGGTCGTGGTCGAGAGTTCACGACCTTTTTACGTTTAATTGTTTTTATTTGTTTTAGGTTGTTCAGGTTTTAAAGGTGTTGATGCTCGGCGGAAATATACGGAAAGCGATTGTTCTGATGATTGATCAGATATTTAAGTTGCACATGATTTCTGAAAATAATTGAGTTTGTTCTTTTTTGAGATTTGCCGATTTAATGATTAGCGTGGTGCTCGTTACTATTCTTTTGAAAGATTTCGAGGGCATCATGCGAGATATTGAAGTTGCAGTTGGCGAGGCTTTTGTGAACTTTGCAGCGCTCTTTGCGCGTAGTGATTTTGAACAGGCGTTACTACTGCATAAAAACAACAAACACTACGACGCGCTGCTGCGCTATTACGCCGCCTGTGCCGGCGCCAAGGATTCACAGCAGTTGCTTGAGCCCTTGAGGCTATTACGTCAGACGCTGGAGCCTTTGCTGGGATCGAGTCGGGTGCGGCGTGAGGTGGAACCGCCGTTGCCAACCGAGCAAGCGTCCGCCCCGGATCTGGCGCGAATTTACGAGCGGGTCGAAGCCTTCGAGTCGCGGGTGCATGTGGGGGTCGAACTGCTCAAAACCGCGCCGACACGCGTTGCAAAAACGCTGCACTTCGTCTGGCTGGGGGGCGGGCTTGGCGAAATTCAGCGTGATTACCTCAATGTCTGGAAACAGGTGCTCGCCGGGCAGGGGTACACGCTCAATCTCTGGTACGACAGCGATGCGCTGCTGGCATATCAGACCAACAAGCTGATGGTCGAGGCGGCCAAGGCTGACGCCCTGGCCCATGTCGGCGATAAAACCGTCGATGAAAATGCGCTGGCTGACCTATACGAAGAGCGTGCCATTGTGCTGAAGCGGCAGATGCAGGCACACCTCAATGAGGCTGTGGCCAAAGGGCAATCCGCCGATGACGCACGGATTGATCTGCTGGTTCGCGCCTATGGCCAGGATGCGGCGTCATTGCAGGTACTGCGCGAGCAGAACCGTCGCACCCTGCAAGCCATGGCCGGAGGCGATCTGCAGTTGCGCGACCTTGACGCGGCGTCTGTTCCCTTGCAGCTTCAGAGCCTCTACGAGCAGGAAATGCGTTTGCGCGGCAATCTGGCGGCAGCTTCGGATATCGTGCGGGTCGAAGTGCTGTATCGCGAGAGTGGCAGCTATGCCGATGTCGATAACTTGCCGCCTTTGGTGGCGAAGTTGGCGGGGGTCGATCTTGAGGTTCTGGGTGTCGACGCCCGCCTGGGTATTTTGCAACTGCTGCTCAACCATAATCCCGATTGGATGCCGGGGCGTCAGCCCTCCAACAGCTATGCCAAGCGCATCCCGGCAGAGCACCGTGCGGCATTTGAAGCGTTCGCTCAGAGCCGCCCGGCACTGAGCCAGGTTTTCCAGGCCCCGACCGATTTGCTGGCTCGCCCCTTCATGTTGCGAGCAGTCGCCGAAGGCAATTCGATGACCAATGCGTTCCTGATGGCCCATGCCGGATCGGCGACGCTGCAAGCGGTGATCGAACGTATCCGCTTCAACTATCAGTTGGTCGACGACACGCTACGCCAGGCGGCGCAGCGTGGTGTCGCACTGACTGACTCTGAAGGTGTGTTGTCGTTGGCGCAGACGATTCTGGAACAGACTTACGGCCCGTTCCGCGAACTGCCGAATCAGGAAGAAATGCTCGCAGGCTTTCTCGCCAGTGCGGCTGCGAGCTACTTCAGCGACGGGATCCGGCGCCAGAGCGAAGGCACCATCTATCTGACCGGCCCGGGTGCGATACGCGACGCCATGGCCGATTACGCCAGAGTGCATCTCACTCCGGAGCAGGCCAGGGAAATTCGCACCGAGGCCGCCATTGCACGCTACGCCTCGGTCAACCGTGCCACCGAAGAAGAGCTGGATCACTCCTGGAAAGACAACGCGACCGATCCGGTGAAATGGGTCGAGGATGAGCAGGCGCGCTGGAAGCAAGGCCATTACAAAACCCGCTACAAGGGCGATGTCGCGCAATTGCTCAAAGGTTCGAGCATTGAGTTCGAGCAGGGTTGGCCTCTGATTGAAGGGCGTGCGGTGCTGCTGACCGATATCTTGCAGCGTCTGGTCGACGGGCTCGGCGATCGCTTTGTCGAGGCCATGCGTCAGGGCTTCGACGGGCCGATGACGTTCGAGGATCCTTTGCCCCTGAGTTTTGCCGATCGTCAGCTCATCAAGGATCAGCCGCTCAGAGCGCGACCTGCGGCTTTTCCGCCAGACAGGCGATTCCTGAATCTGGGGCTGGATGAAGTGCTGAGCGCGATGGCCCATGGTGAGCTGACACTGGCCGAGACAACGCCACTGCAGCGCTTGGCGTTGGGCGTGTTGCTGGGAATCGACTCGCTGCACAGCCAACGCTTTGACGCGTACAGCGGTGATTTGGATAACCTGGCCAACAGTGTTCGTGAGCTGGGTGCTTCGAGTCGCTATGCCGTCATTGAACGACATCTGTATACCCGCAAAGATGCAGCGTTCCTGAGTGGTCTGGCCGGCGAGATCGCTGAATCGGCAGCATCGGTCAGCGCGCTGGATCTGAAAAAAGCTGCGCTGATAAAGGCGCAGACCCTGCAACAGTGGGGACGCTACGTTGCACAGATACAACAAGTGGCCACGCTTGAACATCGCTTGCAGATTGGCCAGCAGATGGATCAGGTCTTCAGTCAAATCGAAGTCAGCGGCGTGAAACCCGTACCGCAAGATCTACTGCTTGATGGCGTTGGCGAAACGATTGGGGGGCGCTGTTATCCCCTGGCCTTGATGATGGCCGCTGGCATTGCGACGGGCGAAGCGGCTTCCCATCACCTGCGCGAACGTTTTTACCTGGCCGTTCTTGAGCCACAGCAGAATGATTCGATTGTTTTTGTACAAGCGCTGGAGGAACTGCGAGGGACCCGGCTGAGTGAGGTGGGCACGACGCTCTCGCGGGCCGATCTGGGTCAGATCACCACGGCACTGGAGAACCATACAAGCACCCGAACGTTGTTGCTCAACTCGGACAATCACTCGATGCTGGTGGCGAAAACCGTAGAGGGTGAAAAAGTCCTCTATCATTTTTACGACCCCAACTTCGGCGTGTTCGAATTCGAGAGTGCCGCGATGCTCAAGCGGGCGCTGGAGCACTTTTTCCTGAAGATGGGCATGGCCAAATATTATGCGGCCTACGGTGCCGAGATCCGGCCGACGTTCGACCTGATCGAGTTGCAGGGCGAGCGCGTGGCGGCCTTGCCATTGTCCACCGGGTTCGAGGTGGCGAAGATGCTCAAGGGCGAGCCGTTGCCCGGGCAGCCAGCCGGCAAGTTGCGCCAGCGTCTGAACAGCGCCCATGGTCGATCACTGGTCGAAAATTCTCATCTGGGGGCCAGCCTGCTCGGGCTGGACAGTCATTGGTGGGGGCAGCAGATCGCTCATGCGACGACAGCGCTGCAAGACCTTCATACGTCGACCACGCCGTTGGTGCCATTGTTCGACACCCTGGAAGTCACCCCCGAGGGCCAGTATCGATTGCATATGATCGACCCGGCGCAGCCTGAACTTGTGGTGCAGGTTGTCAGCGACGACCACCGACTGCTGCGGATCAAAAACTGGTTGTCCGAGCAGTTTACGACGCTGGCGCGCAAACCGGTCGCAACCGTGGCGGTACTGGATCCGACCGAGGCTGGCAGTGTTCATACCCTCAATGCCGGTTTCGCGATCCAGGCGCTGATGAACGCCTTGCGCGGACGTGAAGGCGAAGGCCGCACGCTGACCACCGCGGTACGTCTGCACGCTTACCTCAATTACGCGCAGTTGCTGCATGGCAATGTCGTGGATGTAGTCGGTCTGGTTCAACTGGTCAAAACCGCGTTGGGGGAAGAAAAGATCATCGCCCGCACTTGTGCCTCAGTAGTCTCAGAGGCGTTGGGCCATGCAGCCAATGAAGGTATCGGGGCCGTGCTGGGACTGGCCAACGTCGGGTTTGATATTTATCAGTTGGTAACCGCTGGCGACGATGTTGAAAAAGCGCAATTCGGCACGCAACTGGCGTTTGACTCCGCCAGTCTGGCCTTGACGGCCGGCGGGGTCGGAGCGGCAGTAGCTGGCGCGTCGACTGCCGCTGCGGTGCTGGGCGGCGCCGGGGTGATTTTGGGCGGGTTGGCTGTGGGCGTGGCGGCGCTTGCCCAAGGGTTTGCCGCCATCGCACGCAACGCCCAGGAAGTCGGGACGTTTTTTGCGGATCTGCAAGAGGCCCATCGCGGCGTCGGTTATCGCTTCGATGCCGCCCTGAAGGCGTGGGTTGTGGCGCCGGCGCTGGTGGTCAAAAGAATCGATCTGGCAGCCACTGCGCTGATACTCGACAGCCCCAGGCTTTACCCGTTACGCGACCACTTCGGTGTGCCGGATTTCGACGCCGACTATTCCCGGGCGATCAATGTGCGCCAACACCTGGGTTTGCCCGGGCAGCTTGAGTTCGCACCGGCCGAGGGACAAGCCATCGTCCTGCCGTGCACCCCCGAGACCTGCTATGGCTATGAATACAAGGCGCTGCCGTTTGCTTCTTCGCGGCATGACCGCGGTTTCGACATCGCCCGCCGTCTGGAAAAACGGCAAGCAAACGGCAACTGGCTGTTTCTGTTTTCGTTTTACTCATTTCCTTCGCACTACATCGTCAGCCGTCTGCTTCCTCAGTATCGCGAAACCGTTATCGAGGTTCTTCTGGACAGGACTCAACGCACGCTGGTGGTCCCGTCGCTGCCCAGCGCCTGGAAAAATCAGGTGTCATACAAGATTTTCGGCGTTGGCGCGCATTGCACCCTGGCGCTCAGTCCAGACGCTCACATAGAACTCGTGTCGTCGAGCCAGCACTCCTCCAGATGGGTACTGGAGGCCGGTTGGGCGCGCGAAAGTGATGTCCGGATCGAGCAACTGGGCGATCTGTATATCGGTAATGTTCACGTGAAAGTGACCGGTCATGGACGTCATTCGCTGCTGATTCGCACGGGCGATCATCAATTGTTCAGCGTTAATCGTGGCAAGCGTCAGTTGGATGTCCTCCAGCAAAGCGCTCCGGAAGGGCTTGATGAGCAAGCGTTACTGACGCATTTCAGAGCGCTGGCCCGCGAGCATCGCCTGGTACTGCCCTATACGCCGGTGCGTGACTGGCTGATCCCGTTCGAGTCGCCGCAGGCGCCGCGCTCCACCACCGCCTGGTATGACGCCCGGGAAGACCGTTTCGTCTACATCCGCAACGAAGACATCGCTGATACCGAGGACGCACAACTGGCACTGGTGGCCGATGGGTATGCGTATTTCTATCTGCCGGACAGCTATGACATCTGGCAGGTCGATGCCGTCAGTGGGCTGGTCAGGTATCGCTATCGGTTGATCGTGGCTGAGGGCGAAAGCCTGATTGGCCCTGTCGAGATGGATGCACATGGCGTGATTCATGTCGAGCAGACTGTCACCGGCGCCCATGGGCCCCGACGGTTCAATTACCTGATTCACCGGCAGCAACTGCTGCTGAGTTCCGTCACCCACGACATGGCGCCGGAGCTGCAGGCGACTGTATTCGCCAGCGAAATCCTGGGCGACTGGGCATCGGTGCTGGGCGAGCACACAGTGCTTCGTCCCGTCGCTGAGCGAGACGGTGAGACGACCGTCGACTGGCAACCGGCGACGTACGTTTCCGTCAGTTGGACATTCGACACAGACAAGCGCGATATCGTCTGGATTCGCAGTCTCGATCGCTTGTTGATTCATCCATTGCCTGTGGCGCGTCATGCCCGTGGCTGGCCGGACTCGATCAAGAATCTGGCGGACCTGGTGCTGTTGCCGATGGCGCAGCAAAAAAATGTCTACTTCATCTACAACCGTCTGGACCAGACCCTTTGTCGCCGGCAGCGGGTGGTGGCGCAAGGTGTCGAACAGTGGTCGGATCGCTGGGTGCAGCCGCCAGGGCTCAAGCAAATCGTGGCGGTCGAGAACGGCTACCTGATTCTGGACGACGAGGGACGACTCTTTAATCTGTCTGTCCAAGGCGAGTTCCCCCTGTACGGTGTCGGTGAGCAGTGGCTGAAGGATCATGCGCACTGGTGGCTGGCGCTGGAGTCGCTTGCCAAACGTTATCCGGTGGACAGTTTTGCGATCGTTGGTTTACGCAACCTGGCCGGAGACGGCAACCTGAGTGCCTGGTGTGTGAACGGCCGCCTGCTCTTGTGCGATCCGGGACGCGACGTTCCAGTGCGCTTGCTGGGCATGGCCTCCGATAATCGGGCGGCCTGGCTGTTCAATATGTCCACAGGTGAAATCTGGACACAGGGGTTCGTTGAACCACAGCAGCTTGTCCGGGCATTTGCAGAAGGGGCGCAACTGCTGCACAGCGACGTTCTGCCAGTTCCCGAGCGGGCGTGGCGTGACTGGCGGTTTAGCGACGTTGCCGTGGATGGCTCCGGGTTGCGCGGTACAACCGTTGACGGCGTAACGCTGCAACTGGGGCATCAGCAGACAGCCTTGGTCACCGCTGTCGACCGTCGTTGGGTGGCGGCACAAGGCGAGCACCTGGTAGAGCACATGCAAGCCTTGTTGGCCAGGGTTGAACATGGCGCGTTTGTGTCAGTGGAGTCCGCGCCTGGCCATTTGCAGTGGTACGACGTGCGCAGCGCTCGGCTGGTGAGCATTGCCGCCGACCGCCTGCCTGCGGACGTTGTCATGCTGGGCACCCGCAATCAGGTCAATGTCTTACTGCACGAGCGTCGGCAGGGCACGGTGCAGGCGTATCCAGGCATGCACAGCTTCGGGCCGTTCGACTATCTTCAGCGCGATGCACAGGTCATGACCCTTGAAGGCCACGACAAAATAAATGATCTGCTACCGCTGATTGCCGACGATGTCAGCACGCTGGTCGTGCGATTGGGACAGGGCGGTGTGACCTGTCATTTGTCGAAGGACGCCTGGTCGAGACTGGACGCGGTTGTCGTCGACTGTCGCCATGCACTGGGGCAATCGCCGGCGATCCCGGGCAAGTTGATCTGGGACTTCGACACGCCGGATAACCTGTTGTTCGAGATCGTGCAGGAGCATTTGGTCATCGTCGATCCAGCCAATGAGCATGCACTGATATTCCGTGATGTGGGCTCATCCGATCCGTCATTGCGCGGGGAAGTATTCCTCGCCTTCAAAGCCCGGCAATCCTTGCCGATCTCCGCGTGGGTGCGGCAGTTGCAGACCAGGAAAGGACGTGGCAGCGTGACATTCCAGGCACTGACCGCCGAGCCGGCCATTGCCGGCTAAGCCCGCCTCACGATAGAACGCCGCGAACAAGGCTGTTCGCGGCGTTCTGCTGTCCGATCATGGTTCGAGGCACTGGTTCAGGACACCAGATAGCCTTTGACCCCGGTGAAGATGATCTGCGCTGCCAGTGCGCAAACAAACAAACCCATCAAACGACTGACAATCTGCAAACCCTGGTCGCCGAGAATCCGCTCAATGCGGTTGGACAGGTAGAGCACCACGCCGACGGTGAAACTGGCCAACGCAATACTCATGATCGCCGTGAGTTTGTCGTCCCAGTGCGGCTGGCTGACCCCCATCACCAGCAGTGCACCGATAGTGCCGGGGCCAACGGTCAACGGAATGGTCAGCGGTACGATGGTCACGTCCTGCTGCACGTTGTCGGTTTGTACCACGGACTTGCCTTGCGCCATGCCCAGCGCAGAGATGAACAACACGCTGCCGGCACCGATACGGAAGGCATCGACCGTGATGCCGAACACATCGAATATCACCCGCCCGAACAAATACAGCAGCACACTGGAGACCAGAGTGGCGATCGCCACCTTCCAGGCCAGGCGCCGTTGCTCCTTGCGCGAATAACCACGGGTCAGGCTGATAAAGCAGGACAACACGAAGAACGGGCTATAGAGCACCAGCATCTTCAGGTAAACGCTGAACAACACGTGGAGCATGGTCTTGGCTCGCAGCAGGAGAGTGTGGGAAGGAGTCTATCAGTCGTTCAATGACTTGTGGGTGTCATCACTTTAAAGTCTTTTGATGTTGTTGTGTTATTGGTTGTTTGTGTGTTGTTTAGTTGCTTTGGTAATTGGTGTTACATGTTTTGGTTTGTTGTTGGTTAATGCTTTGGTTATGGTTGTTTTCACAAGTTCATGAGGACTTGTTTTAATAAGGATAAGGAATCCATGATGCATAACCAATACATTCAACGAGCTTATATTTCCAACTGCGTTGGCAACTTGCAGCAATATGAAATTGATGAGCCTGCGGCTATTCAGAGTCGCAGTTTTGCTCTGAGTATCGACTCGGGAGACGTGGTTGAAGCCCCGACCAAAGGTTCTATCGTTGGCGAAGGTATCTTGTCCTTCTCGGGTGGTCTCAGTGACCAGAATCGATCCGATGCGCAGAACGCTTTTCTCTTCGCCAGTCTGGTGGCGAACAAAAAGTATCCGCTGGAGCATCAGGGCCAGGAGTGGTATCTGTTATTCCGCGAGGTCATGACCAACGCCGGCTGGACACCGGTCAGCAAGTACTACAGTAACCTGGAAGTCGCCGGTACCAGTGTCCGGATGGATAAACTGGTGCTGGAAATTCTCGGCTCGGTGATTGCAGGTGTCGCCGTCCCGGGTCCCACCACCGCGTTGATGCTGAAAGTCGCTGGGGACGCCATCGCCGCGTTGCAAAAACGTGACACAGCCCTGACGGTGTACGAGCGAAATCTGCTGAACAATGGCGTCGGTGGCGTTACGGCCGCAGCCTGCACTGAAGTAAACGGCGAAGCCATCATGGCGATGGGTGCCGTACGTTTCCTGCGCAGGAACACTTCAACCAAAGTCTTGTTCGTAGACGTGGATGTCCGCAATGTTAAGTTGTACCGTGGTGAAACGGTATTTGCCAAAAATACACTGGTCGCTGATGCAGCTCGCGATACTATCCGGAAAAAACTGGGTTTGAATGCTGTTTCGAAAATCGAAGAATATGATATTTAATTGATGTGAAAGGGTGGTCGAAAGTCGGCCGCCCTTTTTTGTATGGGAGAAAACAATATGACTGACGATTGTTTGATATTGGTTGTCGGCGCTTCCATTCTGGTTTTGCCTGAAACGGATCAGATGGAAGTTTATGATGATCTGATTGACTCAACGTTATTGGCGCAACTGGTGGCCAACAAAAGGATTGAAAAGTCTCCGGGCGTGAATTGGTACGAGGCTTATGTAGGCGTTCTCGATGACTTCTGGTTACGCCATCAAAAGTCCAGTCAGACCTGGAAGGTCAGCGACGAAGCGGAAGAAACTTCCCTGGATTTTTTTACCGCCGCGCTAAGCCAGGCCGCTTTGGGGCAAACCCGCACAATGACCAACGTGCTGGCACGAATGGCAAAGATGCCGGGCGAAGAGCCTGCCATCCAGTTGTTGCGCAGTTACATGACAGTTTCTGACGCGGGGCAATCGATCACCGCACCGGCATCGTCGATGGATGTGCGCTTGCTGGTCACCTGCGCGAACTCACCGTCCTCGATCACAACCTCGTATGTCCAATTCAAGACTCGCGAAGCGCTGACTTCCAATCCGTTGCAACAAGTGTTTCAACCCGCTGATGTACGAGGCGTGGTCCAGGCGAATCACGCGCGGGCCAATCTTTCCGAAACCCTTTATGGGCCTGCGCGCAGGGCCATTGCCTTGAAAGTCAGGGATCGGCGTGCCAGCAGCGTCGCAACATTGACTCTGCCGGCGGAGATTGAATCGTGACGGATCTCAATACACCGCAGGCCGCAGTGGTGGGTGCCAGTGTCGTGGCATTTGCCGGTGGTCTGCCGGCGTCACATCGGGACGACATCTACATGAGCACCGCCTATGCACAACGGGCTACACGCGCGGCGTTCAATGACGGACTGTCGGGTGACTGGTTCGAGTATTACTGCAACGTGCTCAGGTTTGTCGGCTGGGATATGCCGAAACCGCAAACACTGGCGCCATTGAATAACCGCCGGATGGCCACGCAGGCCACGCAGCGTATCTCAAGCAACCTCGGCGAAGCATTCTGCGAGCCAATGCGCCGTGCTCTGGTGGCGATGGAGCGAAACGCAGTGGCGCTCAACCTGTTTGAGTCCGCCAGCCTTCGCGCTAACGCGGGTTTTTTTCAGATGATTCCCTGCGTCCTGAACGGACCGAACAAGGTGGAAATGGGCGTCTATCATCGACAGTTTCAGATTGAGCGAGCCGTGCCGGGATTTCTGTTCAGCGAAGATCAAACACTGATCCACGACAGCGTTGAACAGTTCGCCGCCATCACCTTCAATACCCTCCACTACGCACAGTTTCGAGAGAAGGTGAAAAAGTCGGTAATTACTGGCTCGCTCAAGTACTTGAGCGATCTGGAAATATGATCGACTCGGCGACCAGGACAACTCAGAACGTCGAGGCTGTCCGGTTCTGCTGATCACGCTGGGCGACCCAGTGCTCGATCAGCTCGCGCAACTGCGACAGCTCGACGGGCTTGGACATGTGCCCGTCCATCCCGGCCTGGCGCGCGCGCTCTTTGTGCTCGGCGAGAATGTGCGCCGTCAATGCCACGATGGGCGTGCGAATGCGTTGGTTACTGACTTCCCATGCGCGCAATTGCTGGGTCGCGGAGAAACCGTCGAGTATCGGCATTTCGCAGTCCATCAGCACCAGATCGTAGCGTTGCGCCTTCATCGCTTGCAGCGCTTCCTCGCCATTGCTGGCGGTGTCCGGTTGCAGATTGAGCTTGCCGAGCATGCCGCGAATCACTTTGGTCGAAATCGTATTGTCTTCGGCAACGAGGATGCGGAAATCGCTTGGCACTTTCGCTGCGGTGGCCGGGCTGACCACTTGCGGCTGGAACACCACCTGGCCTTTGTTGCGCTGGTTCAGTTCATCGGCGAGCGTCGTCTTGAGGGTGTAGCCGGCCACCGGTTTGGCGAGGATGCGTTTGATCCCCGAGTTGCGCGCAATGATCTTGCTTGGCGCATTGCTGATGCCGGTAAGCATGATCAGCAAGATGTCGTGATTCAGACTCGGGTCTTCCTTGATCTTGGCCGCGAGCTGCATGCCGGTCATGCCCGGCATGTTCTGATCGAGCAGTACCACATCAAAGTAGTCACGCAAGTGCGCCTTGGTGCGCAACAGTGCCAGCGCTTCTTTGCCTGATGGCACGGCGCTGACGTTCAAGCCCCAGGCACTGCATTGCTGGACCAGTACTTTGCGGCAAGTGTCGTTGTCATCGACCACCAGCACCCGTGCGCCTTGCAGCGGACTGTCGAGGTCGGAGGTCGGATGTTCCAGACGATCCGGATCCAAAGGCAGGGTCAGCCACAAGGTGCTGCCCTGAGTGGTGCCGCTCTTGATGCCGAACTCACCGTGCATCAGACGGATCAATTGCCGTGCGATCACCAGCCCCAGATTGCCGCCCAGGCGATTGGCCGAGAGGAAATGCTTGCTGTGCAGTTCGGCGTGCATCAAGGCATCACGCTCTTCCTGCTCCATTGGCTGGCCGCTGTCCTGCACGGCAATGCGCAGGCGCGGTTTGCTGCTGCGCTCATCGAGGGCGACGACGATCAGTACTTCGCCCTCGTCGGTTTTCTTCAGGGCGTTCTCCAGCAGGCTCAGCAGTGTCTGGCGCAGGCGTGTCGGGTCACCGCTGATCACCCGTGGCACTTGCGGCTGGATAAAGCTGATCAGTTCGACATTCTGCTGCTCGGCCTTGGCGCGGTAGATGCTCAGGCAGTCATCGATCAAGGCATTGAGGTCGAACTGCACATCATCCAGTTCGATCTGTCCGGATTCGAGCTTGGAGATGTCGAGGATCTCGTTGATCAGCGTCAGCAGTTCGTTGCCGGCACTGTGGATGGTCTGTACGTAGTCGCGTTGCTTGACCGACAGCGGTGTGCCCAGCAGTAGCTCGGTCATGCCCAGCACGCCGTTCATCGGCGTGCGGATTTCGTGGCTGATCTTGGCGAGGAATTCGGCTTTGGCGTTGATCTCGGCATTGCTCGCGGCGAGGTCGCGGCTGACGCTGAAGCGGCTTTCGGTGATGCTGCGCTGGCGCTCGCCCAGGGCGATGCTCATCAACAGACCGCTGATGCAGATGAACGCCATCAGGGTCATGATCAAGCCTTGCGGCGAGACCAGTGTCAGCCCCAGCAAGGCCGGAAGAATGATCAGCGTGCCGATGTTGAACACCACCATCGCCGCGACGAACAAGCGCGCCGGGCGATAACCCTTCTGCCAGTGATAGAACGCGACAAACAACATGCTCAGGCCGGCCAGGGCCACCAGTGCATAAGTGATGATGTTCAGCGGCAGGGTGTTGACGAACAGCAACAACAGGCTGCAGGTCACGATAAACAGAATGTCGCCCAGCAACAGTTTGTTCAGCGGGTGCGGGCCGAGCGGGGCGAAGAAGCGCAACGCAAACATCAAGCCGGCGGGGGCGGTCAGCAGTAGGGCCAGATAGGCGCCCGGTGTCTGGATCGCGTGCCAGTTCGGCAGCCACGGGCCGGCGAGGTTGAGCAACAGCAACAGACTGAGGCCCAACAGGCCTTCGCAGACTGCCAGCCATAAGCTGCTGCGCGAGCGCGAGTAGGCGTAGCGCACCAGATTGTGCAACAGCAGCATGCCGAGGCAGCCGAACAGTAAACCGAAGACCAGCGTCTGATTGTGGTTGGCCGCGCTCATCACCGCCGATTGCAGGGTGACGTGCGGGCGCAACTGATGGTCGGACACCAGGCGCAGATAGACCTCGAGGGGTTTGTCGCTCTGTGGCAACGGCAGCATGAAGTCGCTGCTCGGCAACGGCCGTTCGGCCTGCGGCTGGTCGGTGCCGGTGTTGCGTTGCTCGATCAGCTGGTTGCCGTCGAGCACGTAGAGATTGAGCTGTGACAGGTCGGGGGCAAAGATGCGCAGCACTTGTTCGTGCTTGCCCGGTGCCAGCCGGAAACGCAGCCACAGGGCGCCATCGGGCGCGGACGCGGTGAGGCGGTCAAGGTCGATGGGGCTGAATTGATTGGTGTAGCGAGCGGAGCGGATGTCGCTCAGTTGCAGATTGCCCTGATCGTCGAGCAATACCGACCATCCACTGCCTTGCGCGGCCTGGGCCGGGAGCATGCAGAGCAAGGTCAGCAACGTGACGGTGAAGCTTATGGCAATCCTGAGCCAGCGCACGGCGAAATCCCTTCGTAGGTTGATGCCAGAATATAACGATGCGCGACGGTGGAACAGCCCGGCAGGGAATGGCATTCCTCGCCGGGCTACAACGACAGCTTATTCCTGGGTTTCGCCACGTTCACGGGCAATGGCACGGTAGCCAATGTCCTTGCGGTAGAAGCAGCCTTCCCAGTCGATGGCCGCTGCCAGCTTGTACGCTTGCTGCTGAGCTTCACCGACGCTGGCGCCCATTGCGGTGGCGCACAGTACGCGACCACCGGCGGTAACGACGTTGCCGTCCTTCAGCGCGGTGCCGGCGTGGAAGACTTTGCCTTCTAGGCTGGCGGCTGCATCCAGACCGTTGATCGTCGCGCCTTTGGCGTAGTCGCCCGGGTAACCGCCAGCGGCCAGCACGATGCCGACGCTCGGGCGTGGATCCCACTGCGCTTCGACCTTGTCCAGCGCTTGCGCCAGCGCGGCTTCGACCAGCAGCACCAGGCTCGATTGCAGACGCAGCATCACCGGTTGGGTCTCCGGATCACCGAAGCGGCAGTTGAACTCGATGACTTTCGGGTTACCGGCCTTGTCGATCATCAGACCGGCATAGAGGAAACCGGTGTAGACGTTGCCTTCTTCGGCCATGCCGCGCACGGTCGGCCAGATCACCAGATCCATCACGCGCTGGTGCACGTCGGCGGTGACCACCGGGGCAGGGGAGTAGGCACCCATGCCGCCAGTGTTCGGGCCGCTGTCGCCGTCGCCAACACGCTTGTGGTCCTGGCTGGTGGCCATCGGCAGCACATTCTTGCCGTCGACCATAACGATGAACGAAGCTTCTTCGCCGTCGAGGAATTCTTCGATGACCACGCGCGAACCGGCGTCACCGAAAGCGTTGCCAGCGAGCATGTCACGCACGGCGTCTTCGGCTTCAGCCAGAGTCATGGCGACGATCACGCCTTTACCAGCGGCCAGGCCATCGGCCTTGATCACTATCGGTGCGCCTTTTTCACGCAGATAAGCCAGGGCTGGCTCGATCTCGGTGAAGTTCTGGTAGTCGGCGGTCGGGATCTTGTGGCGCGCAAGGAAATCCTTGGTGAAGGCTTTCGAGCCTTCCAGTTGCGCAGCACCGGCGGTCGGGCCGAAGCAGTCCAGACCACGTGAGCGGAACAGGTCAACGACGCCAGCCACCAGTGGCACTTCCGGACCAACGATGGTCAGGGAAACGTTTTTCTCGGCGAAGTCGGCCAGTTGCTCAAGGGCCAGCACGTCGATGGCGACGTTTTCGCACTTGGCCTCAATGGCGGTGCCTGCGTTGCCCGGTGCGACGAAAACCTTCTGCACGCGCGGATCCTGAGCCACTTTCCAGGCCAGGGCGTGTTCACGGCCACCGCTGCCAATGATCAAAACGTTCAAAGAGAGACTCCTTCGGAGAAAGCTGCAAGCTATAAGCTGCAAGCGAGAGCGAATGTGTGGCTCTTAACTACAGCTTATTGCTCTGAATTAATAAGGCTGCAACTGCAAGAAGGAGCGACACCGGTCTGCTCTTTCTTGCAGCTTGCAGCTTGAGACTTGTAGCTGCCGTGTATCAGTGACGGAAGTGGCGCATGCCGGTGAAGACCATCGCGATGCCGGCTTCGTCAGCAGCAGCAATCACTTCAGCATCACGCATCGAGCCACCCGGCTGGATCACCGCAGTGATACCGACCTTGGCCGCGTTGTCCAGACCATCGCGGAACGGGAAGAACGCGTCGGAGGCCATCACCGAACCGGCCACTTGCAGACCGGCGTGCTCAGCCTTGATCGCAGCGATACGGGCCGAGTTTACGCGGCTCATCTGGCCAGCGCCGACACCGATGGTCTGACGGTTCTTGGCGTAGACGATGGCGTTGGACTTAACGTACTTGGCAACCTTCCAGGCGAAGATCAGGTCGTGGATTTCCTGTTCGGTCGGCGTGCGTTTGGTCACGACTTTCAGGTCATCGGCGCTGATCATGCCGATGTCGCGGCTCTGCACCAGCAGACCGCCGTTAACGCGCTTGTAGTCCCACGCAGCAGCGCGGTCAGCCGACCACTCGCCGCAGGCCAGCAGGCGCACGTTGGCTTTGGCTGCAACAATGGCGCGAGCTTTTTCGCTGACGCTTGGAGCGATGATCACTTCAACGAACTGACGCTCGACGATCGCTTTGGCGGTCTCGGCATCCAGTTCACGGTTGAAGGCAATGATGCCGCCGAACGCCGATTCGGTATCGGTGGCGTAAGCCAGTTCGTAGGCCTGACGGATGCCGCCTTCAGCGTCCGGGCTGACTGCCACGCCGCATGGATTGGCGTGCTTGACGATCACGCAGGCTGGCTTGACGAAGCTCTTCACGCATTCCAGCGCGGCGTCGGTGTCGGCCACGTTGTTGTACGACAGCTCTTTGCCTTGCAGTTGGGTCGCAGTGGCGATGCCGACTTCGGCAGGCTTGGCTTCCACGTAGAACGCCGCGCTCTGGTGCGGGTTCTCGCCGTAGCGCATTTCCTGGGCCTTGATGAACTGGCTGTTGAAGGTGCGCGGGAATTCGCTGCGGCCTTCAGTGCTCAGGGTTTCAGCGGCCTGGTTCACGGTGCCCATGTAGTTGGCGATCATGCCGTCGTAGGTGGCGGTGTGTTCGAAGGCCTTGAGCATCAGGTCGAAACGCTGAGCGTAGGTCAGGCCGCCGGCCTTCAGGCCTTCGAGCACGCTGGCGTAATCGCTGGCATTTACCACGATCGCTACGTCTTTATGGTTTTTCGCTGCCGAACGGACCATGGTCGGGCCGCCGATGTCGATGTTTTCGATGGCGGTCGGCAGGTCGCAGCCTGGCTTGTTGATGGTGGCTTCGAACGGGTACAGGTTGACTGCAACCAGATCGATCGGCTTGATGCCGTGCTCGCTCATGATCGCGTCGTCGATACCGCGACGACCGAGGATGCCGCCGTGGATTTTCGGGTGCAGGGTTTTCACCCGACCGTCCATCATCTCGGCGAAACCGGTGTAATCCGCGACTTCCACTGCGGCAACACCGTTGTCGCGCAGCAGCTTGAACGTCCCGCCGGTGGAGAGGATCTCGACGCCCAGAGCTTCGAGCTCCTTGGCGAATTCGAGGATCCCGGTCTTGTCGGAAACGCTGATCAAGGCGCGGCGGATCGGCAGGCGGGTAGTCTGGTCGGTCATCTCAATTTCCATCAAAAGCAAAGGAAGTCAGCAAAAAAGGCGACCGTTTTTTACGCGGGCGCCTTTCTGGTTTGATTGAATGCTTACAGCAGATCGTACTGCTTGAGTTTCTTGCGCAGCGTGCCGCGGTTAAGTCCCAGCAGCTCACTGGCCTTGGTCTGGTTGCCCTTGACGTAGTTCATCACGCTTTCGAGCAGGGGAGCCTCGACTTCGGAGAGCACCAGGTTGTACACATCCGTGACGGACGCGCCCTCAAGGTGGGCGAAATAATTGTGCAGCGCCTTCTCGACACTCCCGCGAAGGGTCTGACCTTCTTCGCTCGGGGTATTGAGGTGCTGTTTCAAATTCACGTTGTCGCTCACGGGTGCTGTTCCACTCACTAAAGTCTCGGTCATCATCGTCATGCGGCCACCCCTTCTTCGTCCCCTGTCAGGCTCTTGTAATGCTCGGCGAAGAACTCCCGAACATTGGCGCATTGTGTTTCCGTACCATCCAAACGATTGAAGTGGGCGCGAAACTCCTTGGCGCCCGGCAAGGTTGCGAGATACCAGCCCACATGCTTGCGCGCAATGCGCACGCCCATCACATCCCCATAGAAAGCGTGAAGTGCGGCCAGATGCTCTAGCAGTATGTGTTCCACCTCGATCAGTTCCGGTGCCGGCAATTTCTCGCCTGTGCGCAGGTAATGATCGATCTCGCGAAAAATCCATGGCCGCCCTTGGGCAGCGCGGCCTACCAACAGGCCATCGGCACCGGTCGCGTCGAGCACGTAACGGGCCTTTTCCGGCGAATCGATATCGCCATTGGCAAACACCGGGATCGACACGGCCTGCTTGATTGCGGCAATCGTGTCGTACTCGGCTTCGCCCTTGTACAGATCGGCGCGAGTGCGGCCATGCACTGCCAGCGCGGTGATCCCGGCCTGCTCGGCGATCTTCGCCACGGTCAGGCCGTTCTTGTTGTCGCGATCCCAGCCGGTGCGGATCTTCAGGGTGACCGGCACATCAACCGCCGCCACAACGGCCTGCAGGATCTCGGTCACCAGTGCTTCGTCCTTCAACAACGCGGAACCGGCGGCCTTGTTGCAGACCTTCTTTGCCGGGCAACCCATGTTGATATCAATAATCTGTGCGCCCAGTTCGACGTTGGCCCGGGCCGCGTTCGCCAGCATCTGCGCGTCGCCACCGGCAATCTGTACCGAGCGTGGCTCGGGATCGCCTTCGTGGATCATGCGCATGCGCGACTTGCGGGTGTTCCACAGGCTCATGTCGCTGGTGACCATTTCCGAGACAACAAGCCCTGCGCCCAGACGCTTGCACAGCTGACGAAAGGGCTGGTCGGTGACCCCCGCCATCGGGGCGAGAATCAAGCCGTTCTGCAATGTGTATGGGCCGATGCGTACCGCCGACATAGGACTTCCCTGAAGTGGGGCCGGATCATGAGAGTTCGAAAAAGGGTTGGCATGATACCCGCTCTCGATGACTGGATAAAGGCTGAATTGAACAAAATCTGAACAGTTATTCTGTTATCGCCACAGGTTTGGTTGTGGGTGGCAAAGTCAGAAAACCGTCGTCAATTCAGAAACGATGAAGCGGCTCACTCGGGCGAATGGAAACTCAGGCTGTAGTTCACCGCCTTCGGGCCTGGATCGAGGATGTCCAGCGCAATGTGGATCGGCGTCTGCGGCGGCATTTCCGCCAGACCTTCGAGATCACCTCTGAGGTATTCGCCGGGTTTGAAGCGACGACTGGCGATCAGGTGGCCGTTGAGGTCGGCAAAGCGCAGCTCCAGCAATGGAAATGGCTGGGAGAATGTCGCGCGGTTATAGATGATTGCGTCGACCACCAGTGCACCGTTGAACTCCGGATGGCTGCGCACCACCAGGTTGCTGCTCTTGATTCGGGCGATGTCCACTTTGGACGGCACCGTGCAGCCGATCTGCGGGCAGATTTGCTGGAACCACGGGCGGTATTGATCCTGCCGGGCCAGCTCATCGAAATGATAGGAGATGTACTGGGCAGCCAGTCCGCCTGCCGCCAGCAAGACCAACACCAGCCAAAGCAAGCGACGTCCCCACGGCGAGCGGCGTTTCTGCCAGTCCAGTTGCAGCGGGTCGTCGGTCAGGTCCTGCAGCACTTCGGCGCGTACGCCGGGTTCTGCGCGCTCACGTTTTTTGCGCAGCGGCTCGATTGATGGCAAGTCGTCGTCAGCGCTTTCGTCGCTGGCCGACAAGCGCTCGCGGCGGGCATTCGGGTCGATCGGGTCGTGCAGGCGCAGATGCGGGATTGCCGGTTCGTCATCCAGATCCACCGGTTCCAGCGATAGCGAAGGTTCGGTTCGCTCGGATTTGACCGGTTCGATGTCGGCGATTTCTGCCTCGTCGTCCTCGGGCTCAGCCGTGTGTTCATCGGCGCGCTCGCTGAACAGACTGTCGCGCCAGAGCGTTTCATCCGGTTCAGGGGTGTCGCGGCGTGCGCTCAGGGCATCTTCGCGTGGACGACCGAATTCGGTGGTCGGCTGGATTTCCCGTTGTTCGAGGCGGGCCAGTTCTTCGTCCAGATCGAGGCTGTCGAGATCCAGCTCGGACGCGCTCCACTGCTTTTGGCTGATGGCACGCGGCGCGGGCTGTTCGACGATGGCCGGCGCCTGGACAACCGGCGGGGCCTCGATAATCGGCGGCGGCTCGACAACCGACGGTGCAACCGGCGTCACCGCGTCCTTGCCGGCGTGTTGTTCCAGCAGCTGTTTGGCGGCGTTGAACACTTGCAGGCAGGAGCCGCAGCGAACCACCCCGCGGGCCACGCTCAATTGAGCATGGCTGACGCGGAAACTGGTTTGGCAATGCGGGCACTGGGTGACGAAGCTGTCGGTCATGCGGCGATCCGGATTATGCAGGCGGTCATATTAGCGCCGACGGCCAGTGATGCGCACCCAGCCATCGCGGTTGGCGATCGGGTCGAGGTCGAAGTCCTGCGCATAAGCGGCGGCGACTTCCTCACCTTGCTCGGCGAGAATGCCCGACAGCGCCAGACGTCCACCGGACTTGACCAGGCTGGACAGTTGCGGCGCCAACGAAACCAGTGGGCCGGCGAGGATGTTGGCGACCAGCACGTCGGCTTGAACCTGCGGCAGATCTTCCGGCAGGTACAGCGGGAACAGTTCGTCGGCAATGTTGTTGCGCCCGGCGTTGTCGCGCGAGGCTTCCAGCGCCTGCACGTCGATGTCGGTGCCGACCGCTTCCTTGGCGCCGAGCAGCAGGGCGGCAATCGCCAGAATCCCCGAGCCGCAGCCGAAGTCGAGCACGTTGCAGTCTTTCAGGTCCTGACCGTCGAGCCATTCCAGGCACAGCGCGGTGGTCGGGTGGGTGCCCGTGCCGAAGGCCAGGCCCGGATCCAGCAGCAGATTGACTGCGTCTGGCTCCGGCGCGGCGTGCCAGCTCGGCACGATCCACAGGCGCTGGCCGAAGCGCATCGGCTGGAAGCCGTCCATCCAGCTGCGTTCCCAGTCCTGATCTTCGATGACTTCGCTGTGATGCTCGGGCAACGGGCTGCCGGTCAGCAGTTCCAGATGGGCCAGAACCGGTGCCGGTTCAGTGCCGCCTTCGAACAGCGCGAGCAGATGCGTGTGCGCCCACAGCGGGGTGGTATTGAGTTCCGGCTCGAAGATCGGCTGATCTTCGGCGTCCATGAAGGTCACCGACACGGCGCCCACTTCAAGGAAAGCGTCTTCGTAGGTTTCGGCTTGTTCCGGGCTGATGGCGAGACGTACTTGCAGCCAAGGCATGGCGGGCACCTTTGAAAAATATTGATTGCAGCCTAGCGGCCGGCGAGAAGCGCGCAAGTTTACGCGAGCGCGCTGGGTTTGTGGGAGATGCATTGCACCCTGTGGGAGCGAGCCTGCTCGCGAAAGCGGAGTGTCAGTGAATGCATATGGATCTGATACACCGCTTTCGCGAGCAGGCTCGCTCCCACAAGGGGCTTGTGAAACCTGCAGAAACAACAAAGCCGCCCGAAGGCGGCTTTGTCTGGTGCGGGTTGAAGCTTAGTGCTTCTCGCCAGCCAGCTTGTGCTCGAGGTAGTGAATGTTCACACCGCCCTTGCAGAAGCCTTCGTCACGAACCAGATCACGGTGCAGCGGGATGTTGGTCTTGATCCCGTCAACCACGATTTCGTCCAGGGCATTGCGCATGCGGGCCATGGCTTCGTCGCGGGTCGCGCCGTAAGTGATCAGCTTGCCGATCAGCGAGTCGTAGTTCGGCGGAACGGCATAGCCACTGTACAGGTGCGAATCGACGCGAACGCCGTTGCCGCCTGGCGCGTGGAAATGCTTGACCGTACCCGGGCTCGGCATGAAGGTTTTCGGGTCTTCAGCGTTGATCCGGCATTCCAGCGAGTGACCGCGGATTACCACGTCATCCTGCGTGAACGACAGCTTGTTGCCAGCGGCGATGCTGAGCATCTCCTTGACGATGTCGATACCGGTGACCATTTCCGAAACCGGGTGCTCCACCTGAACACGGGTGTTCATTTCGATGAAGTAGAAACGACCGTTCTCGTAGAGGAACTCGAAAGTCCCGGCGCCACGGTAACCGATGTCGATGCACGCCTTGACGCAACGAGCCAGTACTTCCTCGCGCGCCTTCTCGTCGATGCCCGGTGCCGGCGCTTCTTCGAGAACCTTCTGGTGACGACGTTGCAGCGAGCAATCGCGGTCGCCCAGATGGATCGCATGACCCTGGCCGTCGGAAAGAACCTGCACTTCCACGTGACGTGGATTGGTCAGGAATTTTTCCAGATACACCATCGGGTTGCCGAACGCCGCGCCAGCCTCGGTCCGGGTCAGTTTGGCGAAGGCGATCAGGTCTTCTTCCTTGTGCACAACACGCATGCCGCGACCACCACCGCCGCCAGCGGCTTTGATGATCACCGGGTAGCCGACTTCACGACCGATGCGCAGCGCCGTTTCTTCGTCTTCCGGCAACGGGCCGTCGGAACCTGGAACGGTCGGTACGCCTGCTTCGATCATCGCGTGCTTGGCCGAAACCTTGTCGCCCATCAGGCGAATGGTGTCGGCTTTCGGGCCGATGAAGGCGAAGCCGGAGTTCTCGACCTGCTCGGCAAAATCGGCGTTTTCCGCGAGGAAACCGTAGCCTGGGTGAATGGCGGTAGCGCCAGTCACTTCAGCGGCAGCGATGATGGCCGGGATGTGCAGGTAGGACTGAGCGGCAGACGCCGGGCCGATGCAGACGGATTCGTCTGCCAGACCCAGGTGCATCAGCTCTTTGTCGGCCTTGGAGTAAACGGCGACGGTCTTGATGCCCATCTCTTTGCAGGCACGCAGAATCCGCAGGGCGATCTCACCGCGGTTAGCGATCAGAACTTTTTCCAACTTCGCAGTCATCAAAGGCTCTCCGCAGTTCAAACGATGGTGAACAGCGGTTGGTCGTACTCAACCGGCTGGCCGTCTTCGACGAGGATGGACTCGATCACACCGCTGGTTTCAGCTTCGATGTGGTTCATCATCTTCATGGCTTCGACGATGCACAGAGTGTCGCCTTTCTTCACGGTCTGGCCGACTTCAACGAAGGACGGCGAGGTTGGCGAAGATTTGCGGTAGAACGTGCCGACCATCGGCGAACGGGCAACAGTGCCGTTCAGCGCAGGGGCAGCAGCGGCAACCGGGGCTGCAGCAGCTACCGGAGCAGCAACAGGTGCGGCAGCCGGTGCTTGCATCGGCGCTGGCGCGTAGTACTGCTGAGCCGGGGTCTTGCTGTGACGGCTGATGCGTACGGACTCTTCGCCTTCCTTGATCTCGAGCTCGTCGATGCCGGACTCTTCCAGCAATTCGATCAGTTTCTTAACTTTACGGATATCCATGAATCATCAACTCCCAAGGGTCGGTCAGGGGCGCTTAACGCTTGTATTTCAAGTCGTTGCCTGTGTTTCAAGCTGTTCTAGTGCAGCCTCCAGGGCCAGTCGGTAACCGCTGGCGCCAAGGCCGCAGATCACTCCCACCGCTACGTCGGAGAAGTAAGAGTGATGGCGGAAAGGTTCGCGTTTGTGCACGTTGGACAAATGCACTTCGATGAATGGGATGCTCACTCCCAGCAACGCGTCACGTAATGCGACACTTGTGTGTGTAAAAGCTGCTGGATTGATCAGAATGAAATCGACACCTTCGCCGCGCGCGGCGTGGATGCGGTCGATCAATTCGTACTCGGCATTGCTTTGCAGATACAGCAGATGATGGCCTGCTTCACGGGCGCGGCGCTCCAGATCCTGATTGATCTGCGCCAGGGTCGTTGAACCGTAGGTGCCGGGTTCGCGGGTGCCGAGCAGGTTCAGGTTGGGGCCGTGCAGCACCAGTAGGGTTGCCATCTGCGTAGTCCTTGTTATGAATGAGCAATCGTCAGAACCCGGCGACTATGCCGCAAAGACTTTGTGACTGTCCAGTTCTATGCAATAGCCAGCACGATGGCCGATGTTTGCGCGAAATATGTGACCAAGTGATTTGATCCGGTCACTAGCGGTGGCTGCACTGACGCCTTCGCGAGCAGGCTCGCTCCCACAGGGGGGCATATTGCAATGTGGGAGCGAGCCTGCTCGCGAAAGCGCTTCATCAGACGCGGAAGGCTTGTACGGCCGTATGCAACTGGCCGCCCAGCACCAGCAGATTCTCACCCTGTTCGCGCCCACGACCGATACGCACCAGATTATCCCCACCCAACTGATGAATCCGCTCGCTGTGATCGCGAATCTCGCTGACCGCACCGCTTTGCTGCGCAGTGACATCGGCAATGCGGATCGCCGTGTCGGAAATGGTCTGGATCGCGCCGACTATTTTATCCAGCGCACCGTCCGCCGCTTGCGCCTGATTGGCGGTGGCTTCGGCGTGTTCGACCTGCGCCCGCATGCCTTCGACCGATTGCCGTGCCGCCGTTTGCAGGCCGGCAATCAGCGTCTGAATCTCGGCTGTCGCACCCGCAGTGCGTTGTGCCAGTGAGCGCACTTCTTCGGCCACCACGGCAAAACCACGGCCCATTTCCCCGGCGCGCGCTGCTTCAATCGCTGCGTTCAGCGCGAGCAGGTTGGTCTGGTCGGCAATTGAGCGGATCACCGTCAACACGCCGCCGATGGTCGCCGACTCTTCAGCCAGATGCTCGATCATTTGCGCGTTGCCCTGAACCTCACCAACCAGCGCGTGCAGGCCGGTCAGGCTCTGGCCAATCACCGTCTGGCCATGCTCGACCGCCAGTCCGGCATGACGACTGGCGTCAGCGGCCTGCTGCGCATCGCCGGCAACCTGCTGGATTGTCGCTTCAAGTTCGCCGAGGGAATCGCGGATCAGCGCGGTGTCGCCGGCCTGATGTTCGGCGCCGCTGTGCAAGTCGTTGCTCAGCTCGGCGAGGGTGCGGCTGCTGCCCGCGACTTGTTCGGCATTGCCGCGAATGGTCCCGACCAGATCCACCAGATACGCGCGCAAGCGGTTGAGCGAGGCTTCAATGTCGTGCAGTTCACGGTTGGTCTTGCCCAATTGAATATCGCGGCTGAAATCGCCTTCGGCCCAGGTCGATAGTGCCGGCGCGAGATTGGTCAGCGTACGGGCCAGTCGCCGCTGCAAGGTGTCGATCAACAGCGCGATCAGCAGAATCAAACCAATCATCACGCCTTGCATCAAGCGTACTTCACCTTGGATTTGTCCGTGCTGGGCCCGCACGACTGGCTCCAGTCCGGCAATGGCTTGCTGCACCGCGGCGATTTTCTGATGGGTGGCGGCACTGAGGTCAGTGCGCTTCTGAATCTGATCGCGGGTGCGCTCAAGCTCCGCCGGATAACGTCCGAGCAAACTGTTGAGTTCGCGCTTGAGGCCGACGCCAGCATCTTCCGCGACAGTTTTTTCCGTGTTTTCGATGCCCATCATCGCCGCGAAGTCGTCGCTGCCCGATTCACTCTTGGCCACAACGCCGAGCAGGGGCAGGGCATCAATCGCTTGGGCCTGCGAGCGGATGTTGCTGACCTCGCGCTCTACATCGGCGGCCAGCTCACTGCGCCCGCTGCTGACCAGTTTGTCCCGCGCCAGCGACAGTTTGCCCAAATGCTGCGAAGCGGCGAGCAGCGGTGCCAGATAAGCCGCGTTACCGTTGGCGTAAGTGCTGAGCTGATCGAGGCTGGCGCTCAATTCGCGCTCGGCCTGCAACAACAAGGCTTGCGGGTCTCCGGCCAGTTTGCCGGCAGCGAGCAGGTCGGTTTTGCTGAATTCTTCCAGGCCAGTCAGGCTCGGACGCAGGGGTGCGGCCAGCGTCGGCGGCAACTCATCGAGTTCTTTGCGCAGGCTATCGAGGGCCTGACTGGCGCCGCTCAGGCGCAGGGCGTCACCGCTGGCGAGATAGTCCTCGACGTTGCGCGCCACCTCGTTCTGAAATTGCTGCGACAGTCCCAGATAACGCTCCATCAACAGATACGGGCGTTCGAGGGCTTTTTGTGACCACCACAGCGTGGCGCCGAGTGCGAGGCACACGGCGACCAGCAGCAGCGTATTGAGATTGGTGAGCAACTTCAGGCGCATGACGGCTACCAACGGCAGAAATGGTAAGCGCCTGAATTTATTGCGGTTCTGTTACAGGGTTATGACCGAATCAGTGGAATCCGATGAAAAAGTGGCACTTTGCTTTGAGTCGCGCGCGGTCTGCACGCGATTGCGTCCGGCACCCTTGGCGCGGTACAGCGCCTCATCGGCCTGGCTGGCCATCATCAGGCTGTCGCAGTCGTCGTGCATTTCCACCACGCCGGCACTGAAGGTGCACCATAAATCCTGCGGCTGCGCCGGGTAATGGATTTCAGCGAAGCGCTGGCGGATCTCGTCGAGGACTTTGTGCGCGGCTTCTATATCGGTGTCGGGCATGACGATGGCGAACTCTTCACCGCCGTAGCGGCCGATGAAGTCGGTCTTGCGCAAACGCTGTTTGAGAAACAGCGCCAGGCTTTTGATCACCCGGTCGCCCATCGGGTGGCCGTGGCTGTCGTTGACCCGCTTGAAGTGGTCGATGTCGAGCATGGCAAAGCTCAGCGGCTTGTTCTCGCGGCGGGCGCGGAACGAGCAGTCTTCGAGCAATTGCAGAATGTGCGTGTGGTTGTACAGACCGGTGAGGCTGTCGCGCACCATCCGTGCTTTCAGATTGCGTGCACGGGCGGCGCGGTTGCGCACTGTGGTGATCAGATGGCGCGGCTTGATCGGTTTGGTCAGGAAATCATCGCCACCCTCGCTCATGGCGTCGAGCTGCTTGTCCAGATCGTCCTCGGCCGACAGATAGATGATCGGCACGCTGACATAACGGTCGTTGTGGCGAATCACCTTGGCCAGTTCGGTGCCGGTGCAGGCCGGCATGTACATGTCGAGGATGATCAGGTCGGGCTGGAAATCGGCCAGTTCGGCCATCGCCTGAATCGGTTCGATCAAGGTGCGGGTGACAATGCCGGCGCTGTTGAGCAGGCGTTCGGTGTGCAAGGCTTGCGCACGCGAATCGTCGATGATCAGCACTTTATAAGGTTCGTACTGGGCGACGCAGGTGAGGACCTCGATTTTTTCCAGCAGGCTCGACGCTTCGAGGGTGCCGGTGAGGAATTCCTGGCCGCCAGCGCGCACCGCCGCGAGACGAGTCGGCGTGTCGGTTTCGTGCAGGCTGAAGAACAGCAGCGGCAGCGGTTCTTCCAGGCCAATCTGGGCTTCGGCGGCGAGCTTCAGGCCGATGCCGGCGCCGCTGAAATCCACGTCCATGACGATCGCTGCCGGCAGGCGCTCGACCATTGAGGAGCGAAAGGCCGAAACACTGTCCAGCGCCTGTGCGCTCAGACCGAAGAATTCCAGTTGTTTGGCCAGCCGTTCGGCGCGGTCGTGGTCCTGCAGCATCACGTAGATCGGTTTACGCAGCGGCGGCAGGAAGGTCTGGTCGAGTTGATCGCCGTGGCGCAGGCCGGTGCGCGACAAGCGCTGCATCAAGCGATTGAGGTCGGTGATCAGGCCGCTGCTGAGGCGGCCGCGATTGGCGTCCACTGCTTCCAGCGATTGGCTGATGTGCCGCGCGAGCTGAGTGTGTTCCGGCTGTTCGAAGCGCTCGGCAAAACGCAGCAGGCGCAGGTTGGCCTCGCTCAGTTCGGCGAGGTCGACAGTGGACCACTCACTGCGTTGCAGGCGCTGCCATATCTCAAGAATCTGACGTGCCTGATGAATTACCCGCTGGGCAAAGTGGTGCTTGAGACGCTCACGGCTGGGGTCTTCTGGCTCGGTCATATCCTGACTACTAGTTAGGCTGCATGCTGAGATCGACTGGTGGCTCTATGCTAGCACCTCTTTTCCCTTACACGAGTGTCGTACGTCAATAATCTGCAATGCGTCACCATTCAGTTTCTGACCGGGCGGTTTTGTTTTTGACTTTGGTGTCTGACAAGTCCCCGTAGGCCGGGCACTCCCTGACTAAGCTGGGTGGTCAGGATGACGGGGCAGTGGTGCTTTTATCCGTGCAGTGAATGACCTTTGCGATGGTTTCAATCCGATGGGCTGAAGCGTGGGCATCGGGGATTCCCTTAGTGAGCGTCGAAGCGTCATTCGCCCACATGATTTGCGGCTTATCTATACTCGCGGGTGCCCGGCCTTGGCACGTTGTTGTATGGTTGTGGTCGAACCGTTGAACCCAAGATTTGAAAGGATATCGCCATGCTGGACTGGAAAAACCGCGCGGGCAGCGCGCCTGAACGTGCCGCCGAGCCCAAGTCGGCCACCCGCAGCTATGTCGGTGGGGTGCTGTTCAGCCGTGCATTGGCCACGCTGATCGGCATTTATCTGCTGGTGACCATTGGCCTTGGCTGGTACTGGAGCCAGGAGCCGGCGCTATTTCCGGTTGCGCAAAACGCTCAGGTAGCTGCCGAGAAAGAAGGCAAGCAGATGGTGATCGGCTACACCACCGTCGAAACCCTCAAGACCGTCGCCGGCACCTTGCTCAACAAACCGGGCGGCTACATCTCCAATGACCGCTTCCCGCCAGGTCTGTGGATGGACAACACGCCGAGCTGGGAATACGGCGTACTGGTGCAGGTGCGTGACCTGACCCGTGCCCTGCGCAAAGACTTTGCCCGTTCGCAATCGCAGTCGGCGGAAGATGCCGATCTGGCCAAGGCCGAGCCGCGCTTCAACTTCGACAACAAGAGCTGGATCCTGCCGTCGAGTGAGTCGGAATATCAGGAAGGTATCAACTCGCTGAGCCGTTATCAGGCGCGTCTGTCCGATCCAACCCAGAAAAACGCGCTCTTCTATGCCCGCGCCGACAACCTGAACAACTGGCTCGGCGATGTCGGCACCCGTCTCGGCTCGCTGTCGCAACGACTGTCGGCCAGTGTCGGTCGGGTCAAACTCAACACCGCGCTGAAAACCGAAGTGCCGGCCATCGGCGAAGTGCCGCAGGTTGACGAGGAAGTCGTCGAGACACCATGGATGCAGATCGACAACGTGTTCTACGAAGCACGCGGTCAGGCCTGGGCGCTATCGCACCTGTTGCGCGCCATCGAAGTCGACTTCGCCGATGTGCTGGCGAAGAAGAACGCTACCGTCAGCGTGCGTCAGATCATTCGTGAGCTGGAAGCCTCGCAGGAACCGGTCTGGAGTCCTATGATTCTTAACGGCAGTGGCTTCGGCGTGCTGGCCAACCACTCGCTGGTCATGGCCAACTATATTTCCCGTGCCAACGCTGCTGTGATCGATTTGCGTCAACTGCTCAATCAGGGCTGATTCATGAGCCAGAACGCCAAAGAGGCGGCCCATCGCGCCGCCTCGGATGCCGAACAGATCGCCTGGGTCGACGAGCAGGACAACCTGCTCGGCGCTCTGGTGCGCGCGGATTTGCGCGAGCGTGGGCTGATCGGCCGTGGCACGTACATCATGTTGTTCAATTCCGCCGGCGACCTTTGTGTACATCGGCGCACGTTGAGCAAGGCGATTTATCCCGGTTACTGGGATGTCGCGGCGGGCGGCATGGTGCAGGCGGACGAGAGCTATGCCGAGTCGGCGGCCCGTGAACTGGAAGAGGAATTGGGCGTCAGCGGCGTAGAGCTGACGGCCCATGATCATTTCTACTTCGAAGACACCGGCAACCGTCTTTGGTGTTCGGCGTTTTCCGCTGTATGGGACGGCCCGCTCAAACTGCAGCCTGAAGAAGTGCTGGAAGCACGCTTTATTCCGGTCGAGCAGGTCATGCAGGAAATCCAGCAAAAGCCTTATTGCCCGGACTCTCTGGCGGCGTTGAAGCGCTATCTGAAGGCGCAGCAAAGCGACGTCGCAAAGAACACATAAATTGGCGCCGATTGGCACTTAGCAATTGGGATTTTTGCCGTTACACTGCGCGACCATTTCAAGCTGCACCGAATAGTTTGAGGTTGGCCTGCTGACTCACTGTAGGAGCTGCCGAAGGCTGCGATCTTTTGATCTTGTTTTTCAAGAGCAGGATCAAAAGATCGCAGCCTTCGGCAGCTCCTACAGGTCAGCAGTCTCGTCGCCAAATTCCGGTGCAGTAGCGCTGCCCCTGCCTGAGTGGGGCTTCGCGGTCGCTGACCTTGCCCAAGGTTGCGATCAGTCTTTGTCCTCCCAAGAGGATTGCCGGTGGCCAAAAAAGCCGCATCCTTCGCCGCCTTGGGCGGCCTGGTATTTTCCACCGACGCAGGTCGTCATTGCCCGGAATGCAGCAAGCCGGTGGACGCCTGTATCTGCAAACAAACCGTGATCCCGGCCGGCGACGGCATTGCCCGCGTGCGACGTGAAAGCAAGGGCCGTGGCGGCAAGACGGTGACCACCATCACCGGCGTGCCATTGGCTGAAGACGCGCTCAAAGAGTTGGCGACAACGTTGAAGAAACGTTGCGGCACCGGCGGGGCGTTGAAAGACGGCATCATCGAAATCCAGGGCGATCATGTCGAGCTACTCTTGGCTGAGCTGATCAAGCACGGTTTCAAAGCGAAGAAGTCCGGCGGCTAGCAGCCTCTGTGAAACCCACCTGCGGCTTGATCCGGCGCTGAAGCAGTTCAGATCCGGCGTCGTCTCCATGGTTTTCACAGAGCCTGTTCATGACCGGTTTCTAAACTCCACGCGGTCAGCGCGGTCTACCGCCGCGCTGACGAACCGTCATTTTCATTCTTTAGAATGCGCCGACCTGAGATCAGGCGACGCACTATGACTTCTTTATAGGGGACTTCGATGTCCGTACGACGCACACGCAAAGACGATGGCAGCCAATGGACAGTTGCGGACAGCCGCAGTGTTTACGGGATTCGCCATTGGGGGGCCGGGTATTTCGCGATCAATGACGCCGGTCGCGTCGAAGTTCGTCCGAACGGACCGAGCAGCTCGCCTATCGACCTGTTCGAGCAAGTCGACCAACTGCGCAAAAGCGGTTTGTCCTTGCCGTTGCTGGTTCGTTTCCCCGATATCCTGCAAGACCGTGTCCGCCAGTTGACCGGTGCCTTCGATTCGAACATCGAGCGCCTGGAATACCAGAGCAAATACACCGCGCTGTACCCGATCAAGGTTAACCAGCAAGAAGCGGTAATCGAGAACATCATCGCCACTCAGGATGTTTCCATCGGTCTTGAAGCCGGCTCCAAGCCTGAGCTGCTGGCCGTGCTGGCGCTGGCACCGAAGGGCGGCACCATCGTCTGCAACGGTTACAAGGATCGCGAGTTCATCCGTCTGGCGCTGATGGGCCAAAAGCTCGGCCACAATGTTTTCATCGTGATCGAGAAAGAATCCGAAGTCGGTCTGGTGATCGAAGAAGCCGCCTCGCTGAAGGTCAAGCCACAGGTCGGCCTGCGCGTGCGTCTGTCGTCGCTGGCGTCGTCGAAGTGGGCCGACACCGGCGGTGAGAAATCCAAGTTCGGTCTGTCGGCGGCGCAACTGCTGTCGGTGGTTGAGCGCTTCCGCGCGGCGGGCCTGGATCAAGGCATTCGCCTGCTGCACTTCCACATGGGCTCGCAGATTGCCAACCTGGCTGACTATCAGCACGGTTTCAAAGAAGCGATTCGTTACTACGGCGAGCTGCGCAACCTCGGACTGCCGGTCGATCACATCGACGTCGGTGGCGGTCTGGGTGTCGACTACGACGGCACGCACTCGCGCAACGCCAGCTCGATCAATTACGACATGGACGATTACGCCGGTGTCGTGGTCGGCATGCTCAAGGAATTCTGCGATGCGCAGAGCCTGCCGCATCCGCACATCTTCTCCGAAAGTGGCCGCTCGCTGACCGCGCACCACGCCATGTTGGTGGTGCAGGTGACCGACGTCGAGAAGCACAACGACGAAATCCCGCAGATCGAAAACAAGGAAGCGCTGCCGGAAACCGTGCAGTGGCTGGTTGATCTGCTCGGCCCGACCGACATCGAAATGGTCACCGAAACCTACTGGCGCGCCACGCACTACATGAGCGACGTGGCCGCCCAGTACGCCGACGGCAAACTGACCCTGGCTGAAAAAGCCCTGGCCGAGCAGTGCTACTTCGCCGTGTGCCGTCGCCTGCACAACTCGCTGAAAGCGCGTCAGCGTTCGCACCGTCAGGTGCTCGACGAGCTCAACGACAAGCTGGCCGACAAGTACATCTGCAACTTCTCGGTATTCCAGAGCCTGCCGGACACTTGGGCGATCGATCAGGTGCTGCCGATCATCCCGCTGCACCGTCTTGATGAAGAGCCGCTGCGCCGTGCGGTGCTGCAAGATCTGACCTGCGACTCCGACGGCAAGATCAATCAGTACGTCGACGAGCAGAGCATCGAAACCAGCCTGCCGGTACACGGTTTGAATGAAGGCGAAGACTACCTGCTGGGCGTGTTCCTCGTGGGCGCCTATCAGGAAATCCTTGGCGACATGCACAACCTGTTCGGTGATACCGACTCGGTGAACATCTACCAGAACGCCGATGGCAGCGTTTACCACGCCGGCATCGAGACCCACGACACCATCGAAGACATGCTGCGTTACGTGCACTTGTCGCCGGAAGAACTGATGACTCACTACCGCGACAAGTGCGCCAGTGCCCGCATCAGTGCCAGCGAGCGCACGCAATTCCTCGATGCCTTGCGTCTGGGCCTGACCCGTTCCTCCTACCTGTCCTCCTGAGGTCAGGTGGCGATCTCGCCGGGTTGTCTGAAATGTTCCCACTAGCTGTGGAAAATTCAGATGACCCGGTGGGATACATCCCAAAATCTTCGCGAAATGCTTGCCGGTCCCGGCCAGCAAAGTCATCCGGTCTGCTTTTCGCGTAGGTCATTTCCTAAGTTGTACTTCAGCTCTCTACTCGGCCATGGCTCTCGGCGAGAATCCCCGACCGCCCCTCCTGTAGAGATCCGCCTATGTTCGATCAAGCCAACGAGTCCTCGTTTCGTCTCGATGTAGCGGGCCTGTCCGACCCTTGCGAAGTCCTGGCCTTTACCGGTAGCGAAGCCCTGAGCGAGCCCTTTGCATTCGAAATCGATGTGTTGATCGACGATCCGCAACTGGACCTTGCCGACCTGCTTTACCGTTCGGCGTTCCTGTGTTTCGGGGCGTCGGGGGAGGGCGTACACGGGCAATTGCAGAGCCTCGTCCAGCACGAACACGGGCACGGTTCAAGATTGTGCCGGATCCGTCTGGGGCCGAAACTGGGTTGTCTCGACTTGCGCATCAGCCAACGCATCTTCAGTGGCTGTTCGGTGCCACAGATCATCGAGCAGGTGCTCAGGGAGCACGGAATTATCGGCGCTCAGCGCCGCTTCGAATTGCACGGCGATTACCCCGTCCGCACGTTCTGTACGCAATACCGCGAATCCGATCTGCAACTGCTCCAGCGCTTGTGTGCACAGGCGCGAATTCACTACTTTTTCGAACACGGGCCCGACCGGCATTGCCTGGTATTCGGTGATGATCCGACGCAGTTGCCCTTGGCTGGCACCGTGCTGTATCGGGACGAGCCCGATAGTCAGAGCGTGTCCCCCGGCGTGCGCCATTGGCAATTTCAGGAAACCTTGCAGTCCGCGCCGCCAGACGCAAGGCCGGCACACAGTGCCGAAGGCTGCAGTCATCTCGCGGCGTTACGCAGCGGTTATTGGCTGCGATTGGCCGGGCACCCTTTTGCCGAGTGCAATCGCCATTGGTTGCTGACCCGTATCGAGCACAGCGCTGATCCATCGCTCGACCTTCCTTATGCCAACCGTCTGTTTGCGACACTGCAACTGCCTTCGTGCCTGCCGGCCACTGTGCCGACACGACTGCGCATGCACAGCCTGCAACGGGCCTGGGTTGTGACGGTGGACGAGCCGCAGCCCGACTGCTTCAGGCCTGTGGCGGTGCAGTTCGACTGGCTTTATCAGGGCGAAGGGGCGGCGCCGAGTCATTGCTGGCTGCCACTTGCACCAGCCCTGGTCGACGCGCCTTTGTTAGCACTGAGCGAGGGTGTCGAAGTGGTGGTGAGTTTCTTTGAAGGCGATCCGGATCAGCCGATGATCAGCGGCGTGCTACAGCCGTCGGTCGCTGGGGCGGACATCAGCGATGAGCCAGCGTTACCGGACAGGCTGGTGAGTCAAGGCTTGCAGCAACTGCTGGCCTCTGGCGAACCGTTATTGCTGTTGTGCCTGATCCCCGGCGGCGGCAGTTTCAGCCACTGCTCGCAAGCCGTGTGCAGTTGTCGGCTAGTGACCGCGCTTGAACAGAGCGGCGCAACATGAGTGGCGCGGCGCGCGAGCCGATGGCGCAGTGGTTGCTGCTCGATGGCCCGGATGCGACGCGGGCATTGACGATTTTGCGCCAGGGATTCGCCGATGCGCAGCGGTTCTGGTTGTTCGACGGCACTGAGTTTGCACCGGTTTGTGAATACGGCCCGGTGCTGGTCGACTTGCGCGGTTGTCCGGCACTGGCGTCGTTGTGTTACAGCGATCCGGACACCTGGCGCGGGTTGTTGCTCGCGAGCGAGGCATCGGCGCAGGATCTGCTGAGTCATTTGCAGTGCATGCTCACGGTCTCTTTCGGGCTGAGTCATCGGGCTTTGCTCAGTTATTACAACCGTCAGACCGCGAGCTATTTTTTCGACGCCTGTGATGCCGCTGACCTGAGTCGCTGGCTCGGGCCGATCCGCCAGTTGCGCTGGTTCGGCGGGACGTGGGCCGACCGTGCTATCGGCAGTCAGGGCTGGCAGCAGTTGCGCAATCCGGGGCTGGCTGTCGAGCCACTGAGCGTCGAGGAGAGCCTCACTCGCCGTCAGCGCGAACGCCTGCAAACCTGTTTGTTGGAGCAGCATATCTGGCGCTGGTGTCAATCGCTGGGAACCGACTACGCGGCGATGGCCTCCCATGTTCAACAAGGCCTGGCGTTGGGATTCAGCGATCGCTCGGTGCTCGACGCCTGGTTATGGCTACGCTTGCTGCATCCGCGAGCCGTGCTGGTGCCGCCACCGGAGGGTTTGACTCAGCAGGAACGGCTTGAACATGTGCGACGTCAGTGGCGCGGCGATCAGACTTGAAGTGAGGTTCGGCGCCTATGGCAGGTTTTTTTCGCAAGGGGCTCGGCTTGATGCCCGGCGCTCTTCTAATGTTGGCGCTGAGCGCCTGTTCGCCAGTGAAAGTGCTCAATGCGCTGACCCCCAGTCAAACGTACGACAAGACCACGGGTATCGCTTATGGCGACGATCCCCGGCAGAAGCTTGATGTCTACGTACCACGTCACGCATTGGCCGGTGCGCCGGTGGTGGTGTTTTTCTACGGCGGCAGTTGGAACAGCGGGTCGCGCGACGATTACATCTTTGTCGGCGAGGCGCTGGCGTCTCGCGGAATTGTCGCGGTGGTGGCGGACTACCGGTTATATCCGCAGGTGCGTTATCCGCTGTTTCTTGAGGACAGCGCGCGAGCGGTGGCCTGGACCCGAACGCACATTCGCGAGTTTTCCGGCAATGCACAACGGATGTATCTGATGGGGCACAGCTCTGGTGGATACAACGCGGCAATGCTGGCCCTGGACGCCAATCTGCTTGGCGCGGTCGGAATGTCTCCCAAGGATCTGCGCGGCTGGATCGGTCTGGCCGGGCCCTACGATTTTCTGCCGATCGAGAATCCTGATGTGCGTCCAGTGTTCTTCTGGCCGCTTTCACCGCCGCAATCACAGCCGATCAACCACGTCAGTCGCGGTGCGCCCCCCGCGCTGCTCATCGCCGCGAGCAGGGATGATCTGGTCGACCCGGCGCGCAACACCGCGGGCCTGGCGCGAAAAATGCGCGAGGTCGGGGTGTCGGTGCAGGATCTGTACTATTCGCGGCCCAGTCACATTACGTTGGTGGCGACGCTGTCGAGGCCACTGCGGGGACTGGCGCCAGTGCTCGATCAAGTGGTCGGTTTCATCGAGCACACACCGATTCAGTGAGCGGCGCCGTTGAACCAGCCGTCATTGCGTTTGAGCCACCAGGCTTGCGCTCCGAGGGTCAGGCTGCGCAGCACCATGAATAAAAGAAATGTTATCCACAGACCGTGATTGCCCAGACCTTGCAGTGCCCAGGCAAAAGGCATGAGCAATACCACCGAGATGAGCATGCCGTTGCGCATTTCCCGCGCGCGGGTGGCGCCGATGAACAGGCCGTCGAGCAGGTAGCTCCAGACCGCAATCAACGGCAATACGGCGAGGTAGGGCAGGTAAGTGAACGCGGTATCGCGCACGCTCTGGATGTTGGTCTGCATCTCGATGAACAAGTGCCCGGCCAGTACAAACAACAGGGCAAAGCCGAGGCTCGCGATCAGTGACCAGCCACCGGCGACTACCAGTGATCGGCGCAAGCCCAGGCGATCACGGGCACCGATGGCGTGCCCGCACAAGGCCTCGACGGCGTGGGCCAGACCGTCCAGGGCATGGGCCGTCAGCAGCAAGCCATTGAGCAATAGCGCATTGGCGGCAACCGTGGCATCACCCAGTCGTGCGCCTTGCACGGTGATCAGAAAAAATACCGATTGCAGCGCCAGACTGCGGATGAATATGTCGCGGTTGACCGCCAGCAGTGGGCGCCAGCTCTGCCAAACCCTCAATGTCACCCAGACAATGTGCCCCGGATAGGCCCGCAGCGCCTTGCGGGTCAGCCACAGGCCGAGGAGGGCACCGCTCCATTCGGCAATCACCGAGGCCCGCGCCGATCCGACCACACCCCAGTCCAGGCCGATTACGAACCACAGGTTGAGGGCGATATTGATCAGGTTGGTGGTCAGCAGAATCGCCAGTGGCGCCCGGGCGTTTTGCGTGCCGAGGAACCAGCCGACCAGCGCATAGCTGGCCAGCGCCGCTGGCAGGCCGAACAACCGCGTGTGGAAAAAATCCCGGGTGAGCTGATCCAGCTCCGCCGACGGTTGCATGAAGTGCAGCGCGACCCCGCTCAGCGGCACACCCAACGTGCCAAGCACCAGTGCCAACCCCATCGCCAGCAGCAAGCCCTGCAGCAGAATCTGCCGCAACGCCGCGCCGTCGCTGCGCCCCGCGGCCTGCGCAGCAAAACCGGTGGTGCCCATGCGCAGAAAACCCATGGCCCAGGCGAGAAAGGTGTACAGGCTGGCACCGACCGCCACCGCGCCCAATTGGTGGGCGTGGGGCAAGTGGCCGATGACGGTGCTGTCGACCAGCGCCACCAGCGGTACGGAAATATTGGAAAGAATCATCGGCGCAGCGAGTGCCCAGACCTTGCGGTGCGTTGGGCGGTCGCGCCAGTCGGCGATCAGAGTGGACATGCGAGCTCCTTGGGGGAGCGGCATTGTAGCGGTAGAAGCCACCCTCACCCCAGCCCTCTCCCAGAGGGAGAGGGGGCCGACCGAGGTGTCTGGCGTCATCCATCGACCTGAGAGAATGTGCCGATTATGGATTCGCTGAAGCTCGCTCAAGTCGGTGTAGCTCTTGAATATCCCCCATTCAGTCCCCTCTCCCTCCGGGAGAGGGTTAGGGTGAGGGGCTCTTCAACGGGTTAATGAATAATCCAGCTCAACAACCACAACCCCAGCAACAACCAGATGATCCCGGCAATGATCGACGCATTCATGAACGCGCGAATCGCCGACCACAACAACATCAGGCCAACGATCAGCGCGATGATGCTGATGATCGAGGTGTCCATGCCCAGCGTCTTCGCCAGACCGTCGACAAAGTTGCCGCCGGCATTGCTCAGAATGTTGAACAAACCACTGAGGCCATCAACGATAAAGCGGATGATCGAACCGAGCGCCTGGCCGAGCCATTCGAAAAAGCTTTCTACCTGCATGTGTGCATCCTGATGAAAGAGCTGAGCCTTGGGCCACAACGCGGGTGGCCGAGTTCCCTGCATGATAGAAGGTTTGCACCCATTCTGTGTGAGAGCGAGCCTGCTCGCGAATACGGTGGATCAGATAACTGCTGGGTTGAATGACACACCGTATTCGCGAGCAGGCTCGCTCCCACATTAGATCACCCGCGCCGCTTGCCTTTGGTGGGTATCCCCCCGAAGCTATACGCCTTCAGGAGAGCCCGATGAACCTTGTTGAACTGACCGAACGCCTGCACGCCATTCGCGACCGCAATGACTGGCGGCAATTTCACAGCCCGAAAAACCTCGCCATGGCCGCCAGCGTCGAGATGTCCGAACTGGTGGAAATCTTCCAGTGGCTGACGGAAGACCAGTCGCGCCAGCTGTCGGCGGACAAGCTCGCCCACGCCGGGCAGGAAGTCGGCGATATCGTCCTGTACCTGTTGCTGCTGTGCAGCGAGTTGGGGTTGGACATGAATGAAGTGGTGCGCGCCAAGCTCGCCGACAGCGAACGGCGGTTCAGCTGATGAGCGACCGGCATTTCGATCAGTTGGCGACGCGTTTCGCCGAAAAAATCTACGGCGGCGCCAAAGGTGCAATTCGCCTCGCGGTGTTGCAGGCTGACCTCGCCGAAGCGTTGCCGGATCGTCCGTTGCGGGTTTTGGACATCGGTGGCGGCCTCGGCCACATGTCGCTGTGGCTGGCCGAGCGCGGCCACGACGTGACCTTCACCGAACCGGCCGCACCGATGCTTGAAGGCGCGCGCCAGCGTTTCGCTGAAGCCGGGCAAACCGCGACGTTCATTCAGGCATCGTGGCAGGAACTGCTCGGCCAGCTCACTGAACCGTACGATCTGGTGATCTGCCACGCCGTGCTGGAATGGCTCGCCGAACCCCACGCGATCCTGCCGGTGCTGCATCAACTGACCAAACCCGGTGGCTGGCTGTCGCTGGCGTTCTACAACCGCGATGCGCTGATTTACCGCAACTTGCTCAAAGGCCATTTCAAGAAAATGCGCAAGAACAGCATGGCCGGGGAAAAGCAAAGCCTGACCCCGCAACAGCCCCTCGACCCACGGGAATTGGCAACGCAACTCGACGGCTTGTGGCAGGTCGAAACCCAAAGCGGGATCCGGGTTTTCCACGACTACATGCCGGTGGAGTTTCAGGCCCGCGCCGAACTTGTCGATTTGCTCGAGATGGAGCTCGCTCATCGTCGTCACCCAGGCTTCGCCGGGCTTGGGCGCTACTTGCACTGGATCTGCCGGCCGATCTGATCGGAGCGCGACATGAAAGCTCAATCCGGGTTATTGCTGATGTGTCTGGGCTTGGCTGCTTGCCAGAGTAGCAATCCCTACGTGGCGCAATCGCGACCCTTGCCGCCGGCGCCGGCGCAAGCGGCTAACACTTTCGACCGCAGCGCTTACCCGGCGCCGCCGCGTGATTATGGACGCTACCGCAGCTGGGCCTGGCTCAACGGGCAACTGCCGCCGGGCACGGCGTGGGCCGATTCGGCGCAGGTGGCCGAAGCGGTAAGCAACGCGCTGGATCAGCGCGGTTTGCGCCCGTTGCACGACAATCGCCCGGCCGACCTGTTGGTCAGCGCCAATCTGCGTCTGGAAACCCGTTTGCGTCAGGTCCAGGACGACTACGGTTATTACGGCGGCGGATACGGCGGCTATGATCGATATGGTCGCGGTTACGGCATGTACAACACGGTGCCGATCGTGCGCACCTATTCCGAGCAAGTCGTGGTGGTACAGGTCAACCTGTTCGACGCCGGCAGTGGGCAACCGGTGTGGAGTGCCAGTGCCGAAACCGCGAACAAGGGCAGCGAAATCGATCGCACCGATTCGATCCGCGAGGCTGTGGAAAAGGCCATGTCGGCGTATCCTCCCAGTTAGCTTCGTGCCCATTCGAAGCACCCGCAGGTTCATGTCTTCCACCGGAGAAAACCCATGTTCCGCCGTCTCGCTTTATTGGCCATGGCCGCGCTGCTCAGCGCCTGCGCCGCCAACCAGGTCAATCACGACTTCGATGCCAGTCGCGATTTTGCCGCCTATCGCAGCTGGAGCTGGAAAGACCCCGCCCTGCAATATCGCCCCGATGATCCGCGGATCAAAAGCGACCTGACCGAGCAACGCATCCGCCAGGCCGTGGCCGATCAGCTTGACCAGCGCGGGTTGCGTCCTGCGGCGGCGGGCGCCAAGGGTGATCTGAACGTGCAGACCTACCTGATCGTCGAGGATCGTCAGCAGCAAGTGACGACCAATTACGGCGGCGGTTGGGGTGGCCCATGGAACGGCTACTGGGGCGCGCCGATGTACAACGAAACGCGCAACATCACCTACAAGGTCGCGACCATCCAGATCGACCTGCTCGACGGCAAGGACGGCAAACTGGTGTGGCGCGGCAGCGATGAGCAGATGCTCGCCAGTAAGCCGAATCCGCAGGATCGCAGCAATGCCATTCGTGAGACGGTCGCCCGCATCCTTACCAACTATCCACCGCGCTGAATCCGTTAAAAATTGGGAGCTGTTGAGCTCCCATTTTTTTGTTCCACCATAAATTCCAATGTGGGAGCGAGCCTGCTCGCGAAAGCAGGGTGTCATTCAACTGTTATTTATCTGACACGACGCCTTCGCGAGCAGGCTCGCTCCCACAGGGATGTTTGTCTGTTCGAAATGGCGCGTTGCCATTAGGCGCGTCTACACTCAGTTGCACCAATGGAGCTAGCGGCAAAGGAGTGCGCCATGTCGCCTCGTTCGCGATTCAACGGCCCGGCCCGCCAGCGCGGGGCGATTGGCTTGATGGCGGCGGCCATCCTCAGTCTGGCGGTGGTGATGCTGCTGTTGGTGGTCGACACCGGCCGCTTGTACATGGAACAACGCAAGTTACAGCGCGTGGTCGACAACGCCGCCCTCGAAGCCGTCAGCCGTGGCGGTAATTGCCTGCCGGGCCTGAGCGCCGCCAGTTACGCCGGGCAAAGCGCCGTGCGCAATGGCTACATCGTTGATACCAGCAACACCCTCGCCACCACGTGCGGCACCTTGGTGACCGCCGCCACGGGCCTGCGCACATTCGCGGTGGATGCCACGCAAGCAGCAGCGGTCAAAGTGGCCGCCAGCCGCACGGTGACCACCAGTTTTGCCGGCGGCGTACAGGCTTTGTTCAGCGGCACACCGGTCGGTCTCAATACCACGCTCAATGCCTCGGCGGTGGCCGCCAAACCGCAGCCGACGGTGGCCCAACTGAATATTCGCAGCACCCTGGCCAGCATCGATACGGCGCAGTCGAACATCCTCAATCCGCTGTTCTCCGGGCTGCTCGGCGGCAACGTCAATCTCACGGCACTGGGCTGGGATGGCCTGCTGAACACCGACATCAACTTGCTCAAATACCTTGATCAGCTGGCGATCAATCTCAACGTCGCGGCGGGCAATTACACGCAATTACTCAACACTCAGGCCACGGTGACGCAACTGATTCAGGCCGCGGCGACGGTGGTGCAACTCAACGGCGCGACCGCGCAGGTGATCACTGCGCTGGGCCAATTGCAGGTGGCCGCGATCAACGCGGCGCCGGTCAAACTGGGCGACATCCTGCAATTGCAGACCGGTACGACATCGGCGGGATTGGACGCCAATCTGCAACTGCTGCAGCTGATTCAGGGCGTGGTGCAACTGGCCAACAGCAAGAGTGCGGTGGCGGCGACGTTGCCGATCAGTGTGCTGGGGCTGGCGAATGTCACGGTGCGGGTGAAAGTGATCGAGCCGCCGCAGTTTTCCGCGATTGGCGATCCGGCGCGGGCCAAGGCGAATCCGTTGGGGCCGGATCGGATTTATGTCCGAACCGCGCAGATTCGTACGATGTTGTCGGTGAACTTGCCGGTGCTGTCCGGGGTGACCGGGCTGGCCAATGCGGTTGTCGGGCTGGTCGGGACATTGACCTCTACGGTCAATGAACTGCTGCATCTGAATCTGGTGGCGGTACTGAGTTCGGTTATCTGCATCGGCTGCCAGCAGTTGGATCCTCTGCTCCTGCCGTCGCCGAGAATCGACATCAGTCTGGATGCTGGCGGCGCTAAAAGTTATCTCACCGATTACAGCTGCCCGACGGACACGACCGGCACCAAGAGCCTGACCGCACACACCGTCACCTCGATTGCCGATCTCAAACTCGGCAATATCGACGCCACCAATGCGTTTTCATCCGCTGCCGAGCCGACGGTCGCGCCGCTGGCGCTGATCGATTTGGGGATTGCCACGTGCTACAGGGTCGCCGGGCTCGGCAGTTGCGATCCGCACTCTCATATTACCTATGGCGCTGGTGGCATCGCGATCATGCTCGACACGTCGGTCGCGCAAAGCTCCCAAGACCTGCTGTTTTCCAGCGGTACGCCGTTCGCCACGCCGGCCAACCTCAAATTGCCACCGAGTATCCAGTCGGCGGCTCCGACCAATAATATCGTCGGCAGCCTCAGCAACACGCTGGCGGGGATCAATCTGATTGTTTACAAACCGCAGAGCGGCAACCCGTTTGGCGCCATTGTCACGGGCGTTGCTTCGCTGATCAGTGATGTCACCAGCAAATTGCTGCCAGTCGTGACCAGCCTTGTCAGCCCGTTGCTCGATCCGCTGCTGAACAACCTGCTCAAAGGTCTGGGCATCAACCTGATGGACGTCGACGTCGGCGCCAATATGACTTGCGGCCAGACCGGCAAGGCCTATCTGGTGATCTAGGCATCCGCGGCAATCGGCAACTCGATGCAGAACCGCGCGCCCTCCACCGAGTTGCGCACGCTCAACTCGCCGCCCATGTTGTCGATGATGCCGTAGCTCACCGACAACCCCAATCCGGTGCCCACGCCGATCGGTTTGGTGGTGAAAAACGGCTCGAAGATCCGCTCCAGCAGACGCGGATCAATGCCGCCGCCGTTGTCCTCGACCCACAGCCGTACACTCTGTTCATCGCGTTCAGCGTAGATCGCAATCCACGGTTTGAAGCTCGAGTCCTTCTCGCGTTTGCTCAGCAACGCATCGCGCGCATTGACCATCAGGTTGATCAACACCTGCTCAAGCTGATCGACATAGCCGCGCACTTGCACCTCGAACCCGGTCTCGCTGATGCGCAAGTCCACGCCTTTGCCGCGCATGCCTTCGGCCAGTAGCGACAGCGTGCCTTCGATGGCCGAGGCGGGGTTGAACAGTTGCTGCTCGATCTCCGAACGTCGGCCGAATACGCGCATGTGATCGACTACTTTCGCCGCACGCTGAACCTGCGCATCGATGCGGTTGAGTTTGTCGGTCAGGTAATCGACCTGCACATCGCCGTTGCCCAGACGCTTGAGCACGTTGACGATGGCCATGCGCATCACGTTCAGCGGCTGATTGATTTCATGGGCAAGCCCGGTGGCCATTTCGCCAAGGGTGGCCATTTTCGCGCTTTGCGTGAGTTGCTGCTGCGAGCGGCGCACTTCGGTGTTGTCGCGGCCCACCGCTTGCACTTCGATCAATTGGCCGTGTTCATCGAACACGCCACGATCGGACCAGACCCACCAGGCGTGTTCGCGGCCGGGCAGTTGCAGGCTGATTTCTGCGGTGCTTACCGGGTGCTCCGCCGTCAGTGATCCGAGACGCTGGACGAAGGCGGCGCGTTGTTCCGCGGACATCCAACTGCCGAGATCGACCCCCGGCAGTTGCTCCGGTGTGCATTCCAGGTACGTCGCCAGCGGCCGGTTGCCGAAGGTCAGAATCAGGTCCGGGCGGTAGCGACAGATCATCGCCGGCGAATCCTCCACCAGAATCCGGTAGCGCTCTTCACTTTTTTTCACCTGCTCGGCCGCCAGAGTCGCTTCGGTGACGTCCAGCCACAAACCAACCGCTTCGACCGGCAGGCCGAGGTCATTGCGCAGCAACTTGGCTTCATCGAGCAGCCAGTGATATTCACCGTGACGGTCGCGCAGGCGATAACGCGCGCGCACCGAACCTTCGCGCAACAACTGACGGCTGCGGGCGAAATACCGGTCGCGATCGTCAGGGTGAATCATTTCGATCAGTGCGCCGCTGCCGCAGTCCTCAAGGCTCCAGCCCAGCAAAGGTTGCAGGCTGGCACTGAAGAACGCCGGGATCAGCGCGCCTTCGTGGTAGTGCTGGACGTAAATTACTGCGGGCGAACTGGCGATCAGGTTGTCCAGCCGTGCATGCGCGGCGGCAGCCCGTTGTTGCTGGTTCTGGATATCGCTGATATCGAGCATGAAACCGGCCAATCGGCGAAACTTGCCATTGCCAATCACTTGGCCCTGCACGCGATACCACGTGGGCGCCTGCTCGTTATTACCACCGCGCAGGCGCACCGATAACGTCAGGGCTTCACCGTGTTGTTGCAAGGCTTGCAGACGGCTGCGCAACTCGTCGCGGTCGGCGGGATGGATTTGCGCCAGCCAGTCTTCCAGCGCTAATCCGCCAGGGTTCACGTTCAGGGCCGCCGCCAGCGCGGGGGCCAGTTGAATGTGGGCGTCGCCTGCCAAAATCTCCCACCAGCCGGTGCCGAGCAGGGTTTGCAGCGCTTCGATGCGTTCCAGTTGCAGGTGATGTTGCTGTTCGCGCAGGCGCCCGAGCAACGGCCCGGCGAGCGCGCCGAGCAGTGTCATCCAGTCGCGCTCGGTCAGGTATGGCGCGGCACTGTCCACGGGATAAAAACCGCAGAGCAGCCAGGCCACCACACCGCGCTCATCGCTATACGGCACCGCGAAACCTTCGGCACTGCCGAACAGGGCCTGCACCCGCGAATGTTCATCGAGGCCATGGTGTGCGCCGACGCGTTGCGGCGCGGCGCCGTTCAGGCTGTCCAGCGGCGTGCCCAGGCGCTGGCCGTCATGCCATAGATCCGGCGCATCGTGCGCGCGATACTGGCGATGGATTTGCCAGCCCTGTTGCTCATCATCGAGCAAGGCCAGCGCCAGACAGGGGATATGCCAGCGCTGGGCGATCATTTGCAATTGTTCGCTGACGATCACCGGCAAACGCACTTGGCTGCAGGCGCGTACCTGTTCACTGACCTGCCCGGCAATCAATTGGCAGACGTCACGGTGACGCGATTGTTGGCGTTCGAGCAGCAAGTCAGCGATGTCGATCAACTGCATCAGCCAGCCGTTGCCCTGCGGCTGCACCCAGCCGCGCAGGTGCACGGTTTGCTCGCCCAGACCGAAAAAATCGAGATCCAGCAAGAGCCCCTGCCACTCCCGTGGCCGACCTTCGATGGTCAGTGTGCTGTGGGGCAGCAGATAAGTGCTGAGTGGCAAGGGCTGATCTTGAGGTTTGAACTGCGCCAGCAGATGGCGCAGCGGGCCGGCCATTTGCACCACGCCACCGTCGTCGTTCAGGTACAGGTGCAAGCCTGTTGCGGGTGAGCCGAGTGGGTCGGGCAACTCGTGGGCGGCGGGCGGCGTGCGTTTGAGCAAGCGCCCGAAGAGCTTGTCCCCCGACGTCAAAATTGCAGACTCGATTTGGCTGTCAGGTAGGTGGGCAGATTGGGCACTGTGCCAACGACCGGAAGCACCAGAAACGGCATGACCTGATTCAACTTGCTGACCGGATAATCCACTCGCACCGTCAGCAGGCCTGATGCGCTGTACTGGCTGCTGGTATCAACGCCGATCACCAGGTTGAAGACCGGCGGAATCCAAGACAATTGCTGGGTCAGCGTGGCGTTCGCGGTGTTGAGCACGACTGTTGAATAGTTGGGTGTGTTGGGATCGACCGCGACACTGCGACGTACCGCTTCGGACGTGGCCTGGTTGAACGATTGCATCATCACCAAGGGCAGGCTGTAACTGACCAGGCCGTAAAACACGGCGAAAAAAATGATGAACACCAAGGCGAACTCGATCGCCACCGCACCTTTTTGCGACTTCCGAAAGCCGGTTTTCATGAGTGCGTCTACCCTGACTGTCACTGCGTAGTATCAGCATAGAATCATTCCGCAAAAATGGACGGTTTTTACCCGATGTACAGTTTTGTCCTCCTGATCTGGCTGGGGCTGTGCGCGGCGCAAGACGCTCGCCAGCGGCGCATTGGCAATGGCCTGACCCTCGGTGTGGCGGCGCTGGCGCTGGTTTATCTGCTGTGGACCGGCAGCACCTGGCTGGGCGCTGACGCAGGGCAGGGCGGCTGGGCCTGCCTGATCGCACTGGCGCTGACCCTGCCGGGGTTTTTCATGGGCCGGATGGGCGCCGGCGATGTGAAATTAATGACAGCTCTGGGGCTTGCGACGGACGGTCTGTTTATTCTCGGCGTGTTTATTGGTGCGGGGATCGCCAGCCTGATCTGGCTGCTGCTGGCGCCAAGAGTCTGGCTCCATATGAGTCAAGGGCTTAGAGAACGTCTGCGATATCTGGCGCCGGACATGTCAAAAAAGCTGCCATTTGCACCGTTCGTGCTGGTCGGTGCTGTGCTCGTTGTACTTTGGATCCATTAGTCGCCAAGCGCCACTAGTTCTATGTACATAGTCGGAAAGTACGTCTACTTTCAAAGTAACTGGTTATACAGCCAAAGGCTGACAGTACAGGAATGGTCAGCTTTGGCCTGGGACATGGAGTAGCACGTGAACAAGCTTACGTCTGCGGTAAAAGTCCTCGTGGTCGACGATCAGCCGTTGATTGTGGAGGAGTTGTGCGAGTTTCTTGAAAGCAGCGGTTATCGCTGTGTGCCGTGTGAGTCGAGTCAGCAGGCGATCGAGCGGTTCAGTGAGGACGCGGAAATCGGTCTGGTGCTGAGTGATCTGCACATGCCGGACATGGATGGCATTCAGTTGATTCAGGAATTACAGCGGCTGGCGGGCAAGCGTCGGGCGTTCGAGGCGATCATGCTGACTGGGCGTGCCGACAAGCAGGATGTGATCAAGGCGTTGCGTGCCGGGATTGCCGATTACTATCAGAAGCCGATTGATCTGGATGAGTTGCTCGAAGGTGTGCGACGTCAGGAGGTGGCGCTGCAGGAGCGGCAGAAGAATCTGCATTTGGGGCATTTGAATCAGAAGTTGCAGTTTTTGTCTGAGTCGATTGATGACCTTTATCAGGATCTGGACAAGGTGCGGCGTAGTCCTCCGTCGGTGGTTCGCGATGGGTTGGGCGGTGAGCCCGTTGAGGCTGAGGCGCAGGAGATGCCGGAGATTTTCAATCAGCTGTCGCCGCGGCAACTGGATGTGGCGCGGTTGGTCGGTAAGGGACAGACCAATTATCAGATTGCCTGTGAGTTGGGGATTACCGAGAACACGGTGAAGCTTTATGTTTCGCAGGTGTTGCGGTTGACGCATATGCATAATCGGACGCAGTTGGCTTTGGCCTTGTCGCCGAGTGCTTCTGCTTCTCGGCAGCGGGTTACGGCGCATTGACTTGGCGGCCTGTGGGCCGACCAGGTTCTTGGGGTTTGGTGTGTTTATCCGTTTTTTTGGGTGTTGCGGCTGGCGGTTCCGCCCTTACGGCGGGTCACTTTTTCAGACGCCAAAAAGTAACCAAAAGGCTGGGCCCCGGCGTTCGGCCCCTCGCTAGGGCTCGGGGTTCCTTCGTTCCGGGATCTATCCGGGGGCATCGCCTACGGTTTGCTTCGCTGCACCTCCTCTCGATGTGTTTGGCTTCGCCAAACGGTCGCTGCGCTCCCACCCCCGGATAAATCCCTCCACTCAGCCTGCCGAAGGGGCCAACAGATCAAAAGCTGCAGCCGAGCTAACGCTCATCCTGTTGAGTGGTTAGGAGCGGGTGAGGGGCTTTTGATCTGTTTCAGAGTCTGAATTCGACTCGGAATTTCATGTCGGCGTAGCTCTCCCAAACGACTCGATCAGTCCCCTCTCCCTCTGGGAGAGGGCTAGGGTGAGGGGCTTTTGATCTGTTTCAGAATCTGAATTCGACTCGATATTTCACGTCGACGTACCTCTACCAAACACCCCGGTCAGTCCCCTCTCCCTCTGGGAGAGGGCTAGGGTGAGGGGCTTTTGATCTGTTTCAGAGTCTGAATTCGACTCGGTATCACGTCGGCGTAGCTCTCCCAAACGACTCGATCAGTCCCCTCTCCCTCTGGGAGAGGGCCAGGGTGAGGGGCTTTTGATCTGTTTCATAATCTGAGTTCGACGCGGTATTTCACGTCGGCGTACCTCTACCAAACACCCCGGTCAGTCCCCTCTCCCTCTGGGAGAGGGTTAGGGTGAGGGTTGGCTTTTGCTGTTTAAAATTGTGTCAAATAACCAGAACCTTCCCACACGGTTTTCAGGTTGTCCGTCGGACGTGAGCTCTCTAGTCTCTGGCTGTCGCTGAACACTCAGCGATCGGGTGTGAGAACCCGGCAATTTATGGTCATCCAGTCCTTGTGCACGCATAATCGCCGCCAGCTTGTCTGCTGTCTGCAATGTGTCATGGCGGCTGTGTGCGGGCAGACTTCGGTCTGGCCGGGTGTCCATAACCGGTATTCTCACCCCGCATACAGCTGCCACCTTTTGCCCCGTGAGAATGGCAGAGGGTGGCGGCAAAGACTTTGGAGTTGTTTCAATGGACAAACTGATCCCCGACCCACCCCTCGAATCCACCACCCCGCTCGAAGAAGCCATCCGCGCCGACAACCTCGCCAAAAACCGCGAAGCGATCAAACGCGCTCTCGATTTCTACCTCTGCCCCGAACCTGCAAACCCCCGCCAACCGAGCACGATGTTTCTCATCCATCCGAAAATCGATACGGAAAGCCTGCTCGCCCACGCCTGCGAATCCCTGGCTTCGGCCAATACGCTGGCCGGTAACTTTGCCGATCAACTCGGCCGGCCCGAGCGTAATACGGCGCTGGCGATTCAGCAGATCATCATGCTGGCTGAACTGGCGGTAAACCGGGCACTGGATCGGGTCGATCCGCAGACCTGATCCGTCAGGCACACCGCGTCATCGTTCTTCGCGAGCAGGCTCGTTCCCACAGGTGGTGCATTTCAAAAGGTGGGAGCGAGCCTGCTCGCGAAAGCGCTCGCAAGGTCAGCACCTCACTAATTCTTGGTCTCGATCTTCCCACCCGCATCCGGATCATAAAAATCCGGAATCTCATATTTGTACTTCTTCAACCAGCGCTGCATCGCCAGATCCCGTTCGGTCGCGGTCGCCGTTTGTGGCTTCGGCGAGGCGGCTTTGTTGCGGCTTTGCAGGACCAGCCAGCCTTCGGTTTCCTGTTGTTGCGCCGAGGCGGGGCCGGCGTCGATGGCGGCGGCGCTGAGGGGCAGGCTGAGCAGGGTCAGGTAGCACAGGCCTTTGAAGGGATGCATGGCTGTCTCCTTATTTGAGCGATGACGGCAACGGCTCAGCGATGGCGGCCACTTGATTGCCAGTGGCGGGTTTGGCCTTTACCGGGGCTTTGAGTTTTTCTGCGCGTTGCTGGGCTTCGGTGAATTGTTGCGGGGTCAGTTTGGCGCGGCTGACGATTTCGGCGGCTTGTGGCCAGTCGTTCTGGTACAGCAGCAGGGTGACCATGTTCAGGGTTGCCAGTTGGTTGTTCTGCTTGAGTTCGATGGCGGTGAGGAACTCGAAGCGTGCGTCGTTGAGGCGCAGTTGGTTGAGGTAGACCACGCCGAGGTCGTTGCGGATTTTCTCGTCGGTGGGGGCCAGGCGGGCGGCGCGTTGCAGGTGGGCCTGGGCCTGGCCGTTGTCGCCGCGGGCGGCGTAGAGTTGGCCGAGGCCGTGTTCGGCTTCGGCGGTCAGGCAGCCGCCAAGCAGGCCGCGGTACAGCGGCTCGGCTTCGCTGCGGCCGAGCAGGCGATAGACCTTGGCTTTGCGCAGGCGAACTTCGCTGATGTTGTCTGGCAGGCTTTGCAGGTTGGCCAGGCTGGCGTGCAGTTTGCCGTCGCTGGCCAGGTCGTCCGCGAGGTTCAGGGCCAGCTCCTGCTCCTGGGTCATTTTGCTGCAACTGCTCGGTGACAGCAGCGCCGTCCACGGTGCTTGGCCGTCGGTGGCGCAACCGCCGAGCAGCAACAGACTTGCCATGACTATCAGTACTTTCATCAAACGCTCTCCATGAGCAAGGTCAGTTGGCGAATGCCCGGGCTATCGCGGTGAAACCCGGGCCGGCGAGGACGATCAGCAGTGCCGGAAACAGAAACAGCATCATCACCACCGACATCTTCGCGGACATTTTCGAGATGTATTCCTGCAAGCGGGTCAGGCGCCGGTCATCCAGCAGTTGCTTGAGCGCCAGCAGCGACTTCATCGCGCCACCGCCTTGTTGAATCAGTTGCTGGAGGATCACGCAGGTGTCAGTGAATTCGTCGACGGCGAGCATCACCGCGGCTTTGTTCAACTCCTGGCCGAGTTCCAGGCCAGAGTCGACACGGGTCAGGATCAGGCGCAGTTCGCTGGTCAGTTCCGGCAGCAGCTTTTGCGCTTCAATGCTGAGTACGCGCAGGGCTTGTTCGACGGCCATGCCGGATTCGAAGAGGATGCGCAGCAGTGGAATGAACGTCGAGACCTCCACCGCGATGGTTTTCTGCCGCCGCGTCGCTGCGTAAGCCAGCAGACGTTTGGGCAGCAGATAGCCGCCGCCGGTGGCGAGCATCGGCACGATCCAGCGGTTGTCAGCCTGGGGGAAAAACACCTCTTGCAGAAAAATCGCCAAACCCAACGTCAGCAGCGGCGTGCCGATCTGGCAGGCCGCAAACAGCGCGCGTTCATTGGCGCGGCGCCAGCCGATGCGGTTGAGCAGGGTCTGGGTTTCGCTGTCGATGCTCACCGAACGCTGGCCGAACTTGCTGCTGCCCAGTGCGCGCAGCCAGCTGCCGAAGCGGTTTTCACGTACCAGATGCCCTTGCAAGCGCTGATTGACCTGACGCACCCGACGCCGTTCGGTCAGCAAGTGATTGACCACGAGTAGCAGGGCGCCGAGCAGCAACATGAGAGCGGCGAGGTAGACCATGTCAGACGCTCCGTAACATGCGCCACAGCGCCAGGCTGCCGAACACTTGCAACACGGCAGCGCTGATCAGCATTTTCTGCCCGCTCGCGTCGTTCCACATCCCGAGCATGTAGCCGGGGTTGGTCAGCATGAAGTAACTCACCAGCAGCAGCGGCAACGAACCGAGCACCCACGCGGTCATGCGTGTTTCGCCGGTGAGCGCACGCAGTTGCCGCGCGCCTTGGTCGCGTTCGCGGATCAGTTTGATCAGGTTCTCCAGCAGCTCGCTGGCGTTGCCGCCGTAGCGATGATTGACCTTGAGGCCGAGGGCGAACATGCGCAGTTCGTCCTGTTCATAAAGTTCGGCAAAGTCGCTGACCGCGTCGGGCAGGCTCACCCCCAGTTGCACGTTGCGCTGGACCCGGCCCATGGCTTTTTTCAGCGGATCTTCACTGGCTTCAATGCCGCCCATGACTGCGTCGCTCAGGGTGCGCCCGGACTTCAGGCTGCGCACGGTGTGGTCAAGCAACTGCGGCAGTTGCTCGATCATCCGTTTGACCCGGCGCTGGTAGAGCACGGCGATGTACAGCCGCAGCGCCAGTGGCGGTACGAAGATCATCAGCAGCAGGCCGACCCAGTCGGCGAGAAAAAACCCCAGCGCCATCGCCAGCGCCCACAGACTCAGCCACAGGCCGAAACGCTCGGTCGGGCGGCCCAGTCCGGCACGCAGAAACATCCGCTCCAGTCCGACCCACACAGGTTTGTCCGGCGCCAGTTGCGGCTGTCCGGCGGCGAGACGGTTGAGGACTTTTTCCGTGGCGGTCTTGCGCAGGCCTTGCAGGAACAGACGGATCGACAGCCCCAGCAGCGTCAGGCAGATAACAATGAGAATGATCGGTCCCAGCATGCTCGGTGCTCCTTGCCGTCAGCCCAGATGGGCCTCGTGGCGCAGCTTGTCGCCGGCCGGATTGACGGCTTCGCGCAGGAAGCCGAAACCGCTGCGGCGGTCGAGGCGGAACAGGGTGTTGGTGACGTAGACATCTTCGCGAATGCCGACCACTTCCACGACCTCGCTGACGCAGCGGCGCCCGTCAGGCATGCGCGTCAACTGGATGATCACGTCGAGGGCGGCGCAGATCATCTGGCGCAGGGTGCGTTCGGCGATGGAGCGGCCGGTCAGGCCGACCAGTGTTTCCAGACGCAGCAAGGCATCCTGGGCGTTGTTGGCGTGTACGGTGCTCATCGAGCCGTCGTGACCGGTGTTCATCGCGGTGAGGACGTCGACCACTTCGACGCCACGAATCTCGCCGAGGATGATTCGGTCTGGGCGCATCCGCAGGGCGTTGCGAATCAGGTCGCTGGCCTTCACTTCACCGTGGCCTTCGGCATTCGGCGGACGGGTCTCCAGGCGCACCACGTGTGGGTGGCCGAGTTGCAATTCGGCGACGTCTTCGATGGTCACCAGACGCTCGTGCGGGTTGATCAACTGGCTGAGAATATTCAGCAGCGTGGTTTTGCCGGTGCCCGTGCCGCCACTGATCAGGATGTTGCAGCGCTTGCCGACGGCATTCTGGAAAAACTCGAAGATCGACAGGTCGATGGTTTGCATGGCCATCAGGTCGCTGCTCTTGAGCATGTCCTTGCGAAATTTACGGATCGACAGGCATGGGCCGTCGAGGGCAATCGGCGGAATGATCGCGTTGACCCGACTGCCATCCGGGAGGCGTGCATCGACCATCGGCGAAGACTCGTCGAGGCGCCGACCGAGCGGCGCGAGGATGCGCTGCATCACGCGTTCGACGTGATGCGCATCGATAAAACGCAGGTCACTCTGGTGCAGCACACCGTCGCGTTCGATGAACACCCGGTGCGGGCCGTTGACCAGAATTTCGGTCACCGACTGATCGCGCAGCAGCACTTCCAGCGGGCCGAAACCGGTGAGCTCGTCGACGATCTCTTCGGCCAGCCGCTCCATTTCGTAGCGCGATATCGCCAAGTGCAAACGCGCGATGTATTCGGCGACTTTGTCGGTGACAAATTGCGCGAGTTGCTGGCGTGAACCTTCCAGCAGGTTTTTCCCCGACTCTTCGAGGGCGTCGATGATGTAGCGATGCAGGACCAGTTTCAGGCCTTCGTGATCGCTGTTGCCGACGCCACTGCGGGGCGCCGCACCGAAGAGTTTTTCTGCGCTCATGAGGTGCCTCGCAAGCGGTCGAACCAGGTCACTTTGGGCTTGGCCAGGCCTTCGGAACGTTTCGCCAGACGTTCGCCGAGGGCGCGCAGGCTCTGCGTGAGTTTTTCTCGCGGGGCCAGTTCGAACAGGCTGACGCCCTGGTTTTTCGCGTTCAGACGAACTTCCGGGGTGAGGGCCAGCGTGGCAATCACTTCCAGGTTGAAGGTCTTGCCGAGGGTGTCCGAATCGGGCGCGACGTTGCTCAAGTAGCGGTCGATCAGCAGGCGTCCGTGGTCGAGCTTCATGCCTTTTTCGCGCCACAGATTGAGCACGGCAAGGTTGCGTCGGCAGTTGAGCACATTCTGATCGGTGTACCAGAGCAACTTGTCGCAGTGGCTGACAAAGGTGCGCAAGGCTTCGCTGTCGGTCTGCCCGGTGAGGTTCACGACGATGTGCTGGAAGTGCTGGCGCAAGGCGCTGAGCAACATGTACAGCTCGGCAGCGCTGGTGTTTTCCAGCGGCTCGTCGTTGCTGGCGTAGGCGAGAATCCGCAGGCCGGCTTCGGCACTGGTGAAGGCGCTGTCGATCAACGTGGCGTCGAGCCTGCGCAAGTGGCGCAAGGCATCGCCGAAGTGGAACGAACTCTCCAGCCCGAGCAGGGCGAGGCTGTCACCGCGCGGCAAACCGAGATCAAGCAACAAGGTTTGCTGACCGCTTTTTTGCACCACCAACGCCATGTGATTGGCCAGCAGTGCGCCGTCGGAACTGCTCTGCACGCCATACATCACCGTGAGGCCGCCCAGTTGCGTGTTCGGTGCCACGGGCGGCAGGCGTTTGCTCAAGCGCCGCACCAGCCCGGCGACTTCACTGGAGCGTGAACCGTAAGCGACAAAATCCCGGGCGCCGGCGCGCATCGCGTTGAGCACCAACTGATTGTCCATGCCGTCGCCGAGGGCCACGATCGCCAGCATCGGTTTGGCCTCCAGCGCGCCTTCGATCAACGCGCTCTGGGCGACCACGTGCTCGCGATCAAGGCCGACGAACACCAGATTGGCAAAGGTCACGTCCACCAGCGCCAGCAGTTCATCAAGGCTGCCGCCACCGGCGCTGACCACTTGGCCCAACGGTGCGAGTGCGCCTTGCAGCCACTCCAGATCGGTGCTGTTGCGGGTGATGGCGAGAAAGGTCTGGCTCAGGCTCTGGCTCATTGCGATAACCCGCTGCGCTTGTCGAAGTTGCCGTTTTCAAGGAAGAACATGCGGTAGAAATTCGGATCGTAATTACGCAGTTTTTCGCCCGGTAACGACGGCAGTTGCGCATCGGCGGCCAGTGGCTGGACCAGATGCGGGGTGACGATCATCAGCAGTTCGCGTTCTTCGCGCTTGATCTGCGAGCCTTTGAAAAAGGCGCCGAGCACCGGGATGTCGCCGAGGCCGGGAAACTTGTTCACTTGCGAGCTGTTGGTGGTGCTGATCAAGCCACTGATGACGAAGCTTTCGCCATCGCCCAGTGACACGCTGGTGTCGGTGCGGCGGATGGTCAGGGCCGGCACAGTGGTGCCGGCGATCTGCACGGCATTGCTGAAGTCCAGTTCGCTGACTTCCGGGGCGACCTTCAACGCGATGCGATCGCGGCCGATGATGGTTGGCGTCAGGGTCAGGCGGATACCGAATTCCTTGTATTCGATCGACACGCTGTCACTGCCGGAACTGGGCACCGGAATCGGGATTTCACCGCCGGCCAGAAAGCTTGCGCTCTGCCCGTTCAGTGCCACCAGACTGGGCCGCGCGAGGGTATAGGCGAAGCCGCTGGTTTCCAGCGCATTGATGATCGCCATGGTCTTGCCGCCGACCCACGAGAAGTTGAACAGCGAGTTGTCCACCGGCAGGCGTGGCTGCGGCACCCCGTCAATCGGCGGCAGGGTGCCGGGCGAGCCGAACAGAAAGTTACCGCGCGTGCCGATCAATGAGGCGGTGGCTTCCTTGAGTTTGGTGCGGCTGACTTCGACGAAACGGATGTCGGTCTGCACTTGCGACGGCAGGCTCGGGTCATCCGAGGGTAGGGTGGCGGTCATGGCGGCAGTGGCGGCGCCCTGAACAAAGACCATGCTTTGGCGCGGCTCGCTTGAACACGAGGTCCAGACCATCAGGCTGGTGGCGCCGGGCGCAACACCGGTGAGCAGAAAGGACGAACTGCCGTTGGCGTGCACGTCGGCGATTTTCGGATCGCCAATCGCCAGACGGGTGATCGCCACTGGCGATTGCACATCCTGCTGAAAGCCTTCGCCGATTTCGATCACCGGCGGCATGCGCCCCAGTGCCGAACAGTTGCCGACCGCCGCCAACGCGGCGTCCATCGACAGGCCCATCAGTAGCAGGGCGCGCAGCATGGGTTTGAATGTCGGCCTGGAACGACTCTGCATGCCCTTGGATCCTTGCGCAGTCATGGGTTTTGTTGGGTGATCTGGTTGCCGCGAATGATTTCCACGGCAGGCCTCGGGGCCGCGCCGGAACCGCCGCCGGCAGGCGCTTTCGGTCCAGCGCCCAAGGCCAGTTGGGTGAACTGGAAGAGTTGGCTGTTGGCGCTGCTCAGATGCTCCGGCGCCTGAGTTTCGCCGGCCCAGTATTTGGCCAGGCGTTGTTCTTCACTGCTGCGTACGGCCAGACGCAAGGTGCCGACTTGCGTTGCCAGCATCAGTCGGCTGAGCAGTTGTTCGGGCACCGCCAGCACCACGGTGCGCGCGGCGATGCGGCGTTGATCCTGTTTGAGTTTTTCCTCGGCGCTCAGGGCCGGCGAGGCGGGTTGGCCGTCGTTGGTCAGGCCGTACTGGTCACCGACACCCAGCACGCGCATGGCCGGCAAAACGATCTGTGCCGACTGTTCGAGGTTGCTGGAATCCTGGCGCAGGTAGAGCAAGACATCGACGTAATCCCCGGGGATCAGTTGCCCGGCCGCGCCGATCACTTCGTCGACGGCCACGGTGAGGGCGCGTTCATCGCTGTGAATCATGCGTGCCAGTGAGCCGCCGGCGCTGAAGCTTTCATCGTTCAGCCAAGTGCCGGCGCTGAGGTGCCGCCAGGGTGTGCGGCCGATGGCCTGATCGACGTTGCTCAAGCTGCCGGCCGGTGCACTGCGCAGTTTTTCCACCGCGACATCGGCAGCGGTCAGCGCGGTAAAGGGTGGCACGTCGTGCAGCAGTACCACCACCGGTTGGCGGGCCTGGTCTTCGGCGATCGCGACAGTTTTTTCAACGGTGACGGCTGGGGCAACGGGGGCCTCGGCGACGGGTGCCGGTTGACGACTGAGCACCAGTCCCCAGTAACCGACAAAGATCGCTCCAAGCATAAGGATGGCTGCAAGGCCCATGGTGACGCGACTGTTCATGACGGCTCTCCCTTTCCTGCTGCACTACCCACCGCACTTGCTTACGAGAGAAGTTCCCAATCCGGCAGCTATGAACATGCAACTATTTCGCTATTTCCACGCTAGCTGATCCGAGCCAAAACGCCATTAGTGACAGGAAAATAACCCACTAAAGTATGAGTCTTGGCCAATTAACAGCAGCAATCGGCAACTTCGCGATGTGATTAATCCTTTGTGATTAATCCGTTCTTACAGTTGTTGGGTGGGGGTTTGTTGACAATGCTCAAATGGCACGGTGGTTCTTTGCCGTTGTAGTGACATCAGCGCCAGAGGCGCAAAGGAGCAGTCCTATGTTTCGCATGACTTTCGACTATCTAATGTCCAGAGCCCGGGTGTTCATCAAGAACGAAGAAGGGGCTTCGGCGATCGAGTACGCCATTGTGGTGGCGATGGTCGCCGTCGTGGTTGTGGCATTCGTAACCCCTCTTGGCGATAGGGTGCTGGCGATCTTCAATAATATTTTGACGTCTCTTGATGGTACGGTTGTGACACGGCCGACGCCTTGAGTCATGGGAACGCTGCACCTGGCTGATATCGCACTACAATGGATTTTCCATTCAGCTTTCAGGTATTGCCTATGAACGCGTCTTCGCCGCACCGCCAACAGTTGCTTCTGGTTGACGATGAAGAGGACGCGTTGCTGGAACTGGCGGAGTTGCTGGAGGGTGAGGGGTTTGTCTGTCATGCGGCGACGTCGGTGAAGCTGGCGTTGCATCATCTGACTCGCCATCCCGATATCGCGCTGGTGATTACTGATTTGCGTATGCCGGAGGAGTCCGGGATGTCGTTGATCAAGCGGTTGCGTGAGCATACTTCTCGGCAGCATTTGCCGGTGATTGTGATGTCGGGGCATGCGGATATGGAAGACGTCAGTGATCTGTTGCGGTTGCAGGTGGTGGATCTGTTTCGCAAGCCGATTTATTACGTCAGGTTGTTGGAGACTCTGGATAATTTGTTTCCCAAGCCTAAGGTTCAGGTTGGCTGAGGTTGAGCTCGGCGGCCTCTGGGCCGACCGTGCTTTGGGTGTTTTGGGTGAATATCCGTTTTTTTGGGTGTTGCGGCTGGCGGTTTCGCCCTTACGGCGAGGCACTTTTTCCAGACGCCGAAAAAGTACCCAAAAAGGCTTGCCGCAACGTTCGGCCCGCTCGCTGGGGCTCGGGGTTCCTTCGCTCCGGGATCGATCCGGGCGCAGCGCCTACGGTTTGCTTCGCTGCACCTCCTCTCGCTGTGTTTGGCTTCGCCAAACGGTCGCTGCGCTCCCACCCCCGGATCAATCCCTCCACTCAGCCTGCCGACGCGGCCGATGAGTCAAGATCAAAAGCTGCAGCCGAGCTAACGCTCATCCTGTTGAGTGGTGAAAAGCCTAGGAGCGGCGTGGGTCGCTTTTGCTTTTCTGTGGGAGCGAGCTTGCTCCGGGCGGCGTTCCTACGAAAGCAGCCTGACAGCCGGCCAATTTCTAACTGAATGCACTCAATCCAACTGTAGGAGTGAGCCTGCTCGCGATGGCGGCCTGACAGCCGGCCAATCTCTCTTTGTATGCACCCAATTCAACTGTGGGAGCGAGCCTGCTCGCGAAGGCGGCCTGCAATCCGACCCATTTCTGCCGGTTGTACATTCCACCCGCCGCTGCCGAAGCCTCCTGGTTTTTCAGCTTACAATTGGTAACTGAAACTGATGCTGTACCTGGGCTTGCGATTGAACGTGTCCAGTGCTTCATCCGACATCGCCTTCGCCGCTTCCAGCGCAATGTTGTAGTACTTGGCATCGCCAAACCGCAGCCCGATTGCTGCCGATGACAGATTGTTGGCCTTTACCGGCAGTTCATTGAACCAGCTGCGCGAGCGATCGAGTACGACATACGGTTGCAGGATGCGCACCCAGTTGCCGTCGCGGTTGAAGCTGTAGTTGACCTCGTACGCCACGCCCCAGCCCTTGTCGCCGGACGCTTGATCGTCGGGATAACCGCGACCGAAATTCTGCCCGCCGAACACCGCGCGCTCGCTGTCGGGCAGGGTGTCGTCGCTCCAGTACAGCGCGGCCGAAAGCACGCCTTGCCAGTTGTCGAGGAACTTGTTGCTCTGCACCCCGGACAGGCGTACGCGGAAGAAATCGAGGTCGATGTCGTCGTAGTTGGTATGCGCGCCCAGGCTGTCGAAACCCTGATACACGCCGCCACTGAGAATACGCAGTTGCCGGGCATCGGCTTTGCGCCAGTCGCCTTCGAAAGCCAGAGCGCGTACGTCGGTACGGAACTCGGTGCTGAACGGGAAGTTGATGCCGTTGTAGCGGGTCTTGTCATCGACTGCGTACAGGCGCGAGCCGGCGGTCAGCAATTCGTTGGAGGCGGCAATCAACGGCAGGGTGAACCCGATGGAGTAGCGGTCGTTTTCTCGATGGGTGCTGAGTCGACCACCGCCGTCGATGAGCACTTCGGTGCTGGGATCGGCGCGGTAACGTGAAGCAGACAGCGCCAGTTGCGCGCCCTCGTCATTGAGGAACTGGTTGTAGTCGAGGCGGTAGTAATGCTCATGATCGTCACCCGGTGGAAACAGACCGCTGAGGGTCAGTTGTTCGCCCATCGAGGTTTGCGAATTGCTACTGACGCCGAGCAGGGCCTGGGTGCCGTTGCGGTTGTCTTCGGTGGTGCTCAGCGTGCTGGTGAAGGGTTTGCGACTGGCCTGGGCGACCAGCGTTGTCGCACCGTCGGTAGTGCCGGGCGGTGGCACCTGGGCCTGGATCGTCACGCCGGGGATGCGTGTCATCAGCGTGGTGTAGCGCTCGAACGTCTTGCGGGTCAGCGGCCGTTCGGCCTGGATCTTCGCCGCCAGTTTGTCGAGCAGCGCTCTGACCCGGCCGACATCACCCTCGATCTGGATATCGCGAACGTAGCCTTCTACCAGCACCACGCGTGCTACGCCGTCATTGAAATTTTGCTGCGGCAAGAACGCGTAGGACAGCAGGTAACCGTCCTGCTGATAGCGTCGAGTGATGTTGCGCGTGGCTTCGATCAGTTCGGCGAGGGTGGCTTGGCGGCCGATCAGGGGTTTGTAGATTTCGGCGAGCTCGTTGAGCGGGTAGAGGGTTCCGCCTTCGATCTGCACGGTTTGCAAATTGATCTTGGTCTCCATCAACAGCGGTTGCGCAGCGGCGGCACCAGCGTCAGGCACTTGCACGGGCGTGGCGCTCGGGCGATAGGCGTCGGCGGGCAGGTTCGGCACCGGCAGGTTGCGGATGGTTTCGTTGCTGTTGAGAAAGCTGGGCAGGGTGTCGGCGAGGGCGGCGGAACTGAGACTGAGGAACAGCAGGGATGCCATTACGCGCATAGGACACTCCATGGTCAGATCACAGCACTGGGCTGAATTCTCCTAAGAAAAAAGGCGGAAGACTCGTGGGAATCTTCCGCCCTCAACCAAGCGTAGGCGCTGTAGGTGAGGCCGTCGAATCGGCCAGGTGCAATTTAGCGTTGGCTGCCTCCCAGAGTATTAGTCAGACCACCGAGTACACCGCCCAGACCGCCACCAGTGGTACCTCCGCTGGTCCCGCCGTTGACCAGTCCACCGACGGCGGCAACGGTGCCGCCGACGTTGGTGACCAGACCACCGACCGCTGTGGTGACCGGGTTGTTGGTCGCGGCAATGGTGGTGCCGATACTGCTGACCGCACCGCCAACCTGGCCGGTGAGACCGGCGACGGGTGCTCCGATACCGGTCGCTGCGCCGACTTGTTGAGTCACGTTGGTTACAGCACTGGTGACCGGATTCAGACCCGTGCCCAAGGTGGCGCCAACCGTGGCCAGAGGTGAGGTTGTCGCGGTGATCGGGGTGCCCGATCCACCGAGTACGGTGTTGAGCGAAGCGACGGTATTGCCGAGGCCGGTAGCGGTAACGCCGCCGGCGCTGACGACGCCATTGGTATTGCCGGCATTCAGCCCTGCGCCGACGTTGACCACGGCACCGCCGACGGTTTGCAGCAGGCCAGTACCACCGAGGCCGCCGCCCAGACCACCACCCACTCCACCAGTACCCGAGCCGGTGCCGTTGGACACAAGACCACCAGCCTTGCCGACCGCGGTACCGGTATTGCTCAACGCGCCGCCGAGGGTGTTGGTCAAAGCATTGCCGTTACCCGCATCGGTGACCTTGCCGCCCAAGGTGTTCACCGCGCCACCGACTTGCGAGATCGCGCCTTTGAGTGGATCGCCGAGCCCGGTGGCAGCGCCGAGTTTGTCCGTGGTGCTTTCGACCATCGCGATCACGGGTACCAGACTGCCGCCGACTTTGTTCGTCAGTTGGCTGGTCGGGCCGTTGGTCAGCGTGGTGTCGAGGGTATTGCCGAGCATGGTGACTTTCTCGCCGACACCATCAAGCAGCGGCGCGACTTTGGTCACAACACCGCCCACCACTGGAACGCTGCCAGTCGCAGTGGACAGCTTGGCGCTGAGGTCGGACACGCCGTTGCCGACATCAGTCACCACGCCGCCGACCGAAGCGACGGTGGTGGTCAGGCCATTCGGGTCGGTGGCCAGTTTGCCAACGCCATTGGTGACACCGTCACCCAAGGTGCTGACGACATTTCCGGCGGTTTTGGCCGCACTTTGTACAACGCCACCGACAACAGGAACGCTGCTCAGCGAGTCACCGATCTGGCCAACGCCATCGCCGACGCCAGCGACGGTATTACCGACATCCTGCACCAGCGTGGTGGTCACCAACGGGGTGGTGGTTGGATTGGTCGGGTTGGTGGGATCGGTCGGATCTGTCGGGTTGGTTGGATTGGTCGGATCGGTGCCACCTGTACCACCTGTTCCGCCAGTACCACCCGTTCCGCCCGTGCCACCGGTTCCGGCAGTATCGCCGGTGCCCCCGGTTCCGCCGGTGCCGGCAGTATCACCGGTGCCACCCGTACCGCCAGTATCCGAGGTACCGCCAGTGCCAGCGGTACCGTCCGCCGCGGAACTGCCGGAACTGCTTTTATGACCGCCACCACCGCTGCTGCACCCGGTGAGGCCAAGGGAGAGAATCAATGCCAGAGCGATTGCCGATTTGCACCACACGCCTTGAGTTTTCATGATCGTATTCCTTGCACCTGTCACAACGTTCGTTGACCTCGATGGCTCGCCGATCTGATGCCGGTGATGCCTTCGTCCGTTGTGCTCAATCTCAGTCCAGGGGCGGGTTTCAGACCATTCTCAAGTTGGTATTAACGCCTTTATATAGAGGGCGAAGTTCAGCGCCTAAGGACTAATACCCACGATATAGCCGCACAAAAAAAGGCCTTGATAATCAAGGCCCGGGTTTTTTCAGTGGAAGGAGGAGAGACGGCGAAAACTTAAGTTATATACACACAATTAACGGTGTCCCGCGTGCTCAGGCAATGGGTTGCCACTGCCCGACCATGTGTTCCAGCTCTTGTGCACCGATCAGCCGCAACTCACCACTGGACCCCGCCGCACTTGCCAGCAAGGTCACCTCACTGGGCAGGCGCACCGGTTTGCGAAAGTGCACGGCGATCTCAAGGTTGGCCTTGGGCAAATGATCGCCCAGCGCCGCGAGCGTTCGCGCCTTGTTCCACAAACCATGGGCGATCGCTGTTGGAAAACCGAACAACTTGGCGCTGGCTGCACTCAGGTGAATGGGGTTGTAGTCTCCTGAGACTTTGGCGTATTGCCGGCCGATATCGGCCGGCGCTTTCCAGCGCGCCACCTCCACCAGCGATTGCGAGGGTTCCCAGGTTTGTTCGACAGCTTCGCCCTCAAGCTTCACGCCGCGACAGAGCATCTGGCTTTCGGCTTCCCACAACGGCCCGAGCTGGTCATCCAGCGTGGTCAGCAGATCGAACGTCGCACCTTTGGGATGCGCTTGCAGATTCGTCACGCGCACGCTTACCTGCGCCCGACTGATCCCGCCCATCGGGCGCAACACGCGAATGCGGTTGCTCAGATGAATCAACCCCAGCAGCGGAAACGGAAAGTCCTTGGCCGTGAGTAATTGCATCTGCAAGGCAAACGCGAGGATATGCGGATACGTCGGTGGCAACAGACCATCATCGACGAATCCGCAGACCTTTCGATAGGCCGCCAGGCGTTTGCCATCGACATCGACCCAACAGCGCAAACCGCTGTCGGGCAATTGCGTGCCGGTGATTTTCCGTCGCGTCGCCGCCCGTGCATACAGCCCGGGCAGACTCGGCTCGCGATCCAGCGTGTGCCATTCGATGCTCATGCCTAAGCCCCCAGAACACTTTGTCCACAGACCCGCAGCGCCTGCCCGGTGAATGCGCCGCTGCCCGGTTGTGCCAGCCACGCGACCGCTTCGGCGACGTCCTGCGGCAAGCCGCCCTGACCGAGCGAACTCATGCGCCGCCCGGCCTCACGCAGGCCGAACGGAATGTGCGCGGTCATCTGCGTCTCGATAAAACCGGGAGCGACGGCATTGATGCTGATGCCACGTTCCTGCAGCGTCGGCGCCCAGGCTTGCGCCAGACCGATCAGCCCGGCCTTGCTCGCGGCGTAGTTGGTTTGCCCCCGGTTACCGGCAATGCCGCTGATTGAAGCCAGCAGAACGACCCGCGCATCATCCTGCAGCGTGCCGCTGTCGAGCAGCGCTTTGGTCAGCACTTGCGGGGCATTGAGGTTGACCGCCAGCACCGCGTCCCAGAATTCCGGGGTCATGTTGGCCAGTGTCTTGTCGCGGGTGATGCCGGCGTTGTGCACCAGAATATCGAGGCCGTCGGGCAGCTGTTCGATCAGTTGCGTGGCGGCGTCTTCGGCGCAGATATCGAGGGTGATGGCGCGCCCGCCGAGGCGCGCGGCGAGGGCTTCAAGATCAGTCTTGGCCGGTGGTACATCGAGCAGGATCACGTCGGCGCCATCGCGCGCCAGGGTTTCGGCGATGGACGCACCGATGCCGCGCGCAGCCCCGGTGACCAACGCCTTGCGCCCGGCCAGCGGGCGCGTCCAGTCAGTCACTGGCGTCGCACAAGCGGTCAGGCGAATCACCTGTCCGGACACAAACGCACTTTTCGGCGAGAGGAAAAACCGCAGCGGGCCTTCCAGTTGATCTTCCGCGCCTTCGCCGACATAGATCAATTGCAGCGTGCCGCCGCTGCGCAGTTCCTTGGCCAGCGAACGGGAGAACCCTTCCAGCGCGCGCTGTGCGCTGGCGGCAAACGGATCACTTAGGGTTTCCGGCGCGCGACCGAGAATCACCAGATGGGCGCTGTGGTCGAGGTTTTTCATCAGCGGCTGGAAGAATTCGCGCAGTTGCTTGAGCTGGTCGGTGTGCAGCAATTCGCTGGCGTCGAACACCACGGCTTTGAGTTTCGGGCCGTGGCCGGGAATCCATTCGGTGGCGGTTTCCGGTTGTTCGCCGTAACGGTAGATGCCGTCGGTCAAACGGTTGGCGAAGGCACTGATGCGCTCGGCCAGCGGTCCGCCGCCGATCAGCAGTGCACCTTCCACCGGCCGCAGGCGCCCGGCCTGCCAGCGTTCCAGTCGCACCGGCGACGGCAGGCCCAGCGCCCCGACCAGACGATGGCCGATGGACGAGTTGGCGAAGTCGATATAGCGGTCAGACATGGAACGCTCTCCAGAAGTTGGGGTTCAAAGTGTGGACTGCCGACGGCAATCAATCGTTCGATTCACGCAATAAGGCCTACGCTAGACACTGAGGTTTAGCAGGTCTTGCAGAGGAACGCGGTAATTGTGGGAGCGAGCCTGCTCGCGAAAGCGATGTGTCAGCCACTGAAGATGCTGAATGTGCCGGCGTTTTCGCGAGCAGGCTCGCTCCCACAGGGGACTGCATCAAATTCGATCAATTTGAAAAGGAGTTATTCATGAGTCAGCTGCGCCGCGTCGCGATCATTGGCGGTAACCGTATCCCTTTCGCCCGTTCCAACGGCCCCTACGCCACCGCCAGCAATCAGGCGATGCTGACCGCCGCCCTTGAAGGCTTGATCGAACGCTATAACCTGCACGGCCAGCGCCTCGGCGAGGTGGTGGCGGGCGCGGTGCTGAAATTGTCACGAGATATGAGTCTGACCCGTGAATGCGTGCTCGGCTCACGTCTGTCACCCGCTACGCCGGCCTACGATATTCAGCAAGCCTGCGGCACCGGGCTGGAAGCGGCGATCCTGGTCGCAAACAAGATCGCCCTCGGCCAGATCGACTGCGGCATTGCTGGCGGCGTCGACACCACCTCTGACGCACCGATCAGTGTCAGTGAAGGCCTGCGCAGAATCCTCCTGCAAGCCAACCGCGGCAAGACCACCGGCGACAAACTGAAAACCTTTCTGCAACTGCGGCCCAGACATCTGATTCCGGATTTCCCACGCATCGGCGAACCACGCACTGGGCTGTCGATGGGCGAGCACTGTGAGTTGATGGCGCAGACCTGGCAGATCCCGCGTGAAGAGCAGGATCAACTGACTCTCCAAAGCCATCACAAACTCGCCGCGTCCTACAGCGAAGGCTGGCACAACGACCTGATGACGCCGTTCCTTGGTCTGACCCGCGACAACAACCTGCGCCCGGACCTGACCCTGGAAAAACTCGCGACGCTAAAACCGGCGTTCGAGAAAAGCGCGAAAGGTACGCTGACGGCGGGCAACTCCACGCCGCTGACTGATGGTGCCTCGGTGGTGCTGCTCGGCAGCGAAGAATGGGCAAAGGAACGTGGCTTGCCGATCCTCGCCTACCTGCGCGATGGCGAGGCGGCGGCAGTGGATTTCGTCAACGGCGCCGAAGGACTACTGATGGCGCCGGTGTACGCTGTGCCACGTTTGCTGGCGCGCAACGGGCTGACCTTGCAGGATTTCGATTACTACGAAATTCATGAGGCATTCGCCGCGCAAGTGCTGTGTACGTTGAAAGCCTGGGAAGACCCCGAGTACTGCAAAACCCGCCTGGGCCTCGACGCGCCGCTAGGCTCGATCGATCGCAGCCGACTCAATGTGAAGGGCAGTTCTCTGGCGGCCGGGCATCCGTTTGCCGCGACTGGCGGGCGTATCGTCGCCAATTTGGCGAAGCTGCTGGATGCGGCGGGCAAGGGCCGGGGCCTGATCTCGATTTGCGCCGCGGGCGGGCAGGGCGTCACCGCCATCATCGAACGCTAGAAGAGCCCCTCACCCTAACCCTCCCGAAACGTCGGACCGCCCAAAGGGAGAGGGGACAGATTGGGGGATGTTTGAGAGATACGCCGACCTGATCGAGATTTACCGAATCCATAATCGACGCGGTATTTCAGGTCGATGTATAACGCCAGACACCTCGGTCGGCCCCCTCTCCCTCGGGGAGAGGGCTGGGGTGAGGGTAAGAGGGCTGAATGGCAAATGTCAGATTCTGTCGCAAATGCCCTCAACGGCCGATACCAACAATCGAGGCCGGCTCGGCTATGATTCGCCGTGGTCGATTTTTTCGGCACAGTGTGTGCATTCACAGGTTCACAGGTCGGCAACCCCTCCCCGTAATGCGAGGATTGCCGTATAACGAGTGACATTCGCGTGTTTGGTAATAAAGGACCCACAATAAAAGCTGATGAAGACTCCAAAACGCATTGAACCCCTGATCGAGGACGGTCTGGTCGACGAAGTGCTGCGCCCACTGATGAGTGGTAAAGAAGCAGCTGTTTATGTGGTGCGCTGCGGCAATCAGTTACGTTGCGCAAAGGTCTACAAGGAGGCGAACAAACGCAGTTTCCGCCAGGCGGCCGAGTATCAGGAAGGCCGCAAGGTGCGCAACAGCCGACAGGCTCGCGCGATGGCGAAAGGCTCCAAGTTCGGTCGCAAAGAGACCGAAGATGCCTGGCAGAATGCCGAAGTGGCGGCGCTGTTCCGTCTGGCCGGTGCCGGTGTGCGAGTGCCCAAACCGTACGACTTCCTCGATGGCGTGCTGTTGATGGAACTGGTGGCCGACGAATTCGGCGATGCCGCGCCGCGTCTGAACGACGTGGTGCTGGAGCCGGATCAGGCGCGCGAGTATCACGCGTTCCTGATCTCGCAGATCGTGCTGATGTTGTGTACCGGTCTGGTGCACGGTGACCTCTCGGAGTTCAACGTGCTGCTGACGCCGACCGGTCCGGTCATCATTGACCTGCCGCAGGCTGTCGACGCTGCCGGTAACAACCACGCGTTCAGCATGCTGGAGCGCGATGTCGGCAACATGGCTTCGTACTTCGGTCGCTTTGCCCCGGAATTGAAGCTGACCAAGTACGCCAAGGAAATGTGGGCGTTGTACGAAGCCGGCACCTTGCACCCGAACAGTGTGCTGACCGGCGAGTTCGATGATCCGGAGGACCTGGCCGATGTCGGCGGGGTGTTGCGCGAGATCGAAGCGGCGCGCCTCGACGAGGAGCGCAAGCAGGCCATCCGTGCGGCGGACGACGAGCCGAAAGGCAAGTCCGACGAACCACCGCCACCACCGTGGATGCAGTGATTGCTTGACGAGAAACCCGGCTTCGGCCGGGTTTTTTGTAAATCAGAAGCTCCCTCACCCCAGCCCTCTCCCGGAGGGAGAGGGGGCCGACCGAGGTGTCTTGCGTCATACATCGACCTGACATACCGGGTCGATTATGGATTGGACGAGGTCAGCGTTTGGACCTGTCTGGATTCGGTAAAGAAATTTCAGGTCGGCGTCTCTCCACAGCATCCCCCAATCAGCCCCTCTCTCTCCGGGAGAGGGGGCCGACCGAGGTGTCTTGCGTCATACATCGACCTGAAACACCGGGTCGATTATGGATTGGACGAGGTCAGCATTTGGACCTGTCTGGATTCGGTAAAGAAATTTCAGGTCGGCGTATCTCCACAGCATCCCCCAATCAGTCCCCTCTCCCCCTGGGAGAGGGTTAGGGTGAGGGCCACTTTCGGATCAACGCAATTTCGCGTCTACTGTCCACCGCTCCAACCACACTCAAGGACTGAATGTGACCACCCCGCGCAACACCCACCTGATCGTGACTGCACGCCTGATCTCCGACTTCGGCGCTTTCCTCAACATGGTTGCTCTGGCCACCTACGTCTATCTGCTGAGCAACAGCGCCATGAGCGTCGGGATCTTTCTCGCCAGCCGCGTGGGCGGAGGAATTTTTGCCAGCCTGATCGGCACCGCGTTTTACCGCCGTTGCGGCGGCCGCGCACCGCTGATCGCGTTCGACCTGTTGCGCGCCAGCGTGCTGGGCTTGTTGTTGATCGTGCCCGTCAACCAGCAGGCCTTGCTGTTGCCGGTCATCGCCTTCGGTCTGGGCCTGGGCAATTCGATGTTCGCCATCGGCCTCAACAGCCAGTTACCGCGTTTGATCCACGCCGATCAGTTGCTCAAGGCCAACGCGTGGATCACCTCGGCCTCATCCGCCGCGATGGTTGGCGGCAGCCTGGTTTCGGGTTTGCTGGTCGCGGGGTTTGGGTTTGAAACGGTGTTCGCCCTGAATGCGCTGACTTACCTGCTGGCAGCATTATTGATTGTGCCGCTGCGGTTCGAACCGGCGACCGTCAACGACGAACCTGATCGCGGCGAATGGACAGCGCTCAAGCAGGGCCTGCGTGCTACGCCGGTGATTGCCGCGATGCTCGCGGTGACGATGGCCGACACCTTGGGCAGCGCTGCGCACAACGTCGGCTTTCCGATCATTTCCAAATTGCTCACGCCGGAGTCAGCGAGCACCACGCTGGGCCTGATGCTCGCGGTGTGGGCCAGCGGCAAACTGCTGGGCGCGCGCATCGCCAGCCGTCTCAAAGGCTCGGACAACATCCACCTCGAACGACGGTTTTTCTTCGGTGTGGCGCTGATGTCCTGTGGCTTTATCCTGATGTTCCAGCAACACAGCCTCTACGGTCTGCTGCTGTTTTCCTTGCCGGCGGGCCTCGGTGACGGCTTCTCCGAAGTCGGGCTGATGTCGCGTCTGCAACGTGAGCCCGAGCGCTTGCGCCTGCCGATTTTCAGCGTGCTGACCTTGCTGCAGATGACCGGGTTCGGCATCGGCATGCTCATCGCCGCGCCGTTCTACGGGTGGTGGACGCCGGGTGCCGTGGTCATGCTGTTCCACGGCATTCCCCTCGGCACATTGCTCACGATAAAGCTGTTGGCGCTCAAGCGCGGGCGGGTTGCGCGCAGCAGCCCGACGCCAGCTCCTTGAGAATCGGGCAGTCGGGGCGGTGGTCGCCGTTGCAGTGCTCGACGAGGTCTTGCAGGGTGTCGCGCAACTCGCCGAGTTCGCGGATCTTCTGATTCAACTCGTCGATGTGCTGGCGGGCCAAGGCCTTCACATCGGCGCTGGCGCGTTGGCGATCCTGCCAGAGGGTCAGCAGTTTACCGACCTCTTCCAGCGAAAAGCCCAGGTCCCGCGAGCGCTTGATAAACGCCAGCGTGTGCAGGTCATCGTCACCGTAAACCCGGTAACCGCTGTCGGTGCGATGCGCCGCTTTGAGCAGGCCGATCGACTCGTAATAGCGGATCATTTTTGCGCTCAGGCCACTGTGTTTGGCTGCTTGACCGATGTTCATCGGTGCTCCTCCAAGTCCTTGGGTTTCCAGGTTTTCAACAGTAGCGCATTACTCACCACGCTGACGCTCGACAGCGCCATGGCTGCACCGGCCAGCACTGGATTGAGAAAACCGAACGCCGCCAGCGGAATGCCGATCAGGTTGTAGACGAAGGCCCAGAACAGGTTCTGGCGAATCTTCGCGTAGGTCTTGCGGCTGACTTCCAGCGCCGCCGGCACCAGCCGTGGATCGCCGCGCATCAGGGTGATGCCCGCCGCGTGCATGGCCACGTCGGTGCCGCCGCCCATGGCGATGCCGATGTCGGCAGCGGCGAGGGCCGGGGCGTCGTTGATGCCGTCGCCGACCATGGCGACCACGCCGGTTTTTTTCAGCTCGCTAACGGTCGCGGCCTTGTCCGCTGGCAGCACTTCGGCGTGGACATTGCGGATGCCCAGCGCTTCGGCGACCACACGAGCGCTGCCGCGGTTGTCGCCGGTCAGCAGGTGGCTGTGGATATCCCGGGCGGCAAGTTGCTGCACGGCTTCTAGTGCGCCGGGTTTCAGGGTGTCACCGAAGGCGAACAAGCCGAGCACTTGCGGTTCAGGGCTTTGCTCGATCAACCACGACAGCGTGCGGCCCTCGGCCTCCCATGCCTGGGCAGATTCGCTCAGGTTGCCGGCGCTCAAACCACTTTCCTCAAGCATCCGCCGATTGCCCAGCGCCAGACGTCGTCCATCGAGATTGCCGGCAATGCCGCGACCGGTCAGCGACTGGCTGTCGCTGACATCCGGCACGTTCAGGCCTCGTTCGGCGGCTGCATCCAGCACCGCTTTGGCCAACGGATGTTCACTGCCGCGTTGCAGCGCGCCGGCCAGTTTCAGCAGCGCGTCTTTATTGCCATCCACTGCACTGAAATGGGCGATGCGCGGCGTGCCAGAGGTCAGTGTGCCGGTCTTGTCGAACACCACGCTGCTGACTTCATGGGCGCGCTCCAGTGCTTCCGCGTCCTTGATCAGAATGCCGTGGCGCGCAGCTACGCCGGTGCCGGCCATGATCGCCGTCGGCGTAGCAAGTCCCAGTGCACACGGGCAAGCGATGACCAGAACGGCAACGGCATTGATCAGTGCAGTCTCCAGTGGTGCGCCATAGAGCCACCAGCCGATCAGTGTCGCCAAAGCTAAAACCAGCACGGTCGGCACGAACACCTGACTGACTTTATCCACGAGTTTCTGGATCGGTGCCTTGGCGGCTTGGGCGTCCTCTACCAGACGAATAATCCGTGCCAGCACGGTTTCCGCACCGAGTGCCTGAGTGCGCACCAGCAAACGGCCTTCACCGTTGATCGCGCCGCCCGTGACCTTATCCCCCGGTTGTTTCGGCACCGGCAGGCTTTCGCCGCTGATCAGTGCTTCGTCGGCATGACTCTGGCCTTCGATGACTTCGCCATCGACCGGGAAACGTTCGCCGGGTTTGACCAACACCAGATCGTTCAGGCGCAACGCGCTGATGGCGACATCCTGTTCGCGGCCATCGATCACTTGAATCGCCCGCTCCGGGCGTAACGCCTCGAGGGCGCGGATGGCGCTGGCGGTCTGACGTTTGGCGCGACTTTCCAGGTATTTGCCGAGCAGCACCAGCGCAATGACCACCGCCGACGCTTCAAAGTACAGATGCGGCATACGCCCGGCAGCGGTGGCCCATTCGTAAAGACTCAGGCCGTAACCGGCGCTGGTGCCGAGGGCGACCAGCAAGTCCATATTGCCGGCGCCAGCGCGAACGGCTTTCCACGCCGCAACATAAAAGCGTGCACCGAAAATGAATTGCACCGGCGTGGCGAGGGCGAATTGCGCCCAGGCCGGGAGCATCCAGTGGATGCCGAACGGTTGCAGCAACATCGGAGCCACCAGCGGCAGGGCGAGGGCGATCGCGCAGATCAGCGCCCAGCGTTCATGTTTCAGGCGCTGTTGTTGGTTATCGTTTTGTGGGTGTTCGGCTTGCCAGACGCTGGCCGAGTAGCCGGCCTTGTTCACGGCGTCGAGCAGGGTTTGTGAGTCGACCTGACCGAGCAATTCCAGATGCGCGCGTTCGTTGGCAAGATTGACGCTGACGCTTTTCACCCCGGCGACTTTATTCAGGGCACGCTCGACGCGACCGACGCACGAGGCGCAAGTCATGCCTTCGATATTCAATTCGATAGTCTGCTGCGGCACGCTGTAACCGGCGCGCTCAACCGCCGCCATCAAGGCCGGCAGGCTGTCACCCGGCGCCTGCACACGGGCCTGCTCGGTGGCGAGGTTGACGCTGACGGCACTGGCGCCGCTGACTTTACTCAAGGCCCGCTCGACACGCCCGGCGCAACTGGCGCAGGTCATGCCGGCAATCGGCAGGTCGAAAGTGATGGAATCGGACATCGGTCGTACTCCCTGTAGTAGATGCCTACAAGGATCAACCTTGCCATGCGGGCAAGGTCAAGCGCCAATCTTTGAACCGCTGCAAAAGCAACTGTGGGAGCGAGCCTGCTCGCGAAGGCGGTGGGTCAGTCAACATCATCGCTGAATGACACACCGTATTCGCGAGCAGGCTCGCTCCCACAGGTCTGGATTTGCTTAATAGCCGAGATCGGCGCGCTTCAGGTACATGCCTTCCTGTGTCATCGCGATCCGGTACTTCTGCACATCGCCCGCCTGCAGTTTTATTTCCTGTGAACCCGGTGCGAGCAAGCCCGGATTGCAACCCGGTACTTGCCCCGGCAGTAGTTTCAGACGTAGCGAAACAGTGCCAGGTGGCAAGTTGAAAGATGTGCTCTGTTCCTGAAACAGGCGTGCCGACAGCTGATCCTGGATATACACACCGATCTCGCAGGAGGTTGCCACTTCCAGACGCTCACGGGAGATGATCAGAACGCCGTAATCCTCGCCGGCAGCTTGTACTTGAGGAACGGCGGCAAAGAGGCTGAGCAAGCCAAACAGGCTGAAAGCTGACCAGCGCATGGCTGAATCTCCTGAATTTAAGTCATTGATGCACGCAGCTTGGCCGAGCGCGACGCCGATTGCCAGCCCGGCAGTTTATTGAAGAACTTGACCTTGCCATCGTGGCAAGCTCGAAACTGCCGGCAACCTCACTCAAAGGAGTCATTCCATGCAAGTGTTCAACGTTCAAGGCATGTCCTGCGGTCACTGCGTCAAAGCCATCACCAACGCTGTGCAGGCCAAGGATCCGGCGGCCAGTGTGCGGGTTGATCTGGGGGCGAAAGAGGTCGGCGTGGAAAGCGCGCTGAGCGCTGAGCAGGTGATCGAGGTCATCAGCGAAGAAGGCTACGCAGTGAAACTCGCCTAGAAGCAAAAGATCGCAGCCTGCGGCAGCTCCTACAAAGGGACGCATTCCAAAGTAGGAGCTGCCGCAGGCTGCGATCTTTTGATCCTGGCTTTTTTGATTGTTAGCGAGCTATCGGAATGTTCAAGGCGTTCGGGCGCGGCTAGACTGACGGGCTGCCGACTTGCCAACTTGGATGCCTGATGAACTTCCGTACCATTCTGATCCTCGGTGCCTTGACCGCCTTCGGGCCCTTGGCGATCGACTTCTATTTACCTGCCTTTCCCTCGATGGCGCTGGCGTTCGGCACCGACGAGAAACATGTTCAGATGACGCTGGCGGCGTATTTCGCCGGGTTGTCGATTGGCCAACTGGCTTACGGCCCGGTGGCGGATCGCTTTGGCCGACGCATCCCGTTGCTTGTGGGCCTCACGCTGTTCACTTTGGCATCACTGGCCTGCGCTTATGCGCCGAACCTGGAATGGCTGATCGCTGCCCGTTTTGTCCAGGCCTTGGGCGGTTGTGCGGGGATGGTGATTTCCCGGGCCGTGGTCAGTGACAAATGCGACGCGGTGGGTTCGGCGAAAGTCTTTTCGCAATTGATGCTGGTGATGGGCCTGGCGCCAATTCTGGCGCCGATGCTCGGCGGTCTGCTGGTCAACACCACAGGCTGGCAGTCGATCTTCCTGGTGCTGACCGGGTTCAGCGCGCTGGCCGGTTTGGCCGTGGCGCTGGGGCTGCCGGAAAGTATGCCAGCACACATGCCGCGCCAGCCGTTGTCCGGCGCCCTGCGCCAGTACGGGCGCTTGCTCAAGGACCGGGTTTACCTCGGCCACGCCCTGACCGGTGGCATCGCCATCGCCGGGATGTTCGCCTACATCGCCGGTTCGCCGTTTATCTTCATCAAGTTGTATGGCGTCCCGGCCGAGCATTTCGGCTGGTTGTTCGGCACCAACGCGGCGGGGTTCATTCTGGTGGCGCAGGTCAACGCGCGGATGTTGGCCAAGCGCGGCCCGGCGTTTCTGCTGTCGCGGGCGGTGTGGGTTTACTTCGGCGCGGGGCTGGCGTTGCTCGCGGTCAGCGCAATGCACACCGAATCCTTGTGGCCGCTGCTGATTCCACTGTTCATCTGCGTGTCGAGCCTGGGCTGCATCAGCCCGAACGCCGCCGCCTGCGCGATGAACGGTCAGGGCGCACGCGCCGGCAGTGCTTCGGCACTGCTCGGCTGCATGCAATTCAGTGTCGCCGCTGGTGCTTCGGCGCTGGTGGGGGTGTTGCACGACGGCACCGCCGTGCCGATGGCAATAGTCATCAGCCTGTGCGGTTTGCTGGTGGTGTGCGTGGCGCTGCTCACCCGCCGTCTGCAGAATGCCCGGGCACTGGCGCAAGCTCAGGCCGAGGCATAAATAACCTCAGCCGGCGGCGCGCTGCTGGCTGCGGTCGGGAATCTGATGGGGCGCGCAAAGTCGCGCTTCGAGGGTGCGAGTGAAGGCCAATGCTTCGGCTTCACTGCGGAATGTCACGGCGTGTTGGTCCAGACGAACCTGCCATTGAGACTTTGCCACTTCTTTTATCAGGATCTTCATTGCTGACCTCCCTTGCGTAAAAGATGTATCGCAGAGGCTTCGATTGTAGACCTGAATACGATCGCAATTGTGACAACGCTCAAGCATCGGACTGACGGCAAAAAAACAGCGCAGCCCCGCCGACCGCTCTAGGTTCGGCGAAGGCTGCGCTGTGCGGTTTTTTAGAAACCTTCTAAAACAATTTTCCCCTTGGCTTTGCCACTTTCCAGCAGCTCATGGGCGCGACGCAGATTCGCCGCATTGATCGTGCCGAAATGCTCGCCCACTGTGGTTTTCAAGGTTCCGGCATCAATCAGCTCAGCCACGCGGTTGAGCAGGTTGTGCTGCTCAATCATGTCCGGCGTTTCGAACAGCGAGCGGGTGTACATGAACTCCCAGTGCAGCGACAGGCTCTTGCGCTTGAGTTTGCTCACGTCCAGCGACTTCGGATCGTCGATCAGTGCCAGTTTGCCTTGCGGGGCCAGCGCCTCGACCAGTTGATCGAGGTGCTGATCGGTCTGGGTCAGGCTGGCAACGTGCGTTACGCTGTCGATCCCGGCGCGCTTGAGTTCTTCGCTAAGCGGCTGGCTGTGATCGATGACCAGGTCGGCGCCCAGTTCTTTGACCCAGTCGCGGGTCTGCTCGCGGGACGCAGTGCCGATGACCTTCAGGCCGGTCAGTTGTTTGGCCAGTTGCGTGAGGATCGAGCCCACCCCGCCGGCCGCGCCGACGATCAGCAGGCGCTGATCTTCATTGGTTTTGGTTTCGCGAATTTGCAGGCGCTCGAAGAGCAATTCCCACGCGGTGATCGCGGTCAGCGGCAGGGCGGCTGCTTCGGCGAAACCGAGGGATTTCGGCATATGGCCGACGATACGCTCATCGACCACGTGCAGTTCACTGTTGCCGCCGGCACGGGCGATGGAGCCGGCGTAGAAAACCTTGTCGCCGGCCTTGAACAACGTCACTTCGCTGCCGACAGCCTTGACCACACCGGCAACGTCCCAGCCCAGCACTTTCGCCGCGCCGTTCTCCGGCGCCACGTTCTGCCGCACTTTGGTGTCGACCGGATTAACCGAAATGGCTTTGACTTCCACCAGCACATCGCGCGGGCCGGCGACCGGCTCTGGCAGATCGATGTCTTGCAGGGATTTTGCGTCGCTGATCGGCAGTGAAGCGTAATAGGCGATGGCTTTCATGAGTGGCTCCGTACAGGTAATAGAAGAAGGGGTCAGGCAATCGCGCCGAGGCGCTTGAGCTGAAAGTGTTCGATGGCGTGGCCAGCCGTTGCCTGGAAATGCTGGAAGTGCGCGCTGGCGTTGTGCGCCTCAAGAATCGCTTCGCTGGCCCAGTGTTCAATCACATAAAAAACCTGCGGGTCGGCGAGGTCGCGGTGCAAGTCGTACTGGCTGCAACCGTCCTCGGCGCGGCTCGGTTCAACCAGTGCGCGCAGGCCCTGTTCGAGAAGGTCCTGTTGGCCCGGTTTGGCGATCAGGGTGGCAATAGCGGTGAATGGCTGGGTCATGCTCGGCTCCAGAGAAGCGGGATGAATGCGATGGAGAGATGATTGGCTATTTCTCTGCGAGATAAAACCGGCTAAAAGTGCAGTCTCTTTCAATATTTTTTTGATAATCGAGGCTGAGCATGCTGCGTTTCGACGACTTGCAGTTGTTTGTCCGGGCGGCGGACCTGGGCAGTCTGTCAGCAGCAGCGCGGGTGATGGACATGTCTGCGGCCGTGGCGAGTGCGGCGTTGAAACGGATCGAGCAGCAGTTGGGCGCGCGCTTGCTGGCGCGATCGACTCGCAGCTTGCGCCTGACAGCCGAGGGCGAAGGCTTTCTCGAATACGCGCGGGCGGCGCTGAGCAATCTTGATGAAGGCCGACGTTTGCTCGCCAGCGGGCAGGAACAGGTCAGCGGCGTTCTGCAGTTGTCGGCGCCTTCGGACTTCGGGCGCAATCTGTTGCTGCCATGGCTCGACGAGTTCCAGCGCGAGCACCCGAAGCTGACCGTGCGCTTGCTGCTCGGCGACCGCATCGCCGATCTGTTCCGTCAACCGGTGGACATCGCCTTGCGCTATGGCGAGCCGGAAGACTCAAGCCTGGTCGCTTTGCCCATCGCCCCGCAAAACCGCCGCGTGCTGTGTGCCTCCCCGGCGTACCTGGCCCGACACGGCGAGCCGCACCAGCTCGAACAACTGACTCAGCATAACTGCCTGCTGTACATGCTCGGCAGCCGGGTTCACGACCATTGGAGTTTTCACGACGGCAAACGCGAGGTCAGTCTGACCGTCAGTGGTGACCGTTTCAGTGATGACGCCGACGTTGTGCGTCTATGGGCGTTGGCTGGAGCGGGAATAGCCTACAAATCCTGGCTCGACGTGGGCGCCGATGTGCTCGCCGGCCGCCTCAAAGTGCTGCTGCCGGAGCTGCTGTGCGAACGCGCTCCGCTGAATCTGTTGTGCGCCCATCGCGCACAATTGAGTAAGCCGGTGAACCTGTTAAGGGAAATGCTCGCCAGCCGATGCGCTTATTTGAGTAGCCAATTTCCCGTTTTCTCGAAAGTTGATCATTAGTCGCAGCTAAATAGAGAAATTTCTGTCAGGAACAATCACCACCCGTGCAGGCTGCGGCACGGGACGCGGCCTGCATCCCGCTTATACTAGCGCCCGCCTCATGCAAGTACCTTAACCCGGCCCGAACGCCTTCGCACTGTGCTGCTCCTGTCTGGTTCAGGATTGTTCAGCGAAGATGGTTTCTGCGCCGGAAGATGTTATGTCAATGGCCTGCCTTGCCCCGGCTCAGAGCGATTTTCGCGTCTTGGCCGCCGACCCATTACTGGTCAAGATGTCTGCGAGCAGTAGACGATACGATTCCACAGGGAGTGAATACATGGAACATGCACCTTGCATCAGCCAGATCGCCACGTTGCTGGCCGACCCCAAGCGCAGCGCGATGATGTGGGCGCTGATGGATGGCTCGGCCCGGCAGACCGAGGAGCTTGCGTTACTGGCAGGTCTGTCGCCGTCGTCGGCCAGTGCGCATCTGGCACGGCTGGCCTCTGGTGGTCTGTTGAAGGTCGAAGTCCGTGGGCGCAAACGGTTTTTCCGCCTCTCGGCACCGGAGGTGGGCGCGGCGATAGAGGCGCTGGCCAGCGCCACCATCGCCAGCGCCCCGCGCGAAGTCGCCGAGGTTTTCAAACGCAGCACCCCTATGGCCAAGCCCCAGGCGGCACCGTCTTCGCTGTTGCGCGCACGCTTTTGCGACGATCATCTGGGGGGCACGCTGGCGGCCGACCTGTATCAGCGATTGCTCGACGCCGGCTGGATCGAACAGCTTGAACAGCGCGTGGTGGTGACCCTCAAGGGTGCAAAACAACTGGCAGGGCGGGGAGTGTTCATTCAGGCGCTGGCCCATCGCAATGTTCAGGTCGCCTGTGCCTGCCCGGACTGGAGCGAGCGTCGTCCGCACATGGGCGGTACCCTCGGCGCCGCGTTGCTGCAGTTGTTCATGCAATCCGGCTGGCTGACCCTGCCCAATGACTCAAGAGCGCTGCAACTGACGGCGACCGGGCAGCGTGAACTGCATCGATTTGCCAAGGAAACCGAGCTGGAGATGGCCTAGCAGAGCCGCTTGATCATTACCTGCCACGGCGGCATTCCGGCTGGCGTCGTCTACGGCTGCGAACAGGTCGCATCCAGCACGAACGCCCAGGCGTGATCGCGCACACTCGATCCGGGGACATTTCGGATGGGGGACGCGGTATGGATAATCAAGGCTACAGTGCGGCAGAACGCTTGGAACGACTGCCGATCAGCGGTTATCACCGGATCATTTTTATCATCATCGCTCTGGCGTTTTTCTTCGACTCCATGGATCTGGCGATGATGACGTTCCTGCTCGGCTCGATCAAAGCCGAGTTCGGCTTGAGCAGTGCGCAAGCTGGACTGCTCGCTAGTTCGAGCTTTTTCGGCATGGTGCTGGGGGCGTCGCTGTCCGGCATGCTCGCTGATCGCTTCGGGCGCAAACCGGTGTTTCAGTGGAGCATCGTGTTGTGGGGCGTGGCCAGTTATCTGTGCTCGACGGCGCAAACGGTCGAGACGCTGACGCTGTTTCGCATCCTGTTGGGGATTGGCATGGGCATGGAGTTTCCGATCGCCCAGTCGATGTTGTCCGAGCTGATTCCAGCGCAACGCCGCGGGCGCTATATCGCGTTGATGGATGGCTTCTGGCCGCTGGGGTTCGTAGCGGCCGGCGTACTGTCTTACTTCCTGTTGCCGCTGATTGGCTGGCGCGACATCTTTCTGGTCTTGGCGGTGCCGGCGGTGTTTGTGCTGGCGATCCGCTTTTTCATTCCCGAGTCACCGCGCTGGCTGGAACAGGCTGGAAAGCTTGAAGCGGCAGACAAGGTGTTGAACGGCATAGAGGCGCGGGTGCGTTCGTCGCTCGGTGGCGCCGCGTTGCCGGAACCGCTGCGCTTGCCGCGCGCCGTGACGCCGCCGGGAGATTTCTTTGCGGCGCTCAAACAGATCTGGTCGCCGCAGTATCGCCAGCGCACCACGATGATCTGGAGCTTGTGGTTCTTCGCGCTGCTCGGCTTTTATGGGCTGACGTCGTGGTTGAGTGCATTGCTGCAACAGTCGGGTTTCGCCGTGACGCAGTCGGTGTATTACACCGTGCTGATATCCCTGGGCGGGATTCCCGGGTTCTTGATGGCGGCGTGGCTGGTCGAGCGCTGGGGGCGTAAACCGGTGTGCATCGTCACCTTGCTCGGTGGTGGGGTGATGGCGTTTCTCTACGGCCAGAGCGCAGTGTTTGGCGGCAATGTGGCGCTGTTGATCAGCACTGGGTTGCTGATGCAGTTTTTCCTGTTCGGCATGTGGGCGGTGCTTTACACCTACACGCCGGAGTTGTATCCGACGTCGGCACGGGCGACAGGCTCGGGCTTTGCCTCGGCAATTGGCCGGGTTGGCTCGCTGCTCGGGCCATTGGTGACCGGGCTGGTGTTCCCGATAACCGGGCAGGGCGGGGTGTTTGCGCTGGGCGCGGCGTGCTTCGCGATAGCGGCGGGGGTGGTGTGGCTGTTCGGGATGGAGACGCGGGGGAAAACCCTGGAAGAGCTGACTGAAAGCCAAATCCCAGGCTGAACAAAGAACCCACTGTGGGAGTGAGCCTGCTCGCGAAAGCGGAGTGTCATTAAACGAAAATGTTAACTGACACTCCCTCTTCGCGAGCAGGCTCGCTCCCACATGGGTACTTCGGTGTTGCTTACGGTTTTACCAGTCGCGCATCCAGGCTGTTCTGCGCCAGGCGCTTGGCCTGATCCTGGGTCATGCCCAAATGCTCATACAACGCATGGAAGTTCTCGGTCACATAACCACCGAAGTACGCCGGGTCATCGGAGTTCACCGTGACCTTCACGCCACGCTCGAGCATGTCGAGAATGTTGTGCTGCGACATGTGATCGAACACGCAAAGCTTGGTGTTCGACAGCGGGCACACGGTCAGCGGGATCTGTTCGTCGATGATCCGCTGCATCAAACGCTCGTCTTCGATAGCGCGTACGCCATGGTCGATGCGCTGGATTTTCAGCAGGTCGATGGCTTCCCAGATGTACTCCGGCGGGCCTTCTTCGCCGGCGTGGGCAACGGTCAGGAAGCCTTCGTGGCGGGCACGGTCGAATACGCGCTGGAACTTGCTCGGCGGGTGACCCATCTCGGAACTGTCCAGACCGACAGCAACAAACGCGTCACGGAACGGCAGCGCTTGATCGAGGGTTTTCTCGGCTTCTTCTTCGCTCAAGTGGCGCAGGAAGCTGAGGATCAAACCGCTGGTGATACCCAGTTGCTGCTCGCCATCCTTCAATGCCGCTGCGATGCCGTTCAGCACCACTTCGAACGGGATGCCACGGTCGGTGTGGGTCTGCGGGTCGAAGAACGGTTCGGTGTGAATCACGTTCTGTGCTTTGCAGCGCAGCAGGTAAGCCCAGGTCAGGTCGTAGAAATCCTGCGAGGTGCGCAACACGTCCGCGCCCTGGTAATACAGGTCGAGGAATTCCTGCAGGTTGTTGAAGGCGTATGCCTTGCGCAGGGTTTCCACGTCGTTCCACGGCAGGGCGATCTTGTTGCGTTCGGCCAGGGCGAACAGCAGCTCAGGCTCCAGCGAGCCTTCCAGATGCAGGTGCAGTTCAGCCTTGGGCAAGGCGTTGAGCCAGTCGTACATATTCTTTTCTCATCAGGTGCAATGACGGCATTCTACAGATGCTCGCCGAAACAATTGGCAAAACCTGACCAAGCGATCCATCAAACAGCTTCCTGCTCACGGCGATAGGCATAGGTATCGGCGAAGCGCGAGAGCAGAAATTCGGCGCAAGTGGTCGTCGGATATTTCGCCGGATGCTGTGCGTCCTGACAACCGGGCAGGCATTCGATGCGCGTGTCGGGGTGCGGCTCGGCAAAGAACGGCATCGAATAGCGATCCACCCCGAGCGGGCTGATCACCCGGTGCGGAGTCGAGCGATAACGGTCGTTGCTCCAGCGCGCCATCATGTCACCGAGGTTGACCACGAAAGTGCCGTCGATCGGCGGTGCATCGATCCATTCGCCATTGACGTTTTTCACTTGCAAGCCGCCGGCGCTGTCCTGATAGAGCAGGGTGATGCAGCCGTAATCAGTGTGCGCGCCGGCACCTTGCTGCTCGGCGGAGCTGGCGGTGTGGCGCGGTGGGTAATGGATCATGCGCAGGACGCTGACCGGGTCAACGAAGCGGCTGTCGAAGAAATCGCGTTCGATGTTCAGGGCGATGGTCATCGCGCGCAGCAGGGTTTGCGCGAGGGCTTGCATGTCGAGGTAGTGCTGCTCCATCAGGGTTTCCCAACCCGCTTGCGATGGGTGCCGGTTCGGCCCGCGTAACGGTCTTTCAGCGAGCACGTCGGGATGCTCGGCCGGCAGGTGCAGGCCCATGTCGAAGGTTTCTTTCAGATCGCTGGGTTTGCTCGGGTCGAGTTGCTCGGTGGCGATCGCACCGTAGCCGCGATGGTGGCGGGTCTGGGTGATGTCGATCTTGAGTTTTTCTGCTGCGGGCAGGGCAAAAAAACGCTGAGTCTGATCGAGCACCGCGTCGATGCGTTGCGCTGAAATCGGATGGCCCTGGATGTAGAAAAAGCCCCATTCGCGGCAGGCTTGGTCGATTTGCCCGGCGACGGCAGGCCAGGCGTTTTCATCGTCGCTATAGAGCGGGCTGATATCGATGATCGGAAGCTGATCCATACACAATCCTTGAATACGCTGTGTTTCCAATGTGGGAGCGAGCCTGCTCGCGAAGAGGGAGTGTCAGACAACATTTTTGTTTAATGACACACCGCTTTCGCGAGCAGGCTCGCTCCCACAGGGTTTTGTGTAATTAGCAAAAATTACTTCGGCATCTCAGCCTTCATGCCTTCAACGTAATAGTTCATCGACGCCAGTTCAGCATTCGTCGCACTCACGCCCGCCGGGATTTTTTCGACGCCGGCCTGATCCTTGATCGGCCCGGTAAACGGCTGCAACGCGCCGCTCTTGATGTCGGCGATGATCTGCTCGGCCTCGGCTTTCACCGGCGCCGGCACCAGGTCGCTGATCGGCAGTTCAACCGTGCCTTCCTTCAGTCCGCCCCAGTAATCCTGGGGTTTCCAGCTGTGATCGATCACGCTCTGCGTCGCCTGGATGTAATGGGGCGCCCAGTCGTTGACGATCGAGGTCAGCACGGCTTTCGGCCCGAAGTGCGCCATGTCCGAGGCGTAACCCACCGCGTACACGCCACGACGTTCGGCGGCCTGAATCGGCGCCGGGCTGTCGGTGTGCTGGAACACCACATCGACGCCCTGATCGATCAGCGCGTTGGCCGCATCAGCTTCCTTGCCCGGGTCGAACCACGAGTTGACCCACACCACTTTGATCTCGGTGCCTGGGTTGTATTTGTTCAAGGCCAGTTGAATCGAGTTGATGTCACGGATCACCTCGGGGATCGGGAACGAAGCGACATAGCCGATCTTCTTGGTCTTGGTCATCTTCGCCGCGAGGAAACCACCGACGTAGCGACCCTCGTAAGTGCGCGCCAGATAGGTGCCGAGGTTCTTGTCCTGTTTGTAGCCGGTGGCGTGTTCGAAGGTCACCTTGGGAAACTGCTTGGCGACTTTGACAGTGGGGTTCATGTAGCCGAAAGAGGTGGTGAAAATCAGGTCGTACTTGTCCTTGGCCATGTTGCGGATCACCCGTTCGGCGTCGGCACCTTCGGCGACGTTCTCGACGTAGTTGGTGGTGATCTGATTGCCGAATTTCTCGGCGAGTGCCTTGCGCCCCTGCTCATGCTGATACGTCCAGCCGTGGTCACCGATCGGGCCGATGTAAACGAAACCGACCTTCAGCGGATCGGCGGCGCTGGCGCTCAGGCTGATCCCCAGACCGAGGGCGGCGCACAGCAGTTTGTGCAACGGACGTATTTGCATGAATTGGAGCTCCATTTTGTTGTGTGTGGTCAGGGCCAATGCAAATTGCTGACCAACAGGACAACAAACCGGTTTGAAACCGTGTGAAGGCCTTCGCGAGCAGGCTCGCTCCCACATTCGAGCGCATTCCCCTGTGGGAGCGAGCCTGCTCGCGAAGGGGCCAGCAAGTCCAATAAAGTGCAACTGCCAAAAGCCCTGCCAGCGCTTGGTGCGCTAAGGTGTAACGAAACGTTAGCGCCGCCCCGCAGTCAGTAGCTCATTCGCACTCTTCGGCAAAAGGCCCGTCCATGCTCACCCTCCTCAAGCAAGAAAGTTTTCTGCTACTGGCCGTCATCGCCGCGTGCGTCGCCTATCCGTTGGAACACTGGATGCTGCACAGCGGCCAGATCGTCGCGCTGACTGCCGGCCTGGCGCTGATCGCTTTCATCGTCGCCGCCTCGATGCGCGTCGCCCATCACGCCGAATTGCTCGCCGAAAAGGTCGGCGACCCTTACGGCACGATGATACTCACGCTCGCGGCTGTGCTGGTCGAAGTGGTGATTCTGGCAATCATGATGAGCAACGAAGCCTCGCCCACACTGGTGCGCGACACGATCTATTCCGCCGTGATGCTCGACATCAACGGCATCCTCGGCCTCGCCGCGCTGATGGGTGGGATCAAACATGGCGAGCAGTCGTACAACGACGATTCGGCGCGCAGCTACAGCGTGATGATCCTCACCGCCATGGGCGTGTCGATGGTGGTGCCGGAGTTTATTCCCGAGGCTAACTGGAAGATTTATTCGGCATTCACCATCGGTGCGATGGTGGTGCTTTACGCGCTGTTTCTGCGCATGCAAGTCGGCCCGCACAGTTACTTTTTCAGCTACAGCTATCCGGACAAACGCCGCAAGAAAGAACCGCAGGACGCGCAGGCGAAAGCACCGAGCATCGGCTTGTCGATCGGCATTCTGGTGTTTGGCATTGTGGTGATCGGCGCATTGGCCGAAGTGATGTCGAAGACCCTCGATCTGGGCCTGGAAGGCACGGGCGCACCGCCGGTGATCACGGCGATTCTGGTCGCGGCGATTTCCGCGGCGCCGGAGATTTTGACCGCGTTGCGTGCAGCGTTGGCCAACCGCATGCAGTCGGTGGTGAACATTGCGATGGGTGCGTCATTGTCGACGGTGATTCTGACCGTGCCGGTGATGGAGGCGATGGCGCTGTACACCGGCCAACCGTTTCAAATGGCGATGACGCCGGTGCAGACGGTGATGATCTTCATCACGCTGATCGTCAGCGCGATCAATCTGAATGATGGCGAGACCAATGCCATCGAAGGCATGACCCACTTCGTGCTGTTTGCGACGTTCATCATGCTGTCCCTGCTGGGGCTCTGAGGCTGGCAGAAACCAATGTGGGAGCGAGCCTGCTCGCGAAAGCGGTGTGTCATCCAACAAACATGTTGTCTGACACTCCCTCTTCGCGAGCAGGCTCGCTCCCACAGTTTTGAACGGCGGGGGATCAGGTACCGGCGATCAACTGGCGCGCCGCCTGGCTGTGGTCGGCGATCAGGCCTTTCAGATCCAGCCCTTCAACCTGGCCATCGACCACGCGCCACTTGCCACCAATCATCACCCGATCCGCACGATCCGCGCCGCACAACAGCAACGCCGAGATCGGATCATGGCTGCCCGAGAAGCGCAGCTCATCAAGCTTGAACAACGCCAGATCCGCCTGCTTGCCCACGGCAATCTCACCAATATCGGTACGGCCCAACAAGCTCGCCGAACCCTTGGTCGCCCAGCCCAGCACGCGTTCCGGGGTGATCTTCTCGGCGCCGTAACGCAGGCGCTGGATGTACAACGCCTGACGCGCTTCGAGAATCATGTTCGAGGCATCGTTGGACGCCGAACCATCGACGCCCAGACCAAAAAGTGCACCCGCGTCAGTCAGATCGATACTCGGGCAGATGCCGGAAGCCAGACGCATGTTCGAGCTTGGGCAATGGCAAATACCGGTGCCCGCCTGACCGAGGCGAGCGATTTCGTCCGGGTTGAAGTGGATGCCGTGGGCCAGCCAGGTGCGCGGGCCGAGCCAGCCGACGCTGTCGAGATAATCGACGGTGCGCAGGCCGAAACGCTGCAGGCAGAAATCTTCTTCATCGAGGGTTTCGGCGAGATGCGTGTGCAGGCGCACGTCGAGTTTGTTCGCCAGTTCGGCGCTGGCCGACATGATTTCCGGGGTCACCGAGAACGGCGAGCACGGCGCCAGGGCGATCTGGATCTGCGCCCCATCGCCACGTTCGTGGTACTCGTGAATCAGGCGCTGACTGTCGTCGAGAATCACTTGGCCTTCCTGCACGGTCTGCTGCGGCGGCAAACCGCCGTCCTTCTCGCCGAGGCTCATCGAACCGCGAGTGAGCATGGCGCGCATGCCCAGTTCACGCACGGTTTCGACTTGCACGTCGATGGCGTTTTCCAGACCGTCCGGGAACAGATAGTGGTGGTCGGCAGCGGTGGTGCAGCCCGACAGCAGCAGTTCGGCCAAAGCGACTTTGCTGGCGAGGGCGAGTTTTTCCGGCGTCAGGCGCGCCCACACCGGGTACAGGGTTTTCAGCCATGGGAACAACGGCTGATTGACCACCGGCGCCCAGGCGCGGGTGAGGGTTTGATAGAAGTGATGGTGAGTGTTGATCAGGCCCGGCAGGATCACATGCTCGCGGGCATCGAACACTGCATTGCACGGCGCCGACGGCTGCTGGCCAGCGGCGAGGACTTCGACGATGACACCGTCTTGCACGACAAGACCGCCACGGGCATCGAGCTCGTTGGAGGTGAAAATGGCGAGGGGATTTTTTAACCAGGTACGGGTCGCGGGCATGTTGCCGGCTCCTCTGAAAATGGGGTTCAGGGTTGCCAGCTCAGTGATGCCCTGTCTGCTGATCCAGGGTCGCCGCGGGGGACGAGGTGCGCAGTTTCAAACAAAACGCCGCATCGGGCAAGCCCAACCCGACCGGACAACATCACCAAAATACACAACCACTGTAGGAGCTGCCGAAGGCTGCGATCTTTTGATTTTGTTTTTAAGATCAAAAGATCGCAGCCTTCGGCAGCTCCTACAGGGGATCATCAATTACCAGGGAATCGTTTCGCCCTTGTAATTGATGAAGTGATGCCCGCCCTTGCCGGTGTACGCATTCACCTGATCGATCAACCCACGGGTGCTGGTTTCCACATCAAGGTCAGCCCCTTCACCGCCCATATCGGTCTTCACCCAACCCGGATGCAGCGACAACACGGTCATCTTCTGCTCGCCCAATTGCGTGATAAAACTGTTGGTCATCGAATTCAGCGCAGCCTTGCTCGCTTTGTACAACGCCAGCTCCGGCGCGTCCGGCACGGTCACGCTGCCGAGCCCGGAACTCATGAACGCCAGCAGGCCGCTGCCGTCACGGATCTGCCCGACAAAACGCTGGGCCAGATTGATCGGTGCCACCGCGTTGGTGAAGAACAACTGACCGACTTCGGCCAATGTAGCGCCGCCCGGGGTCTGATCGGCCGGGCCTTTGACCCCGGCGTTGACGAACAGCAAATCAAATGTTTCGCCCTTGAGCTGTTGGCTCAAAGCGATCACCGCTTGCTGATCGTCCATATCGAGCTTCTCGATCCGCACCTTGCCTAATGCTTGAAGCGCATCGGCATTGGCAGGGTTGCGCACGGTGGCGGTGACTTGCCAGCCGTCGGCCAGCAGGGTTTTCACCAAACCGAGGCCCAGGCCCCGGGAGGCGCCGATGATCAGTGCGTTTTTTGCAGACATGAGGGGCTTCCTTGATGGATGAGGATCATGGATTCAATGGACAGGCCTGACCGAGGCGAAGTTGCAGCTCTTGCCGCAGTACGTCGAGTTCGCTCATGCGGTTTTCAATCAATTGGAGTTTGTCGCGCAGCAACTGCGCCACGGCGTTGTCCGGATCGGGCGCGTTCCACAATGCGGCGACACTGTCACCGATCTCGCCGAGGGTAAATCCCAGACGCTGCGCAGTCTTGATATAGAGCACCAGTTGCACCATCTCCGGCGGATAGTCGCGATAACCATTGGCACTGCGCTGCGCCGCGATCAACCCGCGCTGCTCATAGAAACGCAGGGTGTCACGGCTGACGGCGCTGGCCTGGGCTAATTCACCGATGCGCATGCTGGCTCTCAAAAGAAGTATTGACCCTGGAGCATACTCCAGGCTTTACCGTGCTTGCTCCCTGAATTTCCGGAGCATGGATGATGTGGACTTCAACGCAGTATCGCAACGTGGTGCGCGGAAGTGCATGGTATGACTTGATCGTCACGGCAGCGTTTGCCACGCCATGGAGTTTTGCGCTTGTGCACGGGTTGTTGAGCGCACTGAATTTACCCGGCGAACTGCCGGTGTTTCAGCCTGTGCATATGTTGATGGCAAATCTGTTGGGGTCGGTGGTGTGTGTTTGGGCGGTGCTGCGGATTCGCGATCCGCAGGCGCTTTATGGTCGGTATGACGCGGTGGCGCGGTTTCTGTTTGCGGCTTGGCAGGCGTATGCCTTGTTGCACGGCGCCAGTTCGATTCTGATTGTTTTCCTGGTCTTCGAACTGGCGTGGGGCATTGCTCAGGTGTTGCCTGTGAGTAAGTCTTCGCGAGCAGGCTCGCTCCCACAGGAGATAGGTGTCACCTCACACCCCTGAGTCGGGCGCGGAAAATGTGGGAGCGAGCCTGCTCGCGAAGAGGCCCGCCCAAACAATAATTAATGCCCCGCCTGCCAAGGCTGCCCAAGCGACACCGGCGCATACAATCTTGTGCGCAGCGCATCCCGCGACAACAACACCAGCACCACAATCGTCGCGACATACGGCAGCATTGCCAGCAAACTCGACGGAATCGCCAGCCCCAACCCCTGCGCCACCAAATGCAGGATGCTGGCGAGGCCAAACAGATACGCCCCGAGCAACAACCGCCATACTCGCCAACTGGCAAATACCACCAGCGCCAAGGCGATCCAGCCACGCCCGGCGGTCATGTTTTCTGCCCACATCGGCGTATACGCCAGCGATAGATAAGCCCCGGCCAACCCGGCCATCGCCCCGCCGAACAGCACCGCCAAGGTGCGCACGGTCAACACCGGCAAGCCCATCGCACTGGCCGCATCCGGGTTCTCACCCACCGCTTGAATGATCAACCCGACACGACTTTTGATGATCACCCACGCCACCAGCGTAAACAGCGCGAACGACAGATACACCAGCAGATCCTGGGCAAACAGCATCCGCCCAATCAACGGAATCTCACTCAGATAAGGAATCGCCAGCGGCTCAAAACCGGCCAACGGTTTACCCACCCAAGCCGCGCCGACAAAGGTCGACAGCCCGACACCAAATATCGTCAGGGCCAAACCGGTCGCCACCTGATTGGCGTTGAACACCAGCGCCACCAAGGCAAACAGCGACGACAACAACATGCCGGCCAGCATCGCCAACAACACGCCGAGCCACAGGTTGCCGCTGTTCAGCGCGACGATAAAACCGATCACCGCGCCAAACAGCATCATCCCTTCCTGCCCGAGGTTGAGCACGCCGCTCTTTTCGCAAATCAGCTCCCCCAGCGCCACCAGCAACAGCGGCGTGCCGCAACGCACCATGGCGTAGAAAATATTGCTCAACAGATCGATATCCATCACAGCGCTCCGGCGGTTACGGCAGTAGTCGAGGTGCGCTTCACCCAGCGCAGGTTCAGGCGTGGCCGATAGAGGATCAGCACGTCACTGGCGAGCAGGAAAAACAGCATCATTCCCTGAAACAACTGGGTGATCGCTTGCGGCAGGTTCATCGTCATTTGCGCGCTCTCGCCGCCGATGTACAGCAGCGCCATCAACAGACTCGAAAACAGAATCCCGATCGGATTCAGACGCCCGAGAAACGCCACGGTAATCGCCGCATAGCCATAACCCGGCGACACCTGCGGCACCAATTGGCCAATCGGCCCGGTGACTTCGCAGACGCCGGCGAGCCCGGCCAATCCGCCGCTGATCAACAGCGCCAGCCAGATCAAACGCTTCTCGCGAAAGCCGACAAACCCTGCGGCACGCTTGTCCAGCCCTAGCACTTTGATCTGGAAACCGACAAAGCTTTTCTGCAACAACACCCACACCACGACCAGCGCGAGCAGGGCGAAATACACCCCGGCATGCACGCGGCCATCCTCCATCAACAACGGCAAACGACTGGCGTCGCCGAACATCGCCGACTCGGGAAAGTTGAACCCGGCGGGATCTTTCAGCGGCCCGTGCACACAGAACAACAGCAGGTTCAGCGCGATGTAATTGAGCATGATGCTGGTGAGAATTTCGTTGGCGTTGAAGCGCGTGCGCAACCACGCGGTGAGCCCGGCCCACGCCGCGCCAGCGAGGGTGCCAGTGAGCAGAATAAATACCAGCGCCCAACGACTTTGCATGCCGATGATGTTCACCGCCAAGGCACTGCCGGCGAGGGCGCCGAGGAGCAATTGCCCCTCAGCGCCGATGTTCCAGATCCGCGCCTGATACGCCACGGCCAACCCCATTGCGCAAAGCAGAATCGGCAGCGCTTTGACCAGCAATTCGGAGATGCCATACAAGTCGCTGACCGGCGCGATCAGCAGCGTGTGCAAGGTTTGCAACGGGTCGTGGCCAAGAGCGATAAACAGCAGCGAGCCGCAGCCAAGCGTCAGCGCCGCTGCCAGTAACGGCGAGCACCACAGCATCAGGCGCGATTGCTGGCCACGGGGTTCGAGGGAAAGCAGCATGAGTAAAACTCCGTTAAACCGTGGCGGCAGAAGGTGGGTTGTCGAACTGGCCGGCCATCCAGCCGCCGACGTCGCTGAGTTGGGTATCGGTGGTGTTGTGCAGCGCCGACAAACGTCCACCGCACAACGCACCGAGGCGGTCGCTGATCTGGAACAGTTCGTCGAGGTCTTCGGAGATCACCAGAATCGCCGCGCCGGCATCGCGCAACGCGATCAGCGCGCGGTGAATGGTCGCGGCAGCACCGACGTCGACGCCCCAGGTCGGGTGCGCGGCGATCAGCAGTTTCGGTTGCTGGAGAATTTCCCGGCCAAGGATGAATTTCTGCAGATTGCCGCCGGACAAACTGCGCGCGGCGGTTTGCGTGTCCGGGGTTTTTACGCCGAAACGCTGAATGATCTGTTGGGCGAGGGCTTCGACTTTGCCGCGCTGGATCAGCCCGTTGCTGACCAACCCTTGTTGGAACGCAGTCAGCAGGGCGTTGTCCGCCAGACTCAATTCCGGCACCGCGCCATGACCGAGACGCTCGGCAGGCACGAATGCCAGACCCAGTTTGCGTCGTGCATCGGGACGTAAGTCGGCGACGTGTTGCTCAGCGAATCGAATGGTCGCGGCGTCCGCCCGAGGCAATGTTTGTTCGCCACTGAGCAGGGCGAGCAATTCATCCTGACCGTTGCCCGCGACCCCGGCGATGCCAACGATTTCACCGCTGCGTACTTGCAGATTAATGTCCGCCAAAGAGCAACCAAACGGGTCCGGGTTATGCCAACTCAATCCGCTCACCCGCAAAAATGCCGCGCCGCCGCTGACCTTCGGATAGTCGCCAATCAACGCCGCCGCTTCCCCCACCATCATCTGCGCCAATTGCTGATCCGAACATTCGGCAGGCACGCAATGTCCGGCGACACGCCCGCCGCGCAGAACCGTCGCGCTATGACACAACGCACGCACTTCACCAAGTTTGTGGCTGATAAACAGAATGCTGCAGCCTTCGGCAGCGAGGCGGCGCAGGGTGATGAACAACTCGTCGGCCTCCTGCGGTGTCAGTACCGAAGTCGGTTCATCAAGGATCAGCAGGCGAATGTCCTGCATCAGGCAACGAATGATCTCCACCCGTTGCCGCTCACCGATCGACAGGCTGTGGACAAGTCTTTCAGGCTCCAGCGCCATGCCGTAACGGCGTGACACTTCGCGAATTTTTGGTTCCAGTTGTTTGGGCGTTCCGGCCGCCGCGCCCATTGCCAGGGCAATGTTCTGCGCCACACTGAGGGTTTCGAACAGCGAGAAATGCTGGAACACCATGCCGATGCCCAACTGCCGCGCCTGGGCCGGATTACGGATGTTGATCCGTTGTCCTTGCCAGAGCATCTCCCCGGCATCGGCTTGGGTGACGCCGTAGATAATCTTCATCAAGGTACTTTTGCCCGCACCGTTTTCACCGAGCAGGGCGTGAATTTCACCGGGCGCGATGCTCAGGTCGATGGCATCGTTGGCCAGACAACCGGGATAACGTTTGCTGATCTGGCGCAGTTGCAGGCGCGGGGTTGCAGGAGCAATGGACATGACAGGCTCGACTTGCTTGGAGTTGTGCCTGTGGATAAAGCAATTTCCTGGCCATTGAGTCAGGAACGCGAGCGGGCCGCGTGTGCGAGTGCCTGAAGCAGAGCATTGCCTGCAAAACTGGCTGGGCTCACGGCACCAATTCAGAGCAAAGCCGTTGATCGGGCTCCAGTTTTGCCCGCTGATAACTGATCAAAAAACGAGCAAACCCCTGTGGGCTAGGCGGGACCTGCGACTGCGCCAGCCATGAACGGGTTATCCACAGGTTGCTCCACAGTTATTGTGCGCAAGCTGCAAACCTGGGCATAAGCACTGCGGTGCTTTCTTCTAATGGTGATAAACCGAGCTAACTGACTGTTTCTGTTCGAAAAATTCGTTACGTCGGATGAATTGAACGAAAAATGAACAAACTGCGCAAAGCCACGTGACAGAAGGGTTACAGCAGAATGTGCTCAGGTTATCCACAGTCGGGTGCACAGCAGATGTGGGCAAGTCCGTGGAATAAGGAAAACGGGGAATGCCCTAAAAGATCGCAGCCTTCGGCAGCTCCTACAGGGGAACGCATTTCAAATGTAGGAGCTGCGGAACGCTGCGATCTTTTGATCTTGGCTTCACCGCTGCAACAAAATCCGCCCACGGCTCAAATCCGCCAATTGGCTTTGCAACAACTCGATCTGCGCCTCACCCACCGCTAACTTCAACTCGACCCCGTTCGCCGTGAAGTTTTCCTCCACTACCAATCCAGCCAGATCGGCAACGCGCAACTTCACCAAAGCCAACTCGGCAAACCCGCAAGTGCAACTCAACGGCACCCGGCTGATCAACTCGACCTTGGCCGCCGTTTGCAGGCACTTGTTCGCGCCACCGCCATATGCCCGGGCCAAACCGCCCGTACCGAGTTGAATCCCGCCGTACCAACGAATCACCAGCACCGCGACCTGATCACAATCCTGCGCTTCAATCGCCGCCAATATCGGTCGCCCAGCAGTACCACCCGGTTCGCCATCGTCATTGCTGCGATATTGATCGCCGAGTTTCCATGCCCAGCAATTGTGCGAAGCATTCAAATCGCTGTGCTGTTCAAAGAACGCCTGCGCATCAGCAGGGCTGCCGATCGGCGTGGCGAAGGTGATAAAGCGGCTTTTGCGAATCTCTTCGCGGTATTCGCAAAAACCGCTGAGGGTGAAAGGCATAAACGTCTTATAGAGGAGGAGTGAGGCCGCAGCCTTTGAGAATGATGCGGATCAGGTTGTTGCCGGCGTCTTCCATGTCCTGCTTGGTCAACTTGCTGCGACCGCTGACGCGACAGATCTGCGTGGCGAAGTCGGCGTAATGCTGAGTGCTGCCCCACAACAGGAAGATCAGGTGCACCGGATCGACCGGGTCCATTTTGCCCGCATCAATCCACGCCTGAAACACCGCCGCGCGGCCGGTGAACCAGGCGCGGTAATCCTGATTGAAATATTCGGTCAGGCATTCGCCGCCGCTGATCACTTCCATCGCAAAGATCCGCGAGGCTTGTGGTTGGCGACGGGAAAATTCCATCTTGGCGCGAATATAGCGAGTCAGTGCTTCGGCCGGATCGTCCTCGGCGGTGAGGGTGTTGAAGGTGCTGTCCCACAGCTCGATGATGTTGCTCAGCACCGCCACGTACAAACCGAGTTTGTTGGTGAAGTAGTAATGCAGGTTCGCCTTGGGCAACCCGGCATTCTGGGCGATGGTGTTCATGCTGGTGCCTTTGTACCCGTGACGGGCGAACTCGTCTTCGGCGGCTTTGAGGATGGTCTCTTCGTTCTTCTGACGAATGCGGCTGGCGGGTTTGCCGCCATGGGCTGGGACTTCAAAGGTCATAGGCACTTCCGGGTTTGTCTGTGGGTGCAACCAAGTGCGTTGATAGCGCACCCACAGGCATCCGACAAGTCTTTGCGCGATAAAACCGTTACGCCTGTTCGATCTTGTTCAGCGCGGCGGATACTTCAGCGCCATCGGTTTTCGCTTCCGGCAGCAGCAGGCACAGGACGATTGCCGTCAAACCACCGCTGGTGATCGCCGAGTCGAACAGGTTCTGCACCAGTTTTGGCAGCAGGTGCAGCAGGTTCGGTTGCGCGGCAATGCCCAGGCCGACGCCGAACGACGTGGCGATGATCAACATGCTGCGTCGATCCAGCGGCGACTGCGCGAGGATGCGCACGCCGGCCGCAGCCACCGCGCCGAACATCACCAGAGTCGCGCCGCCGAGCACCGGTTTCGGGATCTGTTGCAGCACCGCGCCGATCATCGGGAACATACCGAGACAAAACAGGATCGCGCCGATGTACAAACCGACGTAGCGACTGGCAACGCCGGTCAACTGGATCACGCCGTTGTTCTGCGCGAACGTGGTGTTGGGGAAAGCGCTGAAGGTCGCGGCGATCATGCAGCTGACGCCATCGCCGAGTACGCCACCGCGCAAGCGGCTTATATAAGAAGGGCCACTGATCGGTTGGCGAGCGAGCATGCAATTGGCGGTGAGGTCGCCGACGGTTTCGATGGTGCTGATCAGATAAATCAGCGCGACCGGCAGGAAAGCCGTCCAGTCGAAGCTGAAGCCAAACTTGAACGGTGTAGGAAAACTCACCAGCGGCAAGTCAGGCAACGGTTGCGGCAGCAGTTTCCCACTGAACCAGGCGGCGAGGCTGCCGAGCAGCAAACCAATGATGATCGCCGACAAACGTACCCACGGCGTATTGGAGCGGTTGAGCAGAATGATCGTCAGCAGAACGAACACGCCCAGCGCCAGATTGCCCGGCGCACCGAAGTCCGGCGCATTGAAACCACCGCCGAGATCAGTGATGCCGACCTTGATCAGGCTGATGCCGATCAGGGTGATGACGATCCCGGTCACCAGCGGCGTGACGACTCTGCGCAACTGGCCGATGAAGCGGCTGAGGACGATCTGCACGATTGCGCCGAAAAAGCACACACCGAAGATCATCGCCAGAATGTCTTCCGGGCTGCCGCCACGTTGCTTGACCAGAAAACCGGCCGACAGCACCGCACCGAGAAAGGCGAAACTGGTGCCCTGTAAACAGATCATTCCCGCCCCGATGCCGAACGGCCGCCGCGCCTGAATAAAGGTGCCGACGCCCGAGACCATCAACGCCATGCTGATCAGGTAGGGCAAATGTGCGGTCAGCCCCAATGCTGAACCGATCACCAGCGGCGGGGTGATGATGCCGACGAAACTGGCGAGTACGTGTTGCAGCGCCGCGAGAGTTGCGGCGAGTGGTTTGGGGCGGTCGTTGAGGCCGTAGATCAGGTCGCTGGATTGTTCGGAATCTGGCTGCATGGCTGAAGGCTTCTTGTTGAAGGATCGGAGTTGATCCTGCTTTGCAAAAAGCTGTCCACTTGCTCAGGTTATTTGTTGAATCTGTTGCTAAGGCCCAACGCCGGCGGGCCTCGGAGGATTTTCAACGCGTCGCCGCCAGACTCTCCAGAAAGCTCTCCAGCACCAAATGAGGGCGGCGCCCCTTGCGCGTGACCGATGCCAGACTCAAATCGTAAAACCGCGTTCCTGCTTTCAAAGCACGCAAGCGCCCCTGCTGCACCCAAAGACTGGCGTAATGATCCGGCAAATACCCAATATAACGCCCGGTCAAAATCAGAAACGCCATGCCTTCACGGTCAGAAGCACTGGCCGTGCAATTGAGCGCCTGGTAATGCGCCTGAATCTCCGCCGGCAAACGGAACGTCGGCGCAATCGCGTCCTGACTGTTCAGGCGTTCGTCATCAAGCTGTTTGTCATCGACGTAAAACAGCGGATGACCCACCGCGCAATAAAGCAGCGAACGCTCGCTGTACAACGGCTGATATTCCAGTCCCGACAACGCACTGGCCTGCGGCACCACGCCAACATGCAGACGTCCATCGAGCACGCCTTGCTCGACTTCATTCGGCGCAATCATGCGGATCTGGATCTGCACATCCGGCCCGCGTTCCTTCAACTGAGCGAGGGCGTGGGTGATGCGCATGTGGGGCAGGGTGACGAGGTTATCGGTCAGGCCAATGATCAGCTCACCGCGCAAATGCTGGTGCAGACCGTTGACCTCGGTGCGGAAACTTTCCAGGGCACTTAATAGTTGCAGCGCCGATTGATACACCTCACGGCCTTCTTCGGTCAGCGAAAACCCGGCGCGACCACGCTGACACAGACGCAAACCGAGACGCTGCTCCAGATCGCTCATCTGTTGGCTGATCGCCGAGCGCCCAATGCCGAGCACGGTTTCCGCCGCGGAGAAGCCGCCGCACTCCACCACGCTGCGAAAAATCCGCAACAGGCGAATATCAAAGTCACTGACCTGGGCCAGCGGATCGGGGCGGCGGCTGCTCATCTTGTTGTTCTCATTGTTTAGCGAAGTTCTAACTGAAGGTTAGAAGAGTTGGATTTCACCGACTTTATCCGCGTGGCAATTTAGCTGCAACAACGCTTTTTATCTCCCTGACGCTTATGCCCTGCGAGGTTTTGCCCGATGAACATGCCTGAAAACGCGCCGTCGCCACTGGCCAGCCAACTGAAGCTGGACGCGCACTGGATGCCGTACACCGCCAACCGTAACTTTCAGCGCGACCCGCGTTTGATCGTTGGTGCCGAAGGCAGCTGGCTGATCGACGACAAGGGCCGCCGGGTATATGACTCGCTGTCCGGTCTGTGGACATGCGGCGCTGGCCACACCCGCAAGGAAATTCAGGAAGCAGTCTCCAAGCAATTGGGCACCCTCGATTACTCGCCGGGCTTCCAATACGGCCACCCACTGTCGTTCCAGTTGGCCGAAAAAATCACCGAGCTGACCCCGGGCAACCTCAACCACGTGTTCTTCACTGACTCGGGCTCCGAGTGCGCCGACACCGCAGTGAAAATGGTCCGTGCCTACTGGCGCCTGAAAGGCCAGTCGACCAAGACCAAAATGATCGGCCGTGCCCGTGGCTACCACGGCGTGAACATCGCCGGCACCAGCCTCGGCGGCGTCAATGGCAACCGCAAACTGTTCGGTCAGGCGATGATGGACGTCGATCACCTGCCGCACACGTTGCTGGCGAGCAATGCGTTCTCCCGTGGCATGCCGGAGCAGGGCGGTATCGCTTTGGCCGATGAGCTGCTGAAGCTGATCGAATTGCACGACGCTTCGAACATCGCCGCGGTATTCGTTGAGCCTATGGCCGGTTCCGCTGGTGTACTGGTGCCGCCGCAGGGTTACCTGAAACGTCTGCGCGAAATTTGCGATCAGCACAGCATTCTGTTGGTGTTCGACGAAGTGATCACCGGTTTCGGCCGTACCGGCAACATGTTCGGTGCCGACACCTTTGGCGTTACTCCGGACCTGATGTGCATCGCCAAGCAAGTCACCAACGGCGCGATCCCGATGGGCGCGGTGATTGCCAGCTCCGAGATCTACCAGACCTTCATGAATCAGCCGACCCCGGAATACGCTGTGGAATTCCCGCACGGCTACACCTACTCGGCACACCCGGTGGCCTGCGCCGCAGGTCTTGCAGCACTCGACCTGCTGCAAAAGGAAAACCTGGTGCAGAGTGTCGCTGAAGTCGCACCGCATTTCGAAAACGCGCTGCACGGTCTGAAAGGTTCGAAGAACGTTATCGACATCCGTAACTTCGGTCTGGCGGGTGCAATCCAGATTGCCGGTCGTGACGGCGACGCTATTGTGCGTCCGTTCGAGGCGGGCATGGCCCTGTGGAAAGCCGGGTTCTACGTACGCTTCGGCGGCGACACCCTGCAGTTCGGCCCAACCTTCAACAGCAAGCCGCAAGACCTCGATCGCCTGTTCGACGCGGTCGGCGAAGTGCTGAACAAGCTCGACTGATTTTTCCTTCTATATATACCTACAAAAACGGGCACTCCTTAACGGGTGCCCGTGGACAAGAATTCAGGAGTTTTCGATGAGCGTTATCCCGCATTTGATCAATGGCGAACTGGTGACCGAGAACGGTCGCGCGGTTGATGTGTTCAACCCGTCCACCGGTCAGGCTATCCACAAGCTGCCACTGGCCAGCCAGGCAACCATCCAGAAAGCCATCGATGCCGCCAAGGCTGCGTTCCCGGCCTGGCGCAACACGCCACCGGCCAAACGCGCGCAGGTGATGTTCCGCTTCAAGCAACTGCTGGAGCAGAACGAAGCACGCATCTCGCAATTGATCAGCGAAGAACACGGTAAAACTCTGGAAGACGCCGCCGGTGAATTGAAGCGCGGTATCGAGAACGTCGAGTTCGCCTGCGCCGCGCCGGAAATCCTCAAGGGTGAGTACAGCCGCAACGTTGGCCCGAACATCGACGCATGGTCGGACTTCCAGCCGCTGGGCATCGTTGCCGGGATCACCCCGTTCAACTTCCCGGCCATGGTGCCGCTGTGGATGTACCCGTTGGCGATCGTCTGCGGCAACTGCTTCATCCTCAAGCCGTCCGAGCGTGATCCAAGCTCGACACTGCTGATCGCTCAGTTGCTGTTGGAAGCCGGTCTGCCGAAAGGCGTGATGAGCGTGGTTCACGGTGACAAGACTGCAGTAGACGCGCTGATCGAAGCGCCGGAAGTCAAAGCGCTGAGCTTCGTTGGTTCGACGCCGATTGCCGAGTACATCTACGCCGAAGGCACCAAGCGTGGTAAGCGCGTTCAGGCACTGGGCGGCGCGAAAAACCACGCAGTGCTGATGCCGGATGCCGATCTGGACAACGCCGTCAGCGCACTGATGGGCGCGGCTTACGGTTCCTGTGGCGAGCGCTGCATGGCGATTTCGGTTGCCGTTTGTGTAGGCGATCAAGTGGCCGATGCGCTGGTGGCCAAACTGGTACCGCAGATCCAGGCGCTGAAAATCGGTGCCGGCACTTCGTGCGGCCTGGATATGGGGCCACTGGTCACCGGTCAGGCGCGCGACAAAGTCAGTGGTTACGTTGATGACGGTGTGGCGGCGGGCGCGACCCTGGTGGTCGACGGTCGTGGTTTCAGCGTGGCCGGTCATGAAGAAGGCTTCTTCCTCGGTGGCTGCCTGTTCGACAACGTCACTCCAGAAATGCGCATCTATAAAGAAGAGATCTTCGGCCCGGTACTGTGCATCGTTCGCGTGAACAGCCTGGAAGAGGCGATGCAACTGATCAACGATCACGAATACGGCAATGGCACCTGCATCTTCACCCGTGACGGTGAGGCGGCGCGTCTGTTCTGCGACGAGATCGAAGTCGGTATGGTTGGCGTCAACGTGCCGCTGCCGGTGCCGGTGGCTTACCACAGCTTCGGCGGCTGGAAGCGTTCGCTGTTTGGTGACCTGCATGCGTATGGTCCGGATGGTGTGCGCTTCTATACCCGTCGCAAGGCGATCACTCAGCGCTGGCCGCAGCGT